>NZ_JBFRCM010000010.1:0-300097 GCF_040965735.1 Paraburkholderia sp. BR10936
TCCGGCCGTCGAAGATCTGGGAGATCGTGCGCGAGATGCTCACGAGCTGGGACATGATGAAGCGGCGTCTGCGCGAAGGCGTGGAGTTCTTCCGCTTCCTGCGCGCACACGAGGCATGATGGACCGCTCGTCTCACGATGCGCGCGCGCTCATCTTCACCGCCGACGACTTCGGCCTGCACGAGCGGGTCAATGCGGCGGTGGAGCGCGCGCATCGCGAGGGCGTGCTCGACTGCGCGAGCCTGATGGTCGCCGCGCCCGCCGCGGCGGACGCCGTGGCACGGGCGCGCCGCACGCCGGGTTTGCGCGTCGGGCTGCATCTGGTGCTGGCGGACGGTGCGGCCATGCTGCCGCGCGCGCAGATTCCCGCACTCGTCGACGCGCAAGGGCGTTTCGGCGACAACATGGTCCGCGACGGCGTGCGCTTCTTCTTCCTGCCGCACGTGCGCAGGCAGCTCGCGAAGGAGATCCGCGCGCAGTTCGAAGCGTTCGCGGCGACCGGGCTCGCGCTCGATCACGTGAACACGCACAAGCATTTTCATCTGCATCCCACGGTGCTCGCGTTGATTCTCGAGATCGGCCGCGACTATGGTTTGCGCGCGATGCGTTTGCCGCTCGAGGCGGGCGCGCCGTTCGCGCTCAAGCCCTGGCTCGCGCTCGTGCGCGCGCGGCTCGCGCGTGCGGGCGTCGCGCACAACGACTACGTGGTCGGCATCGCGAAGACGGGCGCAATGGACGAGGCCGCCGTGCTCGACGCGCTCGCGCATCTGCCGGCGCGGGGCGTGGGCGAGATCTACTGCCACCCGGCGCTCGCCGATGATGCGCACGAAGGGCCCATCACGCCGTCGATGCAGACGTATCGCCACGCCGACGAATTCGGCGCGCTCATTTCGCCTCGCGTGGCTGCAGCGCTCGCGCAAGCGGGCGTGCGCCGGGGCGGCTTCACCGACGTGTTTTTCGGCGCGGCTTCGGGCTCCGATCCCGCTGCGTCGCGCGGCCCCGAGGTGCAGGTGTCATGAAGTGGCTGCAATGGCTGGGCTTGCCCGCCGGGATCGCCATCCTGATCGGTCTCGTCGTCCATAACGGCGCGCACGATGTGCTGCGCGTGATCGGCACCGCAGGCCCCATGCTGCTCTGGCTCGTGCCGTTCCACGCGCTGCCGCTCCTGCTCGACGCGCATGCGTGGCGCCTCCTGCTCGACAAGCGCGCACCGCTGAGCTTCCTCTGGTGGACCGCGACCGTACGCGAGGCAGTGAACCGGCTGCTGCCCGTGGTCGGCGTGGGCGGCGAACTCGTCGGCATTCGTCTCGCGCGCTGGAAGGTGCGCAATGCGAGCGAGGTCACGGCTTCGGTGATCGTCGAGGTGTTCGTGACGATTGCCGTGCAATACGCGTTCTCGGCGCTCGGCGTCGTGCTGATCGTTGCGGCGACCGGCGCCGGCGGCTCGCTGCGCACCATCGCCACGATCGCACTGGCGCTCGTGCTCACGGCGCCGCTGCCCGTGCTCGCCGTGTTGCTGGTGCGTCGCGGCGGCGTTTTCCATGCGATCGAACGCTGGGCCGCGAAGCTGCTCGGCGCCGACAATCCGCTCATGCTCGGCATCGACGGCAAGCAGCTCGACGCCGATCTCGACGCGCTGATGTCGCGCACGGGCCTCATGTTTCGCGCTTTCTTCTGGCAGCTCGCCGGCTACATGCTCGGCGCGTTCGAGACGTGGTGGGCGCTCGCGCTGCTCGGCCATCCGGTGACGGTGGGCGATGCACTCGCCATCGAAGCCATCACCCAGGCCGTGCGTCATGCCGCCTTCATGGTGCCCGCCGGGCTCGGCGTGCAGGAAGTCGCCGTGGTGCTGCTCGCGCAGCTGTTTGGCGTGAGCCAGGACGTGGCGTTCTCGCTCGCGCTCGTCAAGCGCATGCGCGAAGTGGTGTTCGGCGTGCTCGCGCTGCTCTCGTGGCAGGCTGCGGAAATCGTTCGCACGCGTCGCACCATGCGCCACGGCGCGCAGGCCGCCGCGCAGACTGCTGACGCGCTGCCCGCCGCGGCGAGCGCGTCCGCACGCGCGCCGACCCCGAAGCGGGACTCGCAGCACGATCAGGTCCATTGACGGTACATTGTGGGCATGTCGATGCGCGCCGGATCGGCGCGCGTAGACGCAAGTCCATGTTGATGCGTTAGCAAGGACATGAAGCCCACGTTTTCACTCACGCGTTCGCTCGCGCTCGCGTGCGCCGCCACGGCGGCGTTCACGCTTTCCGGCTGCGACGATCGCCAGTTCGATGCCATGCTCGATACCATCCGGCAGGGATTCAAGGCGTTCTTCGATTCCGTGAAGCCCGACGCGCTGCTGCTCAAGGGCCTCACTCCCGGCGTTTCCACGCTCGAGCAGGTGCGCGAGCAAATGGGCAAGCCCGAGACCGAGCGCGTGTTCGACGACGGCTCGCGCCGCCTCGAATATCCGCGCGGCCCGCAGGGCCTCAAGACCTGGATGGTCGACATCGGTCCGAACGGGCGGCTCGTGGCCATTACTCAGGCGCTTACTGCGGAAAACTTCGCGAAGATCCGCGTCGGCATGAGTGAGGACGAGGTCCGGCGATTGCTCGGTAAACCCGGGCAAGTGGCCGGCTACCGCTTGAAGAAGGAGACGGTGTGGAGCTGGAAGTGGCTGGAAGGGGGCGTGACGCCCGAAGCGTATTTCAATGTGCATTTCGGACCGGACGGGCGGGTCACGACGACCTCGCGCTCGGACGTGATCCGCGGTCGCTGACTGCGTTGACTCAGTCGACCCAGGGCCACGCAAGGAGGCGCGCATGATGAACCGGCGACGGCCCAAGCGTGTCGGACTCGTGCTCGGCGGTGGCGCTGCGCGCGGCTGGGCGCATATCGGCGCGATTCGCGCGCTCGAGGAAGCGGGCATCAAGCCCGACGTGGTATGCGGTACGTCGATTGGCGCGCTCGTCGGCGCGGTGTATGCGAACGGCGATCTCGACTGGCTTGAAGACTGGGTAGGCAAGCTGACCTGGCAGACAGTGGTGCGCCTGCTCGACTTGCGTTTTTCGGGCGGGCTGCTCGGCGGGCGCAAAGTGATCGACCTGTTTGCGCACCAGTTCAACGGCCGCTCGATCGATGACCTGAGGCTGCCGTTCACGGCGGTTGCTACCGAACTCGACACGGGACGCGAAGTCTGGCTGCGCGAAGGCGGCGTGGTGGACGCCGTGCGCGCTTCGATCGCGATTCCCGGCATCTTCACGCCGATCTGGCATGACGGCGTGTGGCTCGTGGACGGCGGACTGAGCAACCCCGTGCCGGTATCCGCCGCGCGTGCGATGCGCGCCGACACCGTGATCGCGATCGACCTCAATCACGACATTCTCAACGGCCGCGACTTGGGCGGTGCGATCGACACGATGCCGCGCGAGCTGCCCGTGGAGGCGAGCGACGCGGCGACGGCGGCATCGGCCGCCGTGGCGGCCAGCGGCGGCGCCAATGGTGCCGAAAACAGCGAAGCGGGGCCCGAACCGCTCCTGCGCCGCAATGGCAAGCGCTTTCCGCGCTGGCTGCAGCCTGCAGGCCCCGGCGCGGCTGGCGGTCCGGACGTGCGCGTGGCGCCGCCGCCTAGCACGCGTGCGCCTTCCGTGTTGAGCTCGGTGGCCCAGAGCATCGACATCATGCAGGTGCGCATTACGCGCAGCCGCCTGGCAGGCGAGCCCGCCGACGTGCTGATCCAGCCGCGCCTGGGCGGCATGGGGATTTTCGACTTTCATCGCGCCGCGCCCGCCATCGAGGAAGGGCGCGCAGCCGTGCAGTACATGATGCCGGCCATCAAGGCACAGCTGGGGCTGGACTAGAGCGCTTCTGGCTACCGATCCAGAATGCCGGCGACGGCGAGGGCAGGGCGGTAGCGCCGTTCCGGTCCTCACTTCATCGCCGCGAGCCAAACCCAGCCGTGCTCTGTGCGGCGTAGGGCCGTCACGGAAAGCGGCGCGATTTCGATCGAGCGAAACCCCGCCGACGGCGCGCCCAGCGCGTGAAGAATCGCCGCCCGGATCACGCTCGCGTGCGTGAAGGCGACCACGTTGTGCCCCGAGTCGGGCACCGCATCGAGCCAGGCGCTGACGCGCGCGCGGACATCGTCGAACGATTCGCCGCCGCCTGGCGGCCGAAAGCCCGGATCGCGCGTCCAGGCCGCAAGGGCCTCGGGCGCTTCGCGCGCGAGATCCGTCAGGCGCTGGCCTTGCCATGCACCGAAGGCGGCTTCGGCGAGCGCTTCAGCTGGCGTTGCCCCGGCGAAGCCTGCCGCGCGTGCGCTCGCGCGGGCGATCGCGGCGGGACTCGTGAGCGCACGCGTCGCCTCGCCATTGCGATTACTACCGGCCAGCCCCGCGTGCCAGCGCTCGCGCCAGGCGGCAAGCGCCTCGAGTGCGCGCGCGTCGAGCGCTGCTTCGGCGTCTTCACCCGCAACAGGCACTTCAGGCACGTGCGGGAACGTGCCCGAGCGCAGCGCAGCGTTCGCCGCATGGCTCACCAGCCAGAGTGTCGTCGACATGCTTTTCCTTATGCTTCACTACTCTTTGGCTGACATCCGGGCCGCGGCCGGCCGCCGCAGCGCGTAGAATACGGGCTCCACGACACGCGGAAGCCGGTGCAAGTCCGGCGCGGTCGCGCCACTGTAACTGGTTGCCGTCGAAAACATCGAAGCAACGGAAGTCAGACCTGCGCGTCGTGAACCACTCTTTCAACGACTAGCGGGGCGCGTAACCCCAGGAGAAGTCAGCATGTCCGAAACCTCATTCCCCTTGCAGCACGCCCCGGCCGCGCCGGCGCCCATTGCGCTGCGAGACATCCTGCCCTGGGCGATCTTCGGCGGCCTGATGCTGCTGCTGGCCCTGTACTTCGTGGGCGCCGAGCAGGGCGCCACGTCGATCTTCCCGGGCATGTACGTCCACGAGTTCGTTCACGACGGCCGCCATCTGCTCGGCTTCCCCTGCCACTGACCGGGAGCTGACCATGGTTGGCAAGTTGCTGGTGCGCGGCATGCTCGCAGGCATCGCCGCGGGACTTCTCACGTTCGGCTTCGCGAAGATCGCAGGCGAGCCCCAGGTCGATCAGGCGATCTCCTTCGAGGAGAAAGCCGACGCCGCGAAGGGCGAAGCGCCTGAGCCCGAAATCGTCAGCCGCAAGACCCAGGCGAGCGTCGGTCTCTTCACTGGCGTGATGGTCTATGGCGCGTCGATCGGCGGACTCTTTGCGCTCGTCTTCGCGTATGCCAATGGCCGCGTGGGGCGTCTTTCGCCGCGCGCGCTCTCGGCCTGGCTCGCGCTCGCGGCGTTCGTCGCGATCTACCTGGTGCCGAACATCAAGTATCCGGCGAATCCGCCCTCGGTCGGCGACCCGGAGACGATCGGCTATCGCACCGGGCTCTTTTTCCTGATGATCGCGATCTCGATCGCCGTGTCGGTGTTCTCGCTCAAGGTGCGCGCCGCTTTCGTGCCGCGCCTTGGCCTCTGGAACGCTTCGATCGTGGCGCTCGTGCTGTTCGTCGTCGTGATCGGCGCGATCCAGCTCGCGTTGCCGACGATCAACGAGGTGCCCGCCGCGTTCCCGGCCGTGCTGCTGTGGAAGTTCCGCACGGTGTCGATCGGCATGCAGTTCATTCTCTGGACCACAATCGGCCTGCTGTTCGGCGCGCTCGCCGAAAAGCTGCTCGGCGCGAACGCCCGTACCGGCAGCGCACGCGGCACGCAAACGCGCGCCGCATAAGCTCCGCCGGGGCCGGCGCGCGCACATCGCGCGCCTATCGAAAAAGCGACCCCAAACTTGCGTAAATGCCCCGCGCGCCTCGCGTGCCGGGGCATTTTTTTTCGCCTTTCAAAAGCATCGCGCCCGCGGCTGTGCGGGCCTGATCCGCACGCGCCGACGCGTCGCGCGGCAATGCTGCACTGCAATATCCGCGCCGCACGAGTTTGAGCAATCCATTTTGCACTGAGACGATCCGCGCCAGTTATCGGTTTCAGCGGCGCCCACGTGCCGCGCGAGGCCGCCCGAAACGACAAAACAACTTTGTTCCGGAGACGCGCGTGATCCTTTACGGCTTTGGCCCGGTGCTGCTCGCCGGCACGATCCAGACCATCGAACTTTCGCTCCTCTCGCTCGGCGTGGCCGTGCTGCTCGGTCTGGCTGGCGCGGCGGCCAAGCTCTCGTTCAACCGGCCGCTCGCCGCCGTGGCGACCGCGTACACGACGCTGATCCGCTCGGTGCCCGACCTCGTGCTGATGCTGCTGCTCTTCTACAGCATCCAGATCGGCGTGAACGAGGCCACCGACGCGCTCGGCATGGCGCAGATCGATATCGATCCGTTCGTGGCCGGCGTCGTCACGCTCGGCTTCATTTACGGCGCGTACTTCACCGAAACGTTCCGCGGCGCGTTTCTCGCAGTGCCGCGCGGCCAGCTCGAAGCGGGGCACGCCTACGGCATGAGCGGCGCGCGCGTGTTCGCCCGCATCCTCTTCCCGCAGATGATGCGTTTCGCGCTGCCCGGCATCGGCAACAACTGGCAGGTGCTCGTGAAGGCAACGGCGCTCGTCTCGATCATCGGTCTCGCCGATGTCGTGAAGGCCGCCCAGGACGCGGGCCGCAGCACCTTCAACCTGTTCTTCTTCCTCGTGATCGCGGCGCTCATCTACCTTGCGATCACCACGCTCTCGAACTTCGCGCTCGTCTGGCTCGAACGCCGCTATTCGGTGGGCGTGCGTCACGCGCAACTCTGAGGACAAGGCCGTCATGAACGAAATCATCCAGCAATTCGGCCGCGCGTTCCTCTACTGGGACGGCGAGCATGTCTCGGGCCTCGCGATGACGCTGTGGCTGCTCGTGATCTCCGTCGCCTTCGGGTTCGTGTGCGCGGTGCCGCTCGCCGTGGCGCGCGTCTCGAGCCGCCGCTGGCTCTCGCTGCCGGTGCGCTTCTACACCTACGTGTTTCGCGGCACGCCGCTCTACGTGCAGTTGCTGCTCATCTACACGGGCGTGTACAGTCTCGCATTCATCCGTTCGGAGCCGCTGCTCGACGCGTTCTTTCGCAGCGGCTTGAACTGCGCCGTGCCCGCGTTCGCGCTCAACACCTGTGCGTACACGACGGAGATCTTCGCGGGTGCGATTCGCGCGACCACCCACGGCGAAGTGGAAGCGGCGCGCGCCTACGGCATGAGCCCGTTCACGATGTACTGGCGCGTGATCCTGCCTTCGGCGCTGCGCCGCGCACTGCCGCTGTACAGTAACGAAGTGATCCTGATGCTGCACGCGACCACGGTGGCCTTCACCGCGACGGTGCCCGACATCCTCAAGGTCGCGCGCGACGCCAACTCGGCCACCTACCGCTCGTTCGAGTCGTTCGGCCTCGCGGCGCTGATCTACTGTGCGGTATCGTTCGTGCTGGTGGCCGCGTTCCGCCGCGCCGAAAAACGCTGGCTCGGCCATCTCGCCGTGCGCACCCGCTGATTCACCGGAAACTGGAGACCATCTTGGCTCAGACGCAATCCTCAGATAGCAAGCTCGTCGCGCGCGACATCCACAAGCGCTACGGCGACAACGAGGTGCTCAAGGGCGTCTCGCTCGACGCGAAGAAGGGCGACGTGATCAGCATCATCGGCGCGAGCGGCTCGGGCAAGAGCACCTTCCTGCGCTGCATCAATTTCCTCGAGAAGCCGAACGCGGGCGAGATCGTCGTGGACGGCGAGGCCGTGCGCACGAAGGCGGGCCGCAACGGCGACCTCGACGTGGCCGATCACAAGCAGTTGCAGCGCATCCGCACCAAGCTCGCGATGGTGTTCCAGCACTTCAACCTCTGGTCGCACATGAACGTGCTCGAGAACGTGATGGAAGCGCCTATCCACGTGCTGGGCGTGCCGCGCAAGGAAGCCGAGGACCGCGCGCGGCAGTATCTGGAGAAAGTGGGCCTCGCGCCCCGCGTGGAGAAGCAATATCCGTCGCATCTTTCGGGCGGCCAGCAGCAGCGCGTGGCGATTGCGCGCGCGCTCGCGATGCATCCCGACGTGATGCTGTTCGACGAACCGACTTCGGCGCTCGACCCCGAACTCGTGGGCGAAGTGCTCAAGGTGATGCAAAAGCTCGCCGACGAGGGCCGCACGATGATCGTCGTCACCCACGAAATGGGCTTTGCGCGCAACGTCTCGAATCATGTGATGTTCCTGCACCAGGGGCGCACGGAGGAGGAGGGCGCGCCCGCCGATGTGCTCGGCGCGCCGAAGAGCGATCGTCTGCGCCAGTTCCTCTCCGGCAGTCTCAAGTAAGCGGCGCGTTCAGTCTCGCGCCGCGTCTTGCCGATGGTCCGTTCCGCCGCTCTTCCTCCCGCTTCAGTTCCGGCCGCCGCGCCCGGGGGCCAGGCGCCGCTCGCGCGCGCCGGCCGCACGACCCAGGTGGCGATCGTCGCGCTCCCGCCGGTTTCGATGTCGGGCGTGGGCCCGATCGTCGACGCGCTCAATCTCGCGAACGAGATCGACGGCCGCGCGCTGTACCGCTGGCAGATGTGCTCGTGGAACGGCCGCCCTGTGCCGCTCGCGGGCGGCGCGCAGTGGCCCGCCGACTGCGCGTTCGGCGACGCCGTTTCGGCCGACTGGCTCATCGTCGTGACCGAGCGCTACCAGCAGTTCGCCGACTACCGGCTCTTTCTCGCGAGTCTCGCGCGCGTGGGGCAGCGCACGCCGCTCGTCACGGGCATTCACCATGGCATCTGGTGGCTCGCGATGGCGGGGCAGTTGCAGGGCTACCGCGTGGCCGCGAACTGGGAGACCTTCCAGCAGTTCGCCGAGCAGTTCGAGCGCACCATCGTCACGCAGCACATCTACGAAATCGACCGCGACCGCGCGACCTGCTCGGGCGGCCAGGCCACGCTCGACTTCATGCTCGCGATGATCGGCCGCGACCACGGCCCGGAACTCGCCGAGCGCATCGCCGACGCGCTCGGCGCGAGCACGCTGCGCAGCGGCGACGAGCGCCAGCGCATTCCGTTCGTGACCGCGCCCGGCGAGCGGCACCCGCGCCTGAACGACGCGCTCAAGCTGATGGAGGCGAATATCGAGGACCCGCTCACGACCGACGAGATCGCGAATCTCGTGGGTGTGTCGCGTCGTCAGCTCGAACGGCTCTTTCGCCAGTACCTCGGCGCGATGCCGTCGAAGTACTACCTGGGCCTGCGTCTTGCCAAGGCGCGCTCGCAGTTGCAGCGCACCAGCAAGTCGGTGGTGCAGATCAGTCTCGCGTGCGGGTTTTCGTCGGCTGCGCATTTTTCGAATGCGTATCGCGAGCGTTTCGGCGTGACGCCGCGCGAGGATCGCCGCAACTGGATCGAGCGCCAGCACGGCGGAGCCGCCGCCGAGCCGCGCGCGGGCGCGCTCGTGGAGCCCCCGGAAGTCCAGTGAAACTGGCCGCGGCGCAGCAAACGCGCGGACTTGCAGGTTCCGTACGAAAAAACGCGTCGCGCCTGCGCAAGACGTTTGCCGCGAGCTTGCCTACACTGCACAGGTGTCGACGGGACCTGGCGCTTGAGCGCTTGGTCCCGTCTCATGCAAAGCCAACTAAGCGAAAGGGCGCGGCCCGAACGCACACCGACCCCGAATTCGACACGCACTGAGTAATAGAGGAATCGCCATGAACGACCAGACTGTGAGCCGCAAGACCTTCGACGAAGTGATGGTGCCGTGTTTCTCGCCCGCGCCGTTCGTGCCGGATCGCGGGGTCGGCTCGCGCGTGTGGGACACCGAGGGCCGCGATTACATCGACTTCGCCTGCGGCATCGCCGTGACCTCGCTCGGCCACGCGCATCCGGAGCTGCTGCGCGTGCTGCAGGAGCAGGGCAGCAAGCTCTGGCACATCGGCAACGGCTACACCAACGAGCCGGTGCTGCGTCTCGCGCGCCAGCTCGAAGCGCTCACGTTCGCCGACCGCGCGTTTTTCGCGAACTCGGGCGCGGAGGCCAATGAGGCGGCGCTCAAGCTCGCACGCCGCGTGGCCTTCGATCGGCACGGCGCCGACAAGTTCGAGATCGTCTCGTTCACGCAGTCGTTCCACGGCCGCACGTTCTTCACCGTGAGCGTGGGCGGCCAGCCCAAGTATTCGGAAGGCTTTGGCCCCGTGCCGGGCGGCATCACGCATCTGCCGTACAACGACATCGAAGCGGCCACGCGCGCCATCGGCGCGCAGACCTGCGCCGTGATCGTCGAGCCGGTGCAGGGCGAGGGCGGTGTGATTCCCGCCGATCCCGCGTTCCTGCGCGCGCTGCGCGAGGCGTGCGATGCGCACGGCGCGCTGTTGATTTTCGACGAAGTGCAAACGGGCGTGGGCCGCACGGGCCACTTCTATGCCTACGAAGAGACGGGCGTCACGCCCGACATCCTCACGACGGCCAAGGCGCTCGGCAACGGCTTCCCGATTGGCGCGATGCTCACGACCGAAGCGATTGCCGCCCACTTCAAGGTGGGGGTGCACGGCACGACCTATGGCGGCAATCCGCTGGGCGCCGCGCTCGCGGGCAAGGTGGTCGAGCTCGTGAGCGATCCGGCGCTGCTGGCGGGCGTGCGTGCACGCGGCGAAGCGATTCGCGGCAAGCTCGCGAAACTCAACGAGCGTTTCGACATGTTCAAGGAAGTGCGCGGCAAGGGGCTCTTGATCGGCGCCGAACTGAATGCGCGCTTTGCGGGCCGCGCCAAGGACTTCAACGGGGCGGCCGCGAATCGCGGCGTGATGATGCTGATTGCCGGGCCGGACGTGCTGCGCTTCGCGCCCTCGCTCATCATTCCCGAAGCGGACCTCGACGAAGGCTTTGCGCGCTTCGAGCAGGCCTGCGCAGATGTGATCGGCGCACGCTAAATCGCAACCCAGCCGCAACCCAGCGCACACACAGGACCGACGATGCTATTCGTTCGCCCCGCCAGGCTTTCCGATCTCGACGCGATCGCCCACATGGCGCGTACCGCGCAGCCGGTGCTGCATTCGCTGCCGCACGACCGCGCGGCGCTCGAAGCGCGCATCGCGCTTTCCGAGGATTCATTTCGCGCGGACGTGGACTTCCCCGGTGAGGAGTTCTATCTGTTCGTGCTCGAAGACACCGCCACCGGGCGGCTCGTCGGCACCTCGAGCATCGTGGCGGCGGCCGGCTACGCCGAGCCGTTCTACGCGTTTCGCAACGACGCGCTCATTCATGCGTCGCGCGAGCTGCACGTGAACCGCAAGATTCACGCGCTCACGATGTCGCACGAACTCACGGGCAAGAGCCGCCTCGCGGGCTTCTACATCGAGCCGACGCTGCGCGGCGACGCGGCCGCGCATCTCATGTCGCGCGGACGCATGATGTACGTCGCGATGAACCGCCGGCGCTTCACGCCCGAAGTGTTCTCGCTGCTGCTCGGCGTGACCGACGAGACGGGCGCCTCGCCCTTTTGGGAAGCCGTGGGGCGCAAGTTCTTCGGGCGCGACTTCAAGGACATCGAACTGGCCTCGGGCGGACGCAGCCGCACCTTCATCGCCGAGGTCATGCCGGCTTATCCGCTCTATGTGCCGCTGCTGCCAGAGCCGGCGCAGCGTGTGCTCGGCGAGCCCGATCCGAGCGCCTTGCTCGCTTACGAGATCCATCTGGAAGAGGGCTTCGAGCCGGATCGTTACGTCGATATTTTCGATGCGGGCCCGGTGCTGACCGCGCAGGTGGACCGCACGGCCTCGGTCGCCGGCAACGAGATGCGCACGGTGCGTGAAGCGGCGGGCGCTACGAACCTGGAAGGCGCGGCGTATCTGGTCGCGAGCCAGCGCGCGGGCGAGTTCCGCTGCGTGCTCGCGACGCTGCCCGAAAGCGAGAAGGGCGCGGGCATCATCGCGCCGCTCGACGCGAGCGCGCGCGCCGTGCTCGGCGTGCAGGACGGCGAGCCGGTGCGCTGCGCGCCGCTGTATCGCGCCACCCCGCAAACTGAGGACGCTTATATGGGAGATGCACAATGATCGTGGTACGCGTCGTGCAAACGGGCGACGTGGACGCGCTCGTCGCGCTCGCCCAGGAAACGGGGCCCGGCCTCACCACCTTCAAGCCCGACCGCGAGGCGCTCAAGGCGCGCATCGAGCGCGCGCGGCGCACGCTCGCAGGCGAAGCCGCGCCGCGCGAAGCCGGCTACTTCTTCGTGATGGAAGACACGGCCACGGGCGATGTGGCCGGCGTTTGCGGCATCGAAACGGCCGTGGGCCTGGAGCAGCCGTTCTACAACTACCGCGTGAGCACGGTGGTGCACGCAAGCCAGGAGCTCGGCATCTGGACGCGCATGCGCGCGCTCAATATCTCGCACGATCTCACGGGCTACGCCGAGGTGTGCTCGCTCTTTCTTTCGCCGCGCTATCGCACGGGCGGGGTGGGCAGCCTGCTGTCGCGTTCGCGCTTCATGTTCATCGCACAGTTTCGCGAGCGCTTTCCCGAGCGCCTGTGCGCGGAACTGCGCGGCCATTTCGACGCGCAAGGCACATCGCCGTTCTGGCGCGCGGTCGGTTCGCACTTCTATCAAATCGACTTCAACGCTGCCGATTACCTCAGCTCGCACGGGCGCAAGTCGTTCCTCGCGGAGCTGATGCCGCGTTACCCGGTGTACGTCGAGCTGCTGCCCGAGGAAGCACAGGCGTGCGTCGGCCTCACGCATGCCGACACGATTCCTGCGCGCCGCATGCTCGAAGCCGAGGGGCTGCGTTATGAAAACCACGTCGATATCTTCGACGCGGGCCCGGTGCTCGAATGCCATATCGTCGACTTGCGCACGGTGCGCGACAGCGTGGTCGTGCCGGTCGAGATCGGTGAGGCGCATGCCGAAGAGGGCGTGCGCTCACTGGTATCCAATACGTCGCTCGGCGATTTTCGCGTGGGTTTCGCGCCGGGAGTCGTGCACGACGGTGTGTTCACGCTGGGCGCCACGGAAGCGGCGGCGCTGAACGTCGCGGCGGGCGATCCGGTGCGCGTGCTCGGCCCCGCAACAAAGCAGAAACAGGGATGACCATGAACGAGCTTTACATCGATGGACAATGGTGCGCGGCCTCGGGCCCCGCGTTCGCTTCGCGCAACCCCGGCACGGGCGAGACCGTGTGGAGCGGCAATGCCGCGAGCGCCGACGACGTCGATCGCGCCGTGAACGCCGCGCGCCGCGCGTTCGCCGCGTGGGCGCAAACGCCGCTCGAAGCGCGCTGCGAGATCGTGCAGCGCTTCGCCGCGCTCGTCACCGAAAAGAAGGAATCGCTCGCGCAGGCGATTGGCTGCGAGACCGGCAAGCCGCTCTGGGAAGCGCGCACCGAAGCGGCGTCGATGGCCGCGAAGGTCGCGATTTCGATCACCGCTTACGGCGAGCGCACCGGCGAGAAACGCGCGCCGATGGCCGATGGCGTTGCGGTGCTGCGTCATCGCCCGCATGGCGTCGTCGCCGTGTTCGGGCCGTACAACTTCCCGGGCCATCTGCCTAACGGGCATATCGTGCCGGCGCTGATCGCGGGCAACGCGGTCGTGTTCAAGCCATCGGAACTCGCTCCGGAAGTAGCACGCGTGACGGTCGAACTCTGGCGCGAAGCCGGCTTGCCCGCAGGCGTGCTCAACCTCGTGCAGGGCGAGCGCGACACTGGCATCGCGCTTGCGAATCACAAACAGATCGACGGGCTCTTCTTCACGGGCAGCTCGGATACGGGCACGCTGCTGCATCGCCAGTTCGGCGGACGGCCCGAGATCGTGCTCGCGCTGGAGATGGGCGGCAACAATCCGCTCGTCGTCGCGCCGGTCGAGGATATCGACGCCGCCGTGCATCACACGATCCAGTCGGCTTTTCTTTCGGCGGGCCAGCGCTGCACGTGCGCGCGCCGCATTCTCGTACCCGCTGACGCATTCGGCGAGCGCTTCCTCGCGCGCTTCGTCGAAGTCAGTTCGCGCATCACGGTGGGTGAGTACGACGCCGAGCCGCAGCCCTTCATGGGCGCCGTGATTTCGGCGCGCGCGGCGGCCAGGCTGATGGGTGCACAGGCGCAACTGCTCGAGCGCGGCGCACGCGCCTTGCTGCCGATGACACAGCGCGACCCGGCGCTCGGCTTCGTGACGCCCGCGATTCTCGACGTGACAGGCGTGGCTGATCTGCCCGACGAGGAGCACTTCGGGCCGCTCGCGCAGGTGACCCGCTACGCGGGTTTCGACGACGCCATCGCGCAGGCCAACAATACGGCGTACGGCCTCTCGGCGGGTCTGCTCGCCGACGACGAAGCGCTGTGGCAGCGCTTCACGCGCGAGATCCGCGCGGGGGTGGTGAACTGGAACCGGCCGACCAACGGTGCGTCGAGCGGCGCGCCGTTCGGCGGCGCGGGCCGCTCGGGCAACCACCGCCCGAGCGCGTACTACGCCGCCGACTACTGCGCCTACCCGATGGCCTCGGTGGAAAGCGCGCAATTGCAGATGCCCGCGAGCGTTTCGCCGGGTCTTCACTTCTAAGGAACGACGATGCAAACCCTTGAAGCCAACTTCGACGGACTCGTCGGCCCCACGCACAACTACGCCGGGCTGTCGTTCGGCAACGTCGCCTCGCAGAGTAACGAGAAGTCCGTCGCGAACCCGCGCGCCGCGGCGCAGCAGGGCTTGCGCAAGATGAAGCGGCTCGCCGACCTCGGCTTCGCACAAGGCGTGCTGCCGCCGCAGGAGCGGCCGTCCATGCGGCTGCTGCGCGAGCTGGGCTTCGGCGGTAAGGATGCCGAAGCGATCGCGCGCGCCGCGAAAGAAGCGCCCGAACTGCTCGCGGCGGCAAGCTCCGCGTCGGCGATGTGGACCGCGAATGCGGCCACGGTGAGCCCTTCGGCGGATACGCCCAACCGGCGCGTGCACTTCACGCCCGCGAACCTGTGCAGCAAGCTGCATCGGGCGATCGAGCACGAGTCCACGCGCCGCACGCTTTCCACGGTGTTCGCGGACCCGTCGCACTTCGTCGTGCACGAGGCGCTGCCCGGCACGCCCGCGCTCGGCGACGAAGGCGCGGCCAACCATACGCGTTTTAGCGCACAGTACGGCGAGCGCGGCGTGGAGTTCTTCGTGTACGGGCGCAGCGAATACCGCCGCGGACCGGAGCCCAAGCGCTTCCCGGCGCGGCAGACGTTCGAGGCGAGCCGCGCCATCGCGCAGCGCCACGGCCTGACCGATGCCGGCACGGTGTTCGCGCAGCAGAATCCGGACGTGATCGACGCAGGCGTGTTCCATAACGACGTGATCGCTGTGGGCAACCGCAGCACGCTGTTTTGCCATGAGCGCGCGTTCGTCGACCAGCAGGCGGTCTACGACGAACTGCGCACGAAGCTCGCGGCGCACGACGCACCGTTCCACGTGATCGAAGTGCCCGAGGCGCGCGTGAGTGTAGGCGACGCCGTGTCGTCCTATCTCTTCAACAGCCAGTTGCTGAGCCGCGCGGATGGCACGCAGATTCTCGTCGTGCCGCAGGAATGCCGCGAGAATCCGCACGTGGCGATCTATCTCGACGAACTGGTCGCGAGCAGCGGACCGGTGGATGAAGTGCTCGTGTTCGACCTGCGCGAGAGCATGAAGAACGGCGGCGGCCCGGCGTGCCTGCGTCTGCGCGTGGTGCTCAGCGCGCAAGAGCGCGCGGCGACGGCGCCTGGCGTGTGGATGAACGACGCGCTCTTCACGCGCCTCGACGGCTGGATCGAGCGGCACTATCGCGACCGGCTCGCACCGCAGGATCTGACCGATCCGGCGCTGCTCGTCGAGTCGCGCACGGCGCTCGACGAACTCACGCAGATTCTCGGCCTCGGATCGCTCTATGACTTCCAGCGCTGATAGCCCGCTTGCGGATTTTCTCGCGTACACGCTTGCGGGCTCGCGCCCGGCCACGCCGCAAGCCGCGCGCGGCGAATGCGCGGGCGGCGTGCGCTGGCAATGGCTCGACGAGGGCGTGGTGGAGCTGGAGCCGGCACACATCGACGAGACGACGCGCAGCGTGCTGCTTTCGGCAGGCGTACACGGCGACGAGACTGCGCCGATCGAATTGCTCTCGCAACTCGTGGCCGACATCGCGGCGGGCCGCTCGCCGCTCGCCTGCCGCGTGCTCACGGTGCTCGGCAATGCCGGCGCGATGCGTGCCGGCGAGCGTTATCTCGACGACGATCTCAACCGCCTGTTCGGCGGGCGCCATGCGCGTGTGCCGGCGAGCCGCGAGGCACCGCGCGCCGCGGCGCTCGAAGCGGCGGCGCAGCGTTTCTTCGCGAAGGCCGCGAGTTCTGCGGCTGCGCCCTTCGCGCGCTGGCACCTCGACATGCATACGGCGATCCGCGCTTCGGCGTTCGAGCAGTTCGCGCTGCTGCCGCACACGGGCGAGCCGCCCGCGCGCGCGATGCTCGAATGGCTCGCCGACGCGCGCATCGCGGCCGTGCTGATCCACACCGAGAAGGGCGCGACCTTGTCGTCGTTTACGGCCGAGACGTGTGGCGCGCTCGCCTGCACGCTCGAACTGGGCAAGGTGCGTCCGTTCGGCCAGAACGATCTGGCTCGCTTCGCCGGCGCCGATGCCGCCGTGCGCCGTCTCGTGGCGGGAGAATTGTCGTTGCCGAAGGGCGCGCAGATGCCGCGCATCTTCACGGTGATCGGCCAGATCACGAAGCAGAGCGCGGCCCTCAAGCTCAACGTGGCCGCCGACGTGCCGAACTTCACGCCGTTCGCGCGCGGCGAGGTGCTGGCGGAAGACGGTGCCTACCGCTACGTGGTGCAGCACGACGAGGAGCGCATCGTGTTTCCGAATCCGGGCGTGAAGCCGGGCTTGCGCGCGGGCCTGCTCGTCGTCGATACGACCCGCGAAACGCTCGCCGCGCTCGCCTGAGCGCTAGCCGCGAGCGCACGCGCTGTCACGCGCTTGCGCATCCACGACACCCACTTGCATGTTCGAACGCACTGCGTGGTCGCTCAGCCGCGCGCGGGCGCGCCTTGCGCCGCTTGCCGCCCGCGCGGCGGGGCGCCGGCGCCGTCGCGGTACAATCGCGCCCTCGCGGTTGTTGCGGTGCACCACACACGGTGCGCGCGATTGAGCCGTGTTTTTGGTGCAGCGATCCTGTGCCGGCGCCGGCAAGCCGTTTTCTAGCCGCGAATCCAACCATGAAGCTGCAAGAACGGGTTTCGCCGACGCACCCAATCTGACTGGAAAGAGACACTGATGAAGACGAACTGGAACAAGCTGGCAACGCTCGCATTCTGCGCGGCCGCCATGACGGCAGGCGCGGCAGGGGCCGCACACGCCGCCGATATCAAGGAAGTCCGCTTTGGCGTGGAGGCGTCGTACGCGCCGTTCGAATCGAAGTCGCCCGCGGGCGAACTGCAGGGCTTCGATATCGACGTGGGCAATGCCGTCTGCGCGAAGCTCAAGGCAAAGTGCGTGTGGGTGGAAAACTCGTTCGACGGCCTGATTCCGGCGCTGCAGGCGCGCAAGTTCGCCGCGATCAATTCCGACATGTCGATCACGGACCAGCGCCGCCAGGCCATCGACTTCACCGACCCGATCTACGCAATCCCGAACCAGATGATCGCGAAGAAGGGCAGCACGCTGCAGCCCACGCCCGAGTCGCTCAAGGGCAAGCACGTGGGCGTGCTCCAGGGCACGATCCAGGAGACCTACGCGAAAGCGAAGTGGGCGCCCGCGGGCGTCGACGTCGTGCCGTACCCGACGCAGGACCAGATCTACGCGGATCTCGTTTCGGGCCGCCTCGACGCCTCGTTTCTGGACGCCGAAGCCGCTTCCAAGGGCTTCCTGAACAAGCCGCAGGGCGCGGCTTTCGCGTTCGCGGGCCCGCAGGTCGTTGATGCGAAGCTGCTCGGCGAGGGCGTGGGCTACGGTGTGCGCAAGAACGACGCGGCGCTCAAGGCAGCGCTGAACGGTGCGCTCAAGGACCTGAAAGCGGACGGCACGATCGACCGCATCGCGGCGAAGTATTTCGACGTGAAGGTCGTGCTCAAGTAATCGACCAGTACCGCCGATAGACCGACCGGCTGGGCGAAATCCAGCCGGTCGGGTTTTTTTCGCGTCTTTGCTTCGGATTGCGTATCAAATCGTTCGTGCGTCGAGCGGCAACGCGGTGCAAGCGACGCGTGTGGCACTGCAAAAACTGCAAAAAAATCCCGCGGATTGCGCAGAACTTCATTTCCGCGCCTTACTTGCCAGGATAAAATCGAGCCAAGAAAGTGCCGCGTCGGGTGCGCGATCTGTGCCAAGCGCAAACGGTTGCGGCATGCCAAGAAACAAGACCAGGGCGCCGCCATGCGCGCGGCGCCGCGCGGGGGACCCCATGAGCTTGAACGCCGCAGACCGGCCGCAGATGTCGGGAGTCGCGGGCAGCACGCAGTCGCCGGAACAAGCCGGCCCGCCCATCGACGTGTATTTCGCGCGCCAGCCGATGCTCGACCGGGAGGGGCTCCTCTGTGCGTTCGAGACGTCGCCGCGCCTCGTGGACCGGCGCGAAAGCGCCGAAATCGCACAAGAGGCCGAAGCGGCCGCCAAAGACCAGGCCTCGGGCCTGCCGCCCAAGCCTTCCGCCACTAGCACCGCGCTCCTCAAAAGCTTCGCCGCACCCGCCTTGCGCGCCTCGCTCGCGGGCCATCCCGCGTGGCTCGACATGACTCGCGACGCGCTTTTTCACGACAGTCTGCAGCGCGTGAGCCCCGAGCGCGTCATGCTCGAGTTGCCCGTGGACATCGGCGCGGATGCGGATCTGATCGCGCGGCTCGTCGAACTGCACCGCCGTCGTTATCGCTTCGCGCTCGACCACGTGTCGAAGGCGGACGAGTCGCTCGCGAAACTGCTGCCGTATGTGGACGCCATCAAGATCGATATCCGCGAGATCGCGCCCGCGGTGCTGCCGAAGTTCGCGAGCGTGATGAAGGCGGCGGGCAAGCTTCTCGTGGCCATGGGCGTCGAGACCCAGGCCGACTATCAGCGCGCGCACGAGCTCGGTTTCGACCGCTTCCAGGGCTACTTCTTCGCGAAACCGCACGGCGGCGCGCGCCGCTCGAGCGCGCCGCGCCAGGCGTTGCTGAACCTGCTGCATCTGCTCGCGGCCGAGCCCACGGTCGCGCAGCTCGAAGCGGAGCTGAAGCTCAACCCCGTGCTCGTGATGCATCTGATGCGGCTTGCCAACTCGGGCAGCATGAACATCGGCCGCAAGGTGACGACGCTGCGCGAGGCGATCAATGCGACCGGCACCAACGCGATCGCGCGCTGGACGCAGTTGCTGCTCTACGCGGACGGCCGCAAGATCGCCGCCGAAGACGACCCGCTGCTGCAACTCGTGGCCACGCGCGCGCGCTTCATGGAGATCGCGGTGACGCAACTTGCCAAGGCACATCTCGAAGAGGAAGACGCGGCGTTCCTCGTGGGGGTGTTCTCGTTCGTCGAGGCGGTGTTCGGCGGTCCGCTCGAAAGCACGCTCGAAGTGCTCACGCTGGCCAAGCCGATCCGCACGGCGATCGTGAAGCGTGAAGGCGCGCTCGGGCGGCTGCTCGAACTTTCCGAGGCGCTGGAGCGTGCGGACTGGGCCCGTGTGGACGCGCTGTGCGCGGAACTCGAGCCGCTCGACGCCGCAACGGTCGCGGCGATCTCGCTCACGGCCGCGGAATGGGCAGGCACGTCCGGCCGCGATGCGGAAGACGAGGGGCTGGAGCGGATCGAGGATTGAGCGGGCGGGGCGGTGCCGCAAAGCGATGCGGCGCCGCGCGCAGTCGTGACTCAGTCGGAGTCAGGCGGTTAGCGGTACGTGGGTGAAGAAGCGCGCGAGCTGCTGCGCGAGATCGTTCAGCGCGCTCATCTCTTTCTGTGAAATGCGGCGTGGCTCCTGGGTCACGAGCCAGTCGCCGTACATCAGCGCCACGGGCTCGACGCCAGGCGCGCCCACGGGCAGCAGGACGAACGCGCGCGCGTCGTCGAAGCTCGAGCGATACCACCCGGGCAGGCGCGCGAGTATCTTCGCATCGCGCGCATTCTCGATGAAAATGCCGACCTTGTTCGCGATGGCGAGGTGAAACACGTCGGGCTGGAACGCGGCGGAAAACGCGAGCTTGGGCAGCACGTCGCCCATGTGCGGGCCGAAGCCGTGCTGCGCCTCGAACATGTTCGCCCCGCGTCGCACGAATACCACGCTGCGGGCGAAACCCAGGCCCGCGAGCACGGTTTCGGTCGCGAGCGTGAGGGCGGTGCTCAGCGCGCTGTCCGCCGGCAATGCGCGCAGGTCCTCGACGCCGGCCGCAATGCGCGCCTCGGGATCGAGCGCTTCGCGAGCGATGGCGTCGGCATTGGCGCGCAATTCGACGATCTCGCGCATGACGCCGTCTTCGGCTTCTTCGCGCGCAAGCGCGAGGCTCATCTGCACGAGCACGTCGGCATCGGTCGAGAGCGCGCGGCCGTAGTGCTGCGCCAGCTCGGCGATATGCGTCTCGCGCATCTCTTCGGAGAGGCCCTGCGTGGTCAGCACGCGCGCGACTTCCGTCGAATAGTTGGTGATGGCGCGCAGCCACTGCACGTCGCGCGGTTCCTTGTCGGCCGGGTCGTACTGGCGCATGCCCGCACGGATCGTGTCGGGCAGGCGCCAGCGCGTGGCGGCTTCGAGGCCGAGCTCTTCGAAGGTCACGCCGAGCACTTCGAGGCAGGCCTCGTCGTCGCTCGCGCCTTCGTCGATCTCGCGGCGGATCTGGTCCCACTCGGGCTCGAGATAGAACACCACGAGCAGCTTGCCCACCTGGCGCATGAGCGTGCAGACCACGGCCTCTTCGCCCGCGCGCAGGTCGCCGTGCTCGGTGAGCTTGCGCGCGACGCAGCCCGAGAGCATGGTGCGGTTCAGTTCGAGCTTGGCGTCGATGCGGCGCGGCGCGCTGTGGTGAAAGTGATCGACGATCTTCAGGCCGACGACGAGATGGCCGACCGCGTCCATGCCGAGGACCATCAGCGCGCGCGTGACGGTCGTGATGTTGCCGCCGAACGCCATGTACATGGCCGAATTCGCGAGACGCAGCACCTTCTGCGTGAGCGCGAAATCCGAGAGCACGACCTTCACGAGCGCGCTGAAATCGTAATCGTCGTTGGTCATCGCCGCGACTGTGGTACGCAGCGATTGCGACAGCAAGGGGAAGTCCCCGCGTTCATTCATGCGGGCCCACAAGCGGTCTAGCAGGACGGCCTTTACCATCTGAACCATGTCAATTTCGCGAAAGCCCTGCTGTTTGCGATGCCCGCATCATTGCACCTCGTGCACGTGCAACGCACCCGAAACGAAGCGCTGCTGCAATTCTTCTGAAGGCAGCGCCTTGCAGACGAGCCATCCCTGGATATGCTCGCAACCCATGTTCGTCAGCAGCTCGCGCTGCGCCTCCGTCTCCACGCCCTCTGCCACGAGCTCGAGATCGAGCGTACGCGCGAGCCCCACCACCGCGTTCACGATCGCCTGATCGTTGCGCGAAGTGATGAGGTTCTCGACGAAGCTTCGATCGATCTTCAGCTTCGAGAGCGGGAAGCGCTGCAGATACGCCAGACTCGAATACCCGGTGCCGAAGTCGTCCACCGCGAAGCGAATGCCAAGCGAGGTGAGCTCTTCGAGCAGCGTTTTCGCATGCTGCGGATCGTGCATGAGCAGGCTTTCGGTGATCTCGAACACCAGCCGGCCCGGGTCGACCCCGGTGAGCTCGATCGCCTCCTCGACACTTTCCCTGAACCGCGGATTGCGGAACTGCTGGGGCGAGACATTGACCGCCACGTACTGCAGCTCGATGCCTTGCTCGTCCCATTGGGTCAGTTGCATACAGGCAGCCTTCAAAACCCAGTTGCCGAGATAATTAATCAGGCCGACGGATTCCGCAAGCGGAATAAACGTTGATGGCGGCACGAGACCGTGCAATGGATGTTGCCAGCGGATCAATGCCTCCACGCCGACCACGCCGCGCGAAGCGCTGCTCGTGATGGGCTGGAAGTGTAGCGAGAATTCGCCGTTGCGCACACCGTCGTAGAGGTCCGACTCCAGCTTCAGGCGTATGGCGTCGGTGGGATCGTCGACGGGCACGTGCAACGTCAGCGTGTTGCCGCCGATCGCCTTGGCCTGCTGCAGCGCCTGGTCCGCGCGGCGGATGAGCGGCGTGGTGTCGGCGCTGGCATCGGCCTCGCCCTCGCCCGCCCCGGAGGCGTCCGTGCGCTGGTCGGGATGGAAGGCAATGCCGATGCTCGCCGAAAGGTGCACGGGCTGGTTGCGAAACGAGTACGGCTGCAGGATGGAGGTGAGCAGGCGGCGGCCGAGCGCTTCGGCGGCGGCGCGCACTTCGTCGGGCGCGGCGTGGCGTTGCGGCGTGATCAGGATGGCGAACTCGTCGCTGCCGATGCGCGCGATCATCTCGCCCTGCAGCGCGAGGTGGGTGAGGCGCCGCGCGGTCTCGCGCAGCAGCTCGTCGCCGGCGTCGTAGCCGAGCGCGCGGTTCACACGCTGATAGTCGTCGAGGTCGAGCAGCAGCAGCGCCACCGGCACGCCGAAATGGTCCGCGTCGGCCTGGGCGCGCTGCAGCTCGGGCGCGAGCGCGGTCTGGTTGGGCAGACCGGTGAGCGGATCGTGATGGAGCGCGTGCGTGAGCGCGGCCTCGGTGCCCTGCCAGCCGGAGACGTCGAAGCCCGCCACGGCGAAGCCGGTCGTCTCGCCATACTGGGCGCGCTGCACGCGCAGCTCCACGGGAAGCGGGTAGGTGAGCGCCTTGACGAGGTCGATGGTGTCCTTTTCCACGGCGCCGCTGTGCGCGGCGCGCGCGATCAGCGCCTCGAGGCGCTCGTGATGCTCGGGGGTGACGATGTCGGCGAGCGTCGCGCCGAGCAGGAACTCGCGGTGATATCCCGCGAAGCGCAGGCTCGCGTCGGAGACGTAGAGAAAGTGCAGCCTCGCGTCCACGTGCACGAGGAAGTCCACCGCGGCGGCCGTGTTCTCGAACGAGAGCGAAACGGCGTCGGCGTAGTCGGGTTCGGCGGCGGGAGGCGAGGGGGGCACGAGCGGCGCGGCGGCTTTGTCGTCGGCTGTTTCGGCTGCGCGCGCCGCGCTCTGCGCCTGCGCGGCATGTGAGGCGTTCGCGTCGCCAGGCATGGGCGGGTCGCCGGCAACGCCCTTGAGGCCGGCAAGCGCGTAAAACCGGTCGACGA
Organism: Paraburkholderia sp. BR10936; assembly: GCF_040965735.1. Classification (NCBI taxonomy): domain Bacteria; kingdom Pseudomonadati; phylum Pseudomonadota; class Betaproteobacteria; order Burkholderiales; family Burkholderiaceae; genus Paraburkholderia; species Paraburkholderia sp. BR10936. Next base: position 23,207 of record NZ_JBFRCM010000010.1, read on the forward strand.
CCGTGCGCAACCAGCCCTCGCGGGGCGCGGAGATCCTGTTCGCTTCCATGTCTGTCGCTGGCAACCCTTTGTTTGTCTGTGGCATCCCGGCCGGTTTCCACGTCCGGCTGAAGCCGCCCATCAGAGCAAGTTATCGACCCGGGACGGGAAATCTTTAGCCGCGGCGACCGAAAAAACACCTAACGCATAAACGTGACGGGAGATCGGTGCGGTGGCGTCCAGATTCGGTTAAAGTGGCGCCGGTCGAGACGCCGTTCGCCATGCGCGATGGGTCGGCGCGCGTGAAGCGCCCGTCTTGCGGGCCGCAGGGGCGGCCCGGCGCGTCGGCGGCCATTACCGGCCATTCCATCCGTACGAGTCATCCGCCATGTCCGATTCATCGTCAGCGTTTGCCGCGCCGGCAAGCGAGGCTGCGCGAGACGATGCGGGCAGGGGCACCCCTGGTTCCGCGCCTTCTATGCCGTCAGCTTCACAACCGGACCTTGCTACCGGGTCATCAACGGGTCCGCAGCCGTTCGTCTATCTCGGGCGGCAGCCTATTCTCGATCGCAATGGCGCGCTCAACGCCTATGAGCTGCTGTTCCGCGGCGGCGCGCAGAACCGCGCGGACGTCGACGACGACGCGCTCGCCACGGCCCAGGTGATGACCCGCACGATCGGCCAGCTCGGCGTGCCCGCGGTGCTTGGCCGTCACTACGGCTATGTCAATATCAGCCGCGAGTTGCTGTTCGACGACATCGTGCATCTGCTGCCGCCGGGCCGCTTCGTGCTGGAGGTGCTCGAACACGTGCGCTTCGACGCCGCGGTGCTGGAGCGTCTCGCGCAACTGCGCCGCGCCGGCTACCGCATTGCCTTCGACGACGTGTGCGAGATCACGGAGAACCTGCTGCGCGCGTTGCCCTACGCGGACATCATCAAGGTCGACCTGCTGCAGACCGAGCGCGCGGCATTGCCTGGGCTCGTCGCGAGCCTCGCCGCGCACGGCAAGACGCTGATCGCCGAGAAGGTCGAGACGGGCGAGGATTTCGAGCTGGCCTCGTCGCTCGGCTTCGAGCTGTTTCAGGGCTACTTCTTCGCCCGCCCGCAGGTGCTGCGCGCGCCGCGCGTGCGCGCGTCGCGCCTCGCGCTCGTGCGCCTGCTCGCGCTGGTCGCCAACGACGTCGGCACGGCTGAACTCGAGCGCGAACTGCGCAGCCACCCCGGCGTAGTGGTGCAACTGTTGCGTCTCGTCAATTCGAGCGCGTACTCGCCGGGGCGGCCGATTTCGTCGCTGCGCGAAGCGGTGCTCGCGGCGGGCACGCGCCAGATCGCGCGCTGGGCGCAACTGCTGCTCTACGCGAGCGGACGCGACCTGCCGTGGGGCTCGGACCCGCTCGTGCAGCTCGCGGGCACGCGCTCGCATTTCATGGAACTTGCCGCGCGCAGCCTGAGCCCGCAGGACCCCGATTTTGCCGATGCCGCCTTCATGACCGGCATCTTCTCGCTCGTGCACGTGCTGGTCGGCTCGACGCCCGAGCACACGCTCGATCGTCTCGGCCTTGCACGCGAGATCGTCGAGGCCGTCGACGGTCATCGCGGCGAGCTCGGTACGCTGCTGCGCATCGCGACCGCGGCCGAGCGCGGCGATCACGACGGCGCGCAGCGCCTCGCGCGCGAGGCGGGGGGCATGTTCAATGCGCTCACGCCGCCGCTGCTCGGCGAGTTGAACCTGTGGGCCGGCGCGTGGTTCACGGCTTATGCCGAGGGTTGAATACAGCTTGTCAGGTTTGCGCCCGCGGGGACGCGCTGCGAGTGCCGCAATTGTGTGATCCAATATCGGTATCGTCGCGGCGTCATGCGTCTCATTTGCATGATGGGCAAGACCCGCGGGCAAAACGCGCGCCGGCGTGGCGATTCAACTCGAGGGCATTTGACATGAAACCGAGGTTCTTTGCGGCGGGAGCCGCGGCGCTCGTCTGCGCCGGGCTTGCGCTCTTTACGCTGTCTGCGCAGGCAACGCTCAAGCCAGGCGATTCCGCCCCCGACTTCACGACCCAGGCATCGCTGGGCGGCAAGACCTACACCTATTCGCTCGCTTCGGAGCTCAAGAAGGGGCCAGTGGTGGTGTACTTCTATCCGGCTGCGTTCACGAAGGGCTGCACGATCGAGGCGCACGAATTCGCTGAAGCGGTCGATCAGTACAAGCAGTACGGTGCGACCGTGATCGGCGTTTCGCACGACAACATCGACACGCTCACGAAGTTTTCGGTGAGCGAGTGCCGCAGCAAGTTCCCGGTTGCCGCCGACGAAGACTCGAAGATCATCAAGTCGTACGACGCGTCGATGCCGCTGCACGAGTCGATGGCCAATCGCGTGTCGTATGTGATCGCGCCGGACGGCAAGATCATCTACGAATACACGAGCCTGTCGCCGGACCAGCACGTGAGTAACACGTTGCGCGCCTTGAAGGAGTGGGCCGCGCAGCATCCGCAGCAGTAGGGATCGCGAGTCATCGCAAACCGTAGTAAGCCATGAGGCCCACCACGCGCGCGGGCCGCATCGCGATCTGTCCCAGTCGTCCCTCCGCGTTTCGCCCTGGTTTTTCTCTCCCGCCGCACGGATTCCTCGCATGCCGATCGTCGTCGTTCTACTTGCCTTTGCCGCGCTCGTCTACGGCGCGTACTGGTCCTTCAACGCCATCGCGGCGCACTTCGGCACGGGCGTTGCCGTGGGCGCAGCGGTGGTTGCCGCAGCGTTGTTCGTCGCGCTCATCGCCTGGGTGTGGCGCCGGATGCGCGACGTGGCGCCCAATGTGCGCGGCGAAGGCGACTGGACACACCGCGTGGCCGGCGCCTGGGGCGAGGCCCGTCTCGCGGCGGGCAAGCGCTTCTGCGAGCTGACGCAGGGCGGCGCGCATGGCGCGTATATCTTCGCCGACCTGCAAGGCGCCCAGGCGGCGCGCGATGCCAACGGCTGGCACGTGGCGCTGCGAGTGGCCGACCCGAAGCGCCCGCTCTGGCAATTGCCGATGCCAAGCGAGCGCGAAGCGAAGCGCTGGGCGCGTATTTTCACGCTGGCGATTGCGCAAAAACTCTGAGCGCGGCGGCGGCGCTGAACGATCCGGGCGCAGCGCTGTCCCAACTACTTCCCGGCAACGCAGACTGGATATGTCACGAAAACCCTGGATCGCGGCGGCGTTGATCGCCGTCTGCGCCACGCTGCTCGCGGCGTGCGACCAGCAAAAGGTCGCCGACGCCGTCAACGCGATCAAGCCCGATTCGATGGCGTTCGGCGGCCTGCGCATTGGCGTGTCGACGGTCGAGGACGTGCGCCGGCAGGCGGGCAAGCCCGAAATGGTGTGGGAGGACGACGACGGCGCGCAGCGCCTCGAATACCCGCGCGGGCCCAACGGCCTCACCACGTGGATGCTCGACTTCGACGCGAACGGCAAGCTCGTGGCGATGACCCAGGCGCTCACGGCGCAGAATATCGCTCAGGTCGTGCCTGGCATGACGCAGGACGAAGTGCGGCGCCTGCTCGGCAAGCCGGCCACGGTAGCAAAATATGCGCTGAGCCACGAGGAAGTATGGAGCTGGCACTGGGCCGAAGGCGGTGTGGCGGGGGACGGCATGTTCAACGCCCATTTCGCGCCGGATGGGCTCGTGATCAGGACCTCGCGCTCGGACGCACCGGGTCACGAGCAGCATTGAGTCGGCGAGCGCATCGATCGCGCCAGCCGCAAGGAGAAAGCAGATGAAACGTATCGCGTTGCTATGGCATGTGGTGAAGGGCGATGCGCGCGTGCTGTGGCACGCGCTGCGCCAGCCGGGGCGTCCCGTGTGGCTCGTGCCCGCCACGGCGCTGCTCGCGCTCTATGCGCTCGACCCGTTCAACATCGCGATGCCGGTCGCCGGTGTCGTGGACGACGGCATCATCGTGCCGCTCGTGCTGCACCTGATCGTGCGTTGCCTGCCTGCGCATTTGCGCCACCCGCGCCCTCGCCAGGCACGCGCATAAAAAAACGGCTGAAGCCACGCTTCAGCCGTCTTCTACTGAGGGAGCGCTCGCTCACTCCGCTTGCGCCGCGGGCGCCGCGCGCCCGCGCTTCGCATCCCACCACACGCGCAGCCGGTCCATGTACAGGTACACCACCGGCGTCGTATAGAGCGTGAGCATCTGGCTCACGATCAGCCCGCCCACGATCGAGATACCGAGCGGCGCGCGCAACTCCGCACCTTCGCCGCGCCCGAACGCGAGCGGCAGCGCGCCGAGCAGCGCCGCACAGGTCGTCATCATGATCGGCCGGAAGCGCAGCAGGCAGGCCTGGTGAATCGCGTCGCGCGAGCTCAGCCCCTCACGCGACGCCTGGATCGCGAAGTCCACCATCATGATCGCGTTCTTCTTCACAATGCCGATCAGCAGAATCACGCCGATCAGCGCGATGATGCTGAACTCCGTCTTGAAGAGCAGCAGCGCGAGCAGCGCGCCCACGCCCGCCGAGGGCAGGGTGGAGAGAATCGTGAGCGGGTGGATATAGCTCTCGTACAGAATGCCCAACACGATATACACGGCCGCGAGCGCCGCGAGAATCAGCAGCGGCTGGTTGTCGAGCGACTGCTGGAACGCCTGCGCCGTGCCCTGGAAGCTGCCGTGGATCGTCGCGGGCATGCCGATCTCGCCCATCGTGTCGTAGATCGCCTGGGTGGCGTCGGAGAGCGATTTGCCGGGCGGCAGGTTGAACGAGATCGTCGAGGCCACGAACTGGCTCTGGTGATTCACCGAAAGCGGCGTCGTGCCAGGGCCGAACGAGGCGATCGACGAGAGCGGCACCATATTCTCCTTCGACGTGGACACAGCCGCGCCCGACGACGCGCTCGACTTGCCGCTCGCGGCGAGCGAGTTGGTCGCGAGGTTGCGCGCGGAGTCGGCTGCGATGGCCGCGGCGCTCGTCGCCGTGGTGGCGGCCGTGCCGCCCGTCTTGGCGGTGGTGGGGCCCGTCACCGTGCCCGCCGTCGCGTTGGTGCTCTGCGCGCCGCTGGCCGTGCCGCCCGAGGTGCTGACCCAGATCTCGTTGAGCATGGTCGGGCTCTGCCAGTATTTCGGCGCGACTTCCATCACCACGTGGTACTGGTTGAGCGGGTTGTAGATCGTCGAGACCTGGCGCTGGCCGAACGCGTCGTAAAGCGTGTTGTCGATCTGCGAGGGCGTGATGTTCAGCCGCGCGGCGCTCTGCCGGTCGATGTTGATCATCGATTCGAGGCCGCCTTGCTGCTGGTCCGAATTCACGTCGGCGAGTTCGGGGCGCGCCTGCAGCGCCTCGGTGAGCTTCGGCCCCCACTTGTAGAGGTCGGCGGTGTTGTCCGCGAGCAGCGTGAACTGGTACTGCGCGTTCGACTGCCGGCCGCCCACGCGAATATCCTGCACCGCTTGCAGGAAGGTGCGCGCGCCCGCCACGTTCGAGAGCGGCCCGCGCAGTTGCGCGATCACTTCGTCGGCGGAAATCTTGCGCTCGCTCTTGGGCTTGAGCGAGACGAACATGAAGCCCGAGTTGGTCGCGCGCCCGCCCGAGAATCCCGCGACCGATTCCACCGCCGGGTTCGCCTGCACGATGCGCATCATCTCGGCGAACTTCACCTTCATCGCCTGGAACGAGGTGGCCTGGTCGGCCTGGATGCCGCCGACGAGGCGCCCCGTGTCCTGCTGCGGGAAGAAGCCCTTGGGCACGATCACGTAGAGCGCGACGTTCAGCGCGATGGTCGCGACGAGCGTGAGCAGGATGACGAACGGATGCGCCAGCGCCCAGCCGAGCGTGCGCTCGTAGCCGCCCTGCATGCGCTGGAAGCCGCGCTCGAGCCACTGCGCGAAGCGGCCTTCTTCCTTCTTCTCGTGCGCTTCTTCGAGCAGGCGCGAGCACATCATCGGCGTGAGCGTGAGCGAGACGGCGAGCGACACCGCAATGGCGAGCGAGAGCGTGAGCGCGAACTCGCGGAACAGGCGCCCGACAATGCCGCCCATCAGCAAAATAGGCAGGAACACGGCGACGAGCGACACGCTGATCGAGAGCACCGTGAAGCCCACTTCGCGCGCGCCGAGCAGCGCCGCCTTCATGCGCGGCACGCCGTTTTCGATATGTCGCGAGATGTTCTCGAGCACGACGATGGCATCGTCGACGACGAAGCCGGTCGCGATGGTGAGCGCCATCAGCGAGAGGTTGTCGAGCGAAAAGCCCATCAGGTACATCGCCGCGAAGGTGCCGATGATCGAGATGGGCACGGCCACGCTCGGAATGAGCGTCGCGCGCCAGTTGCGCAGGAACAGGAACACCACCATCACGACGAGCGCCACGGCGATGATGAGCGTGCGCTCGGTGTCCTTGAGCGAGGAGCGGATCGTGACCGAGCGGTCGGACGTCGGGATCACCTCGACGTCGGCGGGCAGCGACGCCTTGAGCTGCGGCAGCATGGCGACCACGCGGTCCACGGTCTCGATGATGTTCGCGCCCGGCTGGCGGTAGAGGATCACGAGCACGGAACGCTTGCCGTTGGCGAGTCCGATGTTGCGCAGGTCTTCCACCGAATCGACCACTTCGCCCACGTCGGAGAGCTTCACGCCCGCGCCGTTGCGGTAGGCGATCACGAGGTCCTTGTACTGGCTCGCCTTGCTCGCCTGGTCATTGGTGTAGAGCTGAAAGCGCTGCGGACCGAATTCGATATCGCCCTTGGGGCTGTTCGCGTTGGCCGAGGCGAGCGCGGCGCGCACGTCCTCGAGGCCGATGCCGTAGTGAAAGAGCGCATGCGGCTCCAGCTCCACGCGCACGGCCGGATTGGCCGAGCCGCTCACGTCGACTTCGCCCACGCCGTCCACCTGCGAGAGCGACTGCTGCAGCACCGTCGCCGCCGAGTCGTAGAGCTGGCCCGCGCTCAACGTGGGCGAGGTGAGCGCGAGAATCAGAATCGGCGCGTCGGCGGGGTTGACCTTGTGGTAGGTCGGGTTCTGCCGCAGGCTCGTGGGCAGGTCCGCGCGCGCGGCGTTGATCGCCGCCTGCACGTCGCGCGCCGCACCGTCGATGTCGCGGTTCAGGCCGAATTGCAGCGTGATGCGCGTGCTGCCCACCGAGCTTTGCGAGGTCATCTCCGAGACGTCGGCAATCGAGCCCAGATGCCGCTCCAGCGGGCTCGCCACGCTGGTTGCCACCGTTTCGGGGCTTGCGCCCGGCAAGGTGGCCTGCACGGAGATGGTCGGAAAGTCCACCTGCGGCAAGGGTGCGACCGGCAGCTTCGTGAACGCGAAGAGGCCGGCCAGTGCGATGCCGACGGCGAGCAGCGTGGTCGCGACGGGGCGCGAGATGAACGGGCGCGAGAGATTCATCGCGTCAGCTCTCCGACGAAGACGACGCCGCGCCGCGCGAACCGCCGCCAAAGCGCTGGCGCAGACGCTGTGCGATCCGGTCGAACGCGAGGTAGATCACCGGCGTCGTGAAGAGCGTGAGCGCCTGGCTCACGATCAGGCCGCCCGCAATCGCGATGCCGAGCGGCCGGCGCAGCTCGCTGCCCGCGCCGTAGCCGAGGATCAGCGGCACGGCGCCGAGCAGCGCCGCCATCGTCGTCATCATGATCGGCCGGAAGCGCAGCAGACACGCCTGGTAGATCGCCTCGCGCGGCGGCTTGCCTTCGTGGCGCTCGGCCTCGAGCGCGAAGTCGATCATCATGATGGCGTTCTTCTTCACGATGCCGATCAAGAGCACGATGCCGATGATGCCGATGATGTCGAGGTCGTGCCCGGTCAGGATCAGCGCGAGCAAAGCGCCGATCCCGGCCGACGGCAGCGTCGAGAGAATCGTGATGGGATGCACGAAGCTCTCGTACAACACGCCGAGTACGATATACATCGTGACGATGGCCGCGAGGATCAGGAACAGCTCGTTGGACAGCGACGCCTGGAACGCGAGCGCGGCGCCCTGGAAGCGGGTCTGGAACGAGCCCGGCAGGCCGATGTCTTTTTCCGCCTGCTGGATCGCCTTCACCGCCGCGCCGAGCGAAGAGCCCTGAGCCAGGTTGAACGAGATCGTCGTGGCCGGGAACTGCGAGAGATGCGTGACGAGCAGCGGCGCGGGCCGCTCGTGGAACTTCGCGATGGCCGAGAGCGGCACCTGGCCCGTGCTCGAGGTCGAGGAGGGCAGGTAGATGGAATTCAGCGCGTCGGTGTAGTGCTGCAGAACCGGATCGGCTTCCAGAATCACGCGGTACTGGTTCGACTGCGTGAAGATCGTCGAGATGATGCGCTGGCCGTAGGCGTCGTAGAGCGCGTTGTCCACCGTCGCGGGCGTGATGCCGTAGCGCGCGGCGCTCGCGCGGTCGATCTCGATGAACACCGAGCTGCCCTGGTCCTGCAGGTCGGTCGCCACATCCGCGAGTTCGGGCAGTTGCTTCAGGCGCTGCACGAGCTTCGGCACCCAGGTCGTGAAGTCCTGGATGTTCGGCGTGGTGAGCATGAACTGATACTGCGTGGGGCTCACCGTCGAGTCGATCGTGAGGTCCTGCACCGGCTGCATGTAGAGCGTCGCGCCCGGCACGTGGGCCACACTCGTTTGCAGGTCGCGGATAATCTCGCTCGCCGTTTCGCTGCGGTCGTCGCGCGGCTTCAGGTTGATGAGCATCCGGCCGCTGTTGAGCGTGATATTGGTGCCGTCCACGCCGATGAACGAGGTGAGGCTCTCGACGTTCTCGTTCTTGAGAATTTCCGCGGCGAGCGCCTGCTGGCGCTCGGCCATCGACGCATACGACACCGATTGCGGCATCTGGGTGATGGCCTGGATCACGCCCGTGTCCTGCACGGGGAAGAAACCCTTGGGCACGATCACGTAGAGAATGCCGGTGAGCACGAGTGTGATGAGGAACACGATCATTGTGAGGCGCTGGCGTGCGAGCACCCATTCGAGCGCCACGCCGTAGCGGCCGATCACATAGTCGAAGAACGCATGCACGCGCGCCTCGAAGCGGTGGCTTTCGGGCGGCGGCGTGTGGCGCAGCATTTTCGCGCACATCATCGGCACGAGCGTGAGCGAGACCACGGCCGAGATCACGATCGTCACCGCGAGCGTGATGGCGAATTCGTGGAACAGGCGGCCCACCACGTCGCCCATGAAGAGCAGCGGAATCAGCACGGCGATCAGCGACACCGTCAGCGAGATGATGGTGAAGCCGATCTGCTTCGAACCCTTTAGCGCCGCTTCGAGCGGCGTGTCGCCCGCCTCCACGTAGCGCGCGATGTTCTCGATCATGACGATGGCGTCGTCCACCACGAAACCGGTCGCGATGGTGAGCGCCATCAACGACAGGTTGTCGAGCGAGAAGCCGCACAGGTACATGACCGCGAGCGTGCCGATCAGCGATAGCGGCACCGAAAGGCTCGGAATGATCGTGGCGTAGATGTTCGCGAGGAACAGGTACATCACGAGCACCACGAGCACCACCGACATCAGCAGCTCGAACTGCACGTCGCGCACCGAGGCGCGGATCGTGGTGGTGCGGTCGGTGACGATCTGCACGTCGAGCGAAGAGGGCAGCGATTCCTGCAGTTGCGGCAGGAGCGCCTTGATGCTGTCCACCACCTGGATCACGTTCGCGCCCGGCTGGCGCTGCACGTTCAGGATGATGGCGGGGGTGCCGTCGGCCCACGCGCCGAGCTTGGTGTTCTCCGCGCCCTGCACGATGTTCGCGACATCGGTGAGCATGACGGGGCGGCCGTTGCGGTAGGCGATTACCGCGTCCTTGTAGGCGTCGGCGTCGGTCAGCTGGTCGTTCGCGTTGATCGTGTAGGCGCGCGTGGGGCCGTCGAAGTTGCCCTTGGGCGTGTTGACGTTCAGGTTCGAAATGCTCGTGCGCAGGTCGTCGAGGTTCAGGCCGTAGGCCGCGAGCGCGCGCGGATTCGCCTGGATGCGCACGGCTGGGCGCTGGCCGCCCGAGAGGCTCACGAGGCCCACGCCCGCCACCTGCGAAATCTTCTGCGCGAGGCGGGTGTCGGCGAGATCCTGGATCTGCGTGAGCGGCAGCGTCTTCGAGGTGATCGCGAGCGTGAGGATCGGCGCGTCGGCGGGGTTGACCTTGGCGTAGATCGGCGGTGCGGGCAGATCCGAGGGCAGCAGGTTGCCGGCCGCGTTGATGGCGGCCTGCACTTCCTGTTCGGCCACGTCGAGCGGCAGGTCGAGGCTGAACTGGAGCGTGATGACCGAGGAGCCCGCCGAACTCTGCGACGACATCTGGTTGAGCGACGGCATCTGCCCGAACTGACGTTCGAGCGGCGCCGTGACCGAGGACGTCATCACGTCCGGACTCGCCCCCGGGTAGAAGGTCTGCACCTGGATGGTCGGGTAATCGACTTCAGGCAGCGCGGAAAGCGGCAGAAAGCGCAGCGCGACGAGACCGACCAGCATGATCGCCGCCATGAGCAGCGCCGTGCCGACCGGGCGCAGGATAAAGGCGCGGGATGGATTCATGCTGGCTTACTGGGCTTGCGTCTGCGAGGCGTGGCGATGGCCATGACGCGCGCCGGAGGCCGCGCCGGCCCCTGATGCGCCTTGCGCGCCCGCGGCTCCCGACGCTCCCGACGCTCCCTTAGCGTGTTGCGGATGCTCGGCGGGAATCGTGATCTTCGCGCCTTCGCGCAGACGGTCGGAGCCGTCGGTCACGACGCGCTCGCCCACGGTGAGGCCCGAGGCGATGCTGGTGCGTTCGGCATCGACGGGGCCGACCTTCACGAGCCGCACCGTCACCGTGTTATCGGGCTTCGCGACATAGACGTACTGCCCCTGTGAGCCGTTGAGCACGGCCGAAGTGGGCACGATCACGGCGTCGTGGATCGTATCGACGAGCAGGCGCGCGTTCACGAACTGGTTCGGAAAGAGCCCCTGCTCATGGTTCGTGAAGCTCGCGCGCAGCTTGACGGTGCCCGTGGTGGTGTCGATCTGGTTGTCGATGGTCTGGAGCGAGCCGGCTTCGAGCAGCGTCGTGTTGCTGCGGTCGTAGGCCGTGACCGACATTTTCGTGCCCGCGCGCAGCTGCTTCATGATGGGGGGCAGGTTGTCCTCCGAAGTCGTGAAGATCACGCTGATCGGCTCGAGCTGCGTGAGCACGACGATGCCGTTGGTGTCGCTGGGCGTCACGTAGTTGCCCGGATCGACCTGGCGCAGGCCCACGCGGCCCGAGACGGGCGCCGTGATGCGCGCATAGGTCAGGTCGAGCTTGTAGGTATCGACGCTGGCCTGATCGGACTTGACGGTGCCCTCATATTGCTTGACGAGCGAGGCCTGGGTGTCGACCTGCTGGCTCGCGATCGAGTCTTGCGAGAGCAGTGTCTGGTAGCGCTTGAGGTCGAGGCGCGCCGTGGCGAGCAGCGCTTGGTCGCGCGCGAGCTGGCCTTCGGCGTTGGCGAGCGAGATCTGGTAGGGGCGCGGGTCGATCTGGGCGAGCACGTCGCCCTTTTTCACCATCTGGCCTTCCTGGAAGTACACGTCCTGAAGCGTGCCGGATAGTTGTGTGCGCACCGTGATGTCGGCAAGCGGCGTGACCGTGCCGAGCGCGGTGATGACGATGGGCATGTCGCCGGCCTTCGCCGTCGCCACGCTCACGGGCTGCGGCATGTTGGCCATGGCGCCCGGACCGCCGCGCCGCGCGTGAGCGCCGGCCGCCGGTGCGGCGTTGCCGCCCGAGAGCGCCTTGTTCCACGGCTGCCAGCGCGCGAGCACGATGCCGGCGATCACGATGACCACACCCAGTGCGATGAACTTGCCCTTGCCGCGCCTCGCGGCGACTTGAGCGGGGGACTGCGGCGTCGTGTCTTTACGGGGGGAATCCGGGCGCTTTTCTTGTTGATCCATCGGTCAGGTCGGTAACAGGTTCTCGAAGCGGGGTTCTCGAAGGCTCTTGGCGGAGCGCACTACAGGGGGCCGGCCGCGAAGCGCTTGCACAAGCGCGCCGCAGCGCATGGTGCCGGCGCAGCGGCGCGCGCCGATGCCACCCAGGCCGTGCGCTAGCAAGATGTCAGGACGCGCCGCGCTGCGGCCCGGGTGCCGCGCCATGCGCTCACGGGCATGGACGGCGTCGCTGGCGGCTGGCTGGCGTGACGGGCGAAGGGCGGCGGCGCGGCTGGCCCTTGCCGCCAAAAAGCATGATGCTACGTTGCCCCCTTCGTTACAGTCCAGTGCCGTTTCTTTCGAGACGTTACGAGCGTTACACCCTTCGAGTGCTTTTTGTAAGGCGCAGCCGCTCGTGTTGTCAGGTCGCGTGGGGCAGGCGCAGGGCGCCGCCGATTTCGTCGACGACGTGCGCAACGCATTCGCGCATCAGCGGCACGACGTGGCTGACGAGCCACTCGCGCGGGCACTGCTGCGCGGCGCCGCCGCAGTTGATGGCGTAGATCTCGCCGTTGGGACCCGCGAACGCCGTGGCGATGGCGTTGAGCCCTTCGTACCATTCGCCGATCGCGAGCCCGTAGCCGTGGGCGGCGGTCTCGGCGAGCGCGGCGTCGAGACGGCTGCCGAAGACGCCCCAGTCGTTGCCGGTCGAAGTCTGCAACGCGGCGGTGAGTTCCGCGCGCGCGTGCGGGTCGAGCGCGGCGAGGTAGGCGCGTCCGACGGCGGTGCGGCCCATGTCGATGCGCGAGCCGACCTCGAGGCGCGTGACGAGCACGGCGGTGCGCGGGCGGATCGCGTCGATCACGACCATGTCCAGACGGTCGCGCACGGTCAGGTGCACCGAGAGCGCGGTGCGCTCGGCCAGCCGCGTGAGAAACGGCCGCGCCCGGCTGCGGATGTCGGCGTTGCGCAGGAAGCCGTTGGACAGCTCGAGCACCGACGAAGTGAGCACGAAGCGTTCGCTGTCGGGCAGCCGGGCGAGAAAGCCCGTGCTCACGAGCGTGCCCGTGAGGCGCGAAAGCGTGGGCTTGGGAATGCCCGTCAGTTCGGTCAGTTCGCGGTTGCTGAGCGGCGCGTCGGCGGCCGCGACGCAGCGCAGGACGGCAAGGCCGCGCGCGAGCGCCGTCACTTCGTCGGCGCCGCCGTCTTTATCTCGCGGAGCGTCTTCAGGAAGGCGCGAATCGGGTGCGGAAGTCATTGGCGGGACAATTTTCCGAAACAGGATTTCAGTTTTGAGATTTCGCGCGAGGCGTTACAAAGTCAGCGCGGGCGTGCCGCGCGATACAGCCGTTTGCGTTCGATCAATGCGGCGCTCCCTAAATTAGGGCGCTAATTCTCAGACGATTGTAATGGATGCCAGAAGCTCGACGATTGGCGCATTTTGGCGAGATTTTGCTTGACTTAGTCAGCATGTAGGTAAAAAATGGAATGCGATTTCGGCAATCCGCCTCGACCCGCAAAATTGCGGGGTTTTAATGTGCCATGCGGTATGCAATTCGCATAATTGCGCATCTTTTTCCGACGGCACGGCGCATCCGAATACCGGCTCTCAGGTTCTAGCACGGCCCTCGGAATGGCTAGAACTTTTCAAGGCGCCACGTGCAAACGTGGCGCTTTTTTTTCCGCCGGCTCCAAATCCACGAACGTGCGCCAGGCGGCCGGTCAGGCGACCTCGCCGCTATAGCGCTCCCGCAACTCACGCTTGAGCACCTTGCCGATCGGGCTGCGCGGTAGGGCGTCGACGATCACCACGTCGGCAAGCCGCTGCATCTTCGCCAATTGCCCGTTGGCCCAAGCGGCGAGCGTGACGGCGGTCAATGCCGAACCGCGCCGGAGCGTGACGAACGCCACCGGCGTTTCGCCCCAGCGCGCCGATGGAACGCCAACCACCGCGGATTCGGCGACTTCGGGGTGTCGGGCGAGCACCTGTTCCAGATCACTTGGATAGATGTTGAAGCCGCCCGAGATGATCATGTCCTTCTTGCGGTCCATCAGCACGAGGAAGCCGTCTTCGTCGAAGCGGCCGACATCCCCGGTTCGAATGAAGCGCCGCCCATCGCCGTCGTACCACTCGGCTTGCGCCGTCTTGTCCGGTTGCCGGTAGTAGCCGGTCATCATGGCAGGCGAGCGCCCGACGATTTCACCGGCTTCCCCGGCGGCGACCTCGCGTCCGTCGGCATCGATCAGGCGCATTTCATGGCCGTTCAGCGGGCGGCCAACGGTGTGCAGCTTGTCGGGAAACTCGTCCGCGCAAAGCTCGCATGACGCGCCGCCTTCGGTCATGCCATAGAACTCGGTGAGTTTGCCCGGCCACCTGCGCAGGGCGTCCGCCTTGAGGGCCGCCGCGAACGGCGCGCTCGTGCAGAACTTCGAATGGAAGCTGGACAGGTCGTAGTGATCGAAGTCCGGATGGCCGAGGATGCGTTGGTATTGCACCGGAACCAGCATGGTGTGCGTGACGTGCTTGCGCTCGGCAAGCTCGAGATATTGCTTCGCATCGAACTTCGGCATGAGGACGACCGTTCCGCCGAGCGCGAGCGTCGGGAAGAAGCTCACCAGCGTGGTGTTCGAATAGAGGGGCGTCGCAATCAAGGTGATGGCGTGCGGCCCGTATCCGCGCTCGAGGCTTCGCAGCGTATAGGCGTAACGCATCGCGTGCGACTGGACGATCCCTTTGGGCGCGCCCGTCGTGCCGGACGAGTAAATGATGTTGAACGCCCACTCCGGCCGAATTTCCACGTGCGAGGGCGCGGCGCCCACGGGCGCGAGCCACGCATCGAATTGCCCGGCTGCACCGATGTCGACGACGCGCAGCGCAGGCGGCAGCGTGACGCCCGCAAGCAACTGGCAAACCGCCGCATCGGCGAAGAGGATTTGCGCCCGCGAGTTCTCCAGCATGGCGACGAGGCTGTCCGCATGCGTGGAGGGCGACAGCGGGGCGACCGCGAGTCCTGCCCGGAGCGCGCCGAAGAAAACGGCGGCATAGGGGATGGAACTCGACGCACAAATGGCCACGACGTCTTCGGGTGCCAGCCCGTCACGCTGCAGCGCGGCCGCACAGCGGTCGATCAGCGCATCGAGCGCGGCGAACGTGACGGTCTCGCCTTCGCAGACAATGGCCGCGCGCGCGCCGTGTTCCGCCGTGCGTTGGCGAATCATGGCGGTCAAGTCGACGAACGGGGAGTCGGGGGACTGCACGGACATGGCCTCATACCTCACTGGAAAGATGTCTTCGCGGGCGTGATGCAGTTCTCTTGCGCAATGGTCTCCCTTTTGATGGGCGCGCGGGCACGCTTCACGGTTTGTGAACGTGCGTTCGATTCTCGGGCTGGTCATTGCGCCAGGCAACGACAATTTTGTTGGACAGACCGTCAAGGCGACTTTGACAGTTCGCCCCCAAGGACCGCAGCGTCATGTAAACCGACCTACGTCCCCTTTCTGCCATACCATCGCTCATCACCCGTTCGATGGAGTCGCACATGCTCTCCGAAGAGGAACTGGCGTTGCTCGACGCCATCCGCGAAACCGGCAGCCTGTCGCGCGCGGCGGCACGGCTGAACAAGGCGCCTTCCACGATCTCCCATGCGGCGCGCCAACTCGAGGCGCGCTTCGACGCGCTGCTCTTCGACCGCCGGCGCTACCGGCTGCAGCTCACTCCAGCCGGGCATCTGCTCGCCGAGGAGGCGAGCCGCCTGATGCAGGACGTCGCGCGCATGACGCAGCGCGTGCGCCAGGTCGCGAACGGCTGGGAAGACCGCTTGTGGATCGTCACCGACGAGATTCTCGAATTCGAACTGCTCATGCCGGTGATCCGCGACTTCGACGCGCTGCAGTCGGGCGTCAAGCTGCGTTTCACGCACGAGGTGCTTTCCGGCACCTGGGAGGCGCTGCGCGACGGCCGCGCCGATCTCATCGTCGGTGCGACCAACGAACCGCCCGCCATCGACGGCCTGCACTGGTTCGAACTCGGCGTGATGGAGTGGGTGTTCGCGGTGGCGCCGCGCCATCGGCTCGCGCGCGAGAAGGCGCCGCTCACGCGCGAGCGCATGCTGGCCGAGCGCGGCGTGGCGGTCGGCGATTCGGCACGGCTCACGCCGGGCCGCGGCTACGGGCTGCTCGGGGGGCAGGAGGTGCTGGCGGTGCCGTCGATGCGCGCGAAGATCCTCGCGCAGCGCGAGGGCCTGGGTGTCGGCTGGGTGCCGCGGCGGCGCGCGGCGAAGCTCATCGAGCGCGGCGAACTGGTCGAGAAGGTCACGGCGAACCCGCGCGAGCCGAACATGCTTTACGTGGCGTGGCGCGGTGAACACGTGGGACGCGCACTGCAATGGTGGATCGACCGGCTGGGCGAGCCGCGTCTTGCCGGGCGCCTCGTGGACGGAATCGAGGTCACGGGCTGAAGCCGGCTGCCCGTGCAAAACGTTCGACAGCTTCGAACGTTTGCGCCAAAACCGTCGTACGGCAGAAAGCGCGCCGCCCGGCAATATGGCATCACAGTCTCAGATCGAGACTATCCCCTTCAAGGAGAACGTCATGAACCGCTTTGCAAACAAAACTGTCCTCGTCACCGGCGGAACCAGCGGTATCGGCCTCGCTGCCGCACAGGCCTATGCCGCCGACGGCGCGCACGTCATCGTCACGGGCCGCGACGAAGCCGGCCTCGAAGCCGCGCGGCGCGCGCTCGGCCCGAACGCGCACGCGTGGCGCAACGACGCGGCCTCGATCACCGGCGCGCGCGAGCTGGCCGCCGCCGTGCGCGACGCCGGCCTGCGCCTCGACGCGGTGTTCATCAATGCGGGTGTGGCGAAGCTCGCGCCGTTCGAGCAAGTGGACGAAGCGCTCTGGGACGTCACCTTCGACACCAACGTGAAGGGCGCGTACTTCCAGATTCAGTCGCTCCTGCCGGTGCTGAACGACGGTGCGGCCATCGTGCTCAACGGCTCGATCAACGCGCATATCGGCATGCCCACGTCGTCGGTGTATGCGGCGAGCAAGGCCGCGCTGATCTCGTTCGCGAAGACACTTTCGGCCGAACTGCTGCCGCGCGGCATTCGCGTGAACGTGGTGAGCCCCGGGCCCGTGAAGACGCCGCTCTACAACAAGTTCGGCATGGATGCCGCCGCGCTCGCGGCGGCCGAGGAATCGATTCGTGGGCTGGTGCCGCTCAAGCGCTTTGCGACGGCGGAAGAGATCGCGTCGACCGTGCTGCATCTGAGCGCGGCGGAGTCGGCCTTCATGATCGGCACCGAAGTGATCGTCGCCGGCGGCATGGGCCAGCTTTGATGATCCGTTAGTGATGCGTACGGAATGCGGGCGGCAGGGCGCCGCCCGCGTGAGCGTACTGCGCGTCGGTCAGGAAACCGTTTCGCGTTCCGGCGTGGCCGTGATCTTGTGGATCGACAGGTCGGTGCCGTTGAATTCCTGTTCGCGATCGATGCGCAGCCCAACGAATTTGCGCAGCAGGCCGTACACCACGAGCCCGCCAAGGAAGGCGATCGCGATGCCCGCAATCGTGCCGACGATCTGCGCGCCGAGCGAGACGCCGCCCAGGCCGCCGAGCCAGCGCTGGCCGAAAACGCCCGCGGCGATGCCGCCCCATGCGCCGCACAGGCCGTGCAGCGGCCACACGCCGAGCACGTCGTCGATGCGCCAGCGGTTCTGCACGCAGGTGAACATATAGACGAACAGCGCGCCGGCAACCGCCCCCGTCACGAGCGCGCCGAGCGGATGCATGATGTCCGAGCCCGCGCACACGGCCACGAGCCCCGCGAGCGGCCCGTTGTACGTGAAGCCCGGATCGTTGCGGCCCGCGAACCACGCGGCGAGGGTGCCGCCCACCATCGCCATGAGCGAGTTGACGGCAACAAGACCGCTGATCTTGTCGATGGTCTGCGCGCTCATGACGTTGAAGCCGAACCAGCCCACCGCGAGCACCCATGCGCCCAGCGCGAGGAACGGGATGTTCGAAGGCGGGTGCGCGGCGATGCGGCCGTCGCGCGTATAGCGGCCGTGGCGCGGCCCGAGCAGCAACACGGCCGGCAGCGCGATCCAGCCGCCGAACGCGTGGACGACTACCGAGCCCGCGAAGTCATGGAACGGCACGCCGAACACGTGCGTCATCGCATCCTCGAAACCGAGGCGGTTGTTCCACACCATCCCCTCGAAGAACGGGTAGATGAAGCCGACGATCACGAAGGTCGCGAACAGCTGCGGATTGAACTTCGAGCGCTCGGCGATGCCGCCCGACACGATGGCCGGAATGGCCGCCGCGAAGGTGAGCAGGAAGAAGAAGCGCACGAGCGCGTAGCCGTTGTGCTCGGCGAGCACGTCCGCGTGCGAGAAGAACTGCACGCCGTAGGCGAGCGTATAGCCGATGAAGAAGTAGGCGATCGTCGAAATCGAAAAATCGACGAGGATCTTCACGAGCGCATTGACCTGGTTCTTCTTGCGCACGGTGCCGAGTTCGAGAAACGCGAACCCCGCGTGCATGGCGAGCACCATGGCGGCGCCCAGCAGCAGGAATAGCGTGTCGGTGCCGGTTTTTAGATTGTCCATCTGGCGTACCCAGTTTGCCCAAAATGGCGCATAGTGAGCAAGATATGGGCCAGCTTCAGCGCCAAACTGGTGAATTCGCAGCCAAAGCAGGCGTCAAGCCGGTGCGGCCGTGCACCGATGCGGAAAAATGGCAGGCGCCGTATCGCCGGTGCCGGTGCTGATTTCCGGGGCGTATGCACCATGTTCCGGCACAATCCCGGGGCTTCCGCGCAAAGGTGGGGAACTCGCGCGCCAAGTTAGGGCGCTTAATTCGATTTTCCTTTCCGCATCAATGGATTGTCGGCGAATCGAAATCCTCTCGCGTTTTCGCGAGGATAAATTTCGGGCGCACATAGGGCGCAAACGCCGACATAATGGCCGGATTGCCACTTCACGCACGTCCGGTCGCCCGGTACCCGCCACGCAATGCGCCTCACGACCAAAGGGCTTCTGCTGATCGCGATTCCCGCCGTGTTCGAACTGAGCTTGCTGTCGGCCATCGTGAAGGCCGAGACCGACGCCGCCGCCGCGGAGCGCTGGGGCCAGCACAGCCAGGCGGTGCTGGCGCAGGCTTCGCGCGTGCTCGAACCGGTGCTGGTCGAGTCGGTCAAGCTGCGCGGTGCGGTGGCGGCCAACGACACGAGCTATGCCACGCCGGTCTCGATGTGGATGGACGTGGACCGCCGCATCGACCGGCTCGTCGATCTCGTGGCCGATAATCCCACACAGGTCGAGCGCGCCGTGCAGATTCGCCACGCCGTGCAGAACTATCGCCAATGGTCGGACCGCGTGCAGGACCTCTTGCGTTCTGGCCGCCGCGCCGACCTGGCCGAGCGCTTTCGCGCGCTCATGGCCGCCGACGTGCTCGACCGCGTGCGCACGCAGATCGTCTCGTTCCAGACCGAGGAGCGCCGCCTCGACGTATTACGGGTGTCCGCCGCCGAAGCGGCGCGCGCCCAGCAGCAGACGCTCGTGATGACGGCCGTGCTTGGTTCGATCGTGCTGGTTGCGCTTGCCGTCTGGGTCTTTACGCGCGGGGTGCGCGGGCGGCTCGATGCGCTTTCCGACAACGCGAACCGGCTGGCCGCGAACGAACCGCTTGCGCCGCTCACGGCGGGCAACGACGAAATCGCCGAACTCGATCTCACGCTGCACCAGATCAGCCAGCGGCTGATCGAAGCCGAGCGGCTGCGGCTCGGTTTTCAGGCCGACCTTGCACGGCGCGCAGACCAGCTCGCGCGCATCAACGAAAACCTTCGCCAGCAGACTCAGGAAAACGAGATGTTCATCCACGGCGTGTCGCACGATCTGCGCGCGCCGCTCGTGAACCTGCAGGGCTTTTCGCGCGAGCTCAATCACGCGTGCAACGACCTGCGCGAGCGTATCGCGCATTCTTCGCTCTCGCCGCAGGTGCGCGCGCGCATCGAGCGCACCATCAACGAGGATATCGGCGAGGCGCTGCGCTATCTGCAAACGGCGGTGCTGCGCGCATCGCACATCATTGACGCGCTGCTGCGGCTCGCGCGCGCGGGGCGCGTGGAGTACCGGCGACAGCGTATCAGTGTGCAGGAACTGGTGCAGCGCGTGGTCGACGCGATGCACGCGTCGATCCGCGCACGCGGCGCGCAGGTGAGCGTGCAAACGCTGCCCGACGTATGGGGCGACCCTACCGCGCTCGAACAGGTGTTTGCAAACCTGATCGGCAACGCGCTCAGCTATCTCGATCCGGCGCGCGACGGGCGCGTCGAGATCGGCACGGCTCATGCACCGCCGGGCGTGGAGTCGCTGCAGATTTTCTATGTGCGCGACAACGGGCTCGGTATTCCCGAGGTCGGCCTGCCGCGGCTCTTTCAGGCGTTTCAGCGCATGCACGGCAACGTGGCGCCAGGCGAGGGCATCGGGCTCGCGCTCGTGCGCCGCGTGGTCGAGCGGCACGGCGGGCGCGTGTGGGTGGAGTCGACGGAAGGCGAGGGGACGACGTTCTATCTGTCGCTGCCCGATGCGCTTGCGGTCGCGCCGCCGTTGCCCGGCGACGCGGAGCAGATCATCAGCGCGCTCGAACGCGCGGAGCGCTCGGAGGCTTCGCCCAGTAGCCTTGCGGAATAAGGTGCGGGCGATGGCGCGGGTGGCGCGAATGCGAAGGCAAGCGAGCGAAGCGAATCGCAGGCGGCACCTGCAACGGCGTTGCGACCACCGGCAGGCGCTTAGACGTCCAGACAAGCGCGCTCTATCGGAGCTGCCCGAATTGGCGGCTGGCGCGCGCGTGGATCAGCGCTCGCTCACGGCTCGATGCGCGTGCCGAGGAGCACGAGGAACTGGCGCAGCCATTCGGGATGGGCGGGCCACGCCGGCGCGGTGACGAAGGGCGCGTCGGTCACGGCGCTGTCGATGGCGATGTCGGCATATTCGCCGCCCGCGAGCCGCACCTCGGGCGCGCAGGCCGGATAGGCCGAAATGCGCTTGCCGCGGATCACCTCGGCCGCGGCGAGCAGCTGGGCCGCATGGCAGATCGCCGCGATGGGCTTGTTCGCCTGGGCGAAGTGACGCACCATCTCGATGACCTTCGGGTCGAGGCGCAGATATTCGGGCGCGCGTCCCCCTGCGATGGCAAGCGCATCGTAGCTGGCGGCGTCGATTTCGTCGAAAGTCGCGTTGAGCGCGAACTGGTGCCCCGGCTTTTCGGTGTAGGTCTGGTCGCCCTCGAAATCGTGAATGGCGGTCTTCACGCGCTCGCCCGCCTTCTTGCCGGGGCATACCGCATCGACGCGGTGGCCGACTGCCTGCAGCGCCTGGAACGGCACCATCGTTTCATAGTCTTCGGCAAAATCGCCGGTGAGGAACAGGATCTTCTTGACGGCCATCGTTTGTCTCCGGAGGTGGACGGTGGAACAGATCGTGCGCGTGGGCAGTCTACTCCATCATGTTTGACGATTTCGCAAAGCACGGCGTCGCGGGCGCCGCACTGCACACCATCGACTGGCGGCGCTACGTGCCGGGCCGCGATGCGAGCGCGCTGGCCGCGTTGTTCCGCGCGTCCGTGACCACGCTCGCTGCCTCGTTCTACGACGCGGCGCAGCGCAGCGCGTGGGCTGCGGCCGCCGACGATCTCGCGGACTTCGACGCGCGTCTTTCTCGCGGGGTCACGCTCGTGGCGTACTGTGACGGCGCGGCAGCGGCGTTCGGGCAGCTCTTTCCGCTCGATCACGTCGAGATGCTTTACGTCGCGCCGGTGTGGTCGCGCCGCGGCCTCGCGACGCTGTCGCTGGCGCGGCTCGAAGCGCTCGCGCGCGAGGCCCGCTCAACGGTATTGAGTGCCGACGCGAGCGCGGTGTCGCGGCCGATTTTCGAGCGCGCGGGCTTTTCGCTCATTTCGTCGGAGTCGGTGTTGCGCGACGGCGTATCATTGCCGCGTTTTCATCTATGCAAGCCGCTTCATGCGGCGAATTTTTCAGGATGACCATGTATTCGAAGGTTTCGACGCAAAGGCTGACGCTGGTCTCCCTGCTTGTGTGTGCGGCGCTCGCCGGCTGTAACAAGCACGATGCTTCCGCACCCGATCTGAGCAAGCAGTCCGCCGACGCCGTGAAGCAGGCCACGCAGGACGCCGCCAACCAGGCCGCGCAGCAGGCTGCGCAAACGCTCGACAAGGCCGCGAGCTTCGTGAACCAGCAACTCGGTGCAGCGCAGCAGAAGCTCGATTCGGCGGCCTCGCAAGGTCAACAGGCGAGCGCGTCCACGGCCGAGCTGGCTTCGGCGGCGCAGGGCCAGTTGCGCGGCGCGGCAAGCACGGCGCAGGCCTTGCTCGGGCAGGCCGCCGCGGCCACCGGGACCGGCTTGACGAGTGCGGGGCATTCGTTGCAGCGCTGGGCGAGCAACGCGGCCGCGTCGGCGCCGGCATCGGATGCCTCGAAGTAAGGCCGCAGCCGTGCGGGCCGCGGCTGACCGGTTGACGCTACGAATTAATGTAATTATGATGGTTACACTTTTTGACGCGCGTGGTTCGAACCATTCGTGCGCCGCACAGCAGTGGCAGGTTTGCCGTGAATACGAGTAGCCGTTTCGCTTTTGCCGTTCACGTGCTCGCGCTGCTGGCGCAGCAGGAGGGCGTGCCGCTGTCGTCGGAGATCATCGCGGGCAGCGTGAACACCAATCCCGCGCTGATCCGCCGGCTCCTGTCGATGCTTGCCAGCGCGGGCCTCACGTCGTCGCAACTGGGCGCGGGCGGTGGCGCGCTGCTCGCACGCGAGCCGCAGGCGATCACGCTGCTCGACGTCTACCATGCAGTCGACGACGCGCAGTTGTTCGCCATGCACCGCGAGGAGCCGAATCCGGCCTGCCTCGTCGGGCGTCACATCCAGCAGACGCTGCGCGGCGTGATCGACGACGCACAGCGCGCCATGGAGGCGTCGCTCGCCACGCGCACGCTCGCGGACGTCGTCGACGACATGACGCGCAGCGAGCGCAAGCTCGAACGCGCGCGGGCGCGGCGGGCCTGAGCGGGCTGCGCGCAAGCAGAATCATCAGCGGGGCATTGCCCCGTTTTTTCACCCCCGAAATGTAACTTCGTTAGTTACATAATTACGGAAAACAGGAGTCAGTTCATGAGCAAGACGCTGAAAATCGCCCTCTTTGGCGCAACCGGCATGGTCGGTTCTCGCATCGCCGCCGAAGCGGCGCGCCGCGGCCACCAGGTGAGCGCGCTGGTGCGCCAGCCCGAGCGCGTGGCGGCCGCACCGAACGTCCACGCGGCGAAGGCCGATCTGCTCGACGCGGCGAGCGTCGCAGCCGCGGTGCGCGGTCACGATGTGGTGGCGAGCGCCTATGCGCCGCCCAAGGATCAGCTTGGCGACCTGCTGGTCGCGAGCCGCGCGCTCGTGGAAGGCGTGCGCGCCGCGGGGCTCGAGCGTCTCGTGGTGGTGGGCGGCGCCGGCTCGCTGGAAGTGGCGCCCGGCAAGCAGCTCGTCGATACCGAAGGCTTCCCCGACGCCTACAGGGCGATCGCGCTCGCCCATCGCGAGGCGTTCGACTACTACCGTACCGTCACCGACATCGACTGGACCTTCTTCGCGCCGGCCGCGATCATCGCGCCCGGCGAGCGCACGGGCACATTCCGCACGGGCGCCAATACGCTGATCGCCGATGCGAAGGGCGAGAGCCGCATTTCTGCCGAGGACTACGCAATCGCCTTCGTCGACGAACTCGAGCAGGGCCGCTTCATTCGTCAGATCACAACGGTGGCCTACTGAGGCGCGACGCGGCGCGTCCTGCGCGCTGACAAACTGTTACGCACGCGCGCGGCGCGGCGAGGTGGAGTGCGGCTAAACTGGAACGTCCTGTTTTTGCCCCTCCGCCATGAATACCAGCATCGGACGCGATGGCGCGGGCGCCGGGCCGTCGCGCGTGCGCATCGACCCGGCGGATCGTGCACTTCTTTCACGCGCCGCGTCGGCGCGCCCGGGTCTACGCCCGTTCCTGCGCGCACTCATGCTCCTCGCATGCCTCGCGGCGTGCCTTGCCGCGCCGCTGCGGGCCGCCGCCCAAGCCGCGCCGGCGCCCGTGCTGCCGGTGCTCAAGAGCATCATCACCGGGGCGCCGGCGGCTGCCTCGGGGGCTTCGGCGGCCGAGGCGGCCTCTGCGCCGTCACCGGCGAGCCAGGCCGAGTTCACGCGCTCGCTCGACAGCGTCATCAATACGCTCGACAACGAGCGCCAGCGCACCGCGCTCCTGAATCAGCTCAAGAAGCTGCGCAGCGCGTCGCAAAACGTGGCGCCCGCGCCCGCTTCGGGCGCGGCGGCGAACTCGGCGGGGCTGCTGGGCGCAATCGCATCCGGGCTCGCCTCGGTCGAGGCGGACGCCCGCCGCGGCCGCAGTCCGTTTCACTACTGGGCGGGGCGCTTCAGGGCAGCCGGCGTCGAGCTTTACGACATCGCCTCGGGCGGAGAAGGCGAAAGCCTCGGCCGCATCGTGTTCGATCTGTTCGCCATGCTGGCCGGCTGGGGCGCATGCGCCGCGGTGCTGCGCTGGATCGAGCGGCGGCTGCTCAGGCGTTTCGATGTCGAGACCGGCCTGCGGCCCGATCCCCGCACCATCGATCTGCTGATTTTCGTCGTGCATCGCGCGGCGCCGTGGATCGTGGCGTTCCTCGGCGCGCTCGTGGTCGAGCGTTCGCTGCCCGACGCGCTCGGGCGCACGC
Organism: Paraburkholderia sp. BR10936; assembly: GCF_040965735.1. NCBI lineage: Bacteria > Pseudomonadati > Pseudomonadota > Betaproteobacteria > Burkholderiales > Burkholderiaceae > Paraburkholderia > Paraburkholderia sp. BR10936. The sequence goes on from NZ_JBFRCM010000010.1 coordinate 47,821, forward strand.
TCGCCCTCGTGATCGCCTACGCGATCGTCGCGGGCGCGGTGTTCTCGTCCATCTGCCTGATCATGTTTTCGCTGTTCGGTTCGGGGCACCGGCGCGCGGCCGTGCGCCTGCTGATCGCGCGCTCGCGCCGGCTGCTCTTTGCGATCGGCGTGCTGGCCGCGCTCGGCGACGCCGCGACCAATTTCGAAGTCGCGCGCCAGCTGGGCGCGAACACGGCGGCACTGGTGAGCACCGCCGCGAACATGGCGGCCGCAGTGCTGACTGTGGTATTCGCCTTTGGTTTCCGGCGCCCGGTCGCGCATCTCATCCGCAACCGCAGCTATTCGCTGCGCCACGGCCACAAGGCGCTCACCGAAGTCCTCGACGTGCTCGCCTCGCTCTGGCAACTGCCGATGCTGCTGCTCGCCGGCGCTTCGATCGTCGCCACGTTCGGCGGGATCGGCAGCCGCGACGACGTGCTGCAGATTTCCGTGGTCTCCGCGCTCCTGCTCGTGCTCGCGTTCTTCCTCTCGGCGGTCGTGCTGCGCATCACGCGCCCGAACCCCGCGCGCGTGCGGCGGCGCTCGCCGTATCTGCGGCGCCTGCTGCGCTTTGCCGGCACGCTGCTCGTGGTGTTCATCTGGTTCGCGTACTTCGAATCGTGCGCACGCCTGTGGGACATTTCGCTCGCCGCGATCATCGAGGCGAGCGTGGCCGCGCGCGGCATCGCGCACGCCATTTTCGCGATCGTGTCGACGGTGTTCCTCGCGTGGCTCGTGTGGATCACGGTCGATACTGCGATTCTCGAAGCGCTCAATCCGAGCGGTCCGCGCACCAAGGGCCGCGCGCCCAGCACGCGCGCGCGCACCATGCTGCCGCTCGTGCGCAACGCGGTGCTCGTGACGATCCTCACCATCACCGGCATCGCCACCGCGGCGAATCTCGGCATCAACGTCACGCCGCTGCTCGCCGGCGCGGGCGTGATCGGTCTCGCCATCGGCTTTGGCGCGCAGTCGCTCGTGGCCGATCTCATCACCGGTCTGTTCATCATCATCGAAGAGACGATTTCGGTGGGCGACTGGATCGACATCGACAACGGGCATGCGGGCACGGTCGAGCATCTGTCGATCCGCACCGTGCGGCTGCGCGACGGGCAGGGCGCGATCCACGCGATTCCGTTCTCGCAGATCAAGATCGTGAAGAACCTTTCGCGCGATTTCGCGTTCGCCGTGTTCGAAGTGCGCGTGCCGTTCTCGGTCGATCTCGATACGGTCACGCGCATGATTCGCGAGACCGGCGCGGAACTCGTGGCCGACTTCCGCTATCGCCGCGAGATACTCGGGCCCGTGGAAGTGTGGGGGCTCGACCGGTTCGACCCGAACTGGATGGTCGTGAAAGGGCAGATCAAGACGCGGCCGCTGCAGCAGTGGAGTGTGGCGCGCGCGTTCAATGCGCGCCTGAAGCGCCACATGGACGAAGCCGGCATCGAGATGCCGGTGCCGCAGATGCAGGTGCACATGTCCTCGCGCGGCGGCGATGTCGAGGAGCCGCATGGTCATCCGCATCCGCATGGCGTGCACGTGGGCGGCGGCGTGGCACGCGATGCCTCGCACGAGCCGCGGCCCGCGCCGCCGCCGACGGCGGGCCCCGAGGGCGCACCGCCCCAGATTCCCACGGCGGGCAGCCGCGGCTGAAGGTCTGCGCCGCTCAGTTCAAACTCAAATCACCTGTGACGCCTTCGATGGATAGGGGCCAGTCGCGTTAAGACACGAGCGCCGTCTTGCGCACGAGCGGCAGCACGTCGTTGACCTGCGTTGAGATGTGCTCGGCGGCGACGCCGTAGACATGCAGCGAGACGGCCTGCGCGTCGCTGCCGTTCGACAGCCGGTGAATGCTGGTGCGCCCGCGTCCGCCGAACGACACCGCGCCGCTCGCGCGCGGATGCGAGCGCATCACGTCGGCGCCCTGGCGTGCGTCGTCCCACGCGTAGAGCGTTTCGGTCAGCGTGCCGTCGAGCACGGCGTAACCGCACCAGGTGTGATGCGCATGGATCGGGCTCGCGTGGCCCGGCTGCCAGACGAGCGCCGCGACCGTGTAGCGGCCGCGGCTGTCGGCCGCGATGACATGACGCCGATACGTCTGCGCGCTGCCTTCGCGCTGCGCGGGAGTGACGAGCGCCGGATCGGCGAGCGCGCGCGTGAGCGCCGCGCGCAGGCCGCGCGCGAAGCGGGCGCAGCGCGACGGGTCGCCGGGCGTCGCGCAGGCATCGAAAGCGGCGTCGAGCGCGGCGGTGAAGCCGGCGAAGGCGGCAACGTGCTGCTCCGCGGTGTGGAAGGCGCTCAGCAGGGCGAGTTCGGCAGGGGCGTTCATGGCGTGTTCTTCTTCCGGTTTCTACAAGAAGATTTATAGCCGTTCGCGCCTGGAAAGCGTTTTCCTATTCTTTTCCCGTTTGCCCATCGTGTAGAATAAATTTCTACGCCTCGGGGAGTGCGGAAATGGATCTCATCGACAGAAAGCTGGTTGAGTTGCTGCAGCAGGACGCGACCATGCCGGTCGCGGAGTTGGCGCAGCGCGTCAATCTTTCGCAAACGCCGTGCTGGAAGCGCGTGCAGCGCCTGAAGGAAACGGGCGTGATCCGCGCGCAGGTCGCGCTGTGCGACCCGCGCAAGCTCGGCGTGGGGACGACGGTGTTCGTCGCCGTGCGCACGAACCAGCACACCGAGGCATGGGCGCAGACCTTCACGCGCGCCGTGCAGGAGATTCCCGAAATCGTCGAGGCGTATCGCATGAGCGGCGAGACCGACTATCTGCTGCGTATCGTGGTCTCCGATATCGACGACTTCGACCGCGTCTACAAGCAGCTCATCCGCGCCGTGCCGCTGTTCGACGTCAGTTCGAGCTTCGCGATGGAGCAGCTCAAATATTCGACGGCGCTGCCGGTGCGCAGCGGCATCTAGCGGCATCTGGCGGGACCCCGCGGCTCGCGCCGCAAGCCGTCTGCAAGGCATGGCGGCGTAGAATGCCCGTTCCTGTCATCCAACTCGAGGCTGGGCACGACCGATGAACGAACCGCGCAGGAAGAACCCCACTGTCGGCGTTGCCGTGCTCATCGTCGTGGTGGTGCTGTTCGTGATCGGCACCGTGCTGTTCAACGCACTGAAAAGCAAGCGCGAGTACGACGAGACCGTGGGCGCCGGCGCGGCGCACGCATCCGCGAGCACGGCCGCGTCGCAAGCCGGCGGCTCGACGCAGTGACGCGCCGGGCCGTTTTCTTCTTATTCCTCCGGTAGCCGGATGATGCTCGCGTCCCGGCGAATCAACCAGGACGCCGTGATCATCTGCTTGCACTGGTGGGCGAGCAGCTTGAGTTCCTGCGGCAGTTCCGCCGAGGCGCCGAGCGCGCGCTCGGCTTCCACCACCATCGCATCGAGTTCGCGCGTGAGCTGCTTCGTGATGTCGGCCTGATCGGCGGGCGCAGGCGTGCCCGCTTCGGCGGCGACGAGGTTCTCGCGCACGCACGACAGCGCGCGCTCGAGTGCGTCGAGCTTGACCTCCGGCTGGTCGGGCCGCGCCGTGCTGCGCAGGAGCGGGGCGGTGGCGGTGATCTGCGAGGCGAGCACGTGGCTGCGCACGAGCAGGTCGTTGAGCTCGGGCACGAACTTCTGCGCGGCCTTCGGTTCGAGCATCATGCGCTGGAACGCCTGGCCGAGATTCGCGAATGCCACGTGCACGTTCTTGCGCGCGAGCCGGTAGCGGAAGTCGCGCGCGAGCGACGGTGCCGCTGCGGCTACGCTCGCCGTGGCTTGCGCGGTCTGTGCAGCGGTTTTCGCGCCCACGGCCGACACGGGCGAGCCGGGAGCGCCGGCGGTGGGCGAGTCGTCGAGGGTCGCGGCGGCGGCTGCGGGTTCGTCGATGACGCTCGCCGCGTTCGCCGAAGCGCTCGCCATGGCGCTCACGCTGCTCGTCACCGGATTCGCCACGCCACCCGCATCGCCTGCGCGCGTCGCCGCCGGCGCTGCATGGGCGGCCACGCGCGCGCCGGCCTCGCTCACCCCGGCCCCCGCGAACGCCGGCTGCGGCGCGCTCGTGCGCCCGCTCCACCACCAGCTCGCTTCGAGATAGCTGCGCGTCGCGGCGATCATGTCGTGCACGAGCTTGCCCATCAGGCGGTATTCCCAGTACGGAAACAGATGGCTCGCGGCGATGGCGATCATGCAGCCCACTACCGTATCGATCGCGCGCTCGCCGATGATGCGCATGCTGCCCGGCGCGAGCAGATGGAACATCAGGAGCACATAGGCCGACGTGAACACCACGCTCGCCGTGTAGTTGAAGAGCAGGAGGCTGTAGCTCATCACCATCGCCGCGAACATCGAGACGAGCAGCACGAGCGGCTGCTTCACGAGCAGGATCAGCGCGATGCTTGCGATACAGCCGATCAGCGTGCCGACGATACGCTGCGCGTTGCGCTGGCGCGTGAGCGAGTAGCCGGGCTTCAGGATGATGATGCTCGTCATCACGATCCAGTAGGCGTTGGTGAGTGGCAGAAGCCGCCCGAGCCAGAAGCCGACCGCCACGGCGATCGTCACGCGCAGCGCGTGGCGAAAGCTAGGCGAGGCCATCGTGAGATTCGAGAAGATCTGCAGCCAGGACACGCGGCGGTTCGTCACGAAACGTGTGAGCGCTTCGTCGATGCGCAGTTCGGTTTCGGTCGTCGGCACTTCGCTCGCGAGGCTGCGGCGCATGCGGTCGATCAGGCGTGTCGCGCTCCAGATACGCCGGAACGACGCCGAGATCGCCGCATAGGCCTCCGGGTCGGTCGCGGCCAGGTCGCGCTTTTTCAGCAGCTCGAGTTCGTATTCGATGGCGCGCAACTCGGCTTTGACATTCACGCTCGCGCGCGGCGCCTCGTTCTGCAGCACTGCAAGGCCGATGTCTTCGAGATCGGCGGCGGCCTTGCGGATCAGGTCGCGGTAGAACACGAGCAGGTCTGAGCCGCCGAAGGTGTTGCGCACGAGCGGGTAGTCGGTGTGTGCGCCCACGAACAGCTCGTGCAGATCGACCGTGTTGATGAACAGGTTGAAGTGCATCGCGCGCCGCGCATCGACCTTGCCGGCCCTGAGCTTGGGCAGGTTGCGCAGCACGATGTCGCGCGCCGCGTCCTGACGCTCGACGGCGGCGATCTGCTTCGCGACGAGGTTGCGATAGCACTCGTCGAGATCGTTGTCGAGGTCGAAGAACTGGGCGCGCGCGCGCAGATAGTCGGCGCAGGCGAACACGCTTTCGGCGAGCGCCTGCTGCTCGATGCGATCGAGCATGAGCTGGCTGATCATGGTCGACCACGCCGTGTACCAGAGGCCGCCCAGCAGGATCCACAGCGCATTGACGAGCGCGAGGTGCGGCGTGAAATGCTCCTCGAGCGTCATCACCATCATGAAGAGGGTGGCGAAGCTGATCTGCGGCCACCGGTTGCCGTAGACCACGATCAGCGAGAGCACGAAGGTGAGCGGCACCACGGTGGCCCAGAGCGCGACGGGGCTGAAGGTGGCGAGGCCGGTCGCGTAAGCGGAGAGAAACCCGATTACGCTGCACGCGAGCATTTCGTTGCGCTTGTACTTGAGTGGCCCCGGCATGTCGACCACGCAGGCGCCGAGCGCGCCGGTCGAGATGGTGAAACCCAGCTCGCTCTTGTGAAGGACGAACAGGCACAGGACGGCCGGAAGCGAGATGCCGATCGCGATGCGCAGGCCGCCGTAAAAATACTGGCTATAGAGGAACTTCCTGATTTCTACGGAGTAGCGCATCGACTGCCGGGGGAGTTCGAGAGCGGACGGTGCGCCGCGGACTGTGGCGCTGAGTCTAACGTATTTCGGGCGCGATCTGACCGTCGATGCATGCCGGACCGGGCCGAACCTGGCGCCGGCGTCTCAGTCCACGCTGAGCGTGCTCGCGTTCGTTGCGGCGGCCGCGTCGCCGAGCAGGCCGTGCGTGCCGTTGATGCGCCGCATGCGCGTGCGATACCAGAAGGTCCAGGCCATCAGGCCGCCGAACACGCCATAGCCGATGATCGGCGAGACGACGAGAAAGCGCTCGATCGGCCAGGTGGCGGCCAGGTACGTGCGGAGCGCGGAATCGAGACAAAGCCCGAAGCCCCAGATGAACGTGAGCAGCCGCATGGCCGCCGCGAAGCTCGTGTTTTCCTTCCAGAGCTGTTCGAGCCGCGCGACGCCCTCGCGCGTCTCACGCGCGACCGTCGCTCGCGTGAGATAGAACACGAGCGGGCGCCTGGCGAGAAGCGAGATCAGAAACGCGGCGCCGATCGCGCCCGAGGCGAGGCTTTCGCGCATCAACAGCACGCGCGGGCTGCCGCCGAATGCCACGGCGAGCACAGAGAGTACGATGCCGAGCAGAATGACGGCGGAGAGCGCATCCACCCGCCGAAAGCGCACCAGTTCGACGATGCTCCAGGCAAGCGGCGGCGCGGCCGAGGCAATGAGGCCGCCGACTTCGCCCCAGTGCGGCTCGGCGAGACGGTAGGCGACCCAGGGAAGCAGGAGATTGACCGCCAGTTCGGCAACGAATGCGGGACGCAGCTTCATGGGGTGCGTGCTCCTGTGGGTTCGCCCAAGGGAATGTCGCAAGTATGGTTCATGCGCCGCGCGGCGGCAAACTGGCTGCACAGCGGCCGACGGCGGATCGGCTTGCCCCTTGCGCGAGGAGGTGTCACGCCTGTGTCATGCCTGTGCCGATTCAGCCGCGCTGTGCGACACTGCCGCGTGTCCGGCCCGATGCGGCCTGCTTTCTTTCTCGTTGCCCATGACCGCACGCGCGCCCATCCCGTTGCAGGAAATCGAACTCGTCGCCGTTCGCGCGCAGGGCGCGGGCGGCCAGAACGTGAACAAGGTGTCGAGCGCGATTCATCTGCGCTTCGACATTCGCGCCTCGTCGTTGCCCGAGGTGCTCAAGATGCGCCTGCTCGCGCTCGCCGACCGCCGGATTACGAGCGAGGGCGTCGTCGTGATCAAGTCGCAGGAATACCGCACCCAGGAACAGAACCGCGTGGCCGCGCTTGCGCGCCTGGAGGAACTGGTCGACAGCGTGAGCGTGACGCGCAAGGCGCGCGTGGCGACGCGTCCCACGCGCGCCTCGAAGCTGCGCCGGCTCGACAGCAAGGCGCGCACCGGTGAGCTGAAGGCGGGGCGTCGGCGCGTCACCGACTAGCGACCCGGATCACGCGGCGGCTTGACCCGGCTCGCGCCACGGGCGCTCGCGCGGCCCGTGCTCGGGCGGAAAGTCCGCGCACAACATGTGCGCCAGACGCGGTCGAAATTGGAGAAGCCCGCACCGAAGTCGGGTTCGGCATGGCTTGGGACGGACGGCGGCGCGGGCGGTTCGCGGGCGCCTCTACCACCAGGGCCGCGCAACTGCCTTCCAAAGCGGGCGCTCGCCTTCGGTGCGAGCGCCTCGTATGCCGACTGCCGGCGGCTTGGGTTTGCCGCTCAGTGCGCCGTGTCGGGCACGTCGAGAATCAGGATGATGGTCCAGTCCGCGTCGCCTTCGTGGTGGTATTGGCGCTCCGCCACGATGAACGGCTGCTGCTTGCCGGCCGGGCCGAGAAACAGCACGTCGCCTTCCATCGGCAGGCATTCGATGGGGGGCAGCGCGAGATACGCATCCTGGTTGCCGCCGCGCGGCATCAGTTTTTCGATCTTGCGTGAGGCCGCTTCGGTCCATTCGATGTCGAGCTGGATGTTGCTCATTGCGTTTCTCCGCGCGTGGCGCGCACAAAAGGTTGGGTCTGCCGACCGCGTCTAGCCGACCGCGTCTGGCCGACCGCGTCTAGCCGACCGCAACTGGCCAACCGCGGCGTTTTCGAGGTGCGCGACTTTAGCATACCGCGCGGGCGCGTCGGCGCGGGGCCGCTGCGCGCGAGGCCACAAACGCAGCGAAGTGGCGCGGCGAAGAAAAAAGCCGATGGCGGCTAAACCGGCATCGGCTTCATTCCCGGGAAGGCGTCGCCCGCGTGCGCTGGGCTGCGCGCGGCCAGCCTCGTCCGTTCTTACTGGGCAGGGGCCTTCTTGTGATGCGGATGCCCCGACTTGTGATGCATCATGGGCGCCGGCGCAGGCGCGGCTTCCTGTTGCTGCTGCAGCGCCTGCGCGCGTTGCAGAACGTCGTCGGCCTTGGCCGGGTCGGTGTTCATCGTGATGCCGTTATCCGACTGCGCATGCGCAGCGCCCGCCAGTGCGGAAAGTGAAATCAGGACTGCGAGGGACACTTTTTTCATCTCTACCTCCGAAGGAGCGGTTTATGGACCCAGCCGGTGCCTGTCCAAGCAGGATGGACACCCCATTCTAACGATCAAATACTCGCTCCAGATGACATCACGTAAGCCGTTCGTGCGGGAGTTACATCTCGTTACATCTAACGTCGCCTAACGGTCATATTAGAACCAGCCGATCATCCGATACACATAGAACTGGGCAACCCCAATCGATTCGTGGAGCGCCGTTTCAGCGGACTTGAGATTTGCGAGGCGCGGAAGCAGGCCGCGCTCGACATGCCGCACGCTGGAAACCGCAGGCAGCGGGTCCATGTCGAAACGCCGGAAATCGAGCATCGCACGGCGCATCTGGTACGAGGACGTGACGAGCAGGAGCGTTTCGTCATTCCCGGCGCGGACGATGGGCGCGACGTTGCGCGCGTTCTGATACGTCGTGAGGCTCTGGTTTTCGAGCACGAGATCGGCGCTCGGCACACCGGCGCGCAGCAGGTAGGGCGCGTAGTTGTCGGCCTCGGCGCTCGCATGGTGCTCCGGGTTGCCGCCACTCACGATCACGCGGCAAGTGCCGCCCGCGCGCGCGCACTGTGCGTACAACTCGGCGGCAAGCGCAATGCGCGCGTAGACGTCGCGCGCGGGGACCAGTCGGCCGCCGTGCGATTCGGTGCCGCCGCCCAGCATGATGATGGCGGTGCGCGCACCGAAGTGCGCCGGGCCGATTTTCGCCTGATCGTAGGGAGTGCGATACAACTCCGGCTGGGCGATATCGAGCAGCACCGCGGTGAGCCAGCCGGTCGCGAGCAGCCAGAAGACCGCGGCCGCGCAGACCGCGACACGCCAGCGCGCGCTGCGCCACAGCAGGCCGAGCGCAACAAATAGCACAAACAAAACGAATAGAATCAATTTGGATGAGGTAACGTATTGTTTTCGGGAAAATGCGCGTCCAACCGACCTTTGCGCCGCGAGCGTGGCGCGGCGTTGGCCGTGCGGGAAGCGGTGAAGCCGCTTTCACGGGGGCCCGGATAACCTGCAGTCCCTGCCGCTGCTCATCGCACGGATAGGGCGCGTGGGCCCGCCAGGGCACAGACTGCGCCATTCTCAGGTCCGCGTTGCGCCGCAGCCGGCTCGCGTGAGACTCAATGATCGCAGGACTGCATTTTAAGAAAGAAGTGAGATGACCACGTATTCCAACGAAGCAGTACTCGAAGCGCTGAGGCGGGTGCAGTATCGGCAGGTCCCGTGGGCGCGTCGTCCTGAAGTGTTCCAGTATTTGCGCGATCTCGGCATGATGGACATCGTCCGGCAGCGCACGGTTGCGCCGGCGCCGGGTTTCCATGCGCCGGTCGATATCGCGGTGCTGACCGATCGCGGCCGCGCCGAATTCGCCCGGCTCGCTCGCGACGAGCGCACGGTGCAGTGGAGCGCGCATCGCGTGGCCGACTATGTCGCGGAGCGCGTACCCCAATCCGGCCTCGAAGCCAGCCAGTAGTACCCCCGTTTGTACCCCCGTCCTCTTCGTCCCGCCAAAAAAAAGCCCGCATCGAAAGATACGGGCTTACCGGAATTACTGCTGCCACGCTGTGCTTGATGGCGTAAGGATAGACCGCACATGAAGCGCGGTGGTTCCCCGGGGCAGGGTATTTGCTGAGCCCGCGACGTGCCGGACGCTCTTACCGTCCTGCGTCATCGCTGCTCGTTCGTCGGTTCCGGCCGTCCTCTCGATGGTGTTTCGCTGGCCGGCTTACCGGCGCTGCGCTGGTTCCTGCCTCTGCGGCGCGCTGCGGCGGGCATTGTCCGCAATATCGCCCCGCAAGTCGCCGCGCGGCACTGGCGGTTTGCTCGCGTTCGGGCCAGGCGCTACGGGCGGCATGGCGTGCGCGCCGGTGCGCGCGATCGACCATGTCGGTACGGAGGCATGCGGCGGGTGGGCCGCGGCGCTGAACGACACGAACGAAGCGGTCGGCGCGAAAAGGGCGAGGGCGAACAGCGAAACCATGATGCCCCGGATGTGCAGGTTCATGGATTTCATGGTGGTTCCCCGTCAATCCAGTTTCTTGACGTTAGTGGACATGCTCCTAAGCTAACGTCGGGCACGAAAGCGCGCTGTAAATATTAGTAAAGAGATGTATCGCGCGATGCCGATCGCCTGGTTGCGGACGCAGCGACGTCGATGCGGCCCGCATCAGTGGGGAGGGGTGGCGCTGCTGGCACGACCGGAAAGCGGTCTGCAGCGGCCATGAAATACGCAAAGGATGGGGAGATAAACACGCCGGGCGCACGATGCGCCCGGCGGAAAAGCAGTTTAAGCGTGGCTCAGGCCATCTTGACCGGCGCGCGCCACGATTCCGGATTGGTCCAGAACGCGCCGCGCAGGCGATCACGGCTGGGCGGTGCGGGCGGCTTGGTCGCCGTGGCGCCGATACGGCCGCGCAGCGAAATTTCGCGCCCGTTCGTGCTCAGTCGCTTGACGATCTCCGCAAGCGTGCCGTCTGCCTGCCACTCGTCGAAACGACGGCGGCAAGTCGGCGGCGAGGGGTAGCGGCCCGGCAGCTTGGACCAGCCTTCACCCGTCGAAAGCACCCAGAGCACCGCGTTGACCACAGCACGCGCTTCGACGCGAGGCCGTCCGCGCCGTTCGCTCCGTGCCGGTTCAGCACAGAACAACGCCTCGACCAGCGCCCATTCGTTGTCTCTCAAATCGTCGAACAGCATCATGTTTCACCTCAGCGAAGCTATCTCCGGTGCGCTGCCCCGCGCTGCGCACTCTTCATGGACTCCCGGCCGGATGCCGGAGTACCAGGCGGGCCCGGCTGGATCGTCCCGGACTGCATGCTTCCGGTACGTCCATCGAACCTGTGCGTGCCTTAATGCGAAAACCGTGCCAGCACGTACGTTCTCGTCTTGAAGCCGCGTGGCGCCAAGCCCGCGCGGGAGATTGCCAGGGGCGTATAAGACTCGAAAACACTTATCGAGAAAATCGGGAGAATCACCAATCTTGTGCAGACAAGCCCGTCCGCCGTGCGTTTGCGCCGTATTGCTGCATTGCGGCGAATAATGGGTGCGAGGTTCCTCTATACGTAACGAGGGGTGACCGGCATAAAATTGCATGAAAACGGACAATTCATGAGGCAAGCGGATGAATGTGACGCTGCGGCAGTTGCGGGTTTTCATCGAGGTTGCCCGGCTGCAGAGCTTTAGCCGGGCCGGGGACGAAATCGGGCTCACGCAGTCGGCGGTGAGCCGATGTGTACGCGAGCTCGAAGCCGAGATTGGCGTGAAGCTCGTCGACCGGACCACGCGCGAGGTGCAGCTCACCGATGTCGGCGCGAACCTGATCGCGAGCATTCCGCGCCTGCTGGGCGATCTCGATGACGCCCTGCGTGAAATTCGCGAGATCGGCGAGCAGCGGCGCGGCCGCGTCGTCGTGGCGGCCAGTCCGACGGTCGCGTGCCGCTTGATGCCCCAGGTCGTCGCCGCGTGCGGGCGGCAGTTTCCCTACATCACGCTTGGCTTGCGCGACGACGTGCAGAGCGACGTCGTGCGCAAGATCCGCTCGGGCGAGGTGGACTTCGGCGTCATCATCGGGCCCTTTGCCGCTGAGGATCTCGAAACCGAATGCCTGACCACGGACTCGTTCTGCGTGGTCGTGCGCGGCGATCACGCGCTCGCGCTGAGCCAGGAAGTCTCGTGGAAGGAGCTGGACGGCGAGCGTCTGGTGATGCTGGATTACGCTTCGGGCAGCCGCCCGCTCATCGACGCCGTGATGAGCGAGCAGGGCGTGCGTGCACGCGTGGTGCAGGAGCTGGGCCATCCGGCCACGGTCTTCGGACTCGTCGAAGCGGGGGTGGGCATCAGCGTGTTGCCCTGGCTCGCGCTGCCCGTGCCGGCGGGTGCTCCCTTGCTTGCGCGGCCGCTCGTGCCGCGCGCGCAGCGCACTGTCGAACTCGTGCGGCGGCGCGACCGCTCGCTTTCGCCGGCCGCCGAGGCGGTCTGGTCGCTGATCCGTCAACTTGCCGGCCAGCCCGAAGCGCGGCACTGAAACCGCTGCGCGTATGCCTGGAGGCGCGGAGCTCGTCGCGCGGGGCCGCGCGATACACTGCATGCTTCCCCACATTCTGTGCCACCCGGAACCCCGATGAGCGATTTCGAACCGTCGTCCTCCGTCTCCCTGCCCCGTGAAGCGGTGCGTGCGTTGCGCTCGTCGCAGATCCGCGAAGTGGCGAACGCCGGGTTCGGCGTTCCCGACGTGCTGCCGTTCTGGTTCGGCGAGTCCGACCGTGTGACGCCACCGTTCATCCGAGAGGCGGCGGCCGACGCGCTGGGGCGCGGCGACACGTTCTATACGCACAACCTCGGCATCGCGCCGCTGCGCGAATCGCTCGCGCGCTACGTGAGCGAACTGCACGGCGCAACGTCGGTGGATAACGTGGCGGTCACGAGCGCGGGCGTCAACGCGTTGATGCTGGCGGCGCAGCTCGTCGTCGGCGCGGGCGACCGGGTGGTGGCAGTGACCCCGCTGTGGCCGAACCTCGTCGAAATCCCGAAGATTCTCGGCGCCACGGTCGAGACGGTCTCGCTCGACTACGGCGAGCGCGGCTGGACGCTCGATCTCGACCGGCTGCTGGCGGCGCTCACGCCCGAGACGCGTCTTCTCATGATCAACTCGCCGAACAATCCGACCGGTTGGGCGATGACGCGCGACCAGCAGCGCGTGGTGCTCGAGCATTGCCGGCGCCTCGGCATCTGGATCGTCGCCGACGAGGTCTACGAGCGCCTTTACTACGGCGCCACGAGCGAGCGCACCGCGCCCTCGTTCCTCGATCTAGCGTCGCGCGAAGAGCGCCTGATCTGCGTCAATTCGTTCTCGAAGGCCTGGCTCATGACCGGCTGGCGGCTCGGCTGGATGGTCGTGCCGCGCACCTTGACCGACGATCTGGGCAAGCTGGTCGAGTACAACACCTCGTGTGCGCCCTCGTTCGTGCAGCAGGCCGGCATTGCGGCCGTCGAGCACGGCGAGCCGTTCACGCGTGCGCTGGTGGCCGATCTGCGCGCCTCGCGCGACCACCTCGCCGCGGCGCTGGCGAAGCTGCCCGGCGTCGATGTGAAAGTGCCGCACGGGGCGATGTACCTTTTTTTCCGGCTGGCGGGCGCGCAGAACAGCCTCGAGTTGTGCAAGGCGCTGGTGCGCGACGTGGGCCTCGGCCTCGCGCCGGGAAGCGCGTTCGGACCGCAAGGGGAAGGCTTCGTGCGCTGGTGCTATGCGTGCGACCCCGCGCGGCTCGACGCCGGCGTCGAGCGTCTCGCGCGCTACCTCGAGACGGTGCGAGCGCATTGAGCGTGCGTCGGCGCGGCTTGCACCGCGCCATGCACCGGCGTGGCGCGAGCGGGCATAAAGCGGTGACGGGGCCCGGATTAAAATGATGCCCCTCATGCGGAATGGCGTCTTTACGCACCCGGCGTTTTTGCGTAATATGGCGCTCAGTCAAGCGATTCCCTGCGGGAACTTCGCGGCTCCCTCCGGCTGGGTCTGGCTCTTTGCCTGAATTTCGGCCCCCCGGTGCGTGCTCCCATCAATATGACCGATCAGAATCGGGCGAGCGCGTCTCCAAGTTCCATATCGTCTTTCGTCTGTCTGATCCGGTTCCTTGAACCTGATTTACCTTACTTAGGGTCTGACCTGGCTGCATGAATACCCAAGAGGCGAAAATCGTCCTCGAGACTGCATTGATCTGCACGCAGGAGCCGTTGAAGATCGGCGAACTGCGCAAACTGTTTGCCGACGACATTTCGGCCGACACGGTCCGCAACCTGCTCGAAGACCTGCGGCATGAATGGTCCGGGCGCGGCGTCGAGCTGGTGGGGCTCGCGTCGGGCTGGCGCTTTCAGAGCAAGCCGGCCATGCGGACGTACCTTGACCGGTTGCACCCCGAAAAGCCGCCGCGCTATTCGCGCGCGGTCCTCGAAACGCTCGCGATCATCGCGTACCGGCAGCCGGTCACGCGCGGCGATATCGAGGAAATTCGCGGCGTCACGGTCAACACGCAGGTCGTCAAACAGCTCGAGGACCGTAACTGGATCGAAGTCATCGGTCATCGTGACGTCCCGGGCCGCCCGGCGCTCTATGCAACGACACGGGAGTTTCTCGACGATCTCGGCCTGAAGTCGCTCGACGAATTGCCGCCGCTCGACGATCCGTCGAGCCAGTTCGGCGAGCAACTGCTTGCCCAGCATGCGATCGAATTTCCCGATAGCGCTGCGGCACAGTTCGTTGCGCAAGGCCAGCCCGAGGCTGCCTCCAGTGTCGCGGGCGCGGAAGATGCGCTGACGCCGGTAGCGGAAGGCGAAACGCCGGGCGATGAAACGCCCGCACAGCCCGAAAGCGAAGCGCACGAGACGCACGCAACGGAAGAAGCGGAATCAACGCACGAGGCGGCAGGCGCAAACGTTGCATACGCAGCCGATGCCCCGGGCGAAGCGGTACATGACGAAGCAAGCCTCGCGCAGCACGGGTCAGCCCCGGACGCTCACGCGCAGGATGCCGCGCACGCAGCAGATGCGGCGGGCGAAGAAGAACACGAAGACCGCCGCGACGCGGCGCAGGACGACCCCGTCTCGACGACGGACGACGAAGCCGCACGACGCGGCATCTGAAGCAACAAGTATTTTTGACGCGCCCCGCAAGCGGGCGCGCAACCTGACATTTTGAGGTTGTTTTGACTGATATCCACGACACCGATTCGACCGACGCGTCCTCCGCGCGCGACGACGACACGCGGGCTTCGCAGGTCGAAGGCGAAGCACAGGGCGGCGAGGGCGAAGAGCGTCCGCGCCGCGGCCTGCGCCGCGGGCCGCGCAGCCTGATCGCGCGCCGCCGCGCGGGTGCGAAGGCCAAGGCCACAGAAGGCGCGGAGGGCACCGACGCGCCCGCAGCGCCCGCTGACGCGCCGCAAGCGGCGCCTGAGCGTGCTCCTGCCGGGCGCGCACCGCGCAACAAGGACGCAGGCGCGAAGAAGCCGGGCCGCCGGCAGAATGCGGGCGCTGCCGCTCAAGGTGAGCGTCAGGGCGAACGCCAGCAGGGCGAGCGCCAGCAAGGCGCGGGCAAGCGACAGAAGGGCCAGGTGCGAGGCGAAGGCCAGCCGGCCGCCGCCGCGGGCGAGTCCACGCAGGACGACCTGTTCCTGTACGTGACGTCGCCGGCGTTCGACGCCGACAACGGCGCCGGTTCGGGCGTGCGCGCGCCGATGCTGCGCCGCGGCCGTGCCCAGCAGCCCAAGCGCGTGCTGAGCCCGGACGACGACGCACCGAAGCTGCACAAAGTGCTGGCGGATGCGGGCATGGGCTCGCGCCGCGACATGGAAGAGCTGATCATCGCCGGGCGCGTCTCGGTGAACGGCGAGCCCGCGCACATTGGCCAGCGCATTCTGCCGACCGACCAGGTCCGCATCAATGGCAAGCCCATCAAGCGCAAGCTGCAGAACAAGCCGCCGCGCGTGCTGATCTATCACAAGCCGACCGGCGAAATCGTGAGCCACGCCGATCCGGAAGGCCGTCCGTCGGTATTCGATCGCCTGCCGCCGATGAAAACGGCGAAGTGGCTGGCCGTCGGCCGTCTGGACTTCAACACCGAAGGTCTGCTGATGCTGACCACCTCGGGCGATCTGGCCAACCGTTTCATGCACCCGCGCTACAGCGTGGAGCGCGAATACGCCGTGCGCGTGGTGGGTGAGCTGACCGAGGGGAATCGCCAGAAGCTGCTCAAGGGCGTCGAGCTCGAGGACGGCCCCGCGAGTTTCCTGCGCATCCGCGACGGCGGTGGCGAAGGCACGAATCACTGGTATCACGTCGCGCTGGCCGAAGGCCGTAACCGCGAAGTGCGCCGGATGTTCGAGGCGGCAGGCCTGATGGTGAGCCGCCTGATCCGCACGCGCCACGGCCCGATCGCGCTGCCCAAGGGTCTCAAGCGCGGCCGCTGGGAAGAGCTCGAAGACAACCAGGTGCGCGCGCTGATGGCAGCGGTCGGCCTGAAGGCGCCGAGCGAAGAGAAGGGCGGTCGCGGCGGCAAGGAGCAGGAGCGTCGCCAGCCCGATCCGATGCAGACGTCGATGGGCTTCATCAACCGCGAGCCGGTGCTGAGTTCGCACGGTGCGATGGGTCAGCCGCGTCAGGGCCAGGGACGGCGCGGTGCGGCGGGCGGCTTCGGCGGCGGCGCGGGTGCCGGTCACGGCAATTTCGGCGCGGGCTCCGGTTTCGGCGGCCGTGGCGGCAACCGTGCGGGCGGCCGCGAGGTCGACGGCAACCGTGCGCCGGGCGCGCAGGGCAAGCGTGCGGGCGGCAATGCCGGCGGCAACCGCCGCAGCGGTCCCGGCAACGGCGGCAACGGCGGCAATGCCAACCCCAACGGCAACCGCGCGGGCGGCAACAGCCGTGGCGGCCCGCGTGGCACGCCGCGCAATCGCACGCGCGGGCACTGACGCGTGAAGCGCGCGACGCCCGGCTGCGACATGCGGCGGGCGTCGCGGCGATGCAACGGCGGCAATGCGCGCGGTTCGCGCATAAAACACCGGAAAATCCCCTTGCTAGCCCATAAATAACGGTAAAAGGCGGCTTGGGCTTGACCGGTGATTTGCGTTAATGTGCAAAAAAGGCTAGAATCACAAAGTCGCTGGGCGTGCGGCTGTTTTTCTGCGCTGTAATACGCGCCCCAGGTGCGACCACCTGGCTAAGTGAGAAGATGGGCGTTTCGCCCATTTTTTTTTGGTTCGCCCCAAATTGGATACCAACAGATGCCGACGTTTCACGTTCGGCATTGTCAATTTGGGGGCCTCCAATCATCCGGGTCGTTCGTCATCGTGGGGCAGGTAGGTGAGAAGCGCGCGCGCTCACCTGGCGCGCGGCCCGCGAATCCCTAGCGAAGCAAGAATTAGAGCGAAGGAAGTTGCTGGCCCGCTGCGCAGAACATCTGGAGTGGGCATTGTGCAACTGACGGAACTGATTGAAACCACGGTCACCGGGCTCGGTTACGAGCTGGTCGACCTCGAGCGCACCGGGCGCGGCATGCTGACCATCTTCATCGATCAGCCCGCGGGGATCGCGATCGAGGACTGCGAGAAGGTCACGCGTCAGCTGCAGCACGTTCTGACGGTCGAGAACATCGACTACGAGCGACTCGAGGTTTCGTCGCCCGGTCTCGACCGTCCGCTGAAGAAACTGGCGGACTTCGAACGCTTCGCAGGCTGCGAAGCGGTAATCACGTTGAAAAAGCCATTGGACGGACGGAAATCGTACCGGGGTATCGTGCATGCTCCCGAAGGCGAATCCATCGGTCTGGAATTCGAAGGGAAGGCGGGTCCCGCGATGCTCGATTTCACGCTCGCGGACATCGACAAAGCACGCCTTGTCCCCAAAGTTGACTTTAGGAGCCGCAAACAATGAGTCGCGAAGTGTTGATGCTGGTGGATGCGCTGGCACGCGAGAAGAATGTCGACAAGGACGTGGTGTTCGCCGCCCTTGAAGCGGCGCTTGCGTCGGCCTCCAAGAAACTCTTCGACGAGGATGCGGATATCCGCGTGCATATCGATCGCGAAAGCGGCGAACACGAAACGTTCCGCCGCTGGCGCGTCGTGCCGGACGAGGCGGGCCTGCAGGAGCCGGACCAGGAGATCCTGCTGTTCGAAGCGCGCGAGCAAGACCCGGAAGCGCAGATCGACGGTTTCGTCGAGCAGCCGGTACCTTCGGTCGAGTTCGGCCGTATCGGCGCGCAGGCCGCCAAGCAGGTCATCCTGCAGAAGGTGCGCGACGCCGAGCGCGAGCAGATCCTGAACGACTTCCTCGAGCGCGGCGAAAGCATCATGACCGGTACGGTCAAGCGCATGGACAAGGGCAACTTCATTGTCGAATCCGGCCGTGTGGAAGCGCTGCTGCGCCGCGACCAGTTGATTCCGAAGGAAAACCTGCGCGTGGGCGACCGCGTGCGCGCGTGGATCGGCAAGGTCGATCGCACCGCTCGCGGCCCGCAGATCGAACTCTCGCGCACGGCGCCCGAGTTCCTGATGAAGCTGTTCGAAATGGAAGTGCCCGAAATCGAACAGGGCCTCCTCGAGATCAAGGCGGCGGCGCGCGATCCGGGCGTGCGCGCCAAGATCGGCGTGGTGGCTTACGACAAGCGCATCGACCCGATCGGCACCTGCGTCGGCATCCGCGGTTCGCGCGTGCAGGCCGTGCGCAACGAGCTCGGTGGCGAAAACGTCGACATCGTGCTATGGTCGGAGGATCCCGCCCAGTTCGTGATCGGCGCGCTCGCGCCGGCTGCCGTGCAGTCGATCGTCGTCGACGAGGAAAAGCACTCGATGGACGTCGTGGTCGACGAGAGCGAACTCGCGGTCGCGATCGGCCGTAGCGGCCAGAACGTGCGTCTCGCCAGCGAACTGACCGGCTGGCAAATCAATATCATGACGCCGGACGAATCCGCGCAAAAGCAGAATCAGGAGCGCACGGTGCTGCGCGACCTGTTCATGGCGCGTCTCGACGTGGATGAAGAAGTCGCCGACATCCTGATCGACGAAGGCTTCACGAGCCTCGAAGAGATCGCCTACGTGCCGCTCAACGAAATGCTGGAAATCGAGGCGTTCGACGAGGACACCGTGCACGAACTGCGCAACCGCGCTCGCGACGCGCTGCTCACGCAGGCGATCGCGAACGAGGAGAAGGTGGAAAGCGCCGCGCTGGACCTCAAGAGTCTGGACGGTATCGACCCGGACCTGCTCGCGAAACTGGCGCAGCATGAAGTTCACACCCGCGACGAGCTCGCCGAGCTGGCCGTGGATGAACTGGTCGAAATGACGGGAATGGAAGAGGACGCCGCCAAGGCGTTGATCATGAAGGCACGTGAGCACTGGTTCCAGTAACCCGCCAACGGGAAACTGCATCAGGGCGCGACGAGCAGGAAGCGACCATGACCCACTGAACTGAACGCGGCGGAGCCTTGCAGAACGCGAGGCACCGAAGGCCGCATGACCCGATGTCAACCGCAAGGAATCGGTCCTTGCATTAAGAGGAATGAATGGCGAGTAACAACGTAGCCCAATTTGCCGCGGAACTGAAAATGCCTGCCGGCGTGCTGCTCGAGCAGCTGCAGGCGGCGGGCGTCACGAAAGCGAGCGAGAGCGATGCCTTGTCGGAGACCGACAAGGCGCGTCTGCTCGATCACTTGCGCAAGTCTCACGGCTCGACTGATGCAGACAAACGCAAGATCACGCTGACGAAACGGCATACGTCGGAGATCAAGCAGTCCGATTCGACGGGTAAGGCACGCACCATTCAGGTCGAGGTGCGCAAGAAGCGCACGTTCGTCCGCCGCGACGAGTCCGCCGGAGAGGCGGAGGCATCGAATCATGCAGCCGACGCAGCTGCTGCCGCCGAAGAGGCGGAGCTGCAGCGCCGCGAGGAAGAAGCGCGTCGCGAGGCAGAACTGCTCGAGCGTCAGGCCCAGGAGCTCAAGGAGCGCCAGGAACTGCTCGCCCGTGAAGAGTCGGAGCGCCGTGCGCGCGAAGAGGCCGCCGAGGCCGAACGCCGCCGCGCCGAAGAAGAAGCTGCAAAGAAGAGGGCGGCGGCCGATACCGCCGCTCGCGAGCTGGCCGCTCAGGCCGTGGCTGCGCAGCGCAATGCCGAAGCGGAAGCGAAAGAAGTGAAGCAAGCGCAGGATCAGCAGGAAGAACAGCGCGCCGCAGCCGAGCGCGCCGCGCAGCGCGAGGCGGCCCAGAAGGCCGAAGCCGCCGCACGCGAAGCCGCCGATAAGGCGCAGAAGGAACAGGACGAGATCGCCCGCCGCCGCGCGGCTGCAGAAGCCGAAGCGCGCGCGATCCGCGAAATGATGAACACGCCGCGCAAGGCGCAGGTGAAGGCGCCCGAGCCGCCCAAGCCCGTCGAGCCGGCCAAGCCCGCCGAAGCCAAGGGCACGCTGCACAAGCCGGCCCGTCCGGAAGGTGCGCCGGCACGTCCGGCCGCCGGAGCAGGCGCCGCGGCGAAGAAGCCGGCCACGACGGCCGCGCCTTCGACGAGCGCGCCGGGTGCCGGTGCGGGCGACCGCAACAAGAAGCCGGGCGCAGGCAAGGGCGGCTGGCAGGACGACGCGGCCAAGCGCCGTGGCATCAAGACGCGCGGCGACTCGTCGGGCGGCGTGGACCGCGGCTGGCGCGGCGGCCCGAAGGGCCGTGGCCGTCACCAGGACGCGTCGACGTTCCAGGCGCCGACCGAGCCGATCGTGCGTGAAGTGCACGTGCCGGAAACCATCACGGTGGCCGACCTCGCGCACAAGATGTCCGTGAAGGCATCGGAAGTCATCAAGGCGATGATGAAGATGGGCCAGATGGTCACCATCAACCAGATGCTCGACCAGGAAACGGCGATGATCATCGTCGAGGAACTCGGCCACCGTGCGGTTGCCGCGAAGCTCGACGATCCGGAAGCGCTGCTGGTCGAAGGTCAGGGCACGGCTACGGATGCCGAGCAGCTGCCGCGTCCGCCGGTCGTCACGGTCATGGGTCACGTCGACCACGGCAAGACCTCGCTGCTCGACTACATCCGCCGCGCCAAGGTTGCCGCGGGCGAAGCGGGCGGCATTACGCAGCACATCGGCGCTTACCACGTCGAAACGCCGCGTGGCGTCATCACGTTCCTCGACACGCCGGGTCACGAGGCCTTCACGGCCATGCGTGCTCGCGGTGCGAAGGCAACCGACATCGTCATTCTGGTGGTCGCAGCCGACGACGGCGTGATGCCGCAAACCAAGGAAGCGATCGCGCACGCCAAGGCTGCGGGTGTGCCGCTCGTCGTGGCGATCAACAAGATCGACAAGCCGGACGCGAATCTCGAGCGCGTGAAGCAGGAGCTCGTCGCAGAAGGCGTCGTGCCGGAAGAGTACGGCGGCGACTCGCCGTTCGTGCCGGTGTCGGCGAAGACCGGCGCAGGCATCGACGACCTGCTCGAAAACGTGCTGCTGCAAGCCGAAGTGCTGGAACTCACGGCACCGGTCGCAGCGCCGGCCAAGGGTCTCGTGATCGAAGCGAAGCTCGACAAGGGTAAGGGGCCGGTTGCAACGATCCTCGTCCAGTCCGGCACGCTGAACCGTGGCGACGTCGTGCTCGCTGGCAGCGCCTACGGCCGCGTGCGCGCCATGCTCGACGAAACCGGCAAGCCCACGAAGGAAGCGGGCCCGTCGATTCCGGTCGAGATCCAGGGTCTGTCGGAAGTGCCGGGCGCGGGCGAAGAAGTCATCGTGCTGCCGGACGATCGCAAGGCGCGTGAAATCGCCATGTTCCGTCAAGGCAAGTTCCGCGACGTCAAGCTCGCGAAGCAGCAGGCCGCGAAGCTCGAAAACATGCTCGAGCAGATGGGCGAAGGCGAAGTGCAGAACCTGCCGCTCATCGTCAAGGCGGACGTGCAGGGTTCGCAGGAAGCGCTGGTGCAATCGCTGCTCAAACTGTCGACCAGCGAAGTGCGCGTGCAGATCGTGCACAGCGCGGTCGGTGCGATCAGCGAGTCGGACGTCAACCTGGCAACGGCTTCGAAGGCGGTCATCATCGGCTTCAATACGCGTGCAGATGCGCAGGCGCGTAAGGTTGCCGAGGCGAATGGCATCGACATCCGTTACTACAACATCATCTATGACGCAGTGGATGAGGTGAAGGCGGCGATGTCGGGCATGCTGGCGCCGGAGAAGCGCGAGACGGTCACGGGCATGGCCGAGGTGCGTCAGGTGATTCGCGTGCCGAAGGTCGGCCTGATCGCAGGTTGTATGGTCACGGACGGTTTCGTCAAGCGTTCGTCGTCGGTGCGCGTGATCCGCAACAACGTCGTCATCCATACCGGCGAACTCGACTCGCTCAAGCGCTTCAAGGACGACGTCAAGGAAGTCAAGCAAGGCTTCGAGTGCGGTATGTCGATCAAGAACTTCAACGACATCGTCGAAGGCGACCAGTTCGAAGTGTTCGAGATCACCGAAGTCGCGCGTACGCTGTAATACAGCGGCGCCTGCGGGCAGACCTTCGGGTCGCCCGCCTGACCGCGGGTTTGCCGCGGTTTTGCCGATAACGGGCGGGGCAGGCGCTGGCCAGCCCCGCCCGTTTTGTTTTTTGCGCGGCCGTGTGCGCCTTCATGGACGCAACGCCGCCCGAATGCCTCGCAGATCAAGAGGTGGAACCATCATGCCGAAAAAACGTACTTCCCCGAATCGCAACGTGCAGATCGCGGATCAGATCCAGCGCGATCTGTCTGAGCTGATGCGCGAAGTCAAGGACCCGCGAATCGGGCTCGTGACGATCCAGAGCGTGGAACTCACGCCCGACTATGCGCACGCCAAGGTCTACTTCACGACCCTCACGGGCGACCCGAAGACCACGCAGGAAGCGCTCAATCACGCCGCAGGTCATCTGCACAACCAGCTCTTCAAGCGCCTGCATATTCACACGGTGCCGACGCTGCATTTCCACTATGACCAGTCGGTCGAGAAGGGTGTCGAGATGTCGCGCCTGATCGACGAGGCGAACGCGACGCGCGCGAAGGACGACTGACGCGGGCAATGACTGGATCATCGAAACAGAATCAGGGCGGGCAGCGATCTGATGCGGCGCGACCGAGAGTCCCGCGCCGCCTGCTCGACGGCGTGCTGCTGCTCGACAAGCCCGTTGGCCTCTCCAGCAACGACGCGTTGATTCGTGCGAAGCGCCTGTACCGCGTGAAGAAGGCCGGCCACACCGGTACGCTCGACCCGCTCGCGTCGGGTCTGCTGCCGCTGTGCTTCGGCGAGGCGACCAAGTTTTCGCAGGATCTGCTCGAAGCCGACAAGACCTATGAGGCGACCATGCGCCTCGGCATTCGCACGGCCACCGGCGACGCCGAAGGCGAGGCGATCGAAACGCGCGAGGTCACCTGCGACGAAGCCGCCGTGCGTGAGACGATGACGCGCTTCCTCGGCGACATCGTGCAGGTGCCGCCGATGTATTCGGCGCTCAAGCGCGACGGCAAGCCGCTCTATGAATATGCGCGTGCGGGCCAGACGGTCGAGCGCGAAGGGCGCGAGGTGAAGATCCTTGCGTTGGAGATGATCGCCAGCGCGCTTCCCGAGGTTCCCGAGGTGACGTTTCGCGTGACCTGCAGCAAGGGCACGTACGTCCGCACGCTTGCCGAAGATATCGGCGAGGCACTTGGCTGCGGCGCGCATCTCGTGATGCTGCGGCGTACCGGTGTGGGCGCGCTCACGCTCGAGCATGCAGTGACGCTCGACGCACTCACCGCCGCCGACGAGCCCGAGCGCGACACCTGGCTGCGTCCCGTCGATGCGCTACTCTCCACGTTCCCCGCCGTGACGCTCAATGTAGAGGCGGCGCGCCGCTTCACGCATGGCCAGCGCTTGCCGCTCAACGAGCTGGTGCTCGATCGCGCGGTTTGCGAAGCGGCTGAACGCGTGCGCGTCTATGCAGAGGATGGGCGCCTGCTTGGCGTCGCGAAGGCCGCGAACGGCGTGCTTGCGCCGGAGCGGCTGGTGGTCAGCGGCGCAGCCTGAGTACGCTTGCGTCGCGCCCGGAGCGCACGAAAAAAAACGGCACGTCGGTGAGGAACCGGACGTGCCGTTTTGCTATGGACACCTGCAAGCGCTAGCGCATCGACCTCAGTGCGCTGCCGAAGCCGCTGCACCCGCGTCCGCACCGCCGGCGCGCTCGGGCCGCGTGATCCAGATGAGTGCGATCAGCACGATGAAGATCATCGAGGAAATCCAGAACAGGTCGTTCACGCCGAGTTGCGCGGCCTGCTGCGAGAGCATCCGGTCGAAGAGCCCGTGCGCCTGGGAAGGATCGAGACCCGCGCCCTGGAACTGCTGCATCGACTCGTTGAAGACCGGGTTGGTCGGCGTAGCCACTTCGTTCAGGCGCGCGTGGTGAAACGTCGTCCGGTGATCCCACGCTGTTTCGAAGATCGAGGTGCCGATACCGCCGCACATGATCCGCACGAAGTTCGACAGGCCCGAGGCCGCGGGAATGCGATGGCCCGGCAGACCCGACAGCGTGATCGACACGAGTGGAATGAACAGACCCGCCATGCCGATGCCCTGGATGAGCGTAGGCAGCGTAAGCGCCCACGTGTCCACGCCCGTCGTATATTGCGAGCGCATCCAGAAGCACAGCGCGAACACGATGAAGGCTGTCGTCGCGATATAACGCGGGTCGGTGCGCGGCAAGATCTTGCCCGTGATCGGCGAGAGCAGGATGGCGAAGAAGCCCACGGGCGCCATCACGAGGCCCGCGTCCGTTGCGGTGTAGCCGAGCGTGGTTTGCAGCCACAGCGGCAGTAGCACGAGATTGCCGAAATACAGCCCGTAGCCCACCGAAAGCGCAATCGTGCCGCCCGTGAAATTGCGTCGCGCAAACAGCGACAGGTCGACCACAGGGTGATCCGCGGTCAGCTCCCACACCACGAAGAACGCGAATGCGATCACGGCGGTGAGCGCGAGCACGACGACCGTGGTGGACGAGAACCAGTCGAGGTCCTTGCCCTTGTCGAGCATCACCTGCAGCGAGCCCACCCAGATGATGAGGAGCGCGAGGCCCACGCCGTCGATCGGCGCCTTCCTCACCTCCGAATCGCGATTGCGGAAGATCGCCCACGTGGCGAGCGCCGCGACGATGCCCACCGGAATGTTCACGTAGAAGATCCAGGGCCACGAAATGTTGTCGGAGATCCAGCCGCCGAGAATCGGGCCGGCCACCGGCGCGATCAGCGTGGTCATCGACCACATCGAGAGCGCCATGGGCGCCTTCGCGCGCGGGTAGCTCGCGAGCAGCAGCGTTTGCGAAAGCGGGATCATCGGGCCGGCCACGGCGCCTTGCAGCACGCGCGAGGCGAGCAGGAAGGGCAGCGTGGGCGCGAGGCCGCACATCCATGACGAGATCACGAACAGGATGATCGACGCCATGAACAGGCGCACCTGGCCGAAACGCTGTGTGAGCCAGCCGGTGAGCGGCACGGAGATCGCGTTGGCCACCGCGAACGAGGTGATGACCCACGTGCCCTGGTCCGACGACACGCCGAGGTCGCCCGAGATCGACGGGATCGACACGTTCGCGATCGAGGTGTCGAGCACGTTCATGAACACCGCGAGCGACACCGCGATGGTGCCGATCACGAGTTGCGCGCCCTGTAGCGGCGGATGCGCGACGGGTTGTTGTGCTGCTGCCATGGCGTCCTTTCTTGTTGACCTGTTGGAGGCCGCGCGAAACAAAGCGGCGCGGGCTGACGATCAGCCCGCGCCGGCGTCTGCGAGTGCTTTTATCAGGGCTTCAATCAGCCTTTTGCGCCCGGCTTCGCCGCGTGAGCGGACGACACCTGCGCCTTTGCGGATGCGTTGCCGGTCGCGCCGCTGGCGTTGTTGCTGACGCTAGCCGCCTTGTGCGCGTTCGGACCGGCGTTTTCGGCGATGATGCGCGCGATTTCCGCGTCGGCTTCCGCGCCGTACTTGGCGAACACATCGGTCTCGTAGACGGTGTTCTGCGCATTGCCGAGCTGCGTGCCCGAATCGTTGCGGATGCTCACGTCCACCTGCATCGAGAGGCCGATACGCAGCGGGTGCTTCTGCAGGTCTTCCGGATCGAGCGAGATACGCACCGGCAGGCGCTGCACCACCTTGATCCAGTTACCCGTCGCGTTCTGCGCCGGCAGCAGCGAGAAGGCCGAACCCGTGCCCGCCGAGAAGCCCACCACCTTGCCGTGGTAGACGACCGACGAGCCATAGACGTCGGCCGTCATCTCGACCGGCTGGCCGATGCGCATGTGCTTGAGCTGCACTTCCTTGAAGTTGGCGTCGACCCACAGCGAGTTCAGCGGCACCACCGACATGAGCGGATTACCCGGCGAGACGCGCTGGCCCACCTGCACCGAGCGCTTGGCCACGTAGCCGGTAACCGGTGCGGGCAGCGTGTTGCGCGCATTCGCCAGATAGGCGTCGCGCACCTTGGCGGCGGCGGCTTCCACGTTCGGGTGATTGGCGATGGTCGTGTTCGCGGTCAGCGCGCGGTTTGCGGCGAGCTGCTGCTGTGCGGCTTCGAGCGCGGCTTCGGCACTGCGCACGGCGTCGCGTGCGTGCGAGATCTCTTCCTGCGAGACGGCGCCCGTCTGCGCGACCTGCATGCGGCGGCGCAGGTCGTCCTGCGCACGCGAGAGGTCGGACTGACGCTGGGCGACTTGCGCTTCGTACTGGCTGTCGTCGGCGAAGAGGCCGCGCACCTGGCGCACCGTCTGCGCGAGTTGCGCTTCGGTTTGCTCGAGCGTTACGCGTGCGTCGGCCGGATCAAGCAGCACGAGCGGGTCGCCGACGTTCACGGTTTGCGTGTCGTCTGCTTTCAGTGCGATCACCGTGCCGGTGACCTGCGGCGTAATCTGCACGACGTTGCCATTCACGTAGGCGTCGTCCGTGCTTTCGGTGAAGCGTGCGACGAGGAAGTAGTAGAGGCCGTAGGCAACGGCTGCAATCACGATCACGAGGACAAGCAGCGTCATCATGCGCTTGCGCTTGCCGCTGTTCGCGTTCGGCTGCGGGTTGGCCGCCGGCTGCTGGGGGGTGCTCATGGAAGGATCTCCGGATGCTTGCGTGCTGTTCGTTCAGTTTTTGATGTTCGTGTGCTGCTCGGCGCTCAGTTCGACACGGGCGCGGCGTTTGCAGCGTTCGCCGCCGCTGCCGCGTTCTGCGGCGAGCGCGTACCGCGCCACGGTGCGCCGTTCACGTCGCTCTGGCCGCGCGCTTCGCTGCCGACTTCGGCCGGCGGCGTGAGCCCCGCGCCTTGCGCTTCGAAGCCGCCGCCAAGCGACTTGATGAGCGCCATCTGCTGGTCGCGGCGCTGCGCCTTCAGGTTCGACACCGTCTGCTCCGCGGCGAGGCGGTTCTGGTCGGCGGTGAGCACCTGAAGCTGCTCGGAGAGCCCCGCCTTGTAGCGGATCACCGCGAGCTGCCAGGCCTTGGTCGACGCGTCGAGCGCGCGATCGGCGTCCACCAGTTGCCGGTCTGCCGAACGGATCGTCGACACGTTGGTCGCCACGTCCTGGAACGCGCCGATCAGCGTCTGGTTGTAGTTCGCGACATCGAGCTCGAAGTCGGCGTAGCGGCCCTTCAGTTGCGCGCGCAGCGCGCCCGCGTCGAAGAGCGGCAAATGCACGGCCGGGCCGATGTTCGCCTGGCGGCTCGTGAAGTTCAGGAATTTGCCCCAGCCGAACGCGTCGAAGCCGAAGCCGGCCGCAAGGTTCACGTCGGGATAGAACTCGGCCTTGGCTTCCTTCACGTCGTGCATCGCGGCTTCCACCTGCCAGCGCGCGGCGACGATGTCGGGGCGGCGCGCGAGCAGGTCGGCGGGCAGATTGTCGGGCAGGGCGACGTTGGCAACCGGGTTGAGCACCGGTTGCGCGATCTGCAGGCCGCGGTCGGGGCCCTTGCCGAGCAGCGCGCCGAGCTGGTAGCGCACGGATTCGATCTGGCCGTCGATCTGCGAGAGGTTCGCCTGGCTCGTCGCGATGTTGCCGTTCGCGGTCTGCTTCTCGACGTTGGTGTCGAGGCCCGCCACCACGCGGCCGTTCGTGATCGTGCCGATGGTCTTGCGGTTGTCGATCTCGTGCACGGCGATGTCGCGCAGTTCGTAGAGCTGGGCGAGCTGGTTGTACGTGCGGGCGACCGAAGAGGCGAGCGTGATGCGCGCCTGCTGCATGTCGGCCTCGGCGGCACGCTGCGAGGACACGGCTTGCGCGAGGCGCTGACGGTTCTTGCCCCAGAGGTCCAGATCCCACGAGGCGCTGGCGAGCACGTTGTTCTCGCTGTACCAGGTGCCGCCATACGGGGGCGGGAACAGGGCGTTGGCCGAGTACAGCTCGCGGGTCCACGAGTAGCTCAGGTTGGCCTTCGGGAAGAGCGCCGAGCGCGAGGTTTCGATATACGACGAGGCCTTGGCGAGGCGCGCCTGCGCCTGAGCGATGGTCGGGCTGCCTTCGAGCGCCTCGTCGATCAGCTTGGGCAGCTGCGGGTCGCCGAACTGGTTCGCCCAGTCGAGCGTCGGCCACTGGCCGCCTTGCGCCGGAATGCTCTGCGAGCTTTCGAACTGCTGCGGCTGATCGATGGTCTTGTCGCTCTTGATGCCGATGTAGTTCGCGCAACCCGCAAGGGCGAGCGCCGCGACCGCGGCGGCGACCGCCGCCCGGCAGGACAGTGCCCGCACGGCCGGAACTGGCGCAAACTCGGTTTGGGATTTCATTGCTCGTCTCGATGCGTGAGAGTGTGTGGTGATACTGGACGCTGCAGCTATTTTCTTGTTCGGCGATTTCAAATTTGCTTGCCCCGTCATCGATTCTCGGGCGGATTCGGGTTCGAACTCTGGCTAGCTTCGCAGCTATTCGAAAGAATCCGCCGCAACATGCTCTTCAGGAAGCCCACTTCCTCAGGCGTGAATCCGGCCGACAGATGCTCGGTGACACTGCGGAAAATCGCCGGCATGCGCGCGGCGATGGCAAGGCCCTCGGGCGTCAGCGCGAGGCGCACCGCGCGGCGATCTTCGGAGCTGCGCACGCGCTTGAGGAGCCCGCGCTTCTCCAGCCGGTCGACGAGACGTGTGACGGCGCTTGCGTCGATGCCGTACTCGCGGGCGAGTTCGGCTGCGAGCGTGCATTTGCCGGTCGCCACCATGAAGAGGATGCTGGCCTGCTGGCTCGTGACGCCGAGTTCGGCGACGGCGCGCTGGGTGACCATGTTCGACATCGTCGATTTCACCCGCGAGATCAGGTAGCCGACGCTTTCACCGAGGTCGTAGTCGCGGACTTCGGGCGGGGGCGTGGGAGTCGGATCCGTCATGATTCTGCTGCGAGTGCAATGGTTGACCAGGCAGGGATTATAGGGGCGGTTAGTTGACGCGGCAAGGTTTATTCTGCCTTTGCCGAGAAACCTTTGCAGAGTAGGGGCTTAATCCGGCCCCGTGGGCATGGGAAAATCCGGCGTAAACGGCGCGCGGCGGCGTCCGTCGAATCTTTGCCCGCGTTGCGCGGTTGCGACGCCGGCCGCCCCGATCAGGGTGCTTCCTGATATGCGCGAGATCAATTCATCTGCGCGTGCTATAATTTCAGGTTCCCAAAAGTGCGTCATCGCAGCGATGCTGAATTGACCCGCCGGCAGCAAGTCCGGGGCGGGTCGAAGCGGCGGCCGCGCGCCCTCGCCGGGCCTGCCAGCAGGGCATGCGCGACGCACTCAACTGTACCCAGGTTCCTATGTCCCGCGCTCTTCGCAACATCGCCATCATTGCCCACGTCGACCACGGCAAGACCACGCTCGTCGACCAACTGCTGCGCCAGTCCGGCACCTTCCGCGACAACCAGCAGATCGCCGAACGCGTCATGGACTCGAACGACATCGAAAAAGAGCGCGGGATCACGATTCTCTCGAAGAATTGCGCCGTCGAGTACGAAGGCACCCACATCAACATCGTCGACACCCCGGGCCACGCCGACTTCGGCGGCGAAGTGGAACGCGTGCTGTCGATGGTCGACTCGGTGCTGCTGCTCGTCGACGCCGTCGAAGGCCCGATGCCGCAAACGCGCTTCGTCACGAAGAAGGCGCTCGCGCTCGGCCTCAAGCCGATCGTCGTCGTGAACAAGATCGACCGTCCGGGCGCCCGTATCGACTGGGTGATCAATCAGACCTTCGACCTGTTCGACAAGCTCGGCGCGACCGAAGAGCAGCTCGACTTCCCGGTGGTCTACGCTTCGGGCCTGAACGGCTACGCTTCGCTGTCGCCGGATGCGCGCGAAGGCGACATGCGCCCGCTGTTCGAAGCCGTGCTCGAGCACGTGCCGGTTCGCGACGCCGATCCGGAAGGCCCGCTGCAGCTGCAGATCACCTCGCTCGACTACTCGACCTACGTCGGCCGTATCGGCGTGGGCCGTATCAAGCGTGGCCGCATCAAACCGGGTCAGCCGGTGGCGCTGCGCTTCGGCCCGGAAGGCGAGGTGATGAACCGCAAGATCAACCAGGTGCTGTCGTTCAGCGGCCTCGAGCGCGTGCAGGTCGAATCGGCCGAAGCCGGCGACATCGTGCTGATCAACGGCATTGAAGACATCGGCATCGGCGCGACGATCTGCGCGGTCGACACCCCCGAAGCGCTGCCGATGATCACGGTGGACGAGCCCACGCTGACGATGAACTTCCTCGTGAACTCGTCGCCGCTCGCCGGCCGCGAAGGCAAGTTCGTGACGAGCCGCCAGATCCGCGACCGTCTCACGAAGGAACTGAACCACAACGTCGCGCTGCGCGTGAAGGACACCGGCGACGAAACCACGTTCGAAGTGTCGGGCCGTGGCGAACTGCACCTCACGATCCTGATCGAAAACATGCGCCGCGAAGGCTACGAGCTGGCCGTGTCGCGTCCGCGCGTGGTGCTGCACGAAGTCGACGGCGTGAAGCAGGAGCCGTACGAAATGCTGACCGTGGACGTCGAAGACGGCCACCAGGGCGGCGTGATGGAAGAACTGGGCCGCCGCAAGGGCGAAATGCTCGACATGGCTTCGGACGGCCGCGGCCGCACGCGTCTCGAGTACCGTATTCCGGCGCGTGGCCTGATCGGCTTCCAGGGCGAATTCATGACGCTCACGCGCGGCACGGGCCTGATGAGCCACGTGTTCGACGCCTACGGTCCGATCAAGGAAGGCTCGCTCGGCGAGCGCCGCAACGGCGTGCTGATCTCGCAGGACGACGGCGCCGCTGTCGCCTACGCACTGTGGAAGCTGCAGGACCGCGGCCGCATGTTCGTGAAGCCGGGCGACGCGCTGTACGAAGGCATGATCATCGGCATTCACAGCCGCGACAACGACCTCGTCGTGAACCCGATCAAGGGCAAGCAGCTCACCAACGTGCGCGCCTCGGGCACCGACGAAGCCGTGCGCCTCGTGCCGCCGATCCAGATGTCGCTCGAATACGCCGTGGAATTCATCGACGACGACGAACTCGTGGAAGTCACGCCGCAGTCGATCCGTCTGCGCAAGCGTCACCTCAAAGAGCACGAGCGTCGCCGCGCGAGCCGCGAAGGCGCTGCCGAGTAATTGGCATTTTTAGCGCTTTTTTCTGCACTGCAATGCACAAAGACTCACAGAAAAGCCGCCGCTTTATGGGCGGCTTTTTTGCGTCTGGCGGGGATTGTATTGCGGTGCGGGAAGAGTGCGTTGCGAATGCCGCAAGGGCCCGTGGAAAAAGGGTTCCCGCGTGGTGTTCGGTCGCATTGCATCCTGTGGCGAGATGCGCATATGCGCTATACTCCGCGGATGCATGATTTAGGTCCTTCCAAGCAGACTTGATTCGCAATCCGCTAAACGGTCAGGCCGTGGCGCGGAAGGTTGAGTAACCCGCTATTTCTCGAGAAACTCGAAGAAAGGTGAGCGTAAATGTCGGAAACGATGAAGCAATTCCAGCTGAACTCCTATTTGTTCGGCGGCAATGCTCCGTATGTCGAAGAGCTATACGAAGCATATCTTGATAACCCTGCGTCCGTTCCGGACAACTGGCGTGAGTACTTCGACGCACTGCAAAACGTGCCGTCGTCGAGTGGCACGGCAGACAACGACATCGCCCACGGGCCGATCGTCGAATCCTTCGCTCAACGCGCGAAGGCCAATGCATTTGTTCCGCGCGGCGGCGGCGAAGATCTCGCCACGGCACGCAAGCAAGTCTACGTTCAGTCCCTGATTGGCGCTTATCGATTCCTCGGCTCGCAATGGGCCAATCTCGATCCGCTCAAGCGTCGCGAACGTCCGAACATCCCCGAACTCGAGCCTGCGTTCTACGACTTCACCGAAGCCGACATGGACCAGACGTTCAGCGCCACGAACCTGTACTTCGGTTTCGAGCGCGCGACGCTGCGCGAGATCGTCAAGGCGCTGCGCGATACGTACTGCGGTACGATCGGCGCCGAGTACATGTACATCAGCGATCCTGAACAGAAGCGCTGGTGGAAGGAGCGTCTCGAGTCGATCCGCTCGACGCCGAACTTCTCGAACGACAAGAAGAAGCACATCCTGCAGCGCCTGACGGCCTCCGAAGGCCTCGAGCGCTTCCTGCACACCAAGTACGTCGGCCAGAAGCGCTTCTCGCTCGAAGGCGGCGAGTCCTTCATCGCCGCGATGGACGAAGTCGTTCGTCACGCGGGCGCGAAGGGCGTGCAGGAAATCGTCATCGGCATGGCTCACCGCGGCCGTCTGAACGTGCTGGTCAATACGCTCGGCAAGATGCCGGCTGACCTCTTCGCCGAATTCGAAGGCAAGCACGTCGACGACCTGCCGGCAGGCGACGTGAAGTACCACAAGGGCTTCTCGTCGGACGTCGCGACCGAAGGCGGTCCGGTCCACCTGTCGCTCGCGTTCAACCCGTCGCACCTTGAAATCGTCAACCCGGTGGTCGAAGGCTCGGCGAAGGCCCGTATGGATCGCCGCGGCGATGCAGACGGCCTGCAGGTGCTGCCGGTGCAGATCCACGGCGACGCGGCCTTCGCAGGCCAGGGCGTCGTGATGGAAACGCTGAACCTCGCGCAAACGCGCGGCTACGGCACGCACGGCACGCTGCACATCGTCATCAACAACCAGATCGGCTTCACGACCTCGGACCCGCGCGACGCGCGTTCGACGCTCTACTGTACCGACGTGGTCAAGATGATCGAAGCGCCGGTGCTGCACGTGAACGGCGACGATCCGGAAGCGGTCGTGCTGGCGATCCAGCTCGCGGTCGAATTCCGCATGCAGTTCCACAAGGATGTCGTCGTCGACATCATCTGCTTCCGCAAGCTGGGCCACAACGAGCAGGACACGCCCGCGGTCACGCAGCCGCTGATGTACAAGACGATCGCGAAGCACCCGGGCACCCGTGCGCTGTACGCCGAAAAGCTCGTGCAGCAAGGCGTGATCACGGCTGAGGACGCGGACAACTACGTCAAGGCCTACCGCGCCGCGATGGACGAAGGCCACCACACGGTCGACCCCGTGCTCTCGAACTACAAGAGCAAGTACGCGGTGGACTGGGTTCCGTTCCTGAACCGCAAGTGGACCGACGCAGCCGATACGGCTGTGCCGCTCGCCGAACTCAAGCGTCTGGCTGAGCGCATCACCACGATCCCCCAGAACTTCAAGGTTCACCCGCTGGTCGAGCGCGTCATCAACGACCGCCGCGCGATGGGCAAGGGCGAAGCGAAGCTCGACTGGGGCATGGGCGAGCACCTCGCGTTCGCGTCGTTGGTCGCTTCGGGCTACGCAGTTCGCCTGACGGGCCAGGACTCGGGTCGCGGCACGTTCACGCACCGCCACGCCGTTCTGCATGACCAGAACCGCGAGCGTTGGGACGACGGCACGTACGTGCCGCTGCAGAACATCGGCGAGAACCAGGCGCAGTTCACGGTGATCGACTCGGTGCTCTCGGAAGAGGCAGTGCTGGGCTTCGAATACGGCTACTCGACTGCCGAGCCGAACACGCTCGTCGCGTGGGAAGGCCAGTTCGGCGACTTCGTCAACGGTGCGCAGGTCGTGATCGACCAGTTCATCTCGTCGGGCGAAGTGAAGTGGGGCCGCGTTTCGGGTCTCACGATGCTGCTGCCGCACGGCTATGAAGGCCAGGGTCCGGAGCACTCGTCGGCGCGTATCGAGCGTTTCCTGCAGCTGTGCGCCGAGCACAACATGCAGGTCGTTCAGCCGACCACGCCGGCCCAGATCTTCCACGTGCTGCGCCGCCAGATGATCCGCCTGTTCCGCAAGCCGCTCATCATCTTCACGCCGAAGTCGCTGCTGCGTCACAAGGAAGCCGTGTCGGACCTGTCCGAACTCGCGAAGGGCACGTTCCAGCCGGTCATCGGCGAAGTGGACGAAGCCATCGACTCGAAGAAGGTCAAGCGCGTGGTCGCCTGCTCGGGCCGCGTGTACTTCGACCTCGTGGCACACCGCCGCGAAGCGAAGGCGAACGACGTCGCGATCATCCGTATCGAACAGCTCTATCCGTTTGCTCACAAGCAGTTCGAAGCCGAGCTGAAGAAGTACGACAACGCGACCGAAGTGGTCTGGGTGCAGGACGAGCCGCAGAATCAGGGCCCGTGGTTCTACATCGAGCACCACCTGAAGGAAGGCATGAAGGAAGGCATGAAGCTCGCGTACAGCGGCCGTCCTGCTTCCGCATCGCCGGCTGTCGGCTACTACGCGAAGCACTACGAGCAGCAGAAGGCGCTGATCGAAGGTGCATTCGGCCGCCTGAAGGGCGCGCAGGTCGCGAAGTAAGCACTAGAGCAAATCGAACCGGGAAGGCGTGCTGAACGACGCGCGCTTTCCCGCGCTCACGTGCGCGACCCGGTTCGTACCCAGATACGTATTCAGGAAAATCACATGGCTATCGTAGAAGTCAAAGTTCCGCAGTTTTCGGAGTCGGTGTCGGAAGGCACGATGCTGCAGTGGAAGAAGAAGCCGGGCGAAGCTATCGCCCAGGACGAAGTTGTCATCGAGATCGAAACCGATAAGGTCGTGCTCGAAGTGCCCGCGCCGGCTGCCGGCGTGCTGGCCGAGATCATCGTGGGCGACGGCGCTACCGTCACCAGCGAACAGGTGATCGCGAAGATCGACACGGAAGCCAAGGCTGGCGCCGTTGCAGCGCCCGCAGCCGCAGCCGCGCCGGCTGCCGCCGCGGCTCCCGCAGCTGCACCGGCTGCCGCCGCCGCAACGACGGCAAGCAGCACGGTCGCCTCGCCCGCAGCGACGAAGCTGATGGCAGAGAAGGGTCTCGCAGGCGGCGACGTCGCCGGCACGGGCCGTGACGGCCGCATCACGAAGCAGGACGTGCTCGGCGCAGGCGCGCCGAAGGCCGCTCCCGCAGCCGCCCCGGCTGCGAAGCCGGCTGCCGCCAAGCCGGCGCTGCCGCAAGTCAACGCACCGGCATCGGCTGCGAACTGGCTCAACGACCGTCCGGAACAGCGTGTGCCGATGTCGCGTCTGCGTGCGCGTATCGCCGAGCGTCTGCTCGAGTCGCAGCAAACCAACGCCATCCTCACGACGTTCAACGAAGTGAACATGGCGCCGGTCATGGACCTGCGCAACAAGTACAAGGACAAGTTCGAGAAGGAACACGGCGTGAAGCTCGGCTTCATGTCGTTCTTCGTGAAGGCTGCGGTTCACGCCCTCAAGAAGTTCCCGCTCGTCAACGCGTCGATCGACGGCAACGACATCGTCTACCACGGCTACTTCGACATCGGTATTGCGGTCGGCTCGCCGCGCGGTCTGGTGGTGCCCATCCTGCGTAACGCAGACCAGATGAGCCTCGCCGACATCGAGAAGAAGATCGCCGAATTCGGCCAGAAGGCCAAAGACGGCAAGCTTTCGATCGAAGAAATGACGGGTGGTACGTTCTCGATCTCGAACGGCGGCGTGTTCGGCTCGATGCTCTCGACCCCGATCATCAACCCGCCGCAGTCGGCGATCCTCGGCGTGCACGCGACGAAGGAACGCGCTGTGGTGGAGAACGGCCAGATCGTGATCCGCCCGATGAACTACCTCGCGATGTCTTACGACCACCGCATCATCGACGGCCGCGAAGCCGTCCTGTCGCTCGTCGCGATGAAGGATGCGCTGGAAGATCCGGCTCGTCTGCTGCTCGACCTGTAAAGATCGGCCTCATCAAGCATCAAGTCTCACACTGAGCGCCGTGCGCGCGGATTCCGGAAACCGGGCTCCGCGTGCCGCGCTCACGTCTCGAAAGGATGACCATGTCCAAAGAATTTGACGTCGTCGTGATCGGCGCCGGCCCCGGCGGCTATATCGCGGCGATCCGCGCCGCACAGCTCGGCAAGTCGGTTGCGTGTATCGAAAAGTGGAAGAACCCGGCCGGCGCGCTGAAGCTCGGCGGCACCTGCCTGAACGTCGGCTGCATTCCGTCGAAGGCGCTGCTCGCCTCGTCGGAAGAGTTCGAAAATGCCGCGCATCATCTCGTTGACCACGGCATCAGCGTGGGCGACGTGAAGATCGACGTCGCGAAGATGATCGCCCGCAAGGAAGGCATCGTCGAGAAGATGACGAAGGGTATCGAGTTCCTGTTCCGCAAGAACAAGATCACGTGGCTCAAGGGCCACGGCAAGTTCACCGGCAAGAACGAAGCCGGCGTGCAGATCGAAGTGAGCGGCGAAGGCGAAACCGAAGTCGTCACGGCGAAGAACGTGATCATCGCGACGGGCTCGAAAGCACGCCATCTGCCGGGCATTCCGGTCGACAACAAGATCATCTCCGACAACGAAGGCGCGCTCACGTTCGACAGCGTGCCGAAGAAGCTCGCTGTGATCGGCGCAGGCGTGATCGGTCTGGAGCTCGGCTCGGTGTGGCGCCGTCTCGGTGCCGACGTCACGATCCTCGAAGCGCTGCCGGAATTCCTCGGCGCGACTGACCAGGCGCTCGCGAAGGAAGCCGCGAAGCTCTTCAAGAAGCAGGGTCTCGACATTCACGTTGGCGTGAAGGTCGGCGAAGTGACGACGACCGACAAGAGCGTCACGATCAACTACACGGACAAGGACGGCAACGCGCAGAAGCTCGAAGCCGACCGCCTGATCGTGTCGGTTGGCCGCGTGCCGAACACCGACAACCTCGGTCTCGAAGCGATCGGGCTGAAGGCCAATGAGCGCGGCTTCATCGACGTGGACGACCACTGCGCAACGTCGGTGCCGAACGTGTACGCGATCGGCGACGTGGTGCGTGGCCCGATGCTCGCGCACAAGGCAGAAGACGAAGGCGTGCTGGTGGCCGAGATCATCGACGGCCAGAAGCCGCACATCGACTACAACTGCATTCCGTGGGTGATCTACACCGAGCCGGAAATCGCATGGGTCGGCAAGACGGAGCAGCAGCTCAAGGCGGAAGGCCGCGACATCAAGACGGGCCAGTTCCCGTTCATGGCGAACGGCCGCGCGCTCGGCATCAACAAGGCCGACGGCTTTGTGAAGATGATCGCCGACGCGAAGACCGACGAACTGCTCGGCGTGCACATCATCTCGGCCAACGCATCGGACCTGATCGCGGAAGCCGTGGTGGCGATGGAATTCAAGGCTGCCGCCGAAGACATCGGCCGCATCTGCCATCCGCACCCGTCGCTGTCCGAAGTCATGCGCGAAGCTGCACTCGCCACTGACAAGCGCGCGCTCAACATGTAAGCGCCAAGGGCAGGGCGGCCGACTTTTTTGGCCGCGCTGCCCCGCAGTACCCAGCATCACGTACGGAGGCGGGTGGGCTTTTGCTCTCCCGCCTTTCCTCATTTGCGGCCCAGAAAATGAACGTCACCGAATACTACGAAAACGAACTGCAGAAGCGGGGATACAAGCCCGATACGGCGCAACGCGCCGCGATCGACCGGCTGCAGCGGTGCTACGACGAGTGGGTCGCATACAAGTCGCGGCGTTCGAACGCCTTCAAGAAGTTTCTTATTCACCCGGACCTGCCGCGCGGCGTGTACATGTGGGGCGGTGTTGGGCGCGGCAAGAGCTTCCTGATGGACAGCTTCTATGCTGTCGTGCCGCTGCAGCGCAAGACGCGTCTGCACTTTCACGAATTCATGCGCGAAGTGCACCGTGAGCTCGAAGAGCTCAAGGGCCAGGCCGATCCGCTCGACGAACTCGCACGCCGCATTGCGAAGCGTTATCGCCTGATCTGCTTCGACGAATTCCACGTCTCGGACATCGCCGACGCGATGATCCTTTACCGTCTGCTCGACCGTCTCTTCGAGAACGGCGTGCAGTTCGTGATGACGTCCAACTACGATCCCGATCTGCTCTATCCCGACGGGCTGCATCGCGACCGCATGCTGCCTGCGATCGAGTTGATCAAGAGCAAGCTCGACGTGCTCAACGTCGATGCGGGCATCGACTATCGTCAGCGCACGCTCGCGCAGGTCGAGGTCTATCACACGCCGCTCGGCGCCGCCGCCGACAAGGCGCTGCGCCACTCGTTCGCGGAGCTGGCCGCCGTCCCCGACGAAAGCCCGCTGCTGCGCATCGAAAAGCGCGAACTGAAGGCGCTGCGCAAGGCCGACGGCGTGGTGTGGTTCGATTTCGCGACGCTGTGCGGCGGTCCGCGTTCGCAGAACGATTATCTGGAGCTGGCAAGCCGCTTTCACGCCGTGATCCTCTCCGACGTGCCGCAGATGACGCCTCGTATGCAGTCCGAAGCACGCCGCTTCACCTGGCTCATCGACGTGTTCTACGACCACAAGGTCAAGCTGCTGATGTCGGCCGCGGTGCCGCCCGAGGAACTCTATGTGGAAGGCCCGATGGCCAACGAGTTCACGCGCACGGTGTCGCGCATCGTCGAAATGCAGTCGAAGGAATATCTCGAAACGCCGCGCCGCATCGTCGATACGGCCCTGACCTGAGCGCACGGCGTCCGCGCCGGTCCAGGGGGTGTCACGCAGGCGTCGAGCCAGTCTCAAAAGAGCGCGGCGGCACCCTTTTCAAGATTCGGACTCGTCTGATATGGATGGCGGGGGTGAGTGGATATCGTTTGTCAGCACACCGTCTGACAAAGGACCTTCCATGACCCCGCATCGCGATATTACCGACGAAGAGTGGCAGCGCGTGATGCTGCTCCTGCCCGAACTGCGTCCGCGCACCGAGTTGCGCGGACGGCCGCTCGCCAATACGCGCTCGGTGCTCAACGGCGTGCTGTGGGTCATGTATAGCGGCGCGAACTGGTCGGCCATGCCGCGCCGCTACCCCTCGTATCAAACCTGCCATCGCCGCTTCAAGACCTGGCACTACAACGGGGCGCTCAAGCGCGTGATGGGCGAGTTGTTCGGCGAAGACGGCGTGAGGTTGTGCGACACCATCGAAACGCGCATGCGCAAGCACGCGAGCCGTGCAGAAAAAGCGGCGCGCAGGCAGGAAGCGGCGCGCAACGTGCCGCGCAATTCGCCGTTCGTCCTGGTGGCGAGCGCGTCCGCGCAGTCGCAGCCTTTCACCTGTCGCTCCGTGTATCGCCACACAGCGTAATACCGGCGCTGATGAAGTCCGGCCGAAGCGGCTCATGTGCGCGCTTCGGCCGGTTTCGTCTCCCAGGTCCCCTGGCTGGTTTGTGCACCGGTCCTCAGGTCGATCCGCTCACGCATGCAGTCACTGCTGACGCACCCAGGTTTGCGAGCGGCCAAGCAGCGAAATACCCATATAGCCGCGCACGACGAGTTTCTGGCCGCCGTCTTCCGTATGCATCTTGCAGCGGTACACCTTGCCGTTCTCAGGGTCGAGAATGTGCCCGCCGTCATACCCCTCAGCGGTCTTTTTCATGCTGTCGATGATCGTCATGCCGAGGATCAACTGATCCTTGCGCGAGTCGGTGCAGGCCGTGCAGCGCCGATCGGGCTGATCAGTCGCGCCGAGGCCCTTGATGACCTTGCCGCTCAGGTCGCCGTTGGCGTCGGCGCTGATCTGCACGAGCGCTTTCGGCTGGCCGGTGTGATCGTCGATGGTCTGCCAGACGCCGACGGGCGTGTCGGTTTGAGCGTGCGCGGCGAGGGCGCCGCATAGCAGTGCACTCGCAAGCGCAACGTGGCGCGCCGCGCGTCCGATGACTCGATTCATGTCTTCCTCCACTGATGTTGTTTGTCGTGTCGACGCTGACCGTGCGTCGCGCCAGGCACGCCTGGCAAGCCGCAAGGTCAGGGCAGGATACTGGAAAGCATCGCGCGCGTTTGAGAGAAGGAACTCTAGTTTGGTCGGCCCTGGCCGCGCTGGACCAAAACGGCTGGCGATGCAAGGACAGCGCGCAATTCCCAGGAAATTCTTGCTATGTGTTGTGGGAAAAGATACGTAATCGGCAAATTTTCTACGAGTGGCCCGAA
Organism: Paraburkholderia sp. BR10936; assembly: GCF_040965735.1. Taxonomy (NCBI): domain Bacteria; kingdom Pseudomonadati; phylum Pseudomonadota; class Betaproteobacteria; order Burkholderiales; family Burkholderiaceae; genus Paraburkholderia; species Paraburkholderia sp. BR10936. The sequence continues at coordinate 87,978 of NZ_JBFRCM010000010.1, forward strand.
ACACGTGAAAGTGAGTAATAATTGTGCCGATTTGTAAAAATTAGAACTGTTCAAAGCAGGTACTACATGGACTACAAGTGGAGAGTTCGTCGCACCGCTCTGGCGGCGCTGGTATTAATCGGGGGAATCGGTACGGGCTGCGCACAGACGCCGCCTGACAATTCAGCAGCAGCGAATGCAGCAGCAGCGGCGCCCGTAGCACAGACCACCGCCGCACCCGCAGTGCAGGACGATCAGGCCGCAACCCCTGCGTTGCCTTTGGCAGCGAGCCAGCCGGGCGTACTCACGCCGGATGAAGCGAAGCAGAACGCCGCGGGCAACGTCGCCGAGCTGCAGGAGATGCTGCGAGGCTCGGATCTCGCCGAACTGCGCACGACCTACAACGGCTCGTATGGCGCAAGCTTGCTGTTTTACGGCAAGGAAATGACGTACTACGTCACGCTGTTCCAGAACAAGACGTTCTGGCGCGTGATCAAGACGAGCGACGAGACGCGTGCTGAAGCCATCTATCGCGACTTCGCGGTGAAGTCGGGCCAGCTCGCCGAAGTGGAAATTCGCCGCACGCGCCTCGAAGCGCAGAAGGCGTTCACGGACCGCATGATCGCGCTCACGCAGGACCACGCGAACCGGCTCCAGGCGGATCTGGCTATCGCGCGCGAGCAGCAGGCGCTTGTCGCCGACCGGCAGAAGCAGGGCCGCGATCAGGCGAACGCGTTGCAGGCGCAGAAGACGGCCGCCCAGGCGCAACTGCGCACGGTCCAGCGTCAAGTGCGCGAACTGCAGCAACAAGTGGAAGGCGGTCTGCCGATCCGCTAATCGCCGGTGCGCGGTGTGGCCAGCGTGCTCACCCGGCGCCCGGCTGTGCAACGGGTTGCGCGGAACACGCGTATGCGGCACGCAAAAGGCGGAGCGTCATGGGCGCTCCGCCTTTCTTTATGGTGCGATCGTTCGGGTCGCGCTCAGTGCTTGCCGTGGCGATGCGTGTCGCGACCCTTGCGAGTTTCGTCTGCGGAATGGGGCTTCGGTTGAGAGCCGGCAGGCGAGGGGTCGACGGCGATCGGATCGCTCGCGGGGAAGGTTTCTTCGAGCGCTTCGTCGAGCGGGTCTTGTTGCGAGGGTTGCGGGGCTTTCGGCTTGGATGCGCTCATGGCGGTCTCCGTTGCGATATTCGTCACGCCCAGAATAACGCAAAGCCGGAATCGTGACCGCGAGTCACGGCTGTCAGAGCGCGTCGGAAGACGGTGGAACGAAACTGAACGCAACCGCACCGTAGCTGTAGGAAACGCGCGCACAAACAAGCAGGCGCGCCAAGGCGCGCCCGTACTGTACTGAATGTCGGCGTGATCGGCGTACCGTGCAGCGAGTACGCCAGCCAGCAGCGGCTTAGCTGTTGCCCGAGCCTTCGCCGCCGTTGCCGCCGTTGTTCACCGCGCCGTAGAGGCGGCGGCGGCGCGTGACGACGACCGGGCCGTCCTGAGAGCCACGGTCATTGCCGGGGGCGCTCGATGCGCCCGACGGCGCGCCCGACGGCGCCGACCAGTTTTCACGTGGCTCGCGCGGTTCACGCGGTTCTCGTTGTTCACGCGGGCCATGGCCACCGTGGCTGCCGTGCGGGCCGCGGCTCGTATGCTCGCCGTGCGAGCTGCGAGCGCCGCCCGGGCGCGGACCCGGACGGGTGCCGGTGTCGAGCTGGATGGTCGAAATGGCGCGCTTGTAGATGCCTTGCAGGCCAACGGGCGTGCGCAGCATCACCAGATACTGATCGAACGACTCGATGCATCCGGTCAGGCGAATGCCGTTGACCAGATAGATTTCGACGCGCTTTCTTTCCTTACGCGCGGCGTTCATGAAGTCGTTTTGCGGGTGCGATTCTGCGGAAGGCATGGACTAGATTTGGCCAGGCGGCGCAATGCCGCAATCAGTTGGAAACGTTTGCTCGCCGCGATTCTACCTTGTGTCGGCGAAGCGCGCGTGCGGGAAAGTAAGCTTACTGCAGAACTATACCGGCTCGCGGCCGCGACCGCAGATTGACGAAAAATGCATCGCTGCGTCCCTTGTCGTCGGCTGCCGGGAAGGGGCGTGTCCGGATGACAGGTAGCGATGGGCAGCGACAGCGGTTTTCGGAAAGAGGCCTGCCGACGACAGGCCCGCGGATTGACAGACCCGCGCGACCTTTCGACGCGCATGCACTCACTCACACAGCGTAGTCCAAGACGGCCAGCCATGCTCGACCGATTCGAGGCGGATCACACGCTTATACGATGACACGATGGTTTTCGATCCGCTTGCGATGATTCTCGCGGTGCCCGAGGGCTTCGTTCCGTGCGGCGGCACACGAAAACCGAAATCGCCGCCTGCGCGGAATAAGCGCACCCGCTGCAACGTTTAACGCGATATCGGTGATGAACCCAGTGGAGGTGATCATGGAGCGGCTTCGCAAAGGTCTCGCGTGTCTCGTTTGTGTGGCGCTGGCAGGCGTCGCGGGAGCCGGCCTCACGGCTTGCAGCGACATGAATTCAGGCGGGGCGTCGTCGAGCAGTTCGGGCGGCTCGTCGGGCGGCGGCTACTGAGCGGCGTGCGGCGTGTTGCGTCATCCGTCGCCGGAGTTCGAAGCGCAGGTCGTGGCGCAGCTCGGACCCATGCGCCGCTATGCGCGCGCCTTGACGGGCGACGCCGCCTGGGCTGACGACCTCGTGCAGGACGCCGCGGAGCGTGCGCTTTCGCGCTGGACTTCGTTTCGCCCGCAGAGCAATCTGCGCGCGTGGCTGCTCACGATCCTGCGCCATCTGTACATCGATCAGTTGCGCGGCCGGCGTGAGATTGCCGTCGACGACGAAGCTGCGCCGTGGCGCACGCTCGAGGCGCCGCACGGCGAGGTCGACGGTCTCGTGCTGCGCGATCTGCAGCGCGCGCTCTATGCGTTGCCTGCGGCGCAGCGCGAGGTGCTGCTGCTCGTGTGCGTGGAGGAGTTGAGCTACAGCGAGGCGTCGGCGGTGCTCGGGGTGCCGGCCGGCACGGTGATGTCGCGCCTGTCGCGAGCGCGCGAGCATCTGCGAGCGTTGCTCGATACGGGGCCGGTGCAGGATCCGGGGCGCGATCCGGCGCAACGCGCGGCGCCGCTCAGGGTGGTGGGGACGCTACGATGAACGACAACGATCTCGGCCACGAACGCGACGGCGAAGGCGTGCCGCCGGCTTCGCCAGAAGAGGACCTTACGATGCTGGGCGCTTTCGTCGACGGCGAACTGCCCGCGGGCGAGTGCGAGGCGCTGCAGGCGCGCCTCGCCGACGATCCGCGGGCAGCGGCGCGCGTCGCGGCCTATCGCGCGCAGAAGGCCGCGCTGCAGGCGTTGTGTGAAGGCGCGCGCGTCGCGGGCGAGGGTGCCGCGCCCGGCGCAGCCGAACCGGCAGGCAGCGCGCCCGCCGTGTTCGTCCTGCGTGGGGGCGTGCCGTGGTGGTGGCGCGCCGGCATCGCGGCGTCGTGGGTGGCGGTGGGCGCGGGGCTCGCGGTGGCGGCCACCGCGCTCGTGCCGCGGCTCGCGCCGGGCCTGGCTCCAGAACTGGCAGCCGTCTCCGCGCCGGCGGCCGCGCGCAGCGAAACGCCCGAAGCGTTTGCGCGCCGCGCCGACATCGCCTACGCGGTGTATTCGCCGGAGCAGCGGCATCCCGTGGAAGTGGGCGCGGCCGACGAGGCGCATCTCGTCGCGTGGCTCTCCAGGCGGCTAGGCAAGCCGCTCTCGGTGCCGTCGCTGGCCGAATACGGCTATACGCTGGTGGGCGGGCGTCTCTTGCCCGGCAACACGGGGCCGGCCGCGCAATTCATGTACGAGAACGATGCGGGCGAGCGCCTCACGCTCTACGTGGCCAGTTCGGCCCGGGACCGGGACCCCGTGCGCCTCTTGCGCGACGGCAACCGCCGGACGTTCTACTGGAGCACCGAACGCACGGGCTATGCGCTCTCCGGGCCGCAGACAGAACCGAAGCTGCGCGAGATCGCGCTGGACGTATGCGGCGCGCTGGGCGGCAAGCCCGGGCAGTGGTGATGCGCGACGCCGGCGGAGCAGGCCCATGAGCGACCCCGCGCGCCGTGCCGCGCCCACCTTGCCTCCTGGCATCGACGAGGCCCGTTTCGCGCGTGCGCTCGCCGCGTTCGAAGGCATCGTGGGCGCGCCGAACGTCTGCCGTGGCGGCGCAGCGCTCGATCCGTATTTCGATCCGTTCGTACCGCTCGCCGATGCGCACGCCTTCGCCCCTTCCGCTGCGATCCTCCCCGCAAGTGTCGAAGAGATCCGCGCGATCCTGCGTGTCGCGAACGAAACGCGCGTGCCGCTGTGGACCGTTTCCGCGGGGCGCAACTTCGCCTATGGCGGTGCCGCGCCGCGTCTGGCGGGCTCGGTCGTCCTCGACCTGCAGCGCCTGAACCGGATCCTCGAAGTGGACGAGCGCCTCGCATGGGCGCGCGTCGAGCCGGGCGTGAGCTACTTCGATTTGCACGCACATCTGCGCGAACAGCATCTGCGCCTGTGGGTCGATCCGCCCGCGGCGGGCTGGGGCAGCGTGGTCGGCAATACGCTCGAGCGCGGCTTCGGGACGACCGCCTATGGCGACCACGCCGCCTCGCAGTGCGGCATGGAGGTCGTGCTCGCCAACGGTGATGTAGTGCGCACCGGCATGGGGGCGATCGAAAACGGCACGGCGTGGCAACTCTACCGGCCGGGCTACGGGCCTTCGTTCGATGCGCTCTTTACGCAGTCGAACTACGGTGTCGTCACGAAGATGGGGCTCTGGCTCATGCCCGCCCCGCGGGCCTTCGTGATCGGCGAGATCCAGTTCGCGCGTGAGGACGATCTCGGCGTGCTCGTCGATACGCTGCGAGCGTTGCAGCTCGGCGGCACGATACGTCAGCACGCAGCGATCGAAGGCGCGATCCGCCGCGCCGCGAGCCTCGCGCCTCGCGCTCGCTGGTACGAAGGCGAGGGCGCGATGCCCGAGGCCGCCGTCGCCGCGATGCAGCGCGATCTGGGCGTGGGCCGCTGGAATCTGCACTATGCGCTTTATGGCGAGCCCGAGGTGATCGACGTGGAACGGCGCATCGTCGAGCGTGCGTTTGCCGGCGTACCGGGTGTGCGTTTCTCGGCGCGTCGCTATGCCGAAGGCGACGAACCGCGGGGCGGCGCTGACCGCAATCTCGCCGGCATTCCCGCGATGAGCGCGTTTCGCATGCTCGACTGGCGCGGTGGCGACGGCGCGCACGTGGACTTCTCGCCGCTGTGTCCCGCTGATGGCCGCGACGCGCTGCGCCAGTACGCGCTCGTCAAGGCGCGCGCGGCCGAGTACGGTTTCGATTACTACGGCGGTTTCACCGCGGCGGGGCGCTATCTGCATCATGTATTCGCGGCGATCTTCGCGCGCGAGCGCCGCGACGATGCAGCCCGCGCGGGGGACCTGCTGCGCGCGCTGATGAGCGACGCGGGCGCGGCCGGCTACGGTGTCTACCGCTCGCATCTGCTCTACATGGACTACGCCGCGGCGCAGTACGCCTTCAACGACGGCGCGCTGTTGCGTCTTGCGCAAACCGTGAAAGACGCACTCGATCCGCAGGGCGTCCTCTCGCCGGGCAAGCAGGGCATCTGGCCCGAGGCGTGGCGTGCGGAGCGCGGCTATACGTGATCGATTTAATCAAGACTGCGTAGCGATTGGCGGGAAGGATTCGTTGCAAGGCGCACGGAGGACACGATGGACAGACGGGCTTTTCTCTGCGATGCCGGGGCCGTGGCGCTAGGCGCGGCTTGGCAGGCGCATGCGCTCAGCGTTGCGTTGGGCGTACGCGCGCCTCGTGCGGGTGCAGCGTTGGATGCGCCAGGCGCCGCAGTGTTCGACCCGGCGCTCGAGCAGGGCCGCGTGCTCGCGCGCGCAGCGGCGCGCGCGGGATGTGTTGCGTGGGCCATCGGCGACGGCTGCGCCGACACGGCCGATAGCGACATCGGCACACTGTGGCACGCGCGGATCGCCCGGCGCCTCGAGCCTGGCGCGGACTTGACTGGCGCGTTGCGTCCCTCGGACCGATTCGTACTCGCGCGGCTAGCCAGCGCGCGCGGGGTGACGCTGCGCGACTTCGCTTAGGCAACCTTAGCAATAGCGCATCGACATCTCATGTCTGCGACTTCTTCGCCGCTTTTGCGATTTCTTCGTCGCGCAGCTGGCGCCGCAGGATCTTGCCGATGGTCGATTGCGGCAGCGACTCACGGAACTCCACGATGCGCGGCACCTTGTAGCCCGTGAGCTGCTGGCGGCAGAACTGGATCAGCGCGGCTTCCGTGAGCGCGGGATCGCGCTTCACGATGAACACCTTGACGCGCTCGCCCTGCACCGGATCGGGCACGCCGATCGCCGCCACCTCGCGCACGCCGGGGTGCATCGCGACCACGTCCTCGATCTCGTTCGGATACACATTGAATCCCGACACGAGAATCATGTCCTTCTTGCGGTCGACGAGACGGATATAACCGCGCGCATCCATCATGCCGATGTCGCCGGTCGTGAGCCACCCGTCGGCAAACACCTCTGCCGTTTCGTCCGGGCGATTCCAGTAGCCCTTCATCACTTGCGGACCCTTGACACAGAGCTCGCCGGCTTCGCCGATGCCGGCCCACGTGCCGTCGTCCCTGCGAAAGCGCACCTGCGTGGACGGCGCGGGCAGCCCGATCGAGCCTTCCGGATGCGCCTCGTCTCCCTCTGCATGCGCGATATCGACGGGATTCATCGAAACGATCGGCGAGCACTCGGTGAGACCGTAGCCTTCCACGACGGGCTTGCCCGTGACGGCCCGGAACCGGTCGGCAACGGCCTTCTGCATGGCCATGCCGCCCGCCATCGCGAGTTTGAGGCCCGAGAAGTCGCGCTGGCGGAACGCCGCGTTGTCGAGCAGCGCGCTATAGAGCGTGTTGACCGCGCTGATGCAACTGAACGTCTCGTGCTCCAGTACCTTCATCACGCGCTTCATGTCGCGCGGATTGGCGATCAGGATGTTGCGTCCGCCGAGCGCGAGGAAGATCAGCGCATTGATGGTGAGCGAATAGATGTGATAGAGCGGCAAGGGTGTAAGCACCGTCTCGGCGTTGGCGTCGAACTGGTTGCCAATCCACGCCTTTGCCTGCTGCACGTTCGCGAGCACGTTGCCGTGCGTGAGCATCGCGCCCTTCGCGACACCCGTGGTGCCGCCCGTGTACTGGAGGAACGCGAGATCGTCGGCGTGGGTCGCCACCGGCGCGTGCGGGGCGCGCGCGCCTTGCGCGAGTGCATCGAGCAGGCGCACGGCACGCGGCAGGTGGTAGGGCGGCACCATCTTCTTCACGTGGCGCAGCATGACGTTGACGAAGCGGCCCTTGAGGTTTAGCCCTTCGCCCAGCAAGTCGCCGAGCGCCGTCACGACGATGCGTTGCACCTGTGTGCCGGGCAGCGCCGCTTCGAGCGTGGCGGCGAAGTTCTCGAACACGACGATGGTCTGCGCGCCGCTGTCCTGCAACTGATGCTCGAGCTCGCGCACGGTGTAGAGCGGGTTGACGTTGACGATCACGGCGCCGGCCTTGAGCGCGCCGAAGAGGGCAACCGGATACTGCAAGGTGTTGGGCAGCATGATCGCGACTCGCTCGCCTGGCTGCACGCCCGCGCCTTGCAGCCAGGATGCGAACGCCGTGGCCTTGCGGGCGAGTGCGGCGTAGGTCATCGGCGAGCCGGCGCTCACGTAGGCGACGCGCTCGCTGAAGCGCGCCGTGCAGTCGTCGAAGTAATGGGTGAGCGAGGCGTACTGGCTTGCGGGGATTTCGCGCGGCACGCCGGGAGGGTACGAGGCGTACCAGATGCCGTCGGTGTTGGGAGGGGCCGCCTGAGGTGGGGCCGCCTGAGGTGCGCAAGCTGCCACCGGGCTCGCCGGATCGGGCTGGGGCGTGTCGCTCATAGTGGATCTCCGGACGGTAGCGCAACCGAGTGCCTTTCATCATGCAACGCCGCGCGCCGTGCGGCCAGGAGGTCTTACCCTGTGTGCGCACGCGGGTGTTCGACCATCGTCAAAACCAGCAAAAAGGCCGTGCGGGCGAACCCGGCACGGCCTTTCATGGTGGTGCTGCGGTGCGGCGTTACGGGGCCGCGGGCACGTCAGACGCCCGACACCTCTTTCGCGGTCTGCGTCATGTCGATGCCTCGACGTTCGCGGCTGAACGGGATCAGCACAGCGATCACGATGGCGACCGTGCCGGCGACGATCGCCATGGCCATCGAGTAGTCCTGGTTGTGCGTTTCGGCGAGCGACGCCTGCAGCGTGGCGTTCACCGAAGCGAACAGGTTACCGAGCTGATAGACGAGGCCGGGGAAGGTCGCACGCACTTCGTCAGGCGAGATTTCATTGAGGTGAACCGGGATCACGCCCCAGGCGCCCTGCACCGAAATCTGCATGAGGAACGCGCCGAGCGCGAGCAGCACCGGCCCTTGCGAGAACGCCCACAGCGGCAGCACCGGCAGCGCGATCAGCGCGGCGATGAAGATTGCCTTGCGGCGGCCGATACTTTCGGAAATCCGACCGAAGAAGAGGCCACCCACGATCGCGCCGATATTGAGCACGATGGTGATGATTGAAACCGTGTGCGGATCGAAGTGATGCTGTTCGCGCAGGAAGGTCGGATACAGATCCTGCGTGCCGTGTGAGAAGAAGTTGAACGCCGTCATCAGCACGATGGCGTACAGGGAGAGCTTCCAGTTGTGCTTGAGCGTGGTGAGCAGGCTCGGACGCGGGCGCTTTTCCATCTCCTTGAAGGCCGGCGACTCGGGCACGTGCATACGCACATAGACCACGAGCAGCGCGGGCAGCACGCCGACGAAGAACATGCCACGCCAGCCGATGTACTGGTACAGCACACCGAACACGATCGAGGCGAGCAGATAGCCGCTCGGATAGCCCGCCTGCAGCAGCCCGGAAATGATGCCGCGCGACTTGGGCGGAATGGTTTCCATGGTGAGCGCCGAGCCCACGCCCCACTCGCCGCCCATCGCGACGCCGAAGAGCGCACGCAGGACGATGAAGGTCGCGAGGTTGGGCGAGAAGCCCGTGAGCAGTTCGAGTATCGAGTAGCACGCGATGTTGACCATCAGCGTGGGACGACGGCCGTATTTGTCGGCGAGGCGGCCGAATATCAGCGCGCCGAGCGGACGCATGGCCAGTGTCAGCGTAATGGCAAAAGCCACTGCGGGGATTTTGGTGTTGAATTCGGTGGCGATGTCTTTCAGAACGAAAACCATCAGAAAGAAATCGAATGCATCGAGCGTCCATCCCAGGTACGCCGCGATCGTGACGTTCTTCTGTTCACGCGTCCAGCTCATGTTGATTGTTCTCCTGTGATACTGGGGGCAATGCCATGTCTCCTGTCGATCGCAATTGGCGCTTGCGCACCTCGCGCGATCTCATGCATGTGTCGGCATTGCCTTGTGTGGCTTGATTGTGTGGCTTGGAGCGGCCCCCCCGCAATGGGCTACGCGCCAGCAGTGTACGCCCGGCATTAAACATTTGCATGCATGTTGACTGGAACCCGTAGTAATCCCTGGGGGATTCAGCTAAATGCGAAAGCTTTTTGTTTTATTAGTAATTTAAATGTAATTTAAATGAAGGTCACTCAATGTGCGAATGAGTTAATCGATGCGCATGAATGAATGCAAACGAGCGGGCATTTGTCCGCTCGTTTGCGTTGAGAAGGCGCGCGTTGACACTCGTGTGCGCTATCCAGATGCCCCGCCGCCGCCGTGCCGGTCATCAGACCCGGCGAGGCAATCCGCTATTAAAAGATGTTGCGAAAGCCGACGGCGACGCCGGTCTGGTTGTTGCGACCCGGAAAGTCGGCCGTTGCCGAACCGGTGCCGCGCATGAAGTCGACCGTGCCATAGACTTCGGTGCGCCTCGACAGCGAGTACTCGGCCAGCAGGACTGCCGAGTAGCGCACGCCGGTGCTGAGCGTCACGCCGTCTTCATTGAGGCCGTTCTTTGCGTGGTCGTAGTAGTACGCTGCGGTCAGCAACAGCGGCGAGCTGACCTGCCACGTGGCACCCGCATAGAGACCGTTGTCGATACGGTTGGTTTTCGTCACGGGCGTCACGAAGTTGATCGCCGCGGGCGAGTTTGCGGCTGCCATGTACTGGTCGACCACGCCCGTATTGTCCTGCCCCCACAGCCAGCCGCCGTACAGGTGCACAGGACCGAGCGCATAGACCGCGCCGAGGTTGGCCACGCGGTACTTGTTGTTGTGTGCGTCGCTATTCTGCTGGTAGCCCGCGAGCAGCGAGACCGGACCGGCTGCGTAGGTGGCCGTGAAGCCGTACATGTTGCTCGCGCCGACGCTGCCCGCCACGCCGCCGAAGCTGTACATGCCTTCGACTTCGAGGCCGCCGAACTTGCCGTCGTACTTGACCGAGTTGTTCTCACGCAGACCGTAGCCGAGTGCGCCCGGCAGCCAGCCGTCCTGGTCGAAGTTGCCTACGGTCAGCGGGTCGAAGGTGTTACCCAGTTGATCGAACAGGGGCGTGTTCTGACGGCCCATCGTGACCGTGCCGTACTTGTTGCTCGACAGCCCCACGTACGCCATCCGGCTGAACAGCGTATTCGAGCTGGCCAGTTGGCCGTTCCAGAGATTGAACCCGTTCTCGAGGCGGAATACGGCCGAGAGGCCGCCGCCCAGATCCTCGGAGCCCTTCAGGCCCCAGCGGCTGCCGGTGACCGGACCTTGCGTCATCTGCAGTTCGTTGTCGTTGTGCGAGTTGGCGTTCGTGAGGTAGCGGATGCTGGTGTCGACGATGCCGTACAGCGTGACCGAGCTTTGCGCGAAGCTGTGCTGGCAAGCCAATGCGAGGGCGAGGCCGCCGAGGGCGGATGCGATCTGGGTATGTCTCACGGTGGAATCCTTTCTTCTGCTGCGTGTTGTCAGTGCGTCGGGCCGCCGGGGTGCCGGGGCCCGAATTTTTCGTATGCCGGGCCAGTGGATGCCGGCCGGGGGGCCGATGATAGACGCTTGGTGAAGGGGTGAAAACGCTGGCTGTCGCGCGATTGCAACGGTTGCGCGCGCAATTAACTCGCCGCATGTTTGTTTTTTCAGCCGACCCAACCCGCATATCGCCGGCGGCAAAGGCACAAATGCCGTTTAATGAACGGTCGTGCTTTTCCCTATTTTCCTGACTAGCGGGCCTCGCTAGAATCCTTGGTATCTCATCGCGTTCCGCAATCCGGAACGTCGGCCGGTCGACAGACATCAAGGAGACGAAAGCATGCGGGTCAGGGAAATGTTCGAGCTGGGCGGTCAGGTCGCACTCGTTACCGGCGGCTCGCGCGGGCTGGGTCTACAGATGGCGCAGGCGCTCGGCGAGATGGGCTGCCACGTGGTGATCACGGCGCGCAAGGCCGACGAGCTGGCCGAGGCGGCGGCCCATCTGCAGGCGCTCGGCATCAAGGCGACCACGATCGTGAGCGACCTGCAGCGCGCCGAGGCCGTCAAGCCGCTCGTGGACGAGACGCTGGCGGCCGGCGGGCAGATCGACATTCTCGTGAACAATGCGGGCGCCACGTGGGGCGCCCCTGCGGAGGACTATCCCGACGAGGCGTGGCACAAGGTCATGAACCTGAACGTGAACGCGCCGTTCTTCCTCGCGCGCGAAGTGGGCAAGCGCAGCATGATCCCGCGCCAGCGTGGCAAGATCATCAACGTGGCTTCGATTGCCGGCCTGAAGGGGGCGCTCGGACCCATGCAGACCATCGCGTACAACACCTCGAAGGCGGCGGCCATCAACTTTACGCGTGCGCTGGCTGCCGAATGGGGCAAGTACAACATCAACGTGAACGCGATCTGCCCGGGCTTCTTTCCCTCGAAGATGTCGGCGGGCCTGCTCGACAAGCTGGGACAGGTGGTGATCGACCATACGCCGCTGCACCGTCTCGGCGACGACGACGATCTCAAGGGCGCCGTGGTGTTTCTCGCGAGCCAGGCGTCGCGGCATATGACGGGTCAATATCTCGCCGTGGATGGCGGCGCGAGCATCGTCTGATTCCGCACGGTACGCGGCGCCAGCGCTCAGCGAGCAGTTGGCGGCCGCGTTCTTCACAAGTCTTGCCCGACGGAGCCCGCCATGTCCACGTCCGCCCCGACGCCTTCTGCACATTCACCGTCATCGCCGCTGCCGGCCTCGCCGCATTGGCCCTCGCATCTTTCCCCGCATCTGAGCATTCCGCAAACGAACCTCTTCTATAACGCAGAGGTGTCGGCGGCACGCTATCCCGACAAGCCGTTCATCGTCTTCTACGACACGCCCGTCACGTTCGCGCAGTTCAAGGACGAGGCCGAGCGCGTAGCCGGCTATCTGCAGCAGGAATGCGGCGTGAAGGCCGGCGACCGCGTGCTGCTCTACATGCAGAACAGCCCACAGTGGGTCATCGCTTACTACGGCATCCTGCGCGCCAACGCCGTGGTCGTGCCGGTCAACCCGATGAACCTCACCGAGGAACTCGCGCACTACGTGGAAGACAGCGGCGCGACCACGGCTTTCGTCGCGCAGGACCTCTACCCGCGTATTGCGCCGCTCGTGCAGGAAGGTGAGGGCCTGCAGCATCTGCTCGTTGCGACGTATAGCGACTATCTGAAGTGCGAGCCGTTTTCGCCGCCGCCCGAGTTCGTGAGCGCACCGCGCACTGTGAGCGGTCCGGGCGTTGCGCACTGGGTCGACGTGCTCGAGGCGCGCTGCGTACCCGGCGCGCTGACCGCCGGTCCCGACGACCTCTGCGTGATGCCGTACACCTCGGGCACGACGGGCAAGCCCAAAGGCTGCATGCACACGCATCGCAGCGTGATGGCGACGGCCGTGGGCGGTTGCAACTGGTTCGGAAGCAATCAGGATGCCGTACAGCTTTCGGTGCTGCCGCTCTTTCACGTAACCGGTATGCAGGGCGGCATGAACAGTCCGATCTACAACGGCTCGACGGTGGTGTTGCTGCCGCGCTGGGATCGCGACGCTGCAGCGCGTGCGATCGAGCATTACCGCATCAACGGCTGGCAGGCGATCTCGACGATGGTGGTGGACTTCATCTCGAACCCGCGCATTCACGAGTACGACCTGTCGAGCCTCGCCTGGATGCGCGGCGGCGGCGCGACGATGCCCGACGCAGTCGTCAAGAAGCTCAAGGATCTCACCGGGCTCGACTTCGTCGAGGGCTACGGCATGTCGGAAACGATGGCAGGCACCCATATCAATCCGCCGCAGCGTCCCAAGCCGCAATGTCTCGGCATTCCGGTATTCGATGTCGACTCGCGCGTGATCGATCCGATCACGCTGGAGGAGGTCCCGCCAGGCGAATCGGGCGAGCTGATCATGCATGCGCCGCAAGTGATGCGGGGCTACTGGCGCAACCCCAAGGCGACGAGCGAAGCGTTCATCGAACGCGACGGCAAGCGCTTCCTGCGCACGGGCGACCTCGTGCGGCGCGACGAAGAAGGCTATTACTTCATGACCGACCGCCTCAAGCGCATGATCAACGCGTCGGGGTACAAGGTCTGGCCGGCCGAGGTCGAGGCGCTGATGTACCGGCATCCGGCGATCAACGAGGTGTGCATCATTGGTACCCAGGACGCGCGCCGCGGCGAGACCGTGAAGGCCGTGGTCGTGCTCGATCCGAAACAGGCCGGCAGCGTGAACGAAGACGACATCATCGCCTGGGCGCACGACAACATGGCCGCGTACAAAGCGCCGCGCATCGTGCAGTTCGTGGACGCCCTGCCGAAGTCGGGCAGCGGCAAGATTCTGTGGCGCAAGCTGCAGGAACAAGAGGCCGAGGCGCGCCGCAACGCCTGAACGCGCAGTTCTCCTTCGTTGTCCTTCAATATCGAGCCCGCCTGGATAGCGCGCTAACGCGCGCGAATCCAGCCGGGTTTCGTCTTTATCGGGCTCGCACTTCGCCCTTGCGCATCAGGCGCCGGCAAGTGCAGGCAAACCGCCTTCGCGCCAATCCTGCTCCATCGCGGCTGCCATTCCCCATTCCTGTGAACCGCGTTGAGCGGGCGCGGCCAGCGGCCATTCACCGGGCGCCTGTGCGTTCTTGCGAGCAAGGATCGCCTCGCACAGGAACTCCATGCTGTACGCCTTCAGCAGATGCGGGTGATTCGTCTCGATATAGGCGGCGACGCGCGCATATTCGCCGGCGATCGATGCGAGCGAGTAGAGCGTACGTGCATCCCAGCGAAAACGCAGGCCGAGTTCGGCGAATGCCGTATTGAACGCGCACAGCTGCGCTTCCAGTTGACGATCTTGGCGGGTGTCCAGGTGGCTCATGGCTGTCTCCTCATGTCGAGTGGCGTGAAGCAAGAGTAGAAGCGCCAATGAATAAACGATAGTTAAAGTTTTTTTAGAAAAATATAAGTAAGGCTGTATGGGTTGAGGATTAGGCTGGCCAATCTAGCGAGACCTGCATCCGGTCCGCGTAAACCCCGCTTAGCCACGAGCGCTGTACTGATATATTGTATTGGAAATATGAAATCACCCAGCAGCGCCGGCTAAACAGAACGTTGGAGACAAACGACCGATGTCCGCCGAAAGAGAATTCGTCACCGGGATGCCCCCGGTCACCTTGACGCTGGAGCCGATCAACGCAACCGCTTCGCTGCGCGATCAGGCTTACGCGAAGCTCAAGCAGGCCATTGCCGAAACCGACATCTACCGCTCGCGAGACGAGATCCGGCTAGACGAGAAGGAATTGACCGAGAAGCTCGGCGTGAGCCGAACGCCGGTTCGCGAGGCGATGACGCTGCTGGAACAGGAGGGCTTTCTGCGCACGGTGCCGCGCCGCGGTGTTTACATCCTGCGCAAGACGCGCAAGGAGATCGTGGAGATGATCTATATGTGGGCCGCGCTCGAAAGCATCGCCGCGCGCCTCGCCACGCAACGCGCCTCGGACGACGACATCGCGGGTCTGCGGCGCATGTTCGCGACCTTCGGCGATTCGACGCCATCGGACCACATAGAGGAGTACTCGGAAGCGAACATCATGTTTCACCAGTCACTGGTGGAGCTATCGAAGTCGCCCATCATCGTCGACACCATCAAGAACATCTTCATGCATGTGCGCGCGATCCGGCGCATGACGATCGCGCAGAGCGATCGCGCGTCGCGCTCGATCGTGGAGCACATGCGCATTATCGAAGCGCTCGAGGCGCGCGACACCGAGCGCGTCGAGCAGCTCGTGCGGCAGCACTCGATCGAACTCGCGCTGTTCGTGGAAGCCAACTGCGATTTTCTGGACTGACACGTAGGGGCGCCGCGTCGATCCGCCGGTTCATATCGGCTCGGCGCATGAGTCAGGGGCATCGATACGCAGGTCGTCTGAATGAGCGTCGCAATGCTGAAAGAAAAGTATGGAGTCCGTAACAAGTTCGTTGGGACGTTTGGGCCGATTGTAGGTGCTTGCCCATGGTGTGCCGCATCAACGTTTGCCGCTTGGCGAGCGATCGAACGAGACCGCAACGGTGCAGCGCGGCGCGATGCAGTGCAGCAAACGCGGCATGGATAAAAAAACGTCTTGACTAATACTGTGTGTGGAATATTGTATATCACGGATCGCACAACGCCCCGCCAAAGAGGAGACGTCATGGCAGAAGCAGGCATCAACGAGGCACAGCAGAACCCTGTGCCCCAAGCGCAGCAAACGACCGATGGTTTTCATCTCGTCATCGACGCGCTGAAACTCAACGATATCGACACGATCTTCGGTCTCGTCGGTATTCCGATTACCGATCTCGCCCGTCTCGCGCAGGCCGAGGGCATGCGCTTCATCGGCTTCCGGCATGAGCAGAACGCCGGCAACGCCGCGGCCGTGGCGGGCTACATGACGAAGAAGCCGGGCATCTGCCTGACCGTCTCCGCGCCGGGTTTCCTGAACGGCCTCACGGCACTGGCCAACGCGACCACGAACTGCTTCCCGATGATTCTCATCAGCGGTTCGAGCGAGCGCGAGATCGTCGACTTGCAGCAGGGCGACTACGAAGAGATGGACCAGCTCAACGCGGCGAAGCCTTATGCCAAGGCGGCGTATCGCGTGCTGCACGCCGAGGACATCGGCGTCGGCATTGCGCGCGCGATTCGCGCGGCCGTCTCGGGCCGCCCCGGCGGCGTGTATCTCGACCTGCCGGCCAAGCTGCTTGCGCAGACCATCGACGCGGTGAAGGGCCAGCAATCGCTCATCAAGGTCGTCGACGCGGCGCCGCGCCAGATTCCCGCACCGGATGCGGTGCAACGCGCTATCGAAGTGCTCAGGAATGCAAAGCGTCCGCTGATCCTGCTCGGCAAGGGCGCCGCCTACGCCCAGGCCGACGCGCAAATCCGCGAACTGGTCGAGAAGAGCGGTATTCCGTATCTGCCGATGTCGATGGCCAAGGGGCTCTTGCCCGACACGCACGAGCAGTCGGCGTCGGCCGCGCGCTCGTTCGTGCTGGCCGAGTCGGACGCCGTGGTGCTGATCGGCGCTCGCCTGAACTGGCTGCTCTCGCATGGCAAGGGCAAGACCTGGGGCGCGGCCGCCGGACCGAAGAAGTTCGTGCAGGTCGACATCGCCCCGACGGAAATCGACAGCAACGTCGCCATCGAAGCGCCGGTGATCGGCGACATCGGTTCGTGCGTGGAAGCGCTCGTGGCCGGCCTCGGCACTGACTTCCCGAAGCCGCCGGCAGAGTGGCTCGATGCCGTGGCCGAACGCAAGAACAAGAACCTCGAAAAGATGGCCGCGACGCTCGCGAAGAACCCGTCGCCGATGAACTTCCACAGCGCGCTGCGCGCCATCCGCGACGTGCTCAAGACGCGCCCCGACATCAACGTGGTCAACGAAGGCGCGAACACGCTCGACTACGCGCGCAGCATCATCGACATGTACCAGCCGCGCAAGCGCTTCGACTCGGGCACGTGGGGGATCATGGGCATCGGCATGGGCTTCGCGATCGGCGCGGCGGTGACGAGCGGCACGCAGGTCGTGGCGATCGAGGGCGACAGCGCGTTCGGCTTCTCGGGCATGGAGCTGGAAACGATCTGCCGTTACAACCTGCCGGTCTGCACCATCGTGTTCAACAACAACGGTGTGTATCGCGGCACGGACATCAACCCGAGCGGCGGCTGCGACGTCGCGCCGACGGTGTTCGTGAAGAACGCGCGCTACGACAAGATGATCGAGGCCTTCGGCGGCATCGGCCATCAGGCGACGACGCCCGAAGAACTCACGAGCGCGCTGCTCGAAGCGATCGCGTCGGGCAAGCCCACGTTGATCAACGCAGTCATCGACGAATCGGCCGGGACCGAAAGCGGTCGTCTCACGAATCTGAATCCGCAAAGCGCGGCCATGAAGAAATAAGCCCCCATAAATCAGCTAGATCAGATCGATCAGGTAGACCAGGAGATACGAGAAATGAGCAAACCCCTCGACGGTATCAAGATCATCGACTTCACGCACGTACAGGCCGGTCCCGCCTGCACGCAGATGCTCGCGTGGTTCGGTGCGGACGTGATCAAGGTGGAGCGCCCCGGCGCCGGCGACGTGACGCGCTCGCAATTGCGCGACATTCCCGAAGTCGATGCCCTGTACTTCACCATGCTCAACAGCAACAAGCGCTCGCTCACGCTCGACACGAAGAAGCCCGAAGGCAAGGAAGTGCTGGAAAAGCTGATTCGCGAATCGGACGTGATGGTCGAAAACTTCGGCCCCGGCGCACTGGACCGCATGGGCTTCACGTGGGAGCGCATCAAGGAACTCAACCCGAAGATGATCGTTGCTTCGGTGAAGGGCTTCAGCGAAGGCCACCACTACGACGACCTCAAGGTCTACGAGAACGTCGCGCAGTGCGCGGGAGGCGCAGCCTCGACCACGGGCTTCTGGGACGGTCCGCCCACGGTGAGCGCCGCTGCGCTCGGCGACAGCAACACGGGCATGCACCTCGCCATCGGCATTCTCACGGCGCTGATCGGCCGGGACAAAACGGGTAAGGGCCAGAAGGTGGCCGTGTCGATGCAGGACAGCGTGGTCAACCTGTGCCGCGTGAAGCTGCGCGACCAGCAGCGCCTGGACCGCCTGGGCTACCTCGAGGAATACCCGCAGTACCCGCACGGCACCTTCAGCGACGTCGTGCCGCGCGGTGGCAACGCAGGTGGCGGCGGCCAACCGGGCTGGGTTCTGAAGTGCAAGGGCTGGGAGACGGACCCGAACGCGTATATCTACTTCACGGTGCAGGGCCACGCGTGGGAGCCGATCTGCCGTGCTCTGGGCAAACCCGAATGGATCGACGACCCGAACTACGCTACGGCGCAGGCGCGCCAACCGCATATCTTCGACATCTTCGCGACGATCGAAGCGTGGCTCGCCGACAAGACCAAGTTCGAAGCGGTCGACATCCTGCGCAAGTTCGACATTCCGTGCGCGCCGGTGCTCAGCATGAAGGAAATTGCTAATGACCCGTCGCTGCGCGCGAGCGGTACTATCGTCGAAGTGCCGCACAAGGCGCGCGGCTCGTACCTCACGGTGGGCAGCCCGATCAAGTTCTCGGACCTGAAGCCGGAAATCACGGGTTCGCCGCTGCTCGGCGAGCACACCGACCAGGTGCTGGCCGACCTCGGCTACACGGCGCAGCAGATCGCGGCGCTGCACGAGGTGCGCGCGGTTTGAGCTCCGCGTCGAGTTCCGCAAGCTGAATGCAGGAAGCGGGCGCGGCCAACGCTGCGCCCGCGCAGCACCGCAATACCAGAGTGGCAGGCAGGACGCCGCGCGGCATGTGCAATGCGTGCCGCGCGGCGCCGATAAACGACATCCCCCACAGAGTCATCGCATGCAATCCGCCATCGATTTCGAGCAGCTCGCAAACGCCATCGGGGACGCCATCGTCATCTCGGACGCAGCCGGCGACATCACATTCTGGAATCCGGCGGCCACGCGTATGTTCGGCTATACGCAGGAAGAAGCGCTCGGCAAGACGCTCGATCTGATCATTCCCGAGCGGCTGCGCGGCCGCCACTGGGAGGGCTATCACAAGACGATGGCGACCGGCCAGACGCGCTATGGCAACGACGTGCTGCGCGTGCCGGCCGTGGACAAGGCGGGCAAGGCGCTTTCCATTGCCTTCACCGTGGCGTTGCTGCACTCGCCGCAGGGCGAACTCGATGGCATCGTCGCCGTGATCCGCGACGAAACGGCGCGTTTCCAGGAGGAGCGCGCGCTCAAGAAACGCATCACCGAACTCGAAGCACAGGCCCAGCAATCCTGAAACCTCGGGAGCTCTTCGATGCATACCGAAAGACTCGGACATTTCGAGGTCGAACTCTCGGCCCGACAAATGATTCACAACGGGGGCTGGGCCGCGTTCGCCGCGATCCACGCGGTCGAGCCCGCTGCCGACGAACCGGCGGCGGCTGTATTGCCCCGTCAATGGGTGGTCGACGAAACCGTATTCGAAAGCGAGGCGGCTGCGATTGCCGGTGCGCGCCAGGCGGCGCTCGCTTTTCTCAAGAGCGGCAATTCGCCCAGCCTGGGCACGTCATAGGGCAAAGCCGTCATCGAGCGGCGGCATACAGCATTCCAGCATCAGGCAAAAATCCAAACTGCGTTGAACCAGAATAAGGCGCTGAAGCGCCAACTCTGGCCGACATAGGAGACGTTTCATGAAGTCGTGGCTACGCTTTCGGCGCGCCAGATGCATTGGCGCGCCGCCGATTCCGTTTGTTCTCGCCGCAGCGCGCGCTCTTGTGCAGCAGGGAGGCGCATCATGGCGATGACGATTGCGGTCCCACGTGAGATACACGAAGGCGAACGACGCGTAGCGGCGACGCCAGAAAGTGTGGCACAACTGATCAAACTGGGCTACGCCGTCGAAGTGCAAACGACGGCGGGCGCCAGTGCCTCCTACCCGGACGACGCTTACCGTGCGGCGGGCGCGCGCGTCGTGGACGACGCGCAGGCGCTCTTGAGCGGCGCGGATATCGTCATCAAGGTGCGTCCGCCTTCGAGCGAAGAAGTGCAGCGACTCAAGCCCGGCGCGACGCTGATCGGTTTCATCTGGCCCGCGCAAAACGCCGCGCTGCTCGAACAACTCGCGGCGCGTGAGGCAACGGTGCTCGCGATGGACTGCGTGCCGCGCATCTCGCGCGCGCAGAAGCTCGACGCGTTGAGTTCGATGGCGAACATGGCCGGCTATCGCGCGGTCGTCGAAGCGGCCCAGCATTTTGGGCGCGTTTTCACCGGGCAGATCACGGCAGCCGGCAAGATGCCGCCCGCCAAGGTGCTCGTGATCGGCGCAGGCGTGGCGGGGCTTGCGGCGATCGGCGCCGCGCGCGGTCTTGGCGCCATCGTGCGCGCGTTCGATACGCGCCCCGAAGTCGGCCAGCAAGTCGAAAGCATGGGCGCGGAGTTCCTGAGCATCGACATCGAGGAGGAAGGCGGCGGTTCGGGCGGGTACGCCAAACAGATGAGCGCGAAGTTCATCGAAGCGGAGATGGCGCTGTTCGAGGCCCAGGCGCGCGAGGTCGACATCATCATCACGACGGCGCTCATTCCCGGCAAACCGGCGCCGCGCCTCATCGATGCGAAGACGGTGGCGTGCATGCGCGCGGGCAGCGTGATCGTCGACATGGCGGCCGAGCAGGGCGGCAACTGCGAACTCACTCGCCCGGGTGAAGTCGTGAATGCGAACGGCGTGACCGTCATCGGTTACACGGATCTGCCAAGCCGCATGGCGAACCAGTCGAGCCAGCTTTACGCGACCAACGTCCGCCATCTGCTGACCGATCTCACGCCTGCCAAAGACGGCGAGTTGAAGGTCGATATGGACGACGTCGTGCAGCGCGGCACCACTGTCATTCAGCGCGGCCAGGTGTGCTGGCCACCGCCGCCGGTGCAGGTCTCGGCCACGCCGCAAGCGGTTGCACAGGCGAAGTCCGTCGCCGTCGCGACCGGCAACGGGAAAGAAGCCGCCGCGCAGGCCGCGCGCCGCAACGGCGTCTGGTCGCTCGCGGCGCTCGTCGTTACCGCGTTGCTGCTGCTCGCGCTCGGCGCGGTCGCGCCGCCCGCGTTCGTTGCGCACTTCACCGTGTTCGTGCTGGCCGTTTTCGTCGGCTATCAGGTGGTCTGGAACGTCACGCCCTCGTTGCATACGCCGCTCATGAGCGTGACGAATGCGATCAGCGGGATCATCGTGATCGGCGCGTTGCTGCATCCGGGCAACGCCGGCACGATCGTGACCGTGCTGGCGGGCATTGCGCTCGTCGTCGCGACCATCAACATCGCGGGCGGCTTTCTCGTCACCCAGCGCATGCTGAAGATGTTCCAACGGACCTGAGGAGACGTCATGCTCAACGGAATCGGCAACATGGCGTGGCTCGGTGCGGCGACGCTCTTCATCCTCAGTCTGCGCGGGCTGAGTCATCCCGCCAGTGCGCAGCGCGGCAACCTTTATGGCGTGACCGGCATGGTGATCGCCGTGCTCGCCACACTGCTCGTCACGGGCGGTGCGGGCCTGCAAATCGCGCTCATCGCCGCGCTGGTGGGCGGCGGGATGGGCGCGATGCTCGCGCGCCGCGTGGAGATGACGCAGATGCCGCAGCTCGTCGCGATGTTGCACAGCTTCGTGGGTCTTGCGGCCACGCTCATCGCCTTTGCGAACTTTCTCTCGCCCAAGGCGCCGATGAGCGGCGTCGAGCGCGCGATTCACGACACCGAGATCTATGTCGGGGCTTTCATCGGCACGGTCACGTTCAGCGGTTCGATCGTCGCGTTCCTGAAGCTGCAGGGCACGGTGAGCGGCAAGCCGTTCGTGCTGAGCGCGCGGCATCTGCTCAACGCGGTCGTGCTGGGCGCGTGCATCGCGCTCGGCTATCGCTTCGTCAGTGCTCCTGATGGCGGCGACGCGCTCTACGCGCTCATCGTGATGTGCGTGCTGGCGGCGGCGCTCGGCGTGCATCTCGTAATGGCGATCGGCGGCGCGGACATGCCCGTGGTGGTCTCGATGCTCAACAGCTATTCGGGCTGGGCCGCAGCGGCAACGGGCTTCATGCTCGACAACGATCTGCTCGTCACGACGGGCGCGCTGGTTGGATCGAGCGGCGCGATTCTCAGCTACATCATGTGCCGCGCGATGAATCGCAGCTTCGTTTCGGTAATCCTCGGCGGTTTCGGTACGGTGAGTTCCACGGCAAGCGAGGCGCCGCAAGGCGAAGTCGTGCCGACCAGCGTGGACGAAGTGGGGTCGCTGTTGCGCGATGCGCAGGAGGTCGTGATCGTGCCGGGCTATGGCATGGCCGTCGCGCAGGCGCAAGGCACCATCAGCGAGATCACGCGGCGGCTGCGCGCGCTCGGCATTCGCGTGCGTTTCGGCATTCACCCCGTTGCGGGGCGCTTGCCTGGCCACATGAACGTGCTGCTCGCGGAAGCGAAGGTGCCCTACGACATCGTGCTCGAAATGGACGAAATCAACGAAGACTTCACGAGCACCGACGTCGTGCTCGTGATCGGCGCGAACGATATCGTCAACCCGGGCGCGCAGGAAGATGCGGGTAGTCCCATCGCCGGCATGCCGGTGCTGGAGGTGTGGAAGGCGCGTACCGTGGTCGTCTCCAAGCGCAGCATGGCGACCGGCTATGCGGGCGTGGACAATCCGCTCTTCTATAAGGACAACACACGAATGCTGTTTGGCGATGCGAAGGGCAGCGTCGACGCGCTGCTGCGGCAACTCGAAGCCGCTTGACGTTTGAAGCAAGGCGCGGCGGGCACACGTCTGCCGCGCTCGCTGTAACGCGGGAAGTGGCGGACGCACCGGCGTCGAGGCGATGCGCAACCAGCCCGCGCGCAATCACAACAGATGGAGGCAGACAACGTGGCATATACCGATCGTATCGATGGCGGCTACACCGCCCGGCGGCACAACCGCTGGGTGCAGCTCGTCGCTGGCATTCTCTGTATGGGGCTCGTGGCGAACCTGCAGTACGCATGGACGCTCTTCGTCGTGCCGATGGATGCACGGCATCACTGGGGGCAGGCTGCGATTCAGCTCGCCTTTTCGATTTTCATCGTGACGGAAACGTGGCTCGTGCCGGTGGAGGGTTGGCTCGTAGACCGCTTCGGCCCGCGCCCCGTGGTCATGGGCGGCGCCTGTTGCGTGGCGCTCGGCTGGGTGCTCGACGCGTGGGCGCCCGCGCTGCCGGTGCTCTACGTCGCGGCAGTGATCTCGGGGATCGGCGCGGGGTGCGTGTATGGCACGTGCGTCGGCACTGCGCTCAAATGGTTTCCCGACCGGCGTGGTCTCGCCGCCGGCATGACGGCGGCAGGTTTTGGCGCGGGCGCGGCGCTCACGGTGATTCCGATCTCGAACATGATCCAGCAGTCGGGCTATGAGCGCGCGTTCGTGTTCTTCGGACTCCTGCAGGGTGCCTGCATCATGCTGCTCGCGCTGGTGATGGTGCGGCCGAAGCCTCCCGCTCACGCGGCGGGCATGAAGCGCATCGTCGCGACGAAGACCGACTACACGACGAGGCAAATGATTCGCGCGCCCGTCTTCTGGGTGATGTATGCGATGTTCGTCTGCGTGGCGGCGGGCGGCATCATCGCGACGGCGCAGATCGGCCCGATCGCGAAGAGCTACGGCTTCGCCTCGATGCCGGTCACGCTTGTCGCGGCGACGCTGCCGCTGCTCACCATGACGCTCTCGATCAACAATCTCTGCAACGGCTTTACGCGGCCGCTGTGCGGGTTGATTTCGGATCGCATCGGCCGCGAGAATACGATGTTCATCACGTTTCTCGGCGAGGGACTCGCGCTGCTGGGCTTGCGCGCGTTCGGCCACGACCCGTATCTCTTCATGTTGTTCTCGGGGCTCGTGTTCCTGTTCTACGGCGATATCTTTTCGAACTTTCCGGCGACCTGCGCCGATACGTTCGGAGCGAAGTACGCGGCCGGCAACGCGGGCACGCTCTATACCGCGAAGGGGACCGCGGCGATGCTCGTGCCGGTCGCTACGCTGCTGGCGATCCACGGCGGGTGGAACATGGTGTTCGACATGGTCGCCTGCGTGGCGATGATGGCGGGCGTGAGCGCAAAGGTGATCTTGCAGCCGATGCGCCGGCGCTGGATCTTTCAGTCGGGTGAGGAGTCGAGGATTGCCGATTCGGCTTTCGTCCGTTCGCCGCTGGGTTCGCGTGAGTGAGCGCGATTGAAGCGCGTCCAGAAGCGTTACGGGCGGGCGGTGCGGTCGTGATCGCGGCGAGCGATTGCGGGGCGCAACGCCCGCATCATCCGCGCGGCGCCCTGTATTCTTGCGCGCACGCGTGAGCGCCGTACGCGCCGCGTATCGATGCGAGCTTGCTCGCGACGCGGGTCCGCTTCGGCGGCGCGCTCGTTTTCCAACCCGAGATGGGCATAACGGCCCTCACTGGCGCTCTTGTCGAGCCAGTGTTCGGGCAGCCGGGTTGCGAGCAGCCAGGTCGCGGCGGCGCCAAAGCTGACGGCGACGATCGCTGCGACGACAACGAGTTCCATTCGGTCTTCCTCAATCGGCTTGTCATGGGTTTGCACGCACGCGCCGTGCCGTGTGGCAATGTATACCATGAAACATAACGGAGCGAGGCAGGCGGATACAGGCCGCAAAACGAAAAAGCCCGCAGATTTGCGGGCTTTTTCGATGAATCCTGTGTGCTGCTAACTTCTGCTTGATGAGACGTGGTGCCCAGGAGAGGACTCGAACCTCCACAGTGTTGCCACCGCCAGGACCTGAACCTGGTGCGTCTACCAATTCCGCCACCTGGGCACGTCTTCAAGCTAGAAAAAGATTGTGACGCGATTTCGCGTGCCTGTCAATAAATCTTTTCAAAAAATCTTCATCCCGGGAACGCGGCTGCTGCGTTTTACGCGATAGCAGGGCAGTTGTACTCGCTGCTGCCGCCGGAAATGAAAAAGGCCGGCATGAAGCCGGCCTTTTGAATCTGGTGCCCAAGAGAGGACTCGAACCTCCACAGTGTTGCCACCGCCAGGACCTGAACCTGGTGCGTCTACCAATTCCGCCACCTGGGCAAGGTGTCGTTTGCTGTTCAACGTGTTGTGCAGCAAAGACCAAAATTATAGCGGGATCGGAACGGCTGTCAAGCGTTTTATGGAAGGCGATAAAGCGCGGCTGCCCAGGCGTTGCAGACCGCGTGGAGTGGCCGTCTCGTCGCGCCGCAAGGCCGCTCCCACGGCTCGTAGGGTGCGATGCGGGTGTTAGAATGCCTCGCAGAAGTTCCGCCGGCCAAAGTCCGTGATTCTGGTGCTGCGTGCAGCGTGGCGCACGCAGCGCGAGCGGTCAGGCAATCCACGTACGGGCCGGCAGATTGCAGCACTCGAAGACCGGGCGCCGCCCGCATGTATCACACATTCGGGCCGCGCGAAATCCGACGTCCACGCAACGAGAACAACCATCGATAAGCCCTTGAGCAAATATCCGTATCCGATTCCCAGCCGCGAAGAGATTCTCGGCGTGCTGCGGACCAGCGACTCGCCGTGCACTGCGAACGATATCGCCGAGGCGCTCTCCATCAAGCGCCAGGAGCGTGAAGGGTTCTTCAGGCGGCTCGCCGCCATGGAGCGCGACGGGCAGATCCGGCTCGACTCGCGCGGCCACTACCAGCTCGCCCATCCTTCGAATTTCGTCGCCGGTCGCGTGCAGGGGCATCGCGACGGCTACGGCTTCCTCGTGCGCGACGACGGGCAGGACGATCTGTTCCTGCCGCAAGGCGAAATGCAGAAGGTCATGCACAACGACCGCGTGCTCGCGCGCATCGTCGGCTATGACCGGCGCGGGCGGCCGGAAGGGCATATCGTCGAAGTCACCGACCGTGCGAACCGCAGTGTCATCGGGCGCCTGCTCAACGAGAACGGCGCGCTGATCGTCGCGCCGGAAGACAAGCGCATCGGCCACGATATCCTCGTCACGCAGAATCCCAAGAAGGCCAAGGTCGGCCAGGTCGTTGTCGTCGAGCTCACCGATTTCCCCAGTCGCCACTCGCAGCCGCTCGGCCGCGTGATGGAAGTGCTTGGCGACATCGACGATCCGGGCATGGAGATCGAGATCGCCGTGCGCAAGTACGGCGTGCCGCACGAGTTCAGCAAGAGCGCGCTCGACGAAGCCGCGAAGCTGCCCGACGCCGTGCGTCCCACCGACATTCGTTATCGCGTGGACTTGCGCGACGTGCCGCTCGTCACCATCGACGGCGAAGATGCGCGCGACTTCGACGACGCCGTGTATTGCGAGCCGATGCAGGTGGGCAAGGGCGAGGGCTTCCGCCTGATCGTCGCCATCGCCGATGTCTCGCATTACGTGCTGCCGGGCGGCGGTCTCGATGTGGACGCGATCGAGCGCAGCACGTCGGTGTATTTCCCGCGCCGCGTGATTCCGATGCTGCCCGAGAAGCTCTCGAACGGGCTCTGTTCGCTCAATCCGCACGTCGACCGCTGTGTGCTCGTGTGCGACATGGTGATCACCGCGCGCGGCGAGATCAAGGCCTACCAGTTCTATCCGGGCGTCATGCACTCGGCGGCGCGGCTCACGTATACCGAAGTCGCGGCGGTGCTGACCAACACCAAGGGCCCCGAGGCCACGCGCCGCGCGGCGCTGCTGCCGCAACTGCAGAATCTCTATGGCGTGTACAAGTCGCTCTTCGCCGCGCGCCAGAAGCGCGGCGCGATCGATTTCGATACGACCGAGACGTACATCGTCTGCAATGCGCAAGGCAAGATCGAGCAGATCGTGCCGCGCCAGCGCAACGATGCGCACAAGCTGATCGAAGAGTGCATGCTCGCGGCCAACGTGTGCGCGGCGGACTTCATGAAGCGCCACAAGCACCCGGGCCTGTACCGCGTGCACGCGGGGCCGACCGCCGAAAAGCTCGAAAACCTGCGCACCTTCCTGCGTGGCATGGGCCTTTCGCTCGGCGGCGGCGACACGCCGCACGCGAGCGACTACGCCGCGCTGATGGCGCACATCCGCGACCGCCCCGACGCGCAGATGCTGCAGACCATGCTGCTGCGCTCGATGCAGCAGGCCGTGTACAGCCCGGACAATATCGGTCACTTCGGTCTTGCGTACGAGGCTTACGCGCACTTCACGAGCCCGATTCGCCGCTATCCCGACCTGCTCACGCACCGCGCGATCTACGCGATCCTGCAGGGCAAGAAGTACCAGCCGCAGGCGCCCGAGGGCGTCGAGCTCAATACCGCGCTCTCGCCGCGCGCCCGCGCGCTGCAGGCCGAGGACGAGGAGAAGCGCGGCAAGCGCGCCCGCGGCGCCAACACGGCGATCTGGGAAGAACTGGGCCTGCACTGCTCGGCGAACGAGCGCCGCGCCGACGAAGCCTCGCGCGACGTCGAAGCCTGGCTCAAGTGCTACTTCATGCGCGACAAGCTCGGCGAAGAGTACGGCGGGATGGTGAGCGGCGTGACGTCGTTCGGCATTTTCGTGCAGCTCGACGCGCTCTTCATCGAAGGTCTGGTGCACGTGACGGAACTGGGCTCGGACTACTTCCAGTACGACGAGATCAAGAACGAACTGCGTGGCGAGCGCACGGGCATTCGCTATCGTCTGTCGGATCGCGTGCGCGTGCAGGTGAGCCGCGTGGATCTCGACGCACGCAAGATCGACTTCCGCCTCGTGCGCGATACGCCCGTGAAGCCGGGCGGCAACCGGCCGATGCCGGTCGACAAGAGCACCATGGAAGGTGGACCGCGTGTGCGCGCGCTGCCGGGCGGCGACATGGCGCGCCAGAAGAAGGCTGCGCCGGCGCCGAGCGTCGCGGTGAAGGAGGCGCGCGCGGCCCGCGGCGCCGCCAAGACCGCGAAGAAGCGCTCGGCCGTGAAGCCGGCGCCCAAGAAGCAGGCGCCGCGCAAGAAGCGCTGAGCGCCATGCATGCGGAGCGTCAAACGCGCTCCGCAGCCAGTACCTATCCGGGCCGCGCCGCCGTGCGCGTGCCCGGTTTTTTCACTTGCTTGCCGCGCCGGGTTTTGCCGCATGGGCGCGCGGCTTGCATACGCCGGACCGCACGATGCGTGCCGGCTGACTATCGTTGCTGGCGGCGCTGTGTCTGCGCCGCGAAACGTTCATCAGGGGTTGTCTCAGTCATGTCACGTCTCAAGGTTCTTTACGGGTTTCATGCGGTGACCGCACGCTTGCGGCACGACGCGTCCACGGTCGAGGATGTCTACTACGATCCGACGCGCCGCGACCGCCGCATGCAGGACTTCCTGCACACCGCGAAGGAAGCCGGCGCGCGCGTGATCGCAGCCGACGAAACGCGTCTCTGGGGTCTCGCGCACACGGAGCGCCACCAGGGCGTGGTGGCCCGCGTGCACGATCTGGCGCTCGCGCAGAATCTCGCGGAGCTGCTCGACGGCATCCAGGGCTCGCCGCTCTTGCTCGTGCTCGACGGCGTGACCGATCCGCACAATCTCGGCGCGTGCCTGCGTGTAGCCGACGCGGCCGGCGCGCACGCGGTGATCGCCCCGCGCGACCGCGCCGTCGGTCTGAACGCCACGGCCGCGAAGGTGGCGAGCGGCGCGGCGGACACCGTGCCCTATATCACCGTGACGAACCTCGCGCGTGCGCTGCGCGAGCTCAAGGACGCGGGCGTGTGGGTGGTCGGCACCGCCGACGACGCGAGCGCGAGCCTCTACCAGACGAAGCTCGACGGTCCGGTCGCGCTCGTGCTGGGCGCCGAAGGCGAGGGCATGCGCCGCCTCACGCGCGAAACCTGCGACGAAGTCATGCAGATTCCGATGGCGGGCACGGTCGAGAGCCTGAATGTTTCCGTCGCTTCGGGCGTCTGCCTGTTCGAAGCGGTGCGCCAACGCTCGGCCGCGCGCTGACCGCCGGCAGGATCAGCCGTTTCGCGATCCTGCGAGATGCGGGCAGCCCGTGCCCGCATCTCCGGTAAACTATGCGGATTCCGCGTTTTTCTCCTCCTCGGGCTGTACTCCCATGACTCAAGACGAACTCAAGCAACTGGTCGGCCAGGCCGCCGCCGACTATGTCAACGCGAACGTGCCGGAAGGCGTCGTAATCGGCGTCGGCACGGGCTCCACTGCGAACTGCTTCATCGACGCGCTGGCGGCGAGCAAGGGCCGCTACCGCGGCGCCGTGTCGAGCTCGGTCGCGACCACCGCGCGCCTCGAAGCACACGGCTTCAAGATTTTCGACCTCAACGAGATCGAATCGCTGCCCGTATACGTGGACGGCGCCGATGAAATCGACGGCGCCGGCGCCATGATCAAGGGCGGCGGCGGCGCGCTCACGCGCGAGAAGATCGTGGCTTCGGTGTCGGACGTGTTCGTCTGCATCGCCGATGCGAGCAAGCGCGTCGACGTGCTCGGCCAGTTCCCGCTGCCCATCGAAGTCGTGCCGATGGCGCGCACGGCCATTGGCCGCCGCGTGACGGCGCTCGGCGGCGTGCCGGTGCTGCGCGTGCAAAAGGACGGCTCGCCCTTTATCACCGACAATGGCAACGAGATTCTCGACGTGAAGGGCCTGCGCATCAGCGACCCGCGCACGCTCGAGGCGCATGTCAACGCATGGCCGGGCGTGGTGACGGTGGGGCTGTTCGCCGCACGCGGCGCGGACTTCTGCCTGCTCGGCGGCGAATCCGGCGTCGAGCGCATTGATTACCGCAAGGCCTGAGCGGCCTCGCGCGAGCGGCGCGTGCAACAGGCTTGCGCCTGATTGCCTGTGCGCTGCCGCTCTTTATCCGGCAGGCCTGCGTGGCCTGCCGAACCGAACGTCGCGATTAATCATTAAAAGAACGCGATTTTCCGGATCTGGTTGTCCGCGCATCTATCTGAGACTTCAATTTGCCCTTCAATGATTTTTGAAAGGGAATCTCCGAATTCAAGGCGTTCGCAATTCGCTACGTTGAGAGCCGCACACAAAAATGCGAATGACGTAGCAATAATCTGACTGTCTGAGATATAAATTCACCGTCCGGCGGCGTTATGCAAAAAGTTCGCTAAAAGAGACGTCGAAGCGACCGGACAGGGGAAGGGCGGCGCGCGAAAATGCGCGGCGGCCCATGGGTTTCGGTCAGGCGGTGCGTGAAAGTTGCTGGCGTACGCTGCGTGGCGCACGGGGAAATAATGACAACAGCGGGTGTTGAGCGATTTGTGTCGGACTACTATTCAATGCGGGTCCGAAAAAAAGGCACAGGGTTTTACGGGGTATTCCTTTTTGCTCTCTGGATTTTCAATTCTGCATGATCGCCTGATTTGCGCGAATGCGTAAAGCTTGGTGGCGTTCTGCGCGCGAATCTAATCTGGTAACTCCATTAAACGGTCTTCCTATATCGGGCTGGTCCGCGGGGATATTTGCGCGTAGTAGATGCAGTGATTTTATCGGCATTGCAATTGAAGTCGTGTTAAATGCGCCCGCACTATCAGGGGAGTGTGCGCGCATTCATCCAACGTTCCCCTGTCTTATCAGGAAGACCACAATCATGAAGAAGATTCAGGCCATTTCGCTCGCCGCCATGCTCTCTTTCGCTTCGGCTGCCGCATTCGCAGGCGGTGCCGGCGGTATGGGCGCGCCGTCGTCCTCCACCACGTCGGCGGTGGGCGCAGCGGGCGTCGGCTTTGGCGCTACGGCACTCACGTCGAACTCGACCTCGTCGGTCAACGGCAGCTTCACGTCGGCGCTGACGGTGCCGGGCCATATCGACGCTACGGTGTCGCAAGGCAACCAGTCGTTCTCGAACGCGAGCCTCACGTTCGGTTCGAGCTACACGACGCAAAACGGCAACTCGCAGACTTACGGCCAGACGGCTAACGGCAACGTCGGCCAGACCGGCACGACGACCACGAACCAGAATTCGTCGACGCTCGGCTTCACGAGCGCCACGCAGTCGGGTTCGCAGAACTTCAATTCGTCGGTGATCAACACGTCGTTCAACGGTTCGAGCGGCAGCTACGGCGGCTCGGGCTTCACGTCGAACGCGAGCGCGAACGGCACCGGCACGGCCAATGCCGATGGCGGCGTCGGCATCGTCGCAGCGGGCGGTTCGGGTTCGCTCACGGGCGGCATGCACTGGTAATCCGAACGGGTCAGCCGTTCACTAGCGCGTCGGAGAGGGGGCGCTGCCCCCTTTCCGTTCACGGAGAGAAGAATGAGCAAGCTGAAACAAAAAATGGCCGTTGCCGGGGTGTTGCTGTTTGCAGGCGCCGCGTGGGCGCAAACCACGCCGACGATGACGTCGGGGACCACGTCCACGTCGAGCCAGACGAGCACCGTCTCCAATACCGTCGTATTGCCGAGCGGCGGTACGTCGGACGTCACGTATCACGGCGGCTACGATGTGCGCACGACGCCGACGGTCTATGCGCCGGCCTTGACGGCCTCGGTGACCGAGACCTGCTGGGGCAGCATTTCCGCCGCGGTGTCGGTGGTGGGCGTGGGCGCGACGGCGGCGGGCACCATCAAGGACATGGACTGCAACAAGCGCTTGAATGCGGCTGTGGCATGGCGCATGGACCGCAAGGACATTGCGTTCAACATCATGTGTCAGGAAGAGGACTTCCGCGAGGCTGCCGCGTTGACCGATCATCCTTGCGGCGACAATCGCAAGGTCGCGAAGAACGACGGCGCACCCGTGGAGTTGCGCAGTGCCGACACGAGCCCGGACTCGAAGCTTCAGGAGCCGACCGACCCGTTCGTGCGCGAACGCGAGCATTTGCCCGCCTTGCCGCTTGCACAGGCGGTCGTGCCTTCGGCTCATTGAATCGCGCAAGGCTGAAGAGGAGAGGGCGCGCTCCTGTTCTCTTCAGCTGGCACCGCAAGATACGATCGATTCGGAATCCTGTGCAATCCCTTCCGTGCCTGACGAGACGCGAGTGAACTCGCGGCGCGCAACGAAAACGCGCGCGCGATTACGCGTTCACTCGACCGTTTCCGCCTGGTGCAGGCGCGGCAGCAGCCGGTCGAATTCGCGGCGCACGAGCCCGTAGCACTCGCAGGCGCGGGCTTCGAGGCCCTCGCGATCGAGCACGCGGATATGGCCGCGGCTGTGATGGATCAGGCCTTCGTCGTGCAGCTTGCCGGCCGCTTCGGTAACGCCTTCGCGGCGCACGCCGAGCATGTCGGCGATGAGCTGCTGCGTGACGCTGAGATCGTTGGACGCCACGCGGTCCACTTCGATCAGCAGCCAGCGGCACAGCTGCTTGCTGAGCGAGTGGTGACGATTGCACGCAGCGGTCTGTGCGACCTGCGTGAGCAGCGCGTGCATATAGAGCAGCATGAGGCGGCGCAGGAAGTCCGAGCGCGCGAATTGCTGCTTGAGGGCTTGCGCGCTCATGCGATAGGCGAAGCCCGCGCATTGCACCTGCACGCGGTTCGGCATCGTTTCGCCGCCCGTGAGCACGGGCACGCCCGTCATGCCTTCGCGGCCGACTGCCGCGATTTCGACCGAACTGCCGTCCTCCATCGTCGAAAGCAGCGAGACGATCGCGGTAGTCGGAAAGTACACGTGATGAATGCGCTGGCCGGAATCGCAGATCAACTGTTCGGTGCGCAGATGAACGAGTTCGAGGTGCGGGGCGAGAGCCTGCCATTCGTGCGACGGGAGGGCGCCCAGCAAATGGTTGCCGTGAAGATCGGATTGAAGGGTTAACATGACTGGTCCTCGTGCGAAGCGGCGCGAGCCGCCTCCTGTTTTTTGATTCCGTGCGCCGAACTCGTTGTTGTCTGCCGTTTCCCGTGCGGCTCTTGTGTTCGTCGTGCCGGCCCCATAGTCCCGCTTGTTCGTGCCTCGTCCCACTCTCGCGTTTGTCTGCGCGGTTTCGTTCGTCCGCATCTGCGCTCGTGTGGCGATCTCTCTTTAGCAGGGTGTGTGCCAGTTGGTGCGAAAGCACGCATTGAAGCGGCTGAGCGCGAGTCGGCCATGCGGCAGCGCGGCGAAACACCGCATTTTTGTTTCAGTTTTGTACGGCGAATTTGCGGACCACCGCCCTGCGCATCGCCTCGGTGGAAGTCGCAAGCCGGTGATTTCATTGAATTATTTCCCCTGTCGAGCGGGGGATTCAGAAATGGCTCCTCGTTGAAACATGGCTCCGGGGCGATTCGGGCAGCGACCAGAAAACAAGCGGTTTTGATTCAGTTCTGTTGCAACGCAAACGAAGCCGCCGAAAAAAAGTTCGGCGCTGAAACGTCGCGTGCGAGTGGCTTTACGGCGCGCCCGCCGTTGCGCATGCGATCAGTGTGGGTATGCGTACAGATTGGCATGCCGAGGTTTGCTCCAATGAGGTCCGTAAAAAGCCTCGAGGCGTTGCGAGGCTTTAGAGGTCCGGGAGGCGCGTGACGCTTCGCACGAGCCCGCCGGCAGGCAGGCGCGGCGTTCGTCGACGTGACCCGACGTATTTCAACGGGGAGCTCACTGCATGAATCAGCTTGTGACGCCTGCCGGTTTGATCGCGGCAGCCAATGAACCCGAAGTCGCGCTCATCGTTCAGCCCGTGGTGCTGGCCGGGGGCTCGGGCACGCGGCTTTGGCCGCTCTCGCGCGAGCACTGCCCGAAACAGCTGATTGACCTGCTCGACGGCGAGTCGCTGCTCGAAGCCACGGTCCGGCGGCTCGACGGGGTGTATGCCGAGGCGGGCGCGGCGATCCGCAAGGCCGCGCCTGTCGTCGT
The DNA here is from genome assembly GCF_040965735.1 of Paraburkholderia sp. BR10936. Lineage (NCBI taxonomy): Bacteria > Pseudomonadati > Pseudomonadota > Betaproteobacteria > Burkholderiales > Burkholderiaceae > Paraburkholderia > Paraburkholderia sp. BR10936. The sequence continues at coordinate 121,697 of NZ_JBFRCM010000010.1, forward strand.
GAGCAGCGAGGAGCTGCGGCTCATGACCGTCGACCGGCTCGGCCGCAGCGGCACGCCCGCTCGCGTCGTGCTCGAACCGGTCGCGCGCAACACGGCGCCGGCGCTCACTGTGGCGGCGCTGGCGGCGCGCGCCGGGCACGAGGCGACGCTCGGTCGCGATGGCGCGCTTGCCGGATGCGACAGCGACCCGGTGCTCATCGCCATGCCGGCGGACCACCTGATCGCGGATCGCGCCGCGTTTGCCGCCGCGCTCGAGGAAGCAGTGGGGTATGCGGCGCGCGGCGCGATCGTCACGCTGGGCGTGCCGCCGCAGCGCGCGGAGACCGGCTACGGGTACATCGGCGCGGGCGCGGCGCTCGGCGCGAGCGGCGCACGCGTGATCGAGCGCTTCGTGGAAAAGCCGGGCGCCGAACTCGCGGCGACTTACGTGGCCTCCGGCGATTACCTCTGGAATAGCGGCATTTTCGTGGTGCGCGCATCGGTGTGGCTTGCCGCGATCGCGCACTGCCGGCCGGCTATCGCGGCGCAATGCGCGGCGGCGTTCGAGGCGGCCGCCATCGACGCCGACGGCACCGTGCATCTCGACGCCGCAGCGCTCGCCGCGTGCCCGTCCGATTCCATCGACTACGCGGTGATGGAGTCGCTCGGCGCCGACGCACGGCTCGCGGGCGTGGTCGTGCCGCTCGTGGCCGGCTGGTCCGACGTGGGCGCGTGGGATGCGGTGTGGCAGGTGTCGAACAAGGACGAGAGCGGCAACGTGGCCCGCGGGCGCGTGATGTTCGAAGACGTGACCGACACGTTCGCACATTCGGACGGACGGCTCGTGGCCTGCGTGGGTGTCCACGGCGTGGTGGTGGTCGAAACGGCCGACGCGGTCCTCGTCGCGGCGAGAGATCGCGTGCAGGACGTCAAGGCGATCGTGGGCAAGCTCAGGCAGGAGCGCAGCGCGGTCGCGCAGCATCACCGGCGCGTGGAGCGGCCGTGGGGCTGCTACGACTCGCTCGATCAGGGCGAACGCTTCCAGGTCAAGCGCATCGTCGTGAAGCCGGGCGGGCGGCTGTCGCTGCAGATGCATCATCACCGCGCGGAGCACTGGACCGTGGTGCGTGGCACGGCGCGCGTCACGCGCGGCGAGGAGGTTTTCCTGCTTTCGGAAAACGAATCGACCTATATCCCGCTGGGAGTGAGGCACCGGCTGGAGAATCCGGGCAAGACGCCGCTCGAGATCATCGAGGTGCAGTCAGGCGGTTATCTGGGCGAAGACGACATCGTGCGCTTCGACGATGAGTACGGCCGGATACAACGGTGAACAAGTACAACATTGAAAAGCACGATGTTGGGCCGCGCGCGAAAAAGCGTGCGCAGAAGAAACATGCACGCCGGCATCCCTGCATATGCACAGCCAGGGACTGCCGATCGATTTGAAGCCAGTTGAAAGCGTGCCGATTGAAGTAAGCGGGCGATCCATACGATCGCCTTACAAAAACAGCAGCGCAAGGGCCGACGTAACACGCGTAAATACGAACAAGATGCATGCCGCAAGCATCATGTCAGGAGATATCCTGGCTGGCGAATTATGCGAAGCGCATGCAACGTAATACCTAAGTTCGACGACGCACGAGGGCCCGCGCAGTATCCGGCAAACAGGGGCGATAACGCCCACATCGGGGGGGGTAGGGTCATGGAACTGGGGAACAAGGAACGCTCGCTCGTCAGCAAGGTGATGGACGGGCTGATTTCAGGCATCGTCGAGGAGCGGTATGGCGCCGTGCTGCCACCGCAGGACATCCTCTCGAAGGAGTTCGACGTGAGCCGCACGGTGATGCGCGAGGCGCTCTCCATGCTGCTCGCGCGTCATATGCTCGACGTGCGGCCGAAAATAGGCACGCGCATCCGGCCCATGCGCGACTGGCGCATGATCGACGAGGACGTCGTGAACTGGCGTTTCCGCTCGAAACCGGACAAGACGTTTTTGCGCGACGTAATCGAATTTCGCGGCCTGATCGAACCGGCGGCGTGCGCGCTCGCGGCCACACGCGCGAGCGCGGCGGACATTGCCGGCATTCGCGAGGCGTTCGAGGCGCTGCGCCAGACGAGCACCGACGATCCGAATTTCCAGACCGCCGACGCGCTTCTGCACACGCGCATCCTCGCGGCGAGCGGGAATCAGTTTTATCAGCAGATGGCCGCGATCATTCGTGGCGCGCTCTCGCTGGTGAATCCGATTCTCAGCACGCGTGACGGCGGCTGGAACAACGTCGTGGCGGCCCATGGGCGCATCGTCGAAGCGATCGAGCGGCGTGCGCCGAAAGAAGCCGAAGCGGCCGCGCTCGCGATGATCGAATACACCGCCGACGAACTCACTCGCGCGCTCGCGCCGGAGTTGGAGCAGCGCTAAGGCCGTTCGCGGCGTCGCTTCGCTCGCATCGATCCAGGCGCTGAGCGTGGATCGATGCGAGCGCATTGCGGCGCGCCGCGTGTGCCGGTATCGTGCGTGTCTTTGGGTGCGCCGCGCGTGACGTACATGACGTACGTCGTGCGGCCGCCCTCGACTTCACAGCCGGAGCACGCAGCACATGAGCGAAACACAAACGATACGGTGGGGCATCGTCGGCGCGGGCCGCATTGCGCATCGCTTCGCGCAGGGCGTCGCGCACGTGCCGCATGCGCGCGTCGAAGCGGTCTGGTCGCGGCGCGCGGCCACTGCGCAGGCGTTTGCCGCGACCTGCGGCGCGCAGGCGTGCGAGAGCGTGGATGCCCTCTTCGCGAGCGGCATCGACGCCGTGTATATCGCCACGATGCAGGACAGTCACGCCCAGTACGCCATTGCCGCGCTCGAAGCCGGCCTGCCCGTGCTGTGCGAAAAGCCCGCCACGGTCAACGGCGCGCAGCTCGAACGCGTGCTCGACGCGGCGCGCCGCGCGCAGCGCCTCTTCATGGAGGCGATGAAGCCGCCGTTTTATCCCCTCTATCGAAAGTTGCGCGCGCAACTGGACGATGACCCCATCGGGCCGGTCGGGCTCGTGCGCGCGGGCTGTTCGGTGGCCAGCGTGCCTGCTGACCATCCATCGCTTTCGTTCGAGCAAGCGGGCGGTGCGCTGCTCGACATCGGCGTGTACGAAATGTTTCTTGCCGTCGACTGGCTCGGCGCGCCGCGCGAGGTGCAGACCGTCGGGCGCCTCGGCTCGACTGGCGTGGATACCTTCGCGAGTCTCAATTGCCAGCATGAGCGCGGTATTGCGCAATTATTCTGCGGGCTCGATCTGCACGGTTATGGCGACGCACTGCTGGCGGGGCCGCACGGCAACGTGACGATACACGCGAACTGGTGGAATCCGGTTCGCGCAACGGTGCGCTATGTGGATGGCCGCGTCGTCGAACTCGACGAGCCGTTCGAGGGTGGCGGCCTCAACTACGAAACGGCGCACTTCTGCGAGCTGCTGCGCGCGGGTGCGCTCGAAAGCCCGGTGATGACGCACGATACCTCGCGCCGCATGCTCGCCATGGCCGACGCGGCGCGAGCGGCGCTCGGACTGCGTTTTCCGTGCGAATGACACGCTAAACAGCGGCCCGTAAGCGAAACGGCCCGCATGTGCGGGCCGTGTCTGTAAACGCATGTGCTATCAGTGGCGCGCAGGCAGCGCGAGGCGCCTTTCGTACCAGTGCTGCACCCATTCGAGCACCTGGCAAAGCACCCAGTACACGGCGGCGGCCGCGAGATAGAGCGGCAGCGGCTGATACGTCGAAGCGATGATTTCCTGCGCGCTGCGCAGCAGCTCTGTCACGGTGATGACCGAAACGAGCGAGGTGTCCTTGATGAGGCTGATGAGGCTGTTCGAGAGACTCGGCACGGCGATGCGCAACGCCTGCGGCGCGATCACGTAGCGCAGCGTCTGCGTGCGCGAGAGGCCTAGGCTATAGGCCGCGAGCCACTGTCCGCTATGAATGCCGAGAATCGCGCCACGCATGCTCTCCGAGAGATACGCCGCCACGTTCGCAGAGAGCGCGATCACGCCTGCGGGCGTCGGGTCGAGCGAGATGCCGACGCTCGGCAATCCGTAATAAATGACGAAGATCTGCACGAGCAGCGGCGTGCCGCGCATCAGGCTCACATACACGCGCGCGATGAACACGAGCGTGCGGTTCGAGCTGATGCCCATGAGCGCGAGCACGGCACCGCCGATGAGCCCGAAGATCATCGAAAGCACGGCGAACTTGACCGTCAGCACCGCGCCCTGTGCGAGCACCGGCAGCGACTGGATGATGAGCGTATAGATGGGCATGGGCGTGGGTAACGAATGGAAGTGGCGCGGTTTGCAATGGAGGCGTATGTGCGAAGGGCGGCATCGTGCGATGCCGCCCTTCGCGTCAGCCGGACTGTGCGGCGCTCGCGATCATTGCCGGATCATTGTGAGATCGGCTTGGTCACGTCGATGCCGAACCACTTGTCCGAGATCTTCGTGAAGGTGCCATCGGCTTCGAGTTGCGTCATCGCGTCGTCGATCGCCTTGGCGAACTTCGGATTGCCCTTCTTGAACGGGATGGCCGACGGGTTGCCGGCGCCGACCATCGCGCCCGTGCGCAGCGGCAACTGCGAGTTCTTCAGCAGGTAGGCGAGCATCAGGCGGTCGTTGAGCGCCGCGTCGAGGCGGCCCGCTGCGAGGTCGCGCAGATACTCGGGGGCGCCCGGGTAGGTCTTCACGTCGATGCCAGGCACCGACTTGGCCATGTCCATGTAGTTGGTGCCGAGGCCGACGCCGAGCTTCTTGCCCTTCAGGTCTTCGAGCGTCTTGAACTCGCGCGTGTCGTCCTTGCGCTGGATGAGCTGCGCGGCCGAGTACGTGTACGCCGGCGAGAAGTCGAGCACGGCCTTGCGCTGGTCGGTCACGCCGACCTGGTTCACGATCACGTCGAACTTGCCTGCCTGCAGGCCCGCGATGATGCCGCTCCATTCGGTCGTGACGAATTCGGGCTTGAGGCCCATTTTCGCGGCGACGGCTCGGGCGATGTCGACGTCATAGCCGACCAGTTCGCCGTTGGGCGCCTTCGAGTTGAACGGGGGGAACGTGCCTTCGAGACCGATGCGCAGCGTGCCGCGCGCCTTGACCTGGTCGAGCAGGTCATCGGCGTGGGCGCTGGCTGCGACGAACGATGCGCCAACGATTGCAAGTGCAAGGAGTTTTTTCAGCAAACCGGATTTCATGTTTTCCTCTTGTTCTGCTGCTGCGATTCTGGTGCTAGTGCACAGCGCCTCCGATGCGCCATGACTAGCCTGCCACTATAGCTTTACGCGCGGCCCGGGGCCAGCGCCCGCGCACATTCGGCGACGAGTGCCGGGCCGCGGTAGATGAAGCCCGTGTAGACCTGCACGAGCGAGGCGCCGGCCGCGATCTTCGCGCGCGCGTCGTCGCCCGAAAAAATGCCGCCCACGCCGATGATCGGCACGTCGCCGCCCAATTCGGCGCGCAGCTTGCGGATCACGTTGTTCGAGGCGTCGAACACCGGGCGTCCCGAGAGGCCCCCCGTTTCGTTCGCATTTGGCATGCCTTCCACCGCCGCGCGCGAGAGCGTGGTGTTGGTCGCGATCACGCCTTCGATCTTGTGGCGCAGGAGCGTATCAGCGATTTCCTTGACCTGCTCGTCGTCGAGATCGGGCGCGATCTTCAGCGCGAGCGGCACGAGCTTGCCGTGCATGTCTGCGAGACGCTGCTGCTTGTCCTTGAGCGCGGCGAGCAGGGCGTCGAGTTCGCCGCCGCCTTGCAGCTGGCGCAGATTCTTCGTGTTCGGCGACGAGATGTTGATCGTCACGTAGCTCGCGAACGGATAGACGCGCTCGAGGCAGAAGAGATAGTCGTCGGCGGCGCGCTCGATCGGCGTGTCGGCGTTCTTGCCGATATTCAGGCCGAGAATGCCGCGATAGCGTGCGGCCTGCACGTTCTTCACGAACTGCTCGACGCCGTGGTTGTTGAACCCCATGCGGTTGATGATGCCGCCCGCCTGCGGCAGCCGGAAAATGCGCGGGCGCGGGTTGCCCGGCTGCGGGCGCGGCGTCACGGTGCCCACCTCGATGAAGCCGAAGCCGAGCGCGGCGAAACCGTCGATCGCGGCGCCTTCCTTGTCGAGGCCCGCGGCGAGTCCCACCGGGTTGCGGAAGGTGAGGCCCATGACGGTGCGCGGCGAATCGGGCACGCGCGGGGCGAGCAGGCCCGCCATGCCGGTGCGGCCGGCGGCGCCGATCATGCGCAGCGTGAGGTGATGGGCGTCTTCGGCGTCCATGCGAAAGAGCTGGTCGCGGACGAACGGATAAAGGGTGCTGAACACGGGAAGAAGGCGCGGGCGCCAGAAAATGGGAACCCGCTATTTTAGCGGTAACGCGGACCCTGGGCGATGCGCCGCGGGCTCAGGCTTCGGGCGTGAGCGGCGTGAGCGGCGTGAGTGGCGTGAGTGGCGCCCATGCGCCGTCGAAGAGCCCTTCGAGCGGCTGAAAGTGCGCCTTGTAGGCCATTTTCGGGCTCTCGCGGATCCAGTAGCCCAGATACACGTAAGGCAGCTGAAGGCTGCGGGCCTGCTCGATCTGCCAGAGGATGTTGTAGGTGCCGTAGCTCGTGTGGAGCGTGTCCGGGTCGAAGAACGTGTAGACCGACGAGAGCCCGTCGCCGAGGATGTCGATCATGCTCACCATGCGCAACGCGCCGGGCTCGTCCGGATGCGCAGGGTCCGGCTCGCGGAATTCGACCAGCCGTGAGTTGATCCGGCTTTGCAGCAGGAACTGCTCGTACTGGTCGCGGCTGTCGCGATCCATGCCGCCGCCCGCGTGGCGCGCGGACTGATAGCGCATGTAGAGCGCGTAATGCGCCTCGTCGTAGTGCAGCGGCGCGACCGTGGCGACGAGCGCGCCGTGCCGCTTCCACGCGCGACGCTGCGTGCGGCTCGGCGTGAAGCGCTCGACCGGCACACGCACCGGCACGCACGCGCGGCAGCCATCGCAGTAGGGGCGATAGGTGAACACGCCCGAGCGCCGGAAGCCGGCCTTCACGAGATCGGTATAGACGTCGGAGTTGATGAGATGACTGGGCGTTGCCACCTGCGAGCGCGCGATGCGCCCCTCCAGGTAACTACAGGGGTAGGGCGCCGTTGCATAGAATTGCAGCGCGGAAAGCGGTGAAAGCGGCAGCTCGTTTGGATGCGTCACGTTGGCAGCTCTCGTAGCAGTTCGGATCGTCGCGTGGCGCGCGCGTCGCGCACCCAGCCTCACGCGCAAGCCTTGCCAGGCCATACGGCGCGCCGCACAGGGCGTGCCAGGGAAGGCCGGGCTGCGATGGGTTCGCTATTCAGTCTAACATTGACGCCGAACATGTATCCATCGAATTGCGTGGGCTGTCGCAAGCTCGCACGCGAGCGATCATACGCCGCTCATGTGCCACTCATTTGCCGCTCGCCTGCCATTCACGCTGCGGGCAAGAACTCGTCTGGCGCGCCCCTGCCGCCGAGCAGATCGGCGAGCACGGCTTTGTCGAACTTCCAGGGAATGGGCGCGGCATTCACGTGCGTGCGCACGTGGGCGATGAACGCCTTGCGCGAGATTTCGCGCCCGCCGAGCGAGGCGAGATGCGCGGTGTTCTGCTGGCAATCGATCAACTCGACGCCGTGACGGCGCAGATGCGCGACGAGTGCCGCGAGCGCGATCTTTGACGCGTCGGTCATGGAAGCGAACATCGACTCGCCGAAGAACATCGTGCCGAGCGCCACGCCGTAGAGGCCCCCCACACGCTCGCCGCCGAACCAGGCCTCGACGCTGTGCGCGTCGCCCACGCGGTGCAGGGTGGAGTAGGCGTCGATCACGTCGCCGGTGATCCACGTGCCGCGCTGGCCGCGCCGCGGCGCGTTCGCGCACGCGCGCATCACGGCGGCGAAATTGTTGTCGACGCGAATTTCCCACGCGTCCTCACGCAGCACGCGCTTGAGCGTTTTTCTGAAGGAGGGCGAGACCTTGAATTCGTCGGGGCGCAGGATCATGCGCGGGTCGGGGCTCCACCAGAGCACCGGCTGGCCGTCCGAGTACCACGGGAAAATGCCGCGCCGGTAGGCATCGATGAGGCGTGACGGCAGCAGGTCCGCGCTGGCGGCGAGCAGGCCTGGCGCGCCGCTCGACGCGCCGAGTGCGCGCTCGACGGCGGGAAACGGTTCGTCGGGCGAAAGCCAGGGGACCATCGTCGCGGGCTTGGTTAGAAGGGCGATCAGCCGTCGCGCAGCGAGCGCAGGACGTCGCCGGTGTGCAGCCCGAAGCTGCCCGACTGGCGATCGGCGAAGAAACAGCGCAGGGTCTGCCCGACCGTTGGGAACGCAATGTCGTCCCAGGGAATTTCGTGCTCGTCGAAAAGCCGCACTTCGAGACTTTCCTCGCCGGCTGCGATATCGATGTCGAGCAGGCGCGCGAGATAGAACAGATGCACCTGATGCACACGCGGCACGTTCAGGAGTGAAAAGAGGTTCTGCACCTCGACGCGCGCGCCGGCTTCCTCGAGCGTTTCGCGTGCCGCGGCTTCGGCGGTCGTCTCTCCCATCTCCATGAAGCCGGCGGGCAGCGTCCAGTAGCCGTAGCGCGGCTCGATCGCGCGGCGGCACAACAGCACCTTGTCTTCCCAGACCGGAACCGTGCCGACCACGTTGCGCGGATTCTGATAGTGGATGGTGCCGCAGTGTGAGCAGACGTAGCGTTCGCGATTGTCGCCGGGCGGAATGAGCAGGCTGACCGCCTGACCGCAAGTCGAGCAGAATTTCATGGGCACGATAGGGGGATGGGTGATGCGAGTTTATCACCGCTCAGCGGCTTCGCTCATGTGCCCAGCGATGGGAAGACCGCGCCTGGAAGAGGCGTAAACGGAAAAAGGGTTACAGGCCAATGACCTGTAACCCTTTCGAATTCTGCTGGTTGCGGGGGTAGGATTTGAACCTACGACCTTCGGGTTATGAGCCCGACGAGCTGCCAGACTGCTCCACCCCGCGTCCGTCGAAGAAAAGATTATATGACAGTTCGCGCCGCGTTGCAACAACAAATGACGAGCGCCTTTCCACGCGTTTGCAAATAGTTTGCAGGACGCGCGTGGATGGCTTCTTGAATCGTCAGGATAGAATCGGGGCTCGTTCGGCGCCGTGCACGCTCTTCGCGATGTTCACGCTGCGCCGTTGCCTTGTACAACGCACTGCGACAACGCACTGCGCCTCATTTGCCTCTTCCATGGACATTCCCCTCGATCTGCAATCGATAGCCGCGCAAGAGCATGCGCTGGTGTTCCCGCGTTTCGACGCCGATCGTGCCTGGCAGCTCGGCTCGCATCTGCATGAACTCGCGCGCGCCCGCGCGCTGCCCGTCGCCATCGATGTGCGCACCTTCGGCCAGCAGCTCTTTTTTTGCGCGCTGGACGGCGCCACGCCCGACAATGCCGACTGGGTGCGCCGCAAGTCGCGCGTGGTCGAGCACTTTCGGCGCAGCTCCTATGCGATCGGCCTGCGCATGCAGCAAACCGGTTCGACGCTTGCCGACAAGCACGGCCTGCCGATCGCCGATTTCGCGCCGCATGGCGGTTCGTTTCCGCTCACGGTGGAGGGTACGGGCGTGATCGGCTCGATCACGGTCTCGGGCCTGCCGCAGCGCGCCGATCACGAACTGGTAGTCGAAGCGCTCTGCGCGCAACTCAACGCCGACTACGCGCAGCTCGCGCTCGCGAAGGTCTGAGACGATGCGCATTCCTCCGTTCTCGGCCTGGACCTGGCTCGTCATCGCGATCGTCGCGGAAGTCATCGCCACTTCTGCGTTGCGCGCGTCGAATGGCTTCACGCGGCTCGTGCCGTCGGCGATCGTCGTGGTGGGGTATGGCATCGCGTTCTACGGGCTCTCGCTCACGTTGCGCAGTTTGCCGGTGGGCATCGCCTATGCGGTGTGGTCGGGCGTGGGCATCGTGCTCATTACGCTCGTGGCGATGGCGCTCTATCGGCAGGTGCCCGATCTGCCGGCCGTGCTCGGGCTCGGGCTCATCGTGGCCGGCGTGGTCGTGCTGAATCTGTTCTCGAAGATGCAGGCGCATTGAAAGACGGCGGCCGAACCGGCCACCGCACTGGCCACATTCGCGCCAGACATTGCGCCTCGCGCGTAACATGGCCGGTTACCGCCGTGCACCGCGTCGTCCTCCGGCGGCAGTGCTTTCTGCTGATTTTCCCCATTGGGGCTGGACATGATCATTCGTTTTCCCGCCGACGCGCCGCTCTATCGCGACGCTAATCTGACCGTGGTCTTTCCCGCGCTCGTCGACGGCACACGCGTTCCCTGCGCGATTTCCGTCGAGGCGCTCGAGGACCATTTCGGTGCGCTGCCCGCGAACCGCGACGCGTGGATGCAGGCGTTCGACGCCGGCCGATCGCGCATCGAAGCTGTGGCGCGCGCCCATCTCGAACTCAGCAACGGCACGCCGGTGCTGCTCAAGAGCGGTCACTTTCCCCCCGGACGCCTGGACTCGTAGGCTTGTACGCGTAGTCAGGCACGCCCCGCACGGGCGTCACGGGAAATTTCGGTTGCCGCAACTGGCTAGCGTCGTCATGAGCATCGTCGAACGCAAGGACCGCGAACTCCACGCAAGGCACGCAGCACGCGCGCACGATCAGCGCGAGCGCATCCTCGACGCTGCGCGCCGCATCGTCATGCGCGACGGGCTCGCCGCGCTCTCCATGCGCAAGATCGCCGACGCGATCGGTTATTCGCCTGCGTCCCTCTATCTTTATTTCGCCGGCCGCGACGAGATTGCCGAGGCGCTCGGCCGCGAATGTTACGCGCAACTGCTTGCGCAGCTCGAACCGCTCGGGCTGATCGCCGACGCGCGCGAACGGCTTCATGCCCTCGCGCATGCATACGTGGCGTACGGCTGCGACCATCCGCAGACTTACGAACTCATCTTCATGGCGCACAAGACGCGCGCAGAGCACGTGGGACCGGCCGCACGCCGTCATCGCGCCGCGCTGGCCGAGGCGGCGGGCGAGCCTGAGGCGGGCGCTGCGCCGGCCTGCGGCGCACGACTCTTTGCCGCGACGCTGTCCGTGCTGACGCCGCCAAGCGGGGCGCATGTCGATGGGCCCCTGCTTGCGCAGTCGCTTTGGGCCACGCTGCACGGCGCGGTGATGCTCACGCTCGCGCGTGCCGGCTTTGAGCACGCGGCGCCCGGTCCGTTGATCGACGCCACGCTCGATGCGTGGTTCGGCGCGCGCGCCGCTGCGGCTGCGTCGCCGGCCGCGCAAGCGCCCGGTGTGGCGTCGTGATAGCCTCAGAGTGCCTGTGATCGCGCCTCGCCCGATTCAGGCGCCGCTCATCGTTCTGCCTTGCCAATCGCCATGTCACACGAAGCCAACGCAAGCCCGACCGCAGCCAACGCCGACTCGCACGTGCTTACGCGCGTAGCGAACCGCATCGGCTATATCGAACTCGAGCGCCCGCAGGCGCTCAATGCGCTCACCACCGCCATGGTCCGCACGATGCACGCCGCGCTCGATCGCTGGCGCGACGACCCGGGCGTGCTCGCGGTGATCGTGCGTACGCGCCACCCGCGCGCGTTCTGCGCGGGCGGCGACATTCGCTTTTTGTACGAGTCGTACCGCGCGGGCGACCAGGCGGCGCTCGACACGTTCTTCGCCGACGAATATCGCCTCAACCACGCCATCTTCACGTTTCCGAAGCCGTACATCGCGATGCTCAACGGCGTGGTCATGGGCGGCGGCATGGGCATTTCGCAGGGCGCGCATCGCACGGGCGGGCTGCGGCTCGTGGGTCCGACCACGCGCATGGCGATGCCGGAGACGCGCATCGGCCTCTTTCCCGATGTCGGCATGGGCTGGTTCCTCGCGCGCACGCCTGGCGCGATCGGCCGGTATCTCGCGGTGACAGGCGAGACGCTCGATCAGGCCAGCGCCGTGTATGCGGGCCTGGCCGATGCGTCGCTCGACGAGTCTGCGTGGCCGGCGCTGCTCGATGCGCTGGAGAGCGAGCCGTTTGCGAGCGGCGCGGAAGTGGTCGCGCGCATGCGCCAGGCGGCGCTGCCCGCGCCCGAATTGCGGCGACTCGCCGAAGGATCGTCGCTGGCCGCGGTGCGCGGCTGGATCGACCAGCATTTCTCGCTCGCCGATGTGCCGGCCATGCTGGCATCGCTCGAAGCCGCTCGCCATGCGCGCGCGGGCGACGAGGCAAAATGGGCCGGGCAGATGGTGGACGTTCTGCGCGAGCGTTCGCCGCTTTCCATGGCGGTGTCGCTCGAGGTAGTCTCGCGCGCGGAGGGCACGATGGCCGACTGCCTGCGCCGCGACCTCGACCTCACGCGCTCGAGCTTCGCGATTGGCGACGTGCTGGAGGGCATCCGTGCGCGCATCATCGACAAGGATAATCAACCGCATTGGCGCTTCGCGAATATCGAAGACGTGCGCCGCGAAGACGTCGAGCGGATGTTCGAGAGCCCCTGGCGCTTGATGGAGCACCCGCTGCGCGAACTCATCGGTTGAGCTGGCTGGCGCGAGGGAGCAGTGGAGGAGGTGTGAGGGGGAAAGCGCGGTGGGAAAACGCGGGCCGCGCATGGCGCACGGCCCGCAGGCGCAGTCAGTCTTCGGCCGTTTCGCTCATGAACGCGCGCATGAAAACCAGCGCGCCCCAGCCCCACATCGCATTCGAGGCGAAGCCCGTGGCAAGCCGCGGCAGCATGTTGCCGGTCGGCCAGATGCCGCGCAGAGGATCGACGACGAACACCATTGCCGCAGTGAGGACGATGCCGCCGAACACGAAGGCCTGAACCCACGGCGCGGGCCGCGAAGGCGACACGCGCAGCAGCCACGCCATCAGCACGGCCCAGATGGCGCTCCAGATCGCATTCACGAGGAACTCGGGCAGCCCGAGCGGCTGGAATGGGTTCGTCGAAAATCCGGCCGCGTCGATGACCTGGGCCGCATGCAGGAGCGCGAGCGTCGCCTCGCGAAAGAAGAGCGACGCGAGAAAGCCGGATACGAACGGCAGAATCAGTTTTTGCATGGAATCGTGCGAGAGCTTCTTGGCCTCGCTGCGCAACGCGCCTTATGGAGCGTGATGCGCGCGGCGTGCCGGTGTTTTTGTGGGTGCGTGCGCCATTATATCGGCGCGCGGTGCGCGCGAGGCGCACCGTACGCTAAAGCGTCGGGTAAAGCACGAAAGTGGAAAACCTAAGCTCAAAAAAATCGTTCTAAAGGGTGCGAGCGGTCCCTAGACTGGTTCCCCATGAAGACGGCGCCGCCGTCGCCGGGCGCTCTCGCGAGGCGCACGGGGAACGCGCCGGCGCATTCCGTCTGCTGTCGAATCCTCTCAATCGAGCCACGAGCGGCGCATTCGCTTGCGCGGCGTGCCCGCGCGTGCTCGCTGGCCGGCAGTCACCCGATTCGTTTCGAATTTCCAGGCAGGAGCAATGCATGAATGTGTTCTGGTTCATCCCGACCCACGGCGACAGCCGCTATCTGGGCACGACCCAGGGCGCGCGCGCGGCCGATCTCGCGTATTTCCAGCAGATCGCCGTCGCCGCCGATACGCTCGGCTATGAAGGCGTCCTGCTGCCTACCGGGCGCTCGTGCGAGGACGCGTGGGTCGTGGCGTCGAGCCTCATCGCCGCGACACGGCGCCTGAAGTTCCTCGTGGCGATCCGCCCCGGCCTCTCGTCGCCGGCACTCTCCGCACGGATGGCCGCGACGTTCGACCGGCTCTCCAATGGCCGTCTGCTCATCAACGTCGTGACGGGCGGCGACACGGCCGAGCTGGAAGGCGATGGCCTCTTCGTCGATCACGACACGCGCTACGAAATCACCGACGAGTTCCTGCATATCTGGCGCAAGCTGCTCGCCGCGTCGCACGCGAACGAGGCGATCGATTTCGAGGGGCGACATCTGCGCTCGGTAGGCGGCAAAGTGCTGTATCCGCCAGCGCAGCATCCGCATCCGCCGTTGTGGTTCGGCGGCTCGTCGCCGGCCGCGCATGCCATGGCGGGCGCGCACATCGACACCTATCTGACGTGGGGCGAGCCTCCCGAAGCCGTCGCGCGCAAGATCGCCGACATCCGCGCGCGCGCCGCCGAGCACGGCCGCACGATCCGCTTCGGCATTCGCCTGCACGTGATCGTGCGCGAGAGCGAAGACGAAGCGTGGGCCGCCGCCGACAAGCTCATCAGCCACCTCGACGACGAGACGGTTGCGCGCGCCCAGGCCGCATTCGCGAAGATGGATTCGGAAGGCCAGCGCCGCATGGCCGCGCTGCACGGCGGCAAGCGCGGCACGCGCAAGGACCTCGAGGTGTATCCGAACCTGTGGGCTGGCGTGGGCCTCGTGCGCGGCGGCGCGGGCACGGCGCTCGTCGGCAATCCTGAACAGGTGGCCGCGCTCATGAAGGAATACGCGCAGCTTGGCATCGAGACGTTCATCTTGTCCGGCTATCCCCATCTCGAGGAATCCTACCGGTTTGCGGAACTCGTGTTCCCGCTGCTGCCTGGGCGCACGGCGAAGGGCGCGGGCGGCCCCCTTTCGGGGCCTTTCGGCGAAGTGGTCGGGAATCACTATCTGCCGAAAGTGAGCCAGAGTTGAGGCGCTGGAGAACGGCAGCAATCGTGGAGGATGCAACGATGACGCAATCCGTAGTAAGGGCCGCACCCGCGCGCGATCACACCACCGCAGGCGGTGCGCTGCGCGCCGCGCGGAGATTCGTGCGGGGGAGCCGGCGGCGGCTCGCGCCCTGGCTAGTGCCGCTGGCGGTGCTGGTGATCTGGGAGATCGCCGCAAGAAGCGGCGCGCTTTCGACGCGCGTGCTGCCCGAGCCGCTCGCCGTGGTGCGGGCGGCCTGGTCGCTGATCGAGTCGGGCGAAATGTGGGCGGACGTGCGCGTGAGCACGTGGCGGGCGCTTTCGGGGTTCGCGATCGGCGGCGGCATCGGGCTCGTGCTCGGATTGGCTACCGGGCTTTTCAAGCCCGCGGAAACCGCGCTCGATTCGACCGTGCAGATGGTCCGCAATATCCCGGCGCTCGCCATGATTCCGCTCGTGATCCTGTGGTTCGGCATTGGCGAGGAGGCGAAAGTCTTTCTCGTGGCGCTGGGCGTGTTCTTTCCCGTCTACGTGAATACGTTTCACGGCATCCGCTCGGTGGACGCCAATCTCGTCGAGATGGCGCGCAGCTATGGGCTCAAGGGTTTCGCGCTCTATCGCGAGGTGATATTGCCGGGGGCGTTGCCATCGATTCTCGTCGGCGTGCGCTTTGCGCTTGGGCTGATGTGGGTGACGCTGATCGTCGCCGAAACGATCTCCGCGCAGTCGGGCATTGGCTACATGACGATGAACGCGCGCGAATTCCTGCAAACCGATGTGGTGGTGGTCGGCATCCTGCTCTATGCGGCGCTCGGCAAGCTCGCCGACTGGCTTGCGAAGTCGCTCGAGCGCGTGGCGCTGCGCTGGCACCCCGCTTATCAACAGGAGAACGAAGCATGAGCGCGAGTCAACTGGCGCCGAACTACGGCGGGGGGTGGGAAGACGCCGGGCGCGTGCAGGCGCGCGAGCGCAACGACAGGGCGCAAGCGGCGCGCGAGGGCGTGGCACCGCGTACGCCCGAAGTGGACGCCGCCGTTGCCCTTCGCGGCGTGGGCAAGCGCTACGGCGAGCACGCCGTGCTCGCCGGCTTCGACCTCGCGATCGAGCGCGGCAGTTTTGTGTCGATTGTCGGACGCAGCGGTTGCGGCAAGTCCACGTTGCTGCGCCTGATCGCCGGCCTCGAAACGCCCGACGAGGGCGTGGTCGAGCGGCGCGGCGCAGATGGCGCGCCGCTCGATACGCGCATCATGTTTCAGGACGCGCGCCTCTTGCCGTGGAAGACCGTCTTGCAGAACGTGATGCTCGGACTCGGGCGCGGCGCGCGTGACGACGCCCGCGCGGTGCTCGACGAAGTGGGCCTGCTCGCGCGCGCCGACGAGTGGCCCGCGCGCCTCTCGGGAGGCCAGCGCCAGCGCGTTGCGCTCGCCCGTGCGCTCGTGCATCGTCCGAGCCTGTTGCTGCTCGACGAGCCGCTCGGCGCACTCGACGCGCTGACGCGCCTCGAGATGCATGCGCTGATCGAGCGCCTTTGGCGCGAGCATCGCTTCACCGCGTTGCTGGTGACGCACGACGTGCACGAAGCTGTCGCACTCGGCGACCGTATTCTGCTCGTCGAGGCAGGGCGCATCGCGCTCGATCAGCGCGTGCCGCTCGAGCGCCCGCGGGCGCGCGTCGACGCACGCTTTGCTGCGCTCGAGGAGAGCGTGCTGCAGCGCGTGCTAGGCCACGGCCCACTGCCAGCCGCCGGGCGGCCAACGGGCGCAGTGGTCTGAATTATTCATCAGGAATCCTGTTGTTTTTACTCGAACCCACGGAGCCGAATCTATGAGCATTACCGCTATCAACGTGCGCAACCAGTTTCGCGGCAAGATCAAGGAAATCATTCGCGGGCCCGTCGTTTCGGAAGTCGATGTCGATACGGCATTCGGCATCGTCACCTCGGTCATCACCACGCGCTCGATCGACGAACTCGAGTTGAAGGTGGGCTCGGAAGTGGTCGCGCTGGTGAAGTCGACGGAGGTGTCGATCGCGCGCCTGTGAAGCGTGCCCGCGCCGGCGCCGCCTGCGAGTCGCGGCGCGCGCAAGTGCTAGCATGAACCGTCAACGGAAGACGGAAGAGGCGAGCATGGAGCCGAAGGGCATCGACATGGGCGACTACCAGGAGCGCTACAAGGACTACGATATTGAAGTCGCAGTCGAGCAGGTGCTCACGGGCGTGAAGGCGCACTATCGTGTGCTGAAGGACGATACGATCGTGGAGGACTGGCAGCTCGTGCCTATCACGCGCCTCTGGTCCACCGAGCACGCGGCGGCCGAGGCGGGCTTCGGAGCGGCGCGCGCGTGGATCGATGCGCGCGGCACGCAAGCGAGCTAGCGTTTGCCTTGCGAACTCGCGCTGGGCGACTGGCTTGCCCGGCGCGCTGCATCGGCGAACATGTCGCGTAGTTGCTGGCGCTCGGCCCCGGTCAAATGTGCAGCGGCGGCCGGCATCGTGAGGACCAGGTGCAGCGTGAGGTTGCCGCGCCCGCCGTTGCGGTCCGCGAGTCCAAGACCCGGCAGACGGATCGGCGTGCGCGCATTCGCGTTCGCCGGAATTTTCACGTCGAACGTGCGGCCGAGCACCTTGGCCTGAACGCCGCCGCCTAGCATGGCCGTCACGAAGTCGACTGGAAGCTCGCAAGCGAGATCGAGCCCGTTGCGCGTAAAGCCCGGGCCGCAAACGATGGAGACGGAGAAAGTCGCGTCTCCCGGTGGGCCGCCGTTCACGCCGGGGTGGCCGCCGTCGGCCACCACCAGACGCTGGCCGTCCCATGCGCCGTGTGGAATTGCGACCACTTCCGACTTGCGCCATGTCTTTACGCCGGTGCCGTGACATTGTTCGCAAAGCGCGCCGCGATCTTCCTGTTCGCACGCGGGACACGGACCTTTGACAGGGTAGTGGGCTTGAACGCCGCCGCCATTGATCGCGACTTCTAGCGGCACGAATAGCTCGACGAGGCAGTTGGCGCCGCGCATGGGCGGCGCCGCGCGACGCTGACGCGGTTGCGCTTCGCCGTTGCGGGTCTTGCCGGCCGAACTCGCGGCGCCAGTTGTCCTCGCCGTTGGCGCGATGCGCCTGCCGCTCAGAATCTCGAAGGCCTCCTGAATGAGCTTGAAGACCGGCTCGACTGCCGCCTCGCGACCCTTGTTGCGGTCGGGGTGGTACTTCGCGCGCAGTTGACGGTAGGCGCGCTTGATTTCTGCCGGGGACGCAGTCTCCGGCAGGTGCAGCCGCCTGTAGTATTGCTCGAAGCTCAAAGACGTTCCCGGGTGTCTCTCGTGCACAGACGCAATTGAGCCCGCAACCCGTGCGGGCTCATTTGTTCACTGCTGAATTCTTTGGGGTGGCTGATGGGACTCGAACCCACGACAACAGGAATCGCAATCGAGTCGGCGAACAGCAAATTCAGGTTAAAAATCAAAGCGCTGTGATTTTGATTTCGGAATATGGCCCACTTTATCGACCCACACCGGTGTGGGTTTGCGGCGGGGCATTCCGAAATGCTGTCGCTATTTTAGCCGCTCCTCCTAATTTCGTTGCTCTGGTATCCGCACTGAGTCCAAGCCAGTCGGCGAGTTCGTGGTCAGGTCGTCGCTCAGCGATTGCTCTATTCGCTACTTGCCTTGAGTGCGTGGGTTCCCAGCTATTGGGGGGCGATTACCTGTTACATGCATAACTGCGACGTCGGCCATGCTACTATTTCCTTTCAATTTGAAAGGAGACTGCCGATGGGCTGGAACGTGCGTTTTACCGACTACCGTGGTTACGACCTCCATTCGGAAACCCTTGAGTGCCCCAATGAAATGTGGGTATGGCGCGCGAAAGTAAGCAGGGGCCCAGAACGCGAGATCGCTTCGAGTGAAGACCTGAAGACGAGCCACAGGACTCGGGACGATGCCGAAAGCGCCGGGTTCGCTTGGGGGCGCGCGATGGTCGATGAAATCTTGATGGGCTAGGCAAACCTGTTTCACTCGGCGCTCTCGTCGCATCGGAAGGCGCGAGAGCGGCTCGTTCGCCGGTTGCTGCTATGACGCTGCCGCGCGCTTCGCTTGTCGATCTCGGCGTAATACGCAGTCATCTCTCTTCCGCTATGTGATGGGGGGATTGCCCCAAGTCGCTAAAGGTTGCTGCCACAGCGGCCGTTAACGATTTCCGTGGCGCGTCCACATTCACTTAACGATCTCTAAAAATTCACCCTCGGCGCCGGTGTTAGATTGCAACCGGGAGGAGAGCCAATGAACAATCACGTCATTCGCTACAAGGGATACATCGTCGATTTCACGCCGTTTGATGTTGGCAACGGAGAATTCGGTCCGCGGTGGGCCATCGCAATGGACGATACTGTCTGGGCTGGCAGTGTCCCGTTGTCTAGTGGTCGTTTGATGCATCGCGGTACCTACGAAGAGGCAACAGCAATCGGGAAGCTGCAAGCTTTGCAAATGATTGACCTCGACTAATGCTGCGTGTCAGGTTACGCAACCATTGCGCTGCGTATTGATTTGATTGATCTCGTCGTCGTACTTGGCCATCTCTCTGCTGTTGTCTGGCAGGGATCCGGCAGCGCACGAATGTACTGAACGCTGCCTCGAAAATCCTTGGTCGTTTCCGACGCAAATGTGTGATTAACTTGCTCCCGCTCGCGCCCATGCGAGCGGCGCAGCAAGCGAAATCGGTGCAATGGTTCGGAGAATCATTGCCAGTCGTCGGGGACAGACTTTGGACAAAGTTGACGAGCTCACAACTGCCTACGAGGCTTGGGTTGCGGCACGCGAAGGATTGGCGCGTGATCTGCCGCCGCTGATCCTCGAAAACCCAAACGACGATTTGATACGCGCCCTGATCGCGCGCGAGGTCGCTACCCATCGCCAATTCGTTGCTGCGAAAGAGCGGGCAAACGGCATTACTTAGGCGACGGTTCGAAAGTGTTTCATGCCGGGCTCAGGCTGACGACCCAGGCCAGCTACGCGCACACTCAAAAGATTGCAGCGTCGCATGCGGGATCGCTTTCGCGACCAACCGCTCGCGCCGCTTCGACTTGAATTGCTTGCACCGGCGCTTAAACGGATTCCAGAAAGCAAAAAGCCCAGTTCATCGAACTGGGCTAAGTGCTTGAATTCTTTGGGGTGGCTGATGGGACTCGAACCCACGACGACAGGAATCACAATCCTGGACTCTACCAACTGAGCTACAGCCACCGCTGTTTTCTCAACTAGCGCTGCTTCGAAAGCGGCGTCAATCAAGAAGCAAGATTATATACATACTAAAGTTGCCTTGCCTAGCCCTTTATTCAAGAATTTCGTCCGGAACGCGCAGATATTCGCGGGCCTCGTCGAAGATCGCGAGATCTGCCTTCGCGAGCTTGCGGCTGTCCGAGAGGATGCGGCGCCAGCCGCGCGCGCCGGCCACGCCGCGGTAGAGGCCCAGCGCATGGCGCACGATCGCGCCCAGGTAAGTGCCGCGTGCGATTTCGCTCGCGCAGTACTCGATGAGCTTCGCTTCCACTTCCTCGCGCGTAAGCGCAGCATCGGTCGAGCCATAGAAGCGCGCATCGACGTCGGCGAGCACGTAGGGGTTGTGGTACGCCTCGCGGCCGAGCATCACGCCATCGACGTGCTGTAGATGCTGCTCGACTTCGTCGAGCGTCTTGATGCCGCCGTTGATGATGATTTCGAGCTGCGGGAAGTCGCGCTTGAGCTGGTATGCGTAGTCGTACTTGAGCGGCGGGATCTCGCGGTTTTCCTTCGGGCTCAAGCCCTTCAGGATCGCGTTGCGCGCGTGCACGATGAAAACCTCACAGCCCGCTTCGGCAATCGTGCCGACGAAGTCGCGCACGAACGCATAGTCCTCGACCGTATCCACGCCGATGCGGTGCTTGACCGTCACGGGTACCGATACGACATCGCGCATCGCCTTCACGCAGTCCGCCACCAGTTGCGGTTCGTTCATCAGGCATGCGCCGAACGCGCCGCGCTGCACGCGCTCGGACGGGCAGCCGCAGTTCAGGTTGATCTCGTCGTAGCCCCACTGTTCTCCGAGCTTCGCGGCGCGCGCGAGGTCGTCGGGTTCGCTGCCGCCCAGCTGAAGCGCGACCGGCGCCTCGGCCGGCGTGAACGCGAGATGGCGCGGCACGTCGCCGTGGATGAGGGCGCCCGTCGTCACCATCTCCGTATACAGCCACGTGTGCCGGGAGATGAAGCGATGCAGCGAACGGCAGTGGCGATCGGTCCAGTCCATCATCGGCGCGACGGAAACGCGGCGGGGGCTGGCTTGACGGGTGGCGGACATGGCGATGGGAAACCGGGAAGTAACGGCTGACGTGGGATCAACCTTGCATTTTAACGCATGCGGGCCTGGCTCTTCGTACCCTTTGCGCACTGCGCCAATTTGCGGGATACCTAAGCAGGATGTGCGCCCGATGGCCATTTTCGGCCGAAAAACCCTATCTGCGTTATGTAATCCGTCCGCAATTTGCTGCGTCGCGCAAATTTTTTTGAGAGCACTTTTAGGGTCTGTTCGGCGCTCAGCCCCGTCAGATCTGCCTGACAGGATTGTTGTGGAACGGAGAATAGTAAATTCGGATTATCGCGATTATTTTCCGATAGTAGGTGTATACACTGAGTTTCGTTGACGCAGCTCGTGGGCACTGACCTCCCAGGCGCGGCGCCTTCCCGATCCGCAACTGAACCTGATATTGGAGTCCACCATGAAGACCAAACTCATCGCAGCGCTGCTGGTCGCAGCTACCGCTTCTGTTGCCGCTCCGGCGTTCGCCAGCGGCTACGGCCCGGCACCGTTCTATCGCCCGGACGTCGGCGCGCCCGCTTCGCAGCGTGGCCAGAGCGTCCAGACCGTGGCCGCCGAACGCGTCCAGGAACAAGGCGCCCAAACGGCTTACGGCGGTGTCGCCGGCTCGGCTTCGCAGTCGGGCAGCCACGCAAAGGCCACGGGCCCGCAATCGGTTTTCTTCGGCCAGTAAGTCGCGCCGAAGTTTCCGATTCGTTGCTGAGCCGCCCGTGAGTCGGGCGGCCTGAAAGCCGGATGTCGTTGCGACGTCCGGCTTTTTGCTTTTCTGCGGCCGTTCTGTTTCTTTCCCGTGCGCCGCTCAGGAAGCGGCGCGCAGGCGCTTGTCGATCGCTTCGCGAATGCGATCGAAGGCCGCGTCGAAGGCGTTGTCCTGGGTCGGAAAGCGGCCAGCGGCGATGCCGTCGACCGGCACGTTGGCGTTTTCGGCGTCTGTGAGGCTCTGGATGATCTGCGTCGAGACGTAAAAACCGGCTTCGTGATCGCCGTCCACGCCGGCTGTCATGTCGAAACCCATATATTCGTAGCTGCGTCGGTTTTCCATGCCGATTTCTCCTGGTAGGCGCACGTGCGGATTCTGGCACGTCTGTCGCCGAGCGGCGCCGCGACCGCCGCGGCGCATTGCGCCACTTGCGGAAGCATGCGGTCGTATTCTGCAACTCCTGAAAAATTTCCCGCGTCGTGGTAGTTTCAGCGCTCCCCAACCGAACTGATGGACAACGTTTCCATGGAATACCGCACACTCGGCGAGACCGACGTCAAGGTGAGCCTGATCGGGCTCGGCACGATGACGTGGGGCGAGCAGAACACGGAGCGCGAGGCGCATGCGCAGATCGACTACGCGCTCGACCAGGGCGTCACGCTGATCGATGCCGCTGAAATGTACCCCGTGCCGCCGCGCCCGGAGACACAGGGACAGACCGAGCGCTTCATCGGAACGTGGCTCGCGCAGCATCGCGCGGCGCGCGAGCGTATCGTGCTCGCCACCAAGATTGCAGGCCCGGCGCGCCAGCCGCACAATCCGCAGCACATTCGCGGGCCGCAGAACCAGTTCGACCGCAAGAACCTGACCGAAGCGCTCGACGGCAGCCTGAAGCGCCTGCAGACGGACTACGTCGACCTGTATCAGCTGCACTGGCCCGATCGCAGCACGATGACGTTCGGCCGCAGCATGTACCCGTATCTCGACGATGCATACACGGTGCCGATCGAGGAAACGCTCAGCGTGCTCGCCGATTTCGTGAAGGCGGGCAAGATCCGCCATATCGGCGTGTCGAACGAAACGCCGTGGGGCGTCGCGCAGTTCCTGCGTGCGGCCGAAAAGCTCGGGCTGCCGCGCATCGTCAGCATCCAGAATCCGTACAGCCTGCTCAACCGGACGTTCGAGAGCGGCCTGTCCGAATTCGCGCACCGCGAAGCCGTGGGCCTGCTCGCGTATTCGCCGCTCGCGTTCGGCTGGCTTTCGGGCAAGTACGAGGGCGGGGCGCGTCCCGAAGGCGCGCGCATCACGCGGTTCGAGCGCTTCAAGCGCTACAGCAAGCCGGAATCGGTGGCCGCAACGACGCGTTACGTGGAACTCGCCCGCGCCCATGGCTACACGCCTGCGCAGTTCGCGCTCGCGTTCGTCAACAGCCGGCCGTTCCTCACCAGCAATCTGATCGGCGCGACCTCGCTCGAGCAGTTGAAGGAAAACATCGCCAGCGCCGACGTCAAGCTCACCCCCGAAGTGCTCGCGCAGATCGACGCGCTGCACGAGCAGCAGCCGAATCCGGCCCCTTAAAGGGAAAGCGGCAAACCGCGCTGTCCCTCACCGGGCCGCGCGGCGTCGCGTGAGGCGCCAACGCAGCAAAGGCGTTGGCGATTCGCAAGGCATACACTACGATCCAGCATGCGCCGCCGGGGCGCCATCACGCCTCGCGTGACGGCGCCCCGTCGGCCGTTCATACGCTCAATCCCGGAGAATTTTTACAATGACGAGCGCACGTCCAGCGCAATCGCCCCCGTCTTACGGCTGGCCCATTTTTATTTTGCTGGCGGTGGCCGGCCTCTTCTACGTGAAGTGGTTCCCGTACTATCACCGCGCATTTACCGCCGAGGAGACGCACTCCATCGGCAAATCGATCCTGATGGGCGGCGCGGCCACCGCCCCCGATCCCTCGTTCTCCGCCGCGCTCGATTACGCCTACGCCTATGGCAAGGCGATCTGGCAGGCCATGGTGCTCGGCCTGCTGCTCGGTTCCGGCGTGCAGGCGCTCCTGCCCGTGCAATGGGTCGCGCGCGTGCTTGGCCGACGCGGCTTCGGCAGCGTCGCGGCGGGCGGCCTGCTCGCCGTGCCCGGCATGATGTGCACCTGCTGCGCCGCGCCCGTGGTCGTGGGCCTGCGCGCGCGCAATGCGTCGGCTGGTGGCGCGATTGCGTTCTGGCTCGGCAACTCCGTGCTCAATCCCGCGACGCTCGTGTTCATGGGCTTCGTGCTCGGCTGGCAGTGGAGTGCGCTGCGTCTCACGCTGGGCCTGCTGATGGTGTTCGGCCTCGGCTGGGTCTGCAACCGGCTCGTGACGCCCGAGGAATCGCGTGCCGCCGACGATCGCCTCGCGCAACTCGCCCAGCAGCAGGCCGAAGGCGGCAACGTCTTCGTGCGCTGGGCGCGCATCTTTGCGCGCATGGCCGTGCGGCTGGTGCCGGAATACATCGTGCTGGTGCTGTTGCTTGGCGCCGCTCGCGCATGGCTGTTCCCGCATATCGGCCCGGAAGTCACGAGCGGCCTTGGGTGGATCGTCACGTTCGCCGTGGTCGGCATGCTGTTCGTGATCCCTACGGCCGGCGAGGTGCCGATCATCCAGGCGATGCTGGCGCTCGGCATGGGTGTGGGTCCAGCGGGCGCGCTGCTGATGACGCTGCCACCCGTGAGCGTGCCGTCGTTCGCGATGCTGGCGGGCTCGTTCCGGCCGCGCATGCTCGCGGTCGTGGGCACGACGGTGGTGTTCTTCGGCATCGCCGCCGGGCTCGCGGCGGTGGCGCTAGGCTTCTAGGGACGCCGGGACGAGGCAGGCGCCATGCGTTCAGCGTTGGCATTCTTGTAATACGCGGGCGGTTCGCCGTCCGCCACGGAGCGGGCCGCGGCCCGAAAACCAGCATGGCAAAGCAAAAAACCAATCCGAAACTCGAGCAGGCGCTCACGCGCGGCGATCTCGCCATTCGCCAGGCCAATTCGGCACGCGCCACGGCGGTGCTTCGTGCACTCGGCAAGATGATCGTCGAGGCTTCGGCCACCATCGGCGTCGAGGCGGATACTTCGATCCCCGACGGCGATCGCATCTACGACCCGGCCGACGGTCTCTGGCCGCAGTCGCTGCTGGTCTCGCTCGATGGCCCGGTGGAGGAGTCGGATCCCGAAGAGATCCGCACGGTGCGCTTGCTCGCCCAGACCCAATCGACGATGTTCCGCGTGGAATGGCATCGCGCCGACGGCAAGGTCGGCCGCCAGGAAGGCGGCCCGTTCGCGACGGTCGCGTTTATTTCGGACGTCGATATTCCCTGGGGCGACGACGAGGACTGAACGCCGCGCTATGGGGTGTCAGCGCATCATGCGCCGGCGGAACAGCACGGATGCGATCGCGAACGGCACCACTACGTAGATCGCGAGCACGAGCAGGTGCAGGCCGGCCTGCTCGACAGGCCGGTCGAGCATGGCGGGGCGGATCAACGCAACGGCATGCGCGAGCGGTAGCATCAACGTGATGTGCTGCGCGGCGGCGGGCAGTTGCGCGATCGGAAAGAACACGCCGGAGAGCAGCAGCATCGGCGTGAGCACGAGCGTCTGATAGAACATGAAGAAGTCGTAGGACGGTGCGAGCGCGGTGACGATCATCGCGCAGCTCGCGAACGCGAGGCCCGCGAGCGCGATCACGGGCAGCGCGAGCAGCATGGAAGGAAAGCTCGCGTAGCCGAGCAGGCCCGCCACCACCATGATCGCCACGCCCGATAGCATCGACTTGCTCGCGGCCCACATCACCTCGCCGAGCACCACGTCGCCGAGCGTGAGCGGCGTGTGCATGATCGCTTCCCAAGTGCGCTGCACGTGCATGCGCGAGAAGCCCGAGTACATCGACTCGAAGCTCGCCGACATCATCACCGAAGACGACACCGTGCCTGCCGCGAGAAACGCGATGTACGAGACGCCGTCGACGTGCCCGACCATCAGCCCGAGCCCGAAGCCCAGACCGAAGAGATAGATCATCGGATCGGCGAGATTGCCGAACATCGACGCGAGGGCGAGCTTGCGCCAGACCAGATAGTTGCGCCGCCACACGGCCATCCAGTGCGTCGCGTTCGAAGGCAGCGCAGCGCGCGGCTCGCGCACGCTCGCATGTTCGGGGCGCGAGGGCGTCGGGTTGTTGGTGCGTGTCTGCATGGTGTCCTTGGCGATTCGTACGCGGGCGTTGATCCTGCCGCCGTTAATCCTGCATCTCGCGGCCCGTGAGCCGCAGGAACACGTCTTCGAGATTCGCGGGCCGGTGCAGATAGCGCAAATCAGAGCGATGGCGCAGCTTCGCATGGACAGGCGCAGGGTCGTCGACATAACAGAACAGCGTCTCGCCGCTGATCTCGGTGCGCTTCGCGTCGGCCGCAAGTTCATCGCGCAACGCGACCGGGTCCGGTCCGTACACCTCGATCACATCGCAGCCGATCTCCGATTCGATCAGCGCCTTGGGTGCGCCCTCGGCGATCTTGCGGCCTTCCTCGATCACGCAGACCCGATTGCAAAGCCGTTCGGCCTCCTCCATGAAATGCGTGGTGAGGAGAATCGTTTTGCCGCGCGCGAGCAGCGAGCGCAGCCGCTCCCAGATCAGATGCCGTGCCTGTGGATCGAGGCCCGTAGTGGGCTCGTCCATCACAAGCACGTCCGGGTCGTTCACGAGCGCGCGCGCGAGTGTGAGACGTCGGCGCATGCCGCCTGAGAGTTCGCCCACGCGTGCGTCGGCCTTGCTTTCGAGGCGCGCGAATTCGAGCAACGGCGCGACGAGGTCGCGCGTTTCGCGCGCAGACAAGCCGAAGTAGCGGCCGAACACGAGCAGGTTCTCGCGCACGGTGAAGTCGGGGTCGAGATTGTCGAACTGCGGCACCACCCCCACGCGCTGGCGGGCGTGGCGCGCGCGCGCCGGCACCGGCTCGCCGCACAGGCTGATGCGACCCGCATCGGGCGAAACGATGCCGAGCAGCATGCGCAGTGTCGTGGTTTTTCCCGCGCCGTTCGGGCCGAGCAGTCCGAAGCACTCGCCGGGAACGACGTCGAACGACAGGCCGTTGACGACCGTCCTGTCTCCATAATGTTTGATGACCTGCTCGAATTCGATGGCGGGTGCGGGCATGGACCGGTTGAACGTGAGTCGATCGGGCATCGCGCGAGTCGCTCGAAGTACCGAACGAAAAATCGCACGAAACGAGGCGGCCCATTTTAGTGCATTGCTGCGCGGCGGGTCGGGCGTCGCTCACAGGTGTTTTGACGACGCACGAGGTAAATGCATGTCGCGGCAAGCATCCAGCACTGTGCAAGATGCGTGCGCCGATTGAGACGTGCCTGGCGTTTTTCGATGCACACCTGGCGTTTTCCAGCCCTTGCGTGTGGAATTGCGGCGCACCATCATGAGAATCGCACAGCCTGCAAATCACGCGGGCGGGGAGAAGCGATCATGGCGAGCTATAAAAAAATTCTGCTCTGTTACGACGGCTCGCGCGAAGGCCGCAAGGCGCTGCGGTGCGGCGCCGATCTTGCACTCGATCTGCAGGCCGAGACGCACTTGCTCTCGGTCGTCGACATGCGTTCGACGATCGCCCAGAGCGCCGGCCTGTTGACCGACGTGGCCTGCGGCCGCTTCGAGGAAACGGCGCGCGAGATTCTTCAGGAAGGCGTGGACTGGCTAACCGAGCGCGGCGTGCGCGCTCAGGGGCATTTCGCGTTCGGTCATCCGATCGACGAAATCGCGAATCTGGCCAACGAGCTGAATGCCGACCTCGTGGTGGTGGGCCACCGCTGCCGCACAGGGCTCTCGCGTTGGTGGATGGGCGCCGGCAACACGCCGCTGCTCGACCGCGTTTCGTGCAGCATTCTCGTGGCGTGTTCGTCGGCGGCTGAGGAAAAGCAGCAGCAAGCCGCCGCGTAGGGGATCAAGCGGGCCGGCTCGCCTGGAACCGGCCTGTTAGCGCTGCCACTGCCGATCTATCTCAGTTCGAGACGTTTCCTTCGCTTAGCTCGACCGCCGAGAGCTTCCACGAGAAGAGCCCGTGACGCTGCAGAATGGCGGCGTAGTGCTCGCCCGTACTGCCGCGGTCCCACGTGAGCGCGAACTCATTGAGGCCGCGATAGCCCGCCGTGGTCACCGGCCGCGCCTCGGGCGCGGGGGTGCCGGATACGGCCGGGGCCGGTGGCGCGGCGGAGGCGGGTGCCGATTGCGGCGGCTCTGCCGATTGCGCGGATGGCGCGCCGGATTCCGCTGGCGGCGGCGCGTGTGGCCGGTCGCCGGGCTTGCCCGTCGGCGGCATGCCATCGAGCAGGGCGGCCACGCCTTCCGGTGTGGCGTAGGCATCCACGAGCGGACTAATCAGTGCCGCGCCAATTACGGCGCCGAGGATCAGCAACGGATTGCTGCTGTGCTGCCCCTCGACGCGCCGGTGCAGCATCTCGCCCACCTGCTGTTTCAGGCTCAGGCGCAGCGCAGGGTAATCGACGTATTCGTTGAGCGCGACGGCGTCACGCGCGTCGGCCGCGGCTTTCATGTGTTTCACCGCGATATAGGGCGACGCATAGGCGTAGCCGATCGCGGCAACGACCATTGCGACGGCGACCGTGATCGCAACGGGCTTTTTCCAGCCTTGGGTCTTGCGCGGGGTAGAGAGAGATTCCGTCATCGGCATAGGGCAAATCGTTTAAACACGGTGTTGACCGCAAACCGGGCTAAACGATCCCGCCCGTAACCTCTTCTCACATTTGTGCAGCGTTGCTGCTTACTTCGCGAGTGCCGCGGGCAGGTCGCTGTGCTGCTCGGCGATGCAGCGGTCGATTGCGCGGCAAACCGCGTCGACCGTGCCGACGAGGATGAGCCGCGACGGACCCTGATAGACGCGCACGGGCGCGCGGCGCATGGGCTGTTCGGTGTTGAGCGTGCTGTTGAGCGACACGCGCGCAAACGCCGGCTGTGCCGAGGGCAGCACGGGCAGGTCGGCTGCGCTGGCCGCCACCATCTCAGGCGAGTCTTCGAAGAGCGAACCGCTCAGTGCGGCAGCCGAATCGCGGACTTCGCGGACCGCGCACGAGGCGATTCCACGGAGATGGCGAAGGCGGCCGAATTGGCGGAAGGGCAGCAGGCGGGCAAGACGTTCCATGACTCTCTCCAGGTATGCGCAGATGGTGCGCAAACAATGTGCAAACCGCGCTCAGACGGATTCCTTAGAATTCGGTGGGGCGGATCAGCCCGACCGCGATGCCTTCGAGCGCGAATTCCGCGCTGCCGGCCTCGACGAAAATATTGTCGTAATCGGGGTTCTCGGCGATCAGCTCGAGCCCGTTCGGACGGCGCTTCAGGCGCTTGACGGTCACGTCGTCGCCGAGGCGCGCCACGATGATCTGGCCGTCTTTCGCTTCGGCCTTTTTCTGCACGGCGAGCAGGTCGCCGTCGAGGATGCCGGCGTCGCGCATGGAAAGGCCGCGCACCTTCAACAGGTAGTCGGGGCGGCTCGAGAAGAGCGCCGGGTCGCACATGTAGTTCTGCGAGATGTGCTCCTGCGCGAGGATCGGGCTACCCGCAGCGACGCGGCCGACGAGCGGCAGCGAGAGTTGCATGATGCTCGGGTGCGGGAGCGTGAACTGGTGCGGCAGGTCGTCGGGCCCCGGCACGAGGCGGATGCCGCGCGAGGCGCCCGCAGCCAGTTCGATCACGCCCTTGCGCGCCAGCGCACGCAGATGCTCCTCCGCGGAGTTGGCGGAGCTGAAGCCGAGTTCCGCCGCGATCTCGGCGCGCGTGGGCGGAAAGCCCGTGCGCTCGATGGCCCGGCGAACCAGATCGAAAACCTGCTGCTGTCGTGCGGTGAGTTTGGTCATGGCGCCACTGTATGTTTGAACAGGTAACTGTATTTTTATACAGTACTCGCCACTTTTCAAGTGTTACTTGAAATTCATCGACTGAACGTTGCCATCAGGCCGTTTTCCCGTGTTTGCGCGGATGAAACCGCGCTCCAACAGCGACTTCCTCTGTCCTTACCACTTTTGCGTATTAAAAAATAAGAAAACATCATTTTTAATAATGTAAGGGGATCGCTAGACTGGCCTCCATCGTTAGCTGCAGTTTCATCAATGAGCGCAAACGAGCACACACGAGAACGGAGAACAGATAGATGGGCACGACACATACGGGGCGCGCGGGCTGGCTGAAAACACTGGCGGCAAAACTGGTCATCGGCGTTGCGCCGCTCGTCGGCGTCACGGCGATGGCGGCTATGGTGCCGCTGGCCGCTCACGCGGATACATCGCTGCTCAACGTCTCCTACGATCCGACGCGCGAGCTGTACCAGGACATCAACGAAGCCTTCATCAAGCAGTGGAAGGCGAAGACGGGCGAAACGCTCACCATCAAACAGTCGCATGGCGGCTCGGGCGCACAGGCGCGCTCGGTGCTCGACGGTCTGCAGGCCGACGTCGCGACGCTCGCGCTGGCATGGGACATCGACGCACTCGCCAACAAGGGCATCGTCGCGAAGGACTGGCAAAAGCGCCTGCCCGACAACGCCTCGCCATACACGTCGACCATCGTGTTCCTCGTGCGCAAGGGCAACCCCAGGCACATCAAGGACTGGGACGATCTGACCAAGCCGGGTGTCTCGATCGTCACGCCGAATCCGAAGACCTCGGGCGGCGCGCGCTGGAACTATCTCGCGGCGTGGGCGTATGCGCTGCACCAGCCGGGCGGCGACGAGCAGAAGGCGAAGGACTTCGTCACGAAGCTCTACAAGAACGCGGGCGTGCTCGACTCGGGCGCGCGGGGAGCCACGACGAGCTTCGTGCAGCGCGGCATCGGCGATGTGCTGATCGCATGGGAAAACGAAGCATTTCTCTCGCTCAAGGAGTTCGGCCCGGACAAGTTCGAGATCGTGGTGCCTTCGGTGAGCATTCTGGCTGAGCCGCCGGTTGCCGTGGTGGACAAGGTCGTCGACAAGAAGGGCACGCGCAAGGAGGCCGAAGCCTACCTGCAGTTCCTCTATAGCGAAGAGGGCCAGGAGATCGCCGCGAAGAACTTCTACCGTCCGCGTTCGGACAAGGTCCCGGCGGCGCTCACGGCGAAGTTTCCGAAGCTTAAGCTCTACACGGTCGACGACACGTTCGGCGGCTGGCCCAACGCGCAGAAGACGCATTTCGCGGATGGCGGCGTGTTCGATTCGATCTATCAGCCGCAGTAAAGCTGTCGAGCAGTCAAGCAGCAGGCGGTCAAGCAGTAAGCGGTCCGCATAACGACGTGACCGCATAACAACGAAGCGCGCCTACGGGCGCGCTTTTCGGCGCGAATCTGCAACGCACGAATCGCGCAACCCATGTCTGGACGATGAGCATGACAACGTTTCGATTGCGCAAGCCCAGTGCGCTGCCTGGCTTCGGTTTGACGCTTGGCATCACGGTGGCCTATCTGAGCCTCGTGGTGCTCATTCCGCTTGCCGCCACCTTTCTCAAGACGGCGACACTCGACTGGAGCCAGTTCGTGCGCGCCGTGTGGTCGCCGCGCGTGATCGCGTCGTACCGGCTCACGTTCACCGCCGCGCTCGGCGGGGCGCTGATCAACGCGGTATTCGGCTTCCTGCTCGCGTGGGTGCTCGTGCGCTATAGGTTTCCGTTCAAACGGGTGATCGATGCGCTCGTCGATCTGCCGTTCGCGCTCCCGACTTCCGTGGCGGGCATTTCGCTCGCCGCCGTGTATGCCGGCAATGGCTGGATCGGCCAGTTCCTGCAGCCGCTCGGTCTGAAGATCGCCTTCACGCCGCTCGGCGTGCTCGTGGCGCTGACCTTCATCGGCTTGCCGTTCGTCGTGCGCACGGTGCAGCCGGTGCTCGAGGACTTCGAGCGCGAACAGGAAGAGGCCGCTGCGTGCCTCGGCGCCTCGCGCTGGCTCACGTTCCGCCGTGTCGTGCTGCCCGCGGTGCTGCCGGCGCTCCTCACGGGTTTCGCGCTCGCGTTCGCGCGTGCGCTGGGCGAGTACGGCTCGGTCATCTTCATCGCCGGCAACGTGCCGATGAAGTCGGAGATCACGTCGCTGCTCATCATCACCAAGCTCGAGCAGTACGACTATGCGGGCGCAACGGCGCTTGCCGTGATGATGCTCTGCGTCTCGTTCGTCATGCTGCTGCTCATCAATTCGCTGCAGTGGTATTTGCAGCGCCGCACGAGCCGGGGTGTAACGGCCGGCAGCGCGCCGAGTGCCGTGGTGGGCGCAACCGTCGCGGGAGGTGCGCAATGAGCACGCTGCCGCAACAACGAAGCACGCGCCGGCCGGACCCGGTCACCGAATCACCGTGGGTGCGCTGGCTGCTGACCGGCATTGCGCTCGCGTTTCTCGCGCTGTTTCTCGTGGTGCCGCTCGTCGCGGTGTTCTGGCAGGCGCTGTCGAAGGGTATCGGCTTCTACTTCACGTCGCTCGTCGATCCCGACGCGCTCTCCGCGATCAAGCTCACGCTCATCACCGCGGCGATCGCGGTGCCGTTGAATCTGGGCTTCGGCCTCGCGGCGTCGTGGGCGATCGCGAAGTTCGAGTTTCGCGGCAAGGCGCTGCTCACCACGCTGATCGACCTGCCGTTTTCAGTTTCGCCCGTGATTTCAGGTCTCATCTACGTGCTGCTGTTCGGCGCGCAGGGCTGGCTCGGGCCGTGGCTCGAAGACCGCAACGTGCAGATCATCTTCGCGGTGCCGGGTATCGTGCTCGCCACCATCTTCGTGACGTTCCCGTTCGTCGCGCGCGAGCTGATTCCGCTGATGCAGGCGCAGGGCAACGACGAAGAAGAGGCCGCCCACGTGCTGGGCGCCTCGGGCTGGCAGATGTTCCGCCGCGTGACGCTGCCCAATATCCGCTGGGGTCTGCTGTACGGCGTGATTCTCTGCAACGCGCGCGCCATGGGCGAGTTCGGCGCGGTGTCGGTGGTGTCGGGTCATATTCGCGGCCAGACCGACACGATGCCGCTGCACGTCGAGATTCTTTACAACGAGTACAACTTCGCGGCGGCGTTCGCCGTGGCATCGCTGCTCGCGTTGCTCGCGCTCGTCACGCTCGGCCTGAAGCTGCTCGCGGAGCGCCGCCTTTCGGCGGAACTGCGCGGCGCGGACGAGATTCCCGCCTACGCCGGCCCGCAACCCGTGGCCGTGCAACATGTTTCACAACACGCAGCGCCTCGCGCCGTGCGCCAACCGATTCAAGTAGGGGAGCAGTAAACATGGGCATCACCGTCAGCAATCTGCACAAGCGCTTCGGCGACTTCACCGCCCTCGACAACGTCTCGCTCGACTTTCCGCCGGGCGAACTGGTTGCGCTGCTCGGACCTTCCGGTTGTGGCAAGACCACGCTCCTGCGCGTCATTGCGGGCCTCGAATACGCCGACGCGGGCCAGGTCGTGTTGCAAGGCCAGGACGTGGGCGAGGTGGGCGCGCGCGAGCGCCAGGTGGGCTTCGTGTTCCAGCATTACGCACTGTTCCGCCACATGACGGTGTTCGAGAACGTGGCGTTCGGCCTGCGCGTGAAGCCGCGCAGCGAGCGGCCCTCGGAGGCCGTGATTCGCGAGAAGGTGCATGAACTGCTCAAGCTCGTGCAGCTCGACTGGCTCGCGCAGCGCTATCCGTCCGAGCTGTCGGGCGGCCAGCGTCAGCGCATCGCGCTTGCGCGCGCGCTCGCCGTCGAGCCGAAGGTGCTGCTGCTCGACGAACCGTTCGGCGCGCTCGACGCCAAGGTGCGCAAGGAGTTGCGCTCGTGGCTGCGCCGCCTGCACGACGACCTGCATATCTCGACGATCTTCGTCACGCACGACCAGGAGGAAGCGCTCGAGGTGGCCGATCGCATCGTCGTGATGAATCATGGGCACGTGGAGCAGGTCGGCAGCCCGCAGGACGTCTATGATCATCCGCAGACGGCCTTCGTCTACGAATTTCTGGGCGCCGCAAACCGGCTGCGCGGCAGCGTCGATGCACGCGGTTTCGTCGCCGAGGGCGCGGCGCAGCCGATCTCCGTGCATGCGAGCTTCGAAGGGCCCGCGCTCGCCTACGTGCGGCCGCACGACCTCGTGCTGCACCGCCAGGCGAGCGATCATCGCGACGGCATCGTCGTCGACGTGCGCCGCGTGGTGACGCTGGGCGGCTCGGTGCGCGTGGAGCTGGAAAGCCGCACGGGCGGCGCGCTCGAAGCCGAGCTCGACCGCGAGTCGTGGCGTGCGCTGGGCCTTTCGGTCGGCGAGGGCGTGACGGCCGTGCCGCGCGGGCTTCGCGTATTTCCGGCGCAATGAGCGCTGTAAAAAGCGGCGCAGCAAGCGTTACAGTGCTCACATCGACAAAAACGAATAATCGGTCAGCAGTCCCGGAGAGAAGACCATGAATTTTCAGCAGTTGCGTTTCGTGCGCGAAGCCGTACGGCAGAACATGAACCTGACCGAAGTGGCGAACGTGCTGTATACGTCGCAATCAGGCGTCTCCAAGCAGATCAAGGATCTCGAAGACGAGCTCGGCGTGGACATTTTCATTCGCCGCGGCAAGCGCCTGACCGGCCTCACGGAGCCTGGCAAGGCCGTGCATCAGCTGATCGAGCGCATGCTGCTCGACGCCGAGAACCTGCGCCGCGTGGCGCGCCAGTTCGCAGACCAGGACAGCGGCCACCTCGTGGTCGCGACGACGCACACGCAGGCGCGTTACGCGCTGCCTAAGGTCGTGCACCGGTTCCGCGAAGTGTTTCCGAAAGTCCATCTCGCGTTGCGTCAGGGCAATCCGCAGCAGATCGCGCAGATGATCATCAACGGCGAGGCCGACATCGGCATCTCGACCGAGGCGCTCGACCGCTTCCCCGACATCGTCACGTTCCCGTGCTACTCGTGGCATCACGTGGTGGTCGTGCCGAAGTCGCATCCGCTCGTGGGCCGCGAAAATCTCACGCTCGAAGACGTGGCCGAGTATCCGGTCATCACCTACGACCAGGACTTCACGGGCCGCTCGCACATCGACCAGGCGTTCGCGAAAGCGAGCGTGGTGCCCGACGTGGTGCTGACCGCCATCGACGCGGACGTGATCAAGACCTACGTCGAACTCGGCATGGGCGTGGGCATCGTCGCGGCGATGGCCTACGACCCGAAGCGCGACAGCGAACTCGTCGCGCTCGACACGGAGCATCTCTTCGATGCGAGCACGACGCGAGTGGGCCTGCGCAAGGGCGCATTCCTGCGCCAGTACGCGTACCGGCTCATCGAAATGTTCGCGCCGCAGCTCACCGAGCAGCAGATCGCGAGCCAGCTGCGCGAGGCAACCTGAAAAGCGCGCTGACTTTCTCGGCGGGCGGCGGATCGCTTAAAATCGCCGCCATGAATACTTCCACTTCCTCCTCAGCGGCGGCGCCCAGGCTGCCGCGCATTGCCGTGCTCGCCACGGGCGGCACGATTGCGGGCTCCGCCGCGGACGCCGCGAACACCGCGGGCTACCAGGCCGGCGTGATCGGCGTTGCGCAGCTGCTCGCAGCCGTGCCGGGCCTCGACGCCATCGCCCAGATCCATGCCGAGCAGGTCGCGAGCATCGACAGCAAGGACATGTCGCTTGCGCTATGGACTACGCTCGCGCAGCGCGTGAACGAACTGCTGGCCAGCGACGAGATCGACGGCGTGGTGATCACGCACGGCACGGATACGCTCGAAGAAACCGCGTACCTGCTGCATCTCACGGTGAAGAGCGCGAAGCCATGTATCTTGACGGCCGCCATGCGGCCCGCCACGGCGCTTTCCGCCGACGGCCCGCTCAATCTGCTCAATGCCGTCACGCTCGCGGTGAGCGAGGCGGCGGCGGGACAGGGCGTGCTGGTGGCGTTCAATAACCGCATTCATTGCGCACGCGACGTCGCGAAGATCAGCACCTATGCGGTGGATGCATTCCAGTCGCCGGAAATCGGCGCGCTGGGCTGGGTGCAGGATGGGCGCGTGGAATTCCAGCGCCGCGCGCTGCGCCCGCATACGGTCGATGCGCCGTTCACGGCACCGGTCCAATGGCCGCAGGTCGAGATCGTGACGAGCTACGCGGGCGTGTCGCGCGCGGCGGTCGAAGCACTCTTTGCCGCCGGTGTAGATGGGTTCGTCGTGGCCGGCACGGGCAACGGCTCGATTCACGGCGCGTTGCAGCAGTCGCTGGCCGAAGCGGCCGCCAAGGGCGTGGCCGTCGTGCGCGCCTCGCGCGTCGGCTCGGGCCACGTGATGCACAACGGCGCGGCCAAGGACGATACGCTCGGCTTCGTGTCTTCGGGCACGCTTAGCCCGTACAAGGCGCGTGTGCTGCTGCTGCTCGCGCTGGCGGCTGGCACGACCGACAAGGCGGGGCTGCAGGGCGTGTTCGACACGTACTGAGCCTGGCCGCGTACAAAGTAAAAACGGGCCTGGCGGATCGCTCCGCCAGGCCCGTTTCGTTTCTGGCCCTGTTCGTGTGTCGCCGCACTTACTGCAGCGGCGGAATCACGAGCACCTGACCCGGATAGATCTTGTCCGGGCTCTTGAGCATCGGCGTGTTCGCCTCGAAGATCGCGTCGTTCTTCGCGCCGCTGCCATAGTACTTTTCGGCGATCTTCCAGAGGTTGTCGCCGGCAACGACCGTGTGGTGCTGCGCTTCGGGCGCGGGGTTGGTCACGGTCATCTGGTCGTCGACCTTGTCGACGTTCTGCACGTTGCCGGCCGCGACGAGGATCTTCTCCTTGGTGGGCTGGTCGGCGGCGTTGCCGGTGACCGTCACCGTGTGCGAGACGCCGTCGTAGGTCACGCCGAGGTTGTCGGCGTCGAGGCCCTGCGAGCGGATATAGGCCGCGATCGCGTCGCCGGCCTTCTGGTTCAGCTCGGCGAGATTCGCGGCGGGGTCTGCCGGTGCGGCAGCGGGTTCCGCGGCGGCGGCCGGCGCGGCAGCCGTGCCGAAGAGTTTTTCGCCTGCTTCCTTGATGAAATTGATAATGCCCATCGATCACACTCCTCACGTGCTGGAAATGACTGGGTGGTCACGCGTCGGGTCCACATTGACCCGTCGGCATGACAGCCCGATGAAAGCACGATTCTAGAAACGCGGTCGCGAACGCGTCCATCGGGGCAGCGTCAAAGAGTGTGAAACCGGGGAAAGAAGAGAGAAGGCAAAGAAAAACGGGCATCCGACACGCGGACACCCGATGACGACGTCTGACCGACCAAGGCTTCCCCGCCGTCACCGGGCGCCGCTTTCGGACCCCACTGGCCGCCCTCAGCCCAGAGCGGCACCGATTTGCCTCGCGACGGTTGCCGCCGCCGCGAAGCGCCCCACGGGAGGCTGATGCACACGCTCGAATGCCTGCGCACCAGCCGGTATGCGTGATCCGGTTCTACAGGCGGTCCGCACGTTGCGTCGCGCGAACCGCCGTGCTGCTACCTGCTACCGCTGAAAATCAAGCCACCTTCACCTGCGCTTGCGGCTCGGCGATCTCGAAGTTCGCCATGATCTCGAGCGCGCGGATCATGGCCGAGTGGTCCCATGCCTTGCCGCCGTTCGCGGCGCACACGCTGAAGAGCTGCTGCGCGCTCGCGGTATGCGGCAGCGCGATGCCCAGCTTGCGCGCGCCGTCGATCGCGAGATTCAGGTCCTTCTGGTGCAGTTCGATGCGGAAGCCCGGATTGAACGTGCGCCTGGTCATGCGCTCGCCGTGCACTTCGAGAATGCGCGACGAAGCGAAGCCGCCCATGAGGGCCTTGCGCACGCGCTCGGGGTCCGCGCCCGAACGTGCTGCGAACAGCAGCGCTTCGGCCACGGCCTCGATGTTCAGCGCGACGATGATCTGGTTCGCCACCTTGCAGGTCTGGCCCGCGCCGTTGTCGCCGATGAGCGAAATATTCTTGCCCATCAATTCGAACAACGGCTTGGCAAGATCGAACGACTTCTGCGGGCCGCCCACCATGATCGTGAGCGTGGCTTCGCGTGCGCCGACTTCACCGCCCGAGACCGGCGCGTCGAGATAGTCGCAGCCGAGTGAGTTGATCTGTTTGGCGAACTGTTGCGTTTCGAGCGGCGAGATCGAGCTCATGTCGATCACGAGCTTGCCGGCCGAGAGACCCTTGACGACGCCGTCGTCGGCGAACAGGACGTTGGCGACATCAGGCGTGTCCGGCACCATCACGATGACGATGTCCGATACCTTCGCGACAGCCGTCGAATCGGCGACGACTTCGGTTTGCGTGCGCAGGTCGTCGGGCACCGGATACTTGCCGTTCACGGCGAGCGTGTGGCCGCCCTTGATGAGGTTGCGCGCCATGTGCGCGCCCATGATGCCGAGTCCGATAAAGCCAATCTTTGCCATCTTGTGTCT
Organism: Paraburkholderia sp. BR10936; assembly: GCF_040965735.1. NCBI lineage: Bacteria > Pseudomonadati > Pseudomonadota > Betaproteobacteria > Burkholderiales > Burkholderiaceae > Paraburkholderia > Paraburkholderia sp. BR10936. The sequence continues at coordinate 159,739 of NZ_JBFRCM010000010.1, forward strand.
CCGTTAAAGCGAATGCGTGAATGTGCGTCGTTGCGTCCGATTGCGGGCTCAGGCGAGTTCGGCGGTGCGCTGCTTCGCGCTGCGCAGCCAGCCGAGGCCTTCGACGGTCGTCGTGCGCGGCTTGTACTCGCAGCCGATGTGGCCTTCGTAGCCGAGCGAGTCGAGCAGATCGAACAGGAACGGGTAGTTGATTTCGCCCGTGCCGGGTTCGTTGCGGCCAGGATTGTCGGCGAGCTGGACGTGGGCGATTTTCGCGAAGTGCTTCTTGATCGTCGCGGCGAGTTCGCCTTCCATACGCTGCATGTGATAGATGTCGTACTGAAGGAACAGGTTGTCCGAGCCGGTCTTTTCGATCACGTCGAGCGCTTCGCCCGAGCGGTTCAGCGCGAAGCCGGGAATGTCGTACGAATTGCACGGCTCGACCAGCAGGCGGATGCCTTCGCGTTTCAATTCGCCCGCGGCGTAGCGCAGGTTCTCGACGATCGTGGCGAGCGCCGTGTCGCGATCGACGCCTGCCGTCGGAATGCCGACGAGGCAGTTCAGTTGCGGCACCTTCAGCGCCTTTGCGTATTCGATCGCGCGGCCCACGCCTTCCTGGAACTCGCCGCGGCGCTCGGGCAGGCAGGCAATGCCGCGCTCGCCCGCTTCCCAGTTGCCGGCGGGCAGGTTGTGGAGGACGAGCTTCAGCCCGTTGACCTCGAGGCGCTCGGCCAGTTCGGCGGCCTTGTACGGATACGGGAACAGGAACTCCACGGCGTCGAAGCCCGCTTGTGCGGCCGCTGCGAAGCGGTCGAGGAAGGGCACTTCGTTGAACAGCATGGTGAGGTTCGCGGCGAATTTTGGCATGGTGCTGGGTCTCGCTGGTCGGTCAATGAAAGAAGTCAGGCGGAAGGTCACGCAGTCAATCATTCAGGCAGCGCGCCGATGCCGGGCGCGCTGCTCGTGCTGCGTTGATGCGGGCTCGAGTGCGCTCAGTCGAGGGCATTGATCGCGCTGATGGCAGTCGGCGCGTGCTCGGGTTTTTCGGCCAGTTCCTCGAACTCGTTGATGGCGTCGATCTCGGTGCCCATCGAGATGTTGGTCACACGCTCGAGTATCACTTCGACGACGACCGGCACGCTGTGCTCGGCGGCGAGCGCCTGGGCCTCTTTGAGCGCCGGGGCGATCTCTTCGGGCTTGAACACGCGCAGCGCCTTGCAGCCGAGGCCTTCGGCGACCGTCACGTGATCGACGCCATAGCCGTTCACTTCAGGCGCGTTGATGTTCTCGAACGCGAGCTGCACGCAGAAGTCCATGTCGAACGCGCGCTGCGCCTGGCGGATCAGTCCGAGATACGAGTTATTCACGACGACGTGCACGTACGGCAGCTTGAACTGCGCGCCCACGGCCAGCTCTTCGACCATGAACTGGAAGTCATAGTCGCCCGAGAGCGCCACGATGGGACGCGTCGGATCGGCTGCGCGCACACCGAGCGCCGCGGGAATCGTCCAGCCGAGCGGGCCCGCCTGGCCGCAGTTGATCCAGTTGCGCGCCTTATACACGTGCAGGAACTGCGCGCCGGCGATCTGCGAAAGGCCGATGGTGCTCACGTAGCAGGTGTCGCGGCCAAACGCCTTGTTCATCTCTTCGTACACGCGTTGCGGCTTGATCGGCGTGTTCTCGAAGTGCGTCTTGCGAAGCATCGTGCGCTTGCGCTCCTGGCAGTCGGCCACCCACGCGCTGCGATCCTTCAGCTTGCCCGCGGCCTTCCATTCCGTGGCGATTTCGGCGAATAGTTCGAGTGCGGCCTTCGCGTCCGAGACAATGCCGAGATCCGGGCCGAACACGCGGCCGATCTGCGTCGGTTCGATATCGACGTGCACGAACTTGCGACCCTTCGTGTACACCTCGACGCTGCCCGTATGGCGGTTCGCCCAACGGTTGCCGATGCCGAGCACGAAGTCGGAGGCGAGCATCGTGGCGTTGCCGTAGCGATGCGAGGTCTGCAGGCCGACCATGCCGGCCATGAGCGGATGGTCGTCGGCAATCGCGCCCCACGACATGAGCGTCGGGATCACGGGCACGCCCACGGTTTCGGCGAACTGCACGAGCAGGTCTTCGGCTGCTGCGTTGAGCACGCCGCCGCCCGAGACGATCAGCGGCTTGTCGCTCGCGTTGAGCAGTTCGAGCGCGGCTTCGATCTGCTTGCGCGTCGCGCGCGGCTTGTAGACCGGCAGCGGCTCGTACGTGTCGATGTCGAATTCGATTTCGGCGAGCTGCACGTCGATCGGCAGATCGACCAGCACCGGACCCGGACGGCCCGAGCGCATCAGATGGAACGCCTGCTGGAACACGCGCGGCACGAGCGCCGGCTCGCGCACGGTGACGGCCCACTTGGTGACGGGCTTGGCGATCGACTCGATGTCGACGGCCTGGAAGTCTTCCTTGTAGAGGCGCGCGCGCGGCGCCTGGCCCGTGATCGCGAGGATCGGAATCGAATCGGCCTGGGCCGAGTAGAGGCCCGTGATCATGTCGGTGCCCGCGGGGCCCGAGGTGCCGATACACACGCCGATGTTGCCCGGCGTGGCGCGCGTGTAGCCTTCGGCCATGTGCGAGGCGCCTTCGACGTGGCGCGCCAGCACGTGCGTGATGCCGCCGGCCCTTTTCATCGCCGAATAGAACGGATTGATGGCGGCGCCCGGCACGCCGAAAGCGGTGTCGATGCCTTCTTTTTCGAGCACCAGAACGGCGGCGTCGACGGCTCTCATTTTGGCCATGATTGTCTCCTGAATGTCTCGTATGCGAGGAATGGCGATGCGTTGAGGCCCACTTTAGGGGCGCAGGAAAGGTTTGATAAGATCAGTCCAGGTCGTTTATTCCGAAACAAAAAGTATGGAATGCCGGCGGGAGGGGCTTTCCGGCTCGCAACCCGACGGGGGAGACACGCAATGGACCGATTCAAGCAGATCGAAACCTTCGTGCGCGTCGCAGAAGCGGGCAGCCTCGCGGCGGCGGCGCTCGAGGAAGGTGTTTCGCCGGTGATCCTCGGGCGGCGTATCGACGCGCTCGAAAAGCGTCTCGGCGTGAAGCTCATTTACCGTTCTACGCGCAGGCTCGTGGTGAGCGAGGAGGGCGCGGCCTTTCTCGAACGCTGCCGCGGCCTGCTCGCCGACTGGGATCAGGCCGAAAACGAACTATCCGCCGGGCGCCAGGTGGTGAGCGGCCATCTGATCGTCTCGGCGCCGGCGGCGTTCGGGCGCAAGCACGTCGCGCCGCTCGCGCCCGAGTTCCTCGCCGACAAGCCCGAACTGCAGGTGTCGTTCAACCTCACCGACCGCGTGGTCGATCTGGTGCGCGAGGGCTACGACCTGTCGATCCGCATCGGCGGCGCGGTGGACCCGAACTTCGTCGCCGTGAAGCTCGCCACCAACCGGCGCGTCGTGTGCGGCACGCCCGAATATTTCCGCAAGCACGGGCGGCCGAAAACGCTCGAAGACCTGCCAAACCACAATTGCCTCGCGTTCAACCTGCAGGGCGGCCAGAACCGCGGCTGGTACTTCAGCCGCGGCGGCAAGCTCGTCACCGTGCGCGTGGGCGGCACGCTCGACTGCAACGACGGCGAACTGCTGCACCGCTGGGTGACCGAGAGCCTCGGCCTTGGCTGGCGTTCGACCTGGGAGATCGACGCCCAGCTCGCGCGCGGCGAACTCGAAACGGTGCTCGACGAATACGCGCTGCCCGATTACGACATCCTCGCGGTGTATCCGCAGCAGCGCTACGTGCCGGCGCGCGTGCGCTACTTCATCGACTACCTAAAGGAGGTCTACGCGCGTCCGGGGTACTGGGCCGGCGCGTAGTCGCGCATTTCGCATTTATTTTTCGTTTTCGTGCACACGGAGCGGGAATAAACTGGCCCGAGCTTCGGTAGTGCCTGTATGCGGCCACGGTCGCGTAAGCCAAACGAAGACGCGAGGGGACGACGTGGGAGAAACCGCGTACGAGCAGGATGAGGCCGCACGCAGCCGCCGCTTTCAGGCGCTGGCGCTGCCGCATCTCGATGCGGCCTACAACCTCGCGCGCTGGCTCTCGCGTAACCCGGGCGACGCGGAAGATATCGTCCAGGAGGCGTTTCTGCGGGCGTTCCGCTTCTTCGACGCGTTTCGCGGCGACGAGGCCCGCCCCTGGCTGCTCGCGATCGTGCGGCGCGTCTGGTACGACGAATGGCGGCGGCGCGCGGGCGCGGAAGAGGTGGCGCCGTTCGACGAGTTGCGCGACGACGCGCCGCTCGAAGGCTGGGAAACGGGCGGCGTCGATCCCGAGACGCTCGCGATCCGCGCCGAAGACACCCGTTATGTGCAGGATGCGCTCAGGCGCCTGCCGGTGGAGTATCGGGAAGTACTGGTGCTGCGCGAGCTGGAGGAGCTGGGTTATCGCGAGATCGCGGCGATCGCCGATCTGCCGCTCGGCACCGTGATGTCGCGGCTCGCGCGTGGCCGCAGACGCTTGGCGACGCTGCTGGCGGCGTACCACGGCGGCGAGCGAAACAGGTCAGCGGCAGGTAGTGCAGTCGGTGAGACTGCAAACGATTCGGTTGTCCGCGCCCCCGGCTGCGCGGACGACAGGGCAGGAGTCGGGGGAAGCAGTCAAGCCAGGAGACCATCCGGCCGGGGGAACGGCGGTCGGTTCCGCGAGGAGCCGGCCGCCGACGGCGGAGCGCCGTTGCGCACTCGCTCTCAAACCGAAGGCCGAACGACGGAGGCGCCCGATGAACTGTAACGAAGCGCGCCCGCTGGTCGACGCGAGCGTCGACCGCGAACTCTCCGCCGCCGACGAATGGCGTGTGCGCGAGCATCTCGCAGGCTGCGAGCCATGCCGGCGTGTCGCCGACGACGCGCAGGCCATCTCTCGAATGACCCGATCCGCGCCATACCACCGTGCGCCGGCTGGGCTGGCTGCGCGTATCGTCGCGGCATTGCCGGCGACGGACGTACCGCCGGCGGAAGCAATGCCTTCGCCAACCCCCGCGCGCGCTTCGGGCGGCTGGCGCGCCTGGCTGCGCAACTGGTGGCCGGGCAGCGGCGGCGGGGCGCGAGGCGAGGCGGGCGGTCGTGGCTGGGGCGCTGCGTCCGTCAACGCGGGGCCGCGCGCGGCCACGCTCGCGTGGTTCGGCTGCGCGGTGTTGATTCTTTGCGCGCTGGCAGTGATTGCCACGCTGCAACTGCGCCGCCCGGCCGCTGAGATGGCCTTCGTCGACGATCTCGTGTCCAGCCACGTGCGGGCCCAGATTTCGGGCCGCGATATCGACGTGATCTCGACCGACCGCCATACCGTGAAGCCGTGGTTCAATGGCCGGATCGACTACGCGCCGCCTGTCTTCGATCTGGCGCAGCAGGGCTTCGCGCTCGCGGGCGGGCGCCTCGATTATGTGGGGCGCGAACGCGTCGCCGTGCTCGTCTATCACCATGGCAAGCACGTGATCGATGTCTATGTGTTCCCGCCAGGCGCGAACGGGCCGGCCGTCTCGGGCGCCGTGCCGCAGAGTTCGAGCGAAGGCTACGCACTTCTGCGCTGGCAGGCGGCGGGCATGACCTTGTGGGCGGTGTCGGACGCCGGTGCGGACGCGCTCGACGGCCTGCGCGCGGCGCTCGACGCCCGTCTCGCGGGCGGCGCGAGCGAGGCGGCCGGCAGCTAGGCTGTCGCCTCACACGGCCGCACAGGGGCGCCTTCATGGCGCTCCTCGCCGCGCAAGTCATTGAAAACACGCCCGAATCATCGCCCGAACGCACGATCTGTCTTGCGTGCGTAGCCCATGCGCGCTACAATCTTCGGCTTCTCACTTGCCGCACCGGTTCCGACGCCCGGGTGGCTTAAATCCACAAGGAGTGATACATGCGTCATTACGAAATCGTCTTCATCGTGCATCCCGATCAGAGCGAGCAGGTGCCCGCCATGATCGAGCGCTACAAGAGCACGATCACCTCGCACGGTGGCCAGATCCACCGCATCGAAGACTGGGGCCGTCGTCAACTGGCCTACATGATCGAGAAACTCGCGAAGGCTCACTACGTCTGCATGAACATCGAATGCGACCAGGCCACGCTCGACGAACTGGAACACGCGTTCAAGTTCAACGACGCTGTTCTGCGTCACCTCATCGTCAAGATGAAGAAGGCCGAAACCGGCCCGTCGCCGATGATGAAGGAAGTGCAGCGCGAAGAAGCCAAGAAGGCGGCTGCCCAGCCGACCGAAGCGCAGGCTTAAGTACGTAAGCCATCAGGATTCAAGCAAAGTCATAGCCAACCCCGCGTGAACAGGCTTCAACTTACCGCTAGCGTCGTCGAACGCGAACCGGTGCGGTATACCCCCGCCGGCGTTCCGATCGCAAGCGTCACGTTGCAGCATCGCACGGAGGTCGTCGAAGCCGGCATTCCCCGCTTCGTCGAACTCACGATGCCCGCGGTCGCGGCCGGCAAGGCCTGCGGTCTCGTAGAAAGCTGTGAGATGGGCGTGGAAGCGCTCTTCACCGGTTTTCTGGCGAAAAAGCACCGCAATGCGCGAACCCTGGTGTTTCACATCACCGAAATGCAAGGCACAGGAAAGGACTAATCATGCCCCGCCCGACTGGTAAGAAATTCGACAAGCGTCGTCAGCAACAAAACCCGCTCTTCAAGCGCAAGAAGTTCTGCCGCTTCACGGCTGCAAACGTCGAACAAATCGACTACAAGGACCTCGACACGCTGAAGGACTTCATCGGCGAAAACGGCAAGATCACGCCGGCTCGTCTGACGGGTACGAAGGCCCACTATCAGCGTCAGCTGGACACGGCTATCAAGCGCGCGCGTTTCCTCGCGCTGATGCCGTACACCGACCAGCACAAGGCCTAATAAGACGACGCGATAAGGAGCAATAGAATGCAGATCATTCTTCTGGAAAAAGTCGTCAACCTGGGTAACCTCGGCGACATCGTCAAGGTGAAGGACGGTTACGCACGTAACTTCCTGATCCCGAACAAGAAGGCACGCCGTGCTACGAAGGACGCAATCGCTGAATTCGAAGTCCGCCGCGCAGAACTCGAAAAGGTCGCCGCTGAAAAGCTGGCGGCAGCGCAAGCCGAAGGCGAAAAGCTGAACGGCCTGACCGTCCAGATCGGCCAGAAGGCCGGCGTGGACGGCCGCCTGTTCGGTTCGGTCACGAACGCGGACATCGCCGTTGCGCTCACGAAGCAAGGCTTCGCAGTGGAAAAGGCGCAAGTGCGTCTGCCGGAAGGCCCGCTGAAGATGGTGGGCGACCACCCGGTGCAGGTTGCACTGCACACCGACGTCCTCGTCGACGTCACGGTGTCGGTGCTCGGCGAGCACGCCTAAGTACCCACGTGCGGCCCTCACGGGCCGCGCGGTTTGACGCAAGACTCAGGAAGGGCAGGAGCCGCAGGGCTTCTGCCTTTTTTGTTGTGCGCGGCCTGGACGCTACGCGCGTTGCAAGTTTTCAAGCTTGTTCGAGGCACCCCCTTGTCCGATAATTGCCCTCCATGAACGCTCCGAAAGATCCCCAACTCGACTCGCTGAAAGTCCCGCCGCATTCGATCGAAGCCGAGCAATCGGTGCTCGGCGGCCTGCTGCTGGATAACGGCGCATGGGACCGGATTGCCGACTTCCTCTCGCAAAGCGACTTCTATCGCTACGATCACCGCATCATTTTCGAGCACATTGGCCGGCTGATCGCCGCCACGCGCCCGGCCGACGTGGTGACGGTGTACGAGGCGCTCGGCACCTCGGGCAAAGCGGATGACGTGGGCGGCCTCGCATACCTGAACGCGCTCGCGCAGAACACGCCGAGCGCCGCGAATATTCGCCGCTACGCGGAAATCGTGCGTGACCGTGCGGTGCTGCGCCGACTCGTGTCCGTCGCCGACGAAATTTCCGCCGACGCCTTCAACCCGCAGGGCAAGGAAGTGCGCCAGCTGCTCGACGAGGCCGAGTCGAAGGTGTTCTCGATCGCCGAAGACGGCGCGCGCGGCACCCAGGGCTTCCTCGAGATCGGGCCGCTGCTCACGCAGGTCGTGGAGCGCATCGACACGCTCTATCACACGGCCAACCCGAGCGACGTGACGGGCACGCCTACGGGCTTCATGGACCTCGACCGCATGACGTCGGGCATGCACGGCGGCGAGCTGATCATCGTGGCAGGGCGCCCCTCGATGGGTAAGACCGCGTTCTCGATGAACATCGGCGAGTACGTGGCCGTCGAGTATGGCCTGCCGGTGGCCGTGTTCTCCATGGAAATGCCGGGCACGCAGCTCATCATGCGTATGCTCGGGTCGGTGGGCCGTCTGGATCAGCACCGCATGCGTACGGGCCGTCTGACCGATGAGGATTGGCCGAAGCTCACGCACGCCGTGCAGAAAATGAGCGAGGCGCAGATCTTCATCGACGAAACCGGCGGCCTGAATCCGATGGAATTGCGCTCGCGCGCGCGGCGTCTGTCGCGCCAGTGCGGCAAGCTCGGGCTCATCATCATCGACTACCTGCAGCTGATGAGCGGCTCGGGCACGGGCGAGAACCGTGCGACGGAAATTTCAGAAATTTCGCGCTCGCTCAAGAGCCTGGCGAAGGAACTAGATGTCCCTGTGATCGCGCTCTCGCAGTTGAACCGCGGTCTGGAGCAGCGTCCGAACAAGCGGCCGGTGATGTCGGACCTGCGCGAATCGGGCGCAATCGAACAGGACGCGGACGTCATCCTGTTCATCTATCGCGACGAAGTCTACAACCCCGACAGCCCAGACAAGGGCACGGCCGAAATCATCATCGGCAAGCAGCGTAACGGTCCGATCGGACCTGTTCGCCTCACGTTCCATGGTCAATACACGAAGTTCGATAATTTTGCCGGGGCGCAGACCTTCTACGGCGAATAACGCAAAGCGTTGCGCGGCTTGCGCCAAAGTGGCGCAAATGCCGCGTTGGCGGCTGCCGATCCATGCGGCAGCTCCCGCCTGACGATACAATATTGCCGTTTTATGACAGCCATCTCTGTCACTTATTTTGCTGCCCGATTGCCGCGAAGTGACCGCGAAGTCACCGCTTCGTGACGGCAATCCGAGACCAATTTCCGGGATACCAATGTTCGGTCGATTCATGCCCACCGAGGGCAAGTTCTTCGAGATTTTCAATGCGCATGCGAAATGCATCGTTTCCGCGAGCCGCGAACTCGAACTCCTGATCGATAACCTCGCTGACGCCGAGGTTCACAAGCAGAATGTGCAGGCCTCCGAAAAGGCCGCCGACAAGCTCACGCACGAGGCGATCGACCTTCTGCACAAGACCTTCATCACACCGCTCGACCGCGACGAGATCCACAAGCTGATCACGACGATGGACGACTGCCTCGACCTGATGGAAGACGTCGCCACGGCCATCTCGCTCTACGACGTGCAAGCCGTGACCGCCGAGGCGAGCCAGCTGGCGCACGTGGTGACGGCCACGGCCGAGCGCGTGCAGCTGGCGGTGGGCCTGCTCTCCGACATGAAGCAGGCGCGCGAGATCCTGCAGGCCTGCGAAGACATCGACCGTCTGGAGTCCGACGCCGACCGCTTGCTGCGCGGGGCCATTTCGAAGCTCTTCCGCGAGGAAGACGACGTCAAGAACCTGATCAAGCTGAAGGCGATCTACGAACTGCTCGAAGCGATCACGGACAAGTGCGAGGATGTCGCGAACATCATCGAAGGCATCGTGCTAGAGAACGCCTGAGCACACTGCGATGCAATCGATACAACTCGCTCTCTGGGCGGTCGCGACGCTGGTCGCCATCGCTCTCGTCTTCGACTTCATGAACGGCTTTCACGACGCGGCGAATTCCATCGCCACGGTCGTGTCTACGGGCGTTCTGAAGCCGCAGCAGGCGGTGGCTTTTGCTGCCATGTTCAACGTGATCGCCTATTTCGTCTTCCACCTGAAGGTGGCGCAAACGGTAGGCAAGGGCACCATCGACCCCGATATCGTCGACCACTACGTGGTGTTCGGCGCGCTGATGGGCGCGATCGGCTGGAACGTGCTCACCTGGTACTACGGCATTCCATCGAGTTCGTCGCACGCGCTGATCGGCGGCCTCGTGGGGGCGGCGCTCGCGAAGTCGGGCTGGGCCTCGCTCAACTTCGACGGACTCATGAAGACCGTGGCGTTCATCTTCATCTCGCCGCTGCTCGGTTTCATCCTCGGTTCATTCTTCATGCTCACGGTGTCGTGGCTGTACTTCCGCACGCCGCCAAGCAAGGTCGACCGGCGCTTCAGGCGCCTGCAGCTTCTTTCCGCTGGCCTCTATAGCCTCGGCCACGGCGGCAACGACGCGCAGAAGACCATCGGCATCATCTGGATGCTGCTGATCGCAACGGGCTACTCGGCGATCGGTTCGGACGCGCCGCCCATCTGGGTGATCGGCGGCTGCTATCTGTCGATGGGTCTCGGCACGCTGTTCGGCGGCTGGCGCATCGTGCGCACGATGGGTCAGAAAATCACCAGGCTCAAGCCGGTGGGCGGTTTCTGCGCGGAGGCGGGCGGGGCGCTCACGCTTTTCACGGCTTCGTGGATGGGCATTCCCGTTTCGACCACGCACACGATCACCGGCGCGATTGTCGGCGTTGGCGCGACGCAGAAGCTCAGCGCGGTGCGCTGGGGCGTGGCGGGCAACATCGTCTGGGCCTGGGTGCTGACCATACCGGCCTCGGCCACGCTGGCCGCGGCCGCGTGGTGGCTCGGTCACCGCTTCATGTAAAAGCTGCGGCGCCTTCGGGCGCCGCAGTGCTTTTGAGGCCTCGCCCACGCGCTGACGCGCGCTTCAGATCAGCGGCGTGCTCGCCCCATCCATCGGAATGAGCGCGCCCGTGACGTAGCTCGCGCGGCGGCTCGCGAGGAAGAGCGCGACATCGGCAATTTCCTCCGGCTTCGCGTAGCGCCCGAGCGGCACCTTCGATTCGCCGTTCGCCAAGGCCTCTTGCGCACCGACGCCCGTGCGTTGCGCCTCCAGCTGAACGGCCTCCTGCAGCCGCTCCGTGAGCGTGGCGCCGGGGTTGATCGCGTTGATGCGGATGCCATAGCGCGCGTGGTAATGCGCGAGGCCCACGGTCGCGAGCATCAGCGCCGCGTTGGCCGCGCCGCCCGCGATATGGATGTCGCTCGCGAACTTGCCGCCCATGCCGATGATGTTGACGATCGCCCCGGGTTCCATGCTCTCGCCCGACTTGATCCGCTGCACCATGCGGCGCAGCACCTCCTGCTGCGGGTAGATGTAGGGGAAATATTTCGCCTCCATCGTGGCCCTGAACGCGTCCGCATCGAGGGTTTCCGGGTCGTAGCGGCGTGCCGCGCCCGCGCTGTTGATGAGGATATCGATGGGGCCGACCGCGGTGGAGACTTCTTCGACCACGTCGGCCGCGCTGTGCGCCTCGTGCAGGTCCGCGCGCGTGAGGTGCACGTGCAGGCCTTCGCTCGCTAGTTGCTCACGAGCACGCGCGAGATTGGCGGGGTCGCGCGAGACGATCGCCACGCGGGCGCCTTCCTGCGCAAAGGCGCGCGCGCAGGCAAGGCCAATGCCCTTGCTGCCGCCCGTCACGAGTACCACCTTCTTGCTGAGTCCAAGATCCATCGTCGCCTCGCTGCGCGAAAGTATGAAAAACGGTCCCAAAACGATAGCAGAGGCGCGGGGCGCCGCAAACCGCTGCAAGCATGCGCGGCCGTTCGGCCAGGGGCAACGTGCCGCGCAGCGCCGTGGCCGGGTCGCTTCAGTCGCCGCCGTTGGCAAAGCGCGCGATTGGGTCGTCGCTGGACTGGGTCGGGGCGGGCGAGGCCGGGCCGGCCGTCGAGGCGCGCATGATCTGCGCGCCTCCCGCGGCTGGCGACGTCGCCTGGATCGGCGTCGAGCCCACCTGGCCGGCCTGGCGCGCCGCTGCGCTTGCCGTGGGCGGAGGGGGCTCGAAGGCGTCGGCGGCGGCGTCGATGGCGTCGCGCGGGGCGCTGGCGGCGGGGTTGGTAGCGTATGCAGGCGCGTTGTTGGCAGGCGCGGCCGCCGGTGCGAGCGCGCCCGCGTCGCGTGCCTGCGTCTGCGCCGCGCCGAGCGAGGCGGGCGGGGGCTCGAACGCGTCGGCCGGAGCGGCGGTGGAAGCCGTCGGCGTGGTGGCTGGCGTTGTCGGTGGCGTTGCCGCATAGGCCGCCTGCGGTGCGCCGACGACGCGGTTCTGGCTCGCGGCCGCGACTCGCGGCACGGGCTGCGCCGCCGCAGCCGGCGCGACGCTCGCCATTGCGGCAGCCGGTGGCGCGGTGTTCGCGCCAGGCACGCGTTCAGCCGGCGCAGACGCGTCCCAGGTCGGCGTCTCGAAAGGCGTGCGTTTGGGCGGCGCCATGCGGCGGATCCCGTCGAAGCGCTTCGCCCAGTACGGGTTGGTCAGATAGTCGAGTCGCACTGTGCCGCCGGTCGAAGGCGCGTTGACGAAGCGCAGGTTGCCGACATATATCCCGACGTGCGAATGCGGCCGCCCCGTCGTATTGAAGAAGACGAGGTCGCCGGCGGCAATCTCGTCGGGCTCGATCGTTTCGCCGCGCATACTCATGTCGGCCGTGGTGCGGGGCAAGTCCACCGAGGCCGAGCGCGCGAGCACGTATTTGACGAGACCGCTGCAATCGAAGCCGCTGTCGGGCGTATTGCCGCCCCAGCGATACGGAATGCCGACGAGCCCCATCGCCTGGATCGAGATTTCCTCGCGGCCCACGCTGTGATCGACGAAATTGGGGAAGCCCGCAGGCTTGGTGCGCCACGCGTTTTCGCCGGCGGACGAACCGCTGCGCGATACCCTTTGCGGCGCACTGGAGCACGCGGCAAGCAGGACTGCGATCAGAAGCGGAAGCCAGAGTCGACGCATGAAGCGGAGGTGGCGCGCGCGACGCTCGCGCCATCGGGAAAACGGATCATGGGCGGATGGTAGCCCGCCCGTCAGCGCTTTCGCAAGAATTCTTCACAACTTACTTGAAGTTCGTGCGCCAACTGTTGTGCCTCGGGGACGCCTGGGCAATAAAAAAGGACCGTATCCGGTTCCCCGGATACGGTCCTCGCCATCTGCACGGGCGCCCCAGAAAGGCGGCGCCCAAGCGAATGGATTACAGGATATCGGACGCGTAATCGGCAAGCCGCGAGCGTTCGCCGCGTGCGAGCGTCACGTGGCCGCTGTGCGCCCAGCCCTTGAAGCGGTCCACCACGTAGGTGAGGCCGGAGCTGCCTTCGGTCAGATACGGCGTGTCGATCTGCGCGATGTTGCCGAGACACACGATCTTCGTGCCCGGACCCGCGCGCGTGACGAGCGTCTTCATCTGCTTCGGCGTGAGGTTCTGCGCCTCGTCGATGATCAGATACTTGTCCACGAACGTGCGGCCGCGCATGAAGTTCATGCTCTTGACCTTCAGGCGCGAGCGGATCAGTTCCTGGGTCGCGGCGCGCCCCCATTCGCCGGCGGCGTCATCGGTCTTCTGAAGCACTTCAAGGTTGTCGTCGAAGGCGCCCATCCAGGGCTGCATCTTTTCTTCTTCGGTGCCCGGCAGGAAACCGATGTCCTCGCCAACCGGCACGGTCGCGCGCGTGACGATGATCTCGTTGTAGCGCTTCTCGTCGAGCACTTGCGCCAGGCCCGCCGCGAGCGCGACGAGTGTCTTGCCCGTGCCGGCCTGGCCGAGCAGCGTGACGAAGTCGATCTCCGGGTTCATCAGCAGGTTCAGCGCGAAGTTCTGCTCGCGGTTGCGCGCCGTGATGCCCCACACATTGTTCTTGTGGTGGCCGTAGTCGCGCAGCGTTTGCAGGAGCGCCGTCTTGCCGTTGAGCTCGCGCACGATCGCGTGGAACGCCGGTTCGCCGTTCTGCGGTTCGAGATAGACGAACTCGTTCACGAGCATCGAGAGGCACTCGGGACCCGTCACGCGGTAGTACGTCGTGCCGGTCTTGGTGTCCTGCCAGGACTCCATGCCCTTGGCGTGCTTCGACCAGAAGTCCTGCTGGAGCGCACGCACGCCCGAGTAGAGCAGGTCCTTGTCTTCGAGAACCTGGTCGTTGAAGTAGTCTTCCGCAGGCAGGCCGAGCGCATGAGCCTTGATGCGCATGTTGATGTCTTTCGACACCAGCACGACGAGGCGGTCCGGCCGGTCGCGCTGCAGCGCGCGCACCACGCCGAGGATCTGGTTATCGGCTTTGCCCTGGGGCAGGCCGTCGACCGGATCGATATGCGTGAGCGTGGTCTGGAAGTACAGGCGACCAAGCGCCTCGCGGCTGCCGAGGCGGCCAAGCGAAATGCCTTCCGAGATCGGGCCCGCATTGGCGACCAGCTGGTCGAGCGTGCGGCTCACCTGGCGCGCGTTGCGCGCGACTTCCGACATGCCCTTCTTGTGGTTGTCGAGTTCTTCCAACGTCATCATCGGCAGATAGACGTCGTGTTCCTCGAAACGGAACAGGCAGGTCGGGTCGTGCATCAGCACGTTGGTGTCGAGCACGAAGAGCTTCTGGACTTCGGTGCTCTCTTCGGGATGCACGCGTTTTTTCGTGCCGGCGCGCGTGGCGGGCGCAGCGGCGCCGCCGGACGCTTTTGCCGAGGCGGGTTTGCCGCCGCGCGCAACGGGTGTCTCGTCGGCATCGGTGCGGGCCTCGAGAGGCTGCAGCAGCGCTGCCGTGACTTGCTTGCTGTGGTTGCGCTTGTTGCGCGCGGGCGCCGGTGCGACCGGTTCGAGCGCGGCCAGTTCGGCGCTGGCGCTCGAAAGCGGCACCGTGCGCAAGGTGGTTGCGGCGTTGGCGGCCTGCGTCATCGGCTCGGCAACACTGCCGGGGCCGTATTCTGCAACGTCGGCCGCGTCGTTCTCGCTCGCGGCCTTGCGTGTGCTGCGCGTCGTGCGGGCACGCGCCTTGTATTCTTCGGGCGGCAGCAGGTTGCCGAGCTTGCTGGGGGGAGTAGGCAAAGGCATGGTGTCCCTCGAAAAAATCGGGTCGAGTGGTCGCGGGGTTACCCAGTAAGGCGCGCTTTCGGGCGGTGCGTGCGGGTGCCGGGTAGGCCTCCGCCGTTACTGCGCAAGGTGCGCGCTCATGTCAGAAAATGCCGGTTCGCCTGGTTTTCGATCAGCTCCTTGATGTTTGCGCGCGCCGGGTCGCAAAGCCGGCACGAACGGGGAGAAAAGCGGAAGAGAACAGCATCGAACAAACAAAAAAGCCGCCGCCCCGGATGACGAGGCAAGCGGCTTCACTTCGGTGTTGTCCCGTTGCCTCGGATACGCCCTTCCGGTCATTCCATGACCGGCTGCGAAACCGCCGCAACGCGACGTAAAAAGGGTTGGACAGGCACTCATTGCAGCCCAATATAACGCTCCTCAAAGCGCTTGTACAGCCTCCAGCACTTCATCGACATGGCCCGGGACCTTGATGCCGCGCCACTCCTGGCGCAACACGCCAGTCGCGTCGATGAGAAAGGTCGAGCGTTCGATCCCTCGTACCTGTTTGCCATACATTTTCTTCAATTTGATGACGTCGAAGAGCGTGCACAGCGCTTCGTCGGCATCCGATACCAAGGTAAACGGCAGTTCGAGCTTGGCCTTGAAGTTATCGTGCGAACGCACGCTGTCGCGCGACACGCCCACGATCTGCGCGCCGGCCTTTTTGAACTTCGGATAGAGGTCGCGGAACTGCAGGCCTTCGGTCGTGCAGCCGGGCGTGTTGTCTTTCGGATAGAAGTACAGCACCACCTTGCTGCCCTTCAGGCTCGACAGCGTGAAGTCGCCGCCGGTAGCGGGGGCGGTGAAGTCCGGAACGGGGTGGTCGACTGCGATGGTCACGTCAGGCACGTGGCTCTCCCTTTGTTATTGGCTGGCTTTGCCGCAGCGCACGGCGCCGTTTCGCCGGGACGGCGTGCCGCAACGCGGCGGGCGGTGTTGCGCGGGCGCGGGTCCTGGCAGACACCCCGCGGCGCGCAGGCGGCGGATTCAGTCGGGCTGCACGATCAGCTGGCCGGAGCGGCCGGCGATCTCGCCCCAGGTGACAGGGTACGATGGCAGCGAATCCGGGTCCAGCGTCGCATGGTAGTCGCCCATCGTGGCAAACGTATGGCCTTGTGCGCGCCAGCCGGCGAGCAGCTGTTCGAACACCGGTGCGAGCTTCTGGCCTTCGAGTTCGGCGTGCAGCGTGAAGACCTGATCGTGCGGGTTGTTTTCGGTGCGCTTGAGCATCCACGCCGCGACCGTATCGGTATCGACGCCATCGACACCGAGCACCTCGTCGAGCGTGGGCAGCGTGGTGGGCATCTGCACGTGGTTCAGCGTGCGGCCCGCCACCACCGGACGGTAGGGCGAATGACCGCGCCCGTCGGAGGCGTAGCGCATGCCCCACGTGTCGATCTGCTCGAAGGCGGCTTCGTTCATCTGCCAGCCTGCCGCGCCGTGCGTGACGGGCGGCGTGCCGAAGATCCGCGTGAAGCGGTCGTGGCTCTTCTGCATCTGGCGCGCGGTCCACCGCGCGTCGCGCTTGCGCACGTTGTCCTGCCAGTACACGTGATCCCACGTATGGATGCCGCACTCGAAGCCGGCTTCGTGAATCGCGCGCATTTCCGCCGCGGCTTCTACGCCGATGTCGGGCCCCGGCAGCAGCACGCCGTACATCAGCTGCTTCACGCCGTAGTGCTCGACCACCGACGTGCGCGAGACCTTCTTGAGAAAGCCAGGTCGCAACACGCGACGCAGCGCCCAGCCCGTGTGATCGGGGCCGAGGCTGAACAGGAACGTGGCGCGCGCCTTGTAGCGGTCGAAGATGCGCGCGAGATTCGGCACGCCTTCGCGGGTACCGCGCAGCGTGTCGACGTCGATTTTCAGGACGATGCGGGCCAAGAGGCGATGACCTTTCTCTAACGCTTAATGTTGCTCGACGAGCGCACGCGCTTCGGCGACATGGCCGCGGTATGCTTCGAAGATCTTGCGCAGCGCTTCGTCGAAGGTCGACTTCGGCGCCCAGCCGAGTTCCTGCTTCGTGTTGTCGATCTTCGGCACGCGGTTCTGCACGTCCTGGTAGCCCGCGCCGTAGTACGCGCCCGACGACGTTTCGACCAGCTGCACCTTCTTGGCCGTTTCCGCGTATTCCGGGAATTCGGCGGCGAGCGCGAGCATCTTGTGCGCGAGTTCGCGCACCGAGAAGTTGTTGGTCGGGTTGCCGATGTTGTAGATCTTGCCCGTGGCGACGCCGTCCTTGTTCTCGATGATCTTCATCAGCGCCGCGATGCCGTCGTCGATGTCGGTGAACGCGCGCTTTTGCGCGCCGCCATCCACGAGGCTGATGTTCTCGCCGCGCACGATGTGGCCGAGGAACTGCGTCACGACGCGCGACGAACCTTCCTTCGGCGTGTAGATCGAGTCGAGGCCCGGGCCGATCCAGTTGAACGGACGGAACAGCGTGAAATTCAGGCCTTCCATGCCGTAGCCCCAGATCACGCGGTCCATCAGCTGCTTCGAGCACGCGTAGATCCAGCGCGGCTTGTTGATCGGGCCGTAGGTCAGGGCGGACGCATCCGGGTCGAACTGCTCGTCCGAGCACATGCCATAGACTTCCGATGTCGACGGGAAGACGAGGTGCTTGCGGTACTTCACGGCCGAACGCACGATCGGCAGGTTCGCTTCGAAGTCGAGCTCGAACACGCGCAGCGGCTGCTGCACGTAGGTGGCGGGCGTCGCGATGGCGACCAGCGGCAGGATCACGTCGCACTTCTTGACGTGGTACTCGACCCACTCCTTGTTGATCGTGATGTCGCCTTCGAAGAAGTGCATCCGCTCATGCTTGACGAGGTCGCCGAGGCGATCCGTCTGCATGTCCATGCCGAACACTTCCCAGTTCGTGCTTTCGAGGATGCGCTTGGAGAGGTGGTGGCCGATAAAGCCGTTCACACCCAGGATCAGAACTTTTTTGGTCATGGACGGGGGACAGATGAAATGAGTTCGGAGAACGCGGCGGGGCTGATGACGGTCTCCTGACCGTTATGCTGATGCCGCAGTTCGTGGATCGCGATGGCGCGTGCGTCGCCGCAAACGGCGAAAAGCGCATTATCGCTTACGTGGATGCCGGCGGGCAATCCGGCGAGGGGGCGGACCCTTTCGGCGTCTTGCGAGCCGGGGCGCACGAGACGCGCGCGGGCAATCACGAAACGTTCGTTGCCGATGTCGGTGAACGCGCCCGGATAGGGCGGCGCGACGGCGCGGATCAGGTTGTACACGTGCTGCGCGCTCTCGCCGAAGTCGATGCGGCCGTCTTCCGGCTTGCGCCCGCCGTAATAGCTGCCCTTCGTGAGATCGTTCGGCAGATGCGGCGCTTCGCCCGCGATCAGCGCGGGCAGCACGCGCCAGAGCGTCTGCTCGGCGGCGACCGTCACCTTGTCGAAGACCTGCGCGGCGGTGTCGTCGGGCAGGATCGGCACCGGGGTCTGCGCGACGATTGCGCCAGCGTCGGGCTTCGCGCCCATTTCGTGCAGCGTGGCGCCCGTTTCGGTTTCGCCGTTGAGCACGGCCCAGTTCGTGGGCACGCGGCCGCGGTATTTCGGCAGCAGCGAGCCGTGCACGTTGTACGCGCCGCGCCCGGCGAGGGCGAGCAGGTCCAAGGGCAGCATGTGCCGGTAGTAGAACGAGAAGATGAAGTCCGGGCGCGCCGCCGAAACGGCCGCGCGCAACTCGGCGCTCTTCGGGTCGGCGGGCGTGACGACTTCGATGCCATGCTCCTCGGCCACCGACTTCACGCTGCCGAACCAGATGTTTTCGGTCGGGCTGTCTTCATGCGTGACGACGAGCGCAACGTCGACGCCGCCCGCGAGCAACACCTGCAGACAGCGCACGCCCACGTTGTGATACGCGAACACAACGGCGCGCGGTTTCATTGGCCGGCTCCTTCATTGGCCGCGTTCGTGGTGGCCGGCCTCGCAGCCGCACCTGCCGCTCGCGCGGGTTCAGCCGGCTGCGCGAAGGCGGCGGCCTGCATGAAATCCTGGCGCGGCGTATCGACGACGGCGCGGCCATTGCGCTCCTCGAGGATCGTCTGGATCAGGTAACGCGGACGCGCGCGCACCTGCTGGTAGATGCGGCCGATGTACTCGCCGAGCAGCCCGAGCGCGAAGATGATCACGCCGAGCAGGAAGAACGTGATGGCGAAGAGCGTGAAGACGCCTTGCACTTCCGCGCCGAGGACGAAGCGGCGAATCAGCAGCAGCAGGAAGAGGCCCGCCGAGCCGAGCGAGAGGATCACGCCGATGAACGAGAGCCACTGCAGCGGCACGACGGAAAAGCCCGTCACGAGGTCGAAATTCAGGCGAATGAGGCTGTAGAGCGAGTACTTCGATTCGCCCGCGAAGCGCTCCTCGTGCGCGACCTCCACCTCGACCGGGTTCTGCGAGAACGTGTACGCGAGCGCCGGGATGAAGGTGTTGATTTCGCCGCAGCGGTTGATCGTGTCGATGATGCGGCGGTTGTACGCGCGCAGCATGCAGCCCTGATCGGTCATCTTGATGCGCGTGATGCGCTCGCGCAGACGGTTCATCGCCTGCGAGGCCTTGCGCCGCCAGAGGCTGTCCTGGCGCTGCTTGCGGATGGTGCCGACGTAGTCGTAGCCCTCGCGCATCTTCTCGACGAGCTTGCCGATTTCCTCGGGCGGATTCTGCAGATCGGCGTCGAGCGTGATGACGATCTCGCCGCGGGCCTGCTCGAAGCCCGCGAGAATCGCCATGTGCTGGCCGTAGTTGCCGTTGAGCAGGATCGCGCGCGTGGTATCGGGCCGCGCGCGGAACTGCTCCGCGAGCATCGCGGCCGAGCGGTCGCGGCTGCCGTCGTTGATGAAGATCACTTCGTACGAGGTGCCGAGCTTGTCGAGCGCCGGATACAGGCGCGCGAACAGCTCGGGAAGGCCAGCTTCCTCGTTGTAGACCGGAATGATGACCGAGACTTCCGGCGTGTCCGGGGTCAAGGTGCCTTGTTCCGTTTGACTCATGTGTGCGTCGATTCCGTTATTGGATGCTGCGGTTTGCTGCATGCGCAAATCGGCGGCGCATGCGCCGCGCCGTCCGCCTGCGTTTCCCCTGTGTCGACCCGAGTTGGCGCTTTAGCGCTGCCACGGGTCCCATGCCCGTCAGAGCGGCGTTATCCCGTCCCCGACTTCCGTTACTGCCTGTTTTGCCAACTACTTCGCAAACTTCGCGCAAATCTCGTTCACTGCGCTGCACACGCGCGCCACGTCGGCTTCGGTCATCTGCGTGAAGAGCGGCAGCGTGACCGTGCTCGCACCGAAGCGCTCCGCGTGCGGGAACATGCCCGCCTTGAAACCACGCTCGCGGTAGAGCGTGAAGAGGTGGATGGCCGGGTAATGCACGCCCGAGCCGATGCCGCGCTCCTTGAGTTCGCCCATGAAACCGGCGCGGTCGATCGCGAGCGTGTCGAGCGGCAGCGTGATCTGGAACATGTGCCAGTTGCTGTTGGCGAAATCGGCGAGCGGCAGGCCGACGCCGAGCTTAACCGCCGCGCCGCCTTCGAAGCCCGCGAAGTAAGCCCGCGCAAGCTCGCGGCGCTGCCGGATGAAACGCTCGATGTGCTTGAGCTGGCCGAGCCCGACGCGCGCCGCCACATCCGTGAGATTGTACTTGCCGCCGAGCACGTCGCAGTCCATGCCGTCGAAGCCCGTGCGCGTAATGCCCTGGAGACGGTATTTCTGCGCGAGCACGGCCTCGGCTTCGTCGTTGAGGACGAGCGCGCCGCCTTCGATCGACGTGAGGTTCTTGTTGGCGTGGAAGCTGAACGAGACGATGTCGCCGATCGCGCCGATGCGCTTGCCGTTCCAGCTCGAGCCGAACGCCTGCGCGGCGTCCTCGATTACGCGCAGCTTGTGCTGGCGGGCGATCGCGTAGAGCCGGTCCATGTCGACGGGCAGGCCCGAGAGAAAGACCGGGATGATGGCTTTGGTCTTCGGCGTGATGGCGGCTTCGAGCTTGTCGAGGTCGATGTTGCGCGTGACGGGATCGATGTCGGCGAACACCGGCGTCGCGCCCACCTCGTAGATCACGTTGCTCGTGGAAACCCACGACGCGGGCGTCGTGATGACTTCGTCGCCGGGACCCACGCCGGCAAGGCGCAAACCGATTTCGAGCGTCGCCGTGCCCGAGTTGAAAGTGCGCACCGGACGGCCGCCGCAATACTCCGAGAGCGCCGCTTCGAACGCCTGGTTCTGCGGGCCGGTCGTGATCCAGCCCGAACGCAGTACGTCGGCGACGCCCTGGATGGTTTCCTCGTCGATTTCGGGACGCACGAACGGCAGGAACGGAAGGGTCGACTGCGGGGATGACTGGGTCATGAGTGCTTTGCTCTTTGCTCGTCAGAAAGTGGGGGCCGGGCGGCAAGGCCGCCGCGGCGCATCTTACGAAATACTTATATGGGCGCAATATGCCGCGCTGCAAGCGGCCTCTCCACGCGCGCCACAGCGCGCCGCGGCGCGTCAGCTGCGCGCCAGCACGAACACGCCGATCAGGATGATGCCGATGCCCACGAGCCGCTGCACGCTCAGCACCTCGCCGAACAGATACCACGCCGCGAACGCGTTGACCACGTAGCCGAGCGAGAGCATCGGGTAGGCGATCGAGACGTCCACGCGCGAGAGCCCGACGATCCACACGACCACGCTGAACACGTAGCAGGTGAGGCCGCCGAGAATCGGCACTTGCGTCGCGAGCTTCAGGCCAATGGGCAAGATGTTCGCACGGCTGAATTCGAAGTGTCCAACGGCATTGACACCCGCTTTCAGCAACAGTTGCGCGCAGGCGTTGAGGCCGACGCCGGCGAGGATGCAGATGAGGGAAATCGGATTCATCGGAAAGGGTAGTTCAACGGGTTGTCGGGTTGGGGCGGGAGCCCGGGCTGCGCAGGCCGGTCGTGCCGTTCAGGCCAGCCCGGGCCGCCGCGCACCGGCGCGGCCCGGCCCGATTATCGCCCATGCGTCAATCGGGGCCAGGAAGCGCTCAGGATTGCGGCTTTTCAACGATCACGCGCCGCGCGTCGCGCGCGACAACCTGCATCGGCAGGCCCTGCGCGGCCAGCTCTTCGTAGCGCTTCACGGGAAGCAGCGCGAGCGCATAGCGGTCGGACTTCCAGCGCGCCTCCCAGTCGGCAATGGTCGGCACCCATTTTTGCGGCTCCTCGGAGATGCCGAAGGCCAGTTCGTCGGTGACCTCGACCATCGTCATCGTATGGCGCACGTAGAAAGGCATCGTATGGTCGAGTACGCCCACCGAGTAGAACGGCGTGTCGGGCGGCAACTTCGCAATGGCGGCGCGCACAGCGGGCGCGAGCGGCGCGCCGGAACTCAGCGTGCCGAACACGTCGTGGCCCGTGCCCGCAATGGTCGCGAGCAGCAGCCACGCGGTGCCGAGCGCAACCGCTGGCGCGCGCGCACCGGTTTCGGGCGTGCGTTTCGCGCGGTTCAGGCGCAGGCCGACCATGGTGACGACGAAGGCCACCGCGGCCGCGGCGAACACCCAGACCTGGAACTCGCGGTAGAGCGCGTTGGGATTGCGCGCGTCGCCAAGCCGCGTGAGCACGAACGAGCCCGCCATCAGCGCGACGGCGAACACCGCGTAGCCCGCGAGGTGCTTGTTCCACTGGGCGCGCGTCATGACCGGCAGATACATGCCGATGATGAGCGCCACGGGCGGCGCGATCGGCAGGACGTAGGAGACGAGCTTCGAGTGCGAGGCGCTGAAGAACAGGAAAATGAACACCGTCCACACGAGCATCAGCATGACGGGCGAGAACCCGTTGGGCTGGCGCGGCGCGCGCAGCGCATGGCGCACGCTCTGCACGCTCACCGAAAGCCACGGCAGGAAGCCCACCAGCATGACCGGCACGAAGTAGTAGAACGGGCCGGGGCGGTTCTGCGCGGGCGTGAGGTAGCGCTGGAACTGCTGGACGATGAAGAAGAAGTTGAAGAACTCGGGATTGCGCTGCTGCACGAGGATGAACCACGGCGACACGATCGCGAAGAAGACGATCAGACCGCTCACGAGATAGAGGCGCTTCCAGAGCGCCCAGTCGCGCGAAATCGCCGTATAGAGCACCAGCACGGCGCCTGGCAGGATCAGGCCGACGAGGCCCTTGGACAGCACCGCCATCGCCATGGCGGCCCAGCACACCCACATCCACAGGCGCGCGTTCGCCTTGGGCAGGGTCGGGCGCTGGGCGAGCAGCAGCGCGCACAGCGTGAGCTGCATCCAGAATGCCAGGCCCATGTCGAGCGTGTTGAAGTGGCCCATCAGGTTCCAGTACGGCGCGCAGGCGAGCACGACCGCGGCGAAGAAGCCCGTGGCGGCGTTGAACACGCGCGCGCCGGTGAAGCCGATCAGCAGCACGCCCGCGAAGCCGGTGAGCGCCGTGTAGAGGCGCGCCTGCCACTCGCCGATGCCGAACCACGCGAAGGTGAGCGCGTTCATCCAGGTTTGCAGCGGCGGCTTTTCGAAGTACTTGTAGTCGTTGTAGCGCGGCGTGATCCAGTCGCCGCTCGCGAGCATTTCGCGCGCCATTTCGGCGTAGCGGCCTTCGTCGCTCGGCAGCAGGTGGCGCCAGCCGAGCGGCAGGAACCAGATCACGGCGAGGGCGAGGATCAGTAGCAGGATCGCGCTGCGGTTGAGCGGTAGCCTCGATGGCGTATCGTTCATGGGTTTCAGCCTGTTCTTGTTGCAGTCGTTGCGGTCGGGGTGCGAAGCGCGCGCTGGCCGCGCGCGGTGTGCGGCCGGGTCCGGGGCGCGCGCTACGCACTCGGCGCGCAAGTGTACTACGCCGCCGCGCGGCGACCTGATGGCAAGCTTAAGGGGCGTCAGCTTTCGATCAGAAGCGCGGCCGCCACACGGCGGCCTTCGGCCATGAGGATGTTGTAGGTGCGGCAGGCGGCCTTGAAGTCCATCGCCTCCACACCGATGCGCTTCCTGGCGAGCGCCGCGGTCAGGCGCGGATGCGGAAAGCGCAACCGCTCCCCGCTGCCGAAGACGACCACTTCGGGGTTCAGCGGGAGAAGCAGCTCGAAGAGTTCGGGCGTGAGGGCGTCGAACGACTGCACCGGCCAGGGGGTGACCGGCGATTCGGGCATCACGATGATGCTGCCCGTATGGCGTTCGAGGTTCACTTCGACGTAGTCGGCGCCGTAACCGGTCACGGTGTTCAGCGCGGCGCTGGAGTCCTGGTGTAATTTCAAAACGGGGTTCCGGGGTAAGGGCAGGTCGGGTGCGCAAGCGAGGGGCGCATATCCTGTGCCGCCGCCCGCCTCGGCGAACCGCCTTGCAGCCCGCCGTGTCACCCGCTTCGCGACCCGCCTCGTGGCCGATTGCGCATTGCGGAAGTTGGTCAAAATCCGCTAAATTATAGCTTTTTAGCCGCCGCTGCGGCGGCGCCCGCGGGTAGACCGCGCCGGCAGGCCGCTACGCGCGCCATCCGCGCATCGGGCGAGGGCAGCCACAAGCTGCTGGGGCGGTTTTGGGGTAGTCGGGTCGGCCAGCGCACGCTTTGCGAAGCGTCGCGCGTGCGCCCGGTGCTCCCCACGCAATCGTGCACGGCTTTTGTCCCGCCGGGGGCGCCCCTCCGGCTCCCTTGCATGTCCTGTCCACCAAGGCGCCATCCGCCGGCCGGTCGACGGCATTTCAGCCTGTTCCAGCCCTTTTACCGCGTCTTACTCGCCTCTGACGCCCTGACTGATTCTCTGACCGCTTTACTGACCGATAACCGATAGCCCGCCGTGAAACCGATTCTCAAATCCAACAAGCTGCAGAACGTTTGCTACGACATCCGCGGGCCGGTGCTCGAGCACGCGAAGCGCCTCGAAGAAGAAGGCCACCGCATCATCAAGCTGAACATCGGCAATCTCGCGCCGTTCGGTTTCGACGCGCCCGACGAAGTCATTCAGGACATGATCCTGAACCTGCCGGGCTCCTCGGGCTATTCGGATTCGAAGGGCGTGTTCGCCGCGCGCAAGGCGATCATGCATTACGCGCAGCAAAAGGGCATCAAGGGCGTCGAGCTCGACGACATCTACATCGGTAACGGCGCGTCCGAACTGATCGTGATGGCCATGCAGGCGCTCCTGAACGACGGCGACGAAGTGCTGCTGCCCGCGCCCGACTATCCGCTGTGGACGGCGGCGGTGAGCCTTTCGGGCGGCACGCCCGTGCACTACATCTGCGACGAGTCGAACGCGTGGATGCCCGACCTCGACGACATCCGCTCGAAGATCACGCCGAACACGCGCGCGATCGTCGTCATCAACCCGAACAACCCGACCGGCGCGCTTTATTCGGACGACCTGCTGCGCGGGCTCGTTGCGATCGCGCGCGAGCACGGCCTGATCCTGTTCGCCGACGAGGTCTACGACAAGATCATCTACGACGGCAAGACGCACACGGCGCTCGGCTCGCTCTCGGAAGACGTGATCACCGTCACGCTCAACAGCCTGTCGAAGAGCTATCGCGCGTGCGGCTACCGCGCGGGCTGGATGTTCCTCTCGGGCATGACGGGGGAAAACCGCCGCCGCTCGAAGGACTACACGGAAGGTCTCGGCATTCTCGCCTCGATGCGCCTGTGCGCGAACGTGCCGGGCCAGTACGCGATCCAGACGGCGCTGGGCGGCTACCAGAGCATCAACGAGCTGATCCAGCCGGGCGGGCGCCTCTATCGCCAGCGCGAACTGGCGTACAACATGCTCACGGCCATCCCGGGCGTGACCTGCGTGAAGCCGGAAGCGGCGCTCTACATGTTCCCGCGCCTCGACCCGAAGCTCTATCCGATCGAGAACGACCAGCAGTTCATCCTCGATCTGCTCTTGCAGGAGCGCGTGCTGCTCGTGCAGGGCACGGGCTTCAACTGGAAGCAGCCGGACCACTTCCGCGTGGTGTTCCTGCCGAACGTCGACGACCTGACCGATTCGATCAACCGCATCGCGCGCTTCCTCGACGGTTATCGCCAGCGGCACGGCACCTGAGCCAGTCACACGCATCCCCTTTTCAAACACTTGGACGAACACACGCTGCATGGATCCGATCAAAGTAGGTCTCTTGGGCTTCGGCACGGTGGGCAGCGGCACCTTCACGGTACTGCGCCGCAACCAGGAAGAAATCAAACGCCGCGCGGGCCGCGGCATCGAGGTGGCGCGCATCGCCGTGCGCAACCCGGCCAAGGCCACGACGGCGCTCGGCAGTGAAGCCGGGAGCGTCGAGCTGACGACCGACTTCAACGCCGTGGTCGACGATCCCGCGATTTCGATCGTCGCCGAAATGATCGGCGGCACGACGCTCGCGAGGGATCTCGTGCTGCGCGCCATTGCCAGCGGCAAGCATGTCGTCACCGCGAACAAGGCGCTGCTGGCGGTGCACGGCACCGAGATCTTCGAAGCGGCGCGCGCCAAGGGCGTGATGGTCGCGTTCGAGGCGGCGGTGGCGGGCGGCATCCCCATCATCAAGGCGCTGCGCGAAGGCCTCACGGCCAACCGCATCCAGTACATCGCCGGCATCATCAACGGCACGACGAACTACATCCTCTCGGAAATGCGCGAGCGCGGGCTCGACTTCGCGACCGCATTGAAAGCCGCGCAGGAACTGGGCTACGCCGAAGCCGATCCGACCTTCGACATCGAAGGCGTGGACGCCGCGCACAAGGCGACGATCATGAGCGCGATCGCGTTCGGCGTGCCCGTGCAGTTCGACAAAGCCTATGTGGAAGGCATCAGCAAGCTCGACGCCATCGACATCAAGTACGCGGAAGAACTGGGCTATCGCATCAAGCTGCTCGGCATCGCGCGCCGCACCGATCGCGGCATCGAGCTGCGCACGCATCCCACGCTGATTCCGGCCAAGCGCCTGCTCGCGAACGTGGAAGGCGCAATGAACGCCGTGGTCGTGCACGGCGACGCGGTCGGCACGACGCTCTACTACGGCAAGGGCGCGGGCGCGGAGCCGACGGCATCCGCCGTGGTGGCCGATCTCGTCGATGTGACGCGTCTGCACACGGCCGACCCCGAGCACCGCGTGCCGCATCTGGCGTTCCAGCCGGACAGCCTCTCGAACACGCCGATCCTGCCGATCGACGAAGTCACGAGCGGCTACTACCTGCGCCTGCGCGTGGCGGACCAGACCGGCGTGATGGCGGCCATCACGCGCATCCTCGCGGACAGCGGCATCTCGATCGACGCGCTGCTGCAAAAGGAAGCGGAGCAGGTCGACGCGCAAGGCAAGGCGGAAACCGACATCATCCTGATCACGCACGAGACGATCGAGAAGAACGTCAACGCGGCGATCGCGCAGATCGAAAAGCTCGCGACGGTGAAGTCGCAGGTCACGAAGCTGCGTATGGAAGGACTGAACTAAGGCAAGGGCTATGAATTACGTATCTACGCGCGGCGCGGGCGCCGGCGAGCATCATTCGTTTTCCGACATCCTGCTGGGCGGCCTCGCGCGCGACGGCGGCCTGTATCTGCCGGCCGGGTATCCGCAGATCAGCAAGGAAGAACTGGCGCGCTGGCGCGGCCTTTCGTACGCGGACCTCGCGTTCGAGATCCTCTCGAAGTTCGCGGGTGACATTCCGGCCGACGATCTGCGCGACATCACGCGCCGCACCTACACGGGCGAGACGTACCGCAACGTGCGCCATGGCGAAGACGCAAGCAAGATCACGCCGCTCACCACGCTCGGCGAGGAAAACGGCGCGCCGCTCTCGCTGCTCGAACTCTCGAACGGTCCGACGCTCGCGTTCAAGGACATGGCGATGCAGCTGCTCGGCAACCTGTTCGAGTACGCGCTCGCGAAGGCCGGCCAGGAGCTGAACATTCTCGGTGCGACGTCGGGCGACACCGGCAGCGCGGCGGAATACGCGATGCGTGGCAAGAAGGGCGTGCGCGTGTTCATGCTGTCGCCGCACAAGAAGATGAGCGCGTTCCAGACGGCGCAGATGTTCAGCCTGCAGGACCCGAACATCTTCAATCTGGCCGTGGAAGGCGTGTTCGACGACTGCCAGGACATCGTCAAGGCCGTTTCGAACGACCACGCGTTCAAGTCGCAGCAGAAGATCGGCACGGTCAACTCGATCAACTGGGCGCGCGTCGTGGCCCAGGTCGTGTACTACTTCGCCGGCTACTTCGCGGCGACGAAGTCGAACGACGAGCGCGTCTCGTTCACGGTGCCCTCGGGCAACTTCGGCAACGTGTGCGCGGGCCATATCGCGCGCATGATGGGTCTGCCGATCGAAAAGCTCGTGGTCGCGACCAACGAGAACGACGTGCTCGACGAGTTCTTCCGCACCGGCATTTACCGCGTGCGCGGCTCGGCCGAGACGTATCACACGACGAGCCCGAGCATGGACATCTCGAAGGCGTCGAATTTCGAGCGCTTCGTCTACGACTTGCTGGGCCGCGATCCGGCGCGCGTGACGCAGTTGTTCCGCGACGTCGAGGAGAAGGGCGGTTTCGATCTCGTGGCGAGCGGCGACTTCGTGCGCGTGAAGCAGTTCGGCTTCGTTTCGGGCCGCAGCAGCCACGACGACCGCATCGCCACGATTCGCGACATCTACTCGCGCTACAAGACGATGATCGACACCCATACGGCCGACGGCGTGAAGGTCGCCCGCGAACACCTGCAGCCCGGTGTGCCGATGATCGTGCTCGAAACCGCGCAGCCGGTGAAATTCGGCGAGACGATCCGCGAAGCGCTGGACCGCGAGCCGGAGCGTCCGGCGGCGTTCGAAGGCCTCGAGGCGCTGCCGCAGCGCTTCGAAGTCGTGCCTGCCGACGCGCAGCGCGTGAAGGACTATATCGCCGCGCACACGGCGCACTGATGGACGCAGCCGGGGCCGGATCGGTTCGCGGTCCCGGCGCGTGGACATCGCATCGGCTTTTACGCGTCGGCGGGTCGATCGCACCCGCGCGCTGCATCACTTCAGCCGGGCCTGCGCACTCGCAGGCATTGCGCGCCAGGGATATCCACGGCATAAGGCACGGCGCGCCGGTCGCGCCGCTACAATAACGACAGACCAACCGCTGCTGGCGGCCCCGCCGGCCACGTCCGAGACGACCTCGATGTCCACGCCTACGTCCCCGTCTTCCGCTGCGCCGGCGCCCGCACCGCGCGCGCCGATGCTCTCCACTGCCGACGCCCTCGCCACGCTGCTTGCCGCGGCGAAGCCGCTCGCCGGTGCCGAAACGATTTCGACGTTCGACGCGCTGAACCGCGTGCTCGCCGCAGACGTCGTCTCGCCGCTCGACGTGCCGCCGATGCATACGAGCGCAATGGACGGCTACGCGGTGCGCGTGGCCGATCTCGCGCAAGGCAGCCGCCGTCTGCCGGTTTCGCAGCGCATTGCCGCGGGCCACGCGCCACAACCGCTCGCGGCAGGCACGGCCGCGCGCATCTTCACGGGCGCGACGGTGCCGCCGGGCGCAGACGCCGTGGTGATGCAGGAGCAGACCGAGGCCGCGCAAGGCGCCGTCACCTTTGTGCACACGCCCAAGGCGGGCGAATGGATCACGGCGCAGGGCGCCGATATCCGCAAGAATACGGTGATCCTGCCGGCGGGCACGCGCCTCACGCCGGCGGCACTCGGGCTCGCGGCGTCGGTGGGGTGCGCCACGCTCACCGTCGTGCGCCGCGTGAAGGTCGCGGTGTTCTTCACCGGCGACGAACTGACGATGCCCGGCGAGCCGCTCAAACCCGGCGCGATCTACAACTCGAACCGCTTCACGCTCACGAGCCTCTTGCGCAATCTCGGCTGCGAAGTCACCGACTACGGCATCGTGCCGGACCAGCTCGAGCTCACGCGCGCGACGCTGCGCGAGGCGGCCGCTGGCCACGACCTCATCCTCACTTCGGGCGGTGTCTCGGTCGGGGAGGAGGATCACGTGCGGCCCGCCGTCGAGGCCGAAGGGCGCATCAACCTGTGGCAGATCGCGATGAAGCCGGGCAAGCCGCTCGCGTTCGGCGCGGTGCGTCGGACGCAGGGGGCGGCGGACGCGGAAACCGGCGAGGCGTTTTTCATCGGCTTGCCGGGCAACCCGGTGTCGAGTTTCGTCACCTTTCTGTTGTTCGTTCGTCCGTTCCTGCTGCGCCTTGCGGGCGCGACGCAGGTGAGCCCGCGCGCGCTCTCGCTGCGCGCCGACTTCACCCAGGCGAAGAGCGACCGCCGCAACGAATTCCTGCGAGCGCGCGTGAACCCGGCTGGCGGTCTGGACCTGTTCCCGAACCAGAGTTCCGCGGTCCTCACCTCCACGGTCTGGGGCGACGGTCTCATCGACAATCCGCCCAATCATGCGATCAGCGCCGGCGAGACCGTGCGCTTTATTCCGTTCACCGAATTGCTGTACTGAAAAGCCTCGAGCGATGAAGATCCAGTTGAAATTTTTTGCGAGTGTGCGCGAGGCGTTAGGCGTCGCGGACGAAACGGTCACGCTGCCAGATGCCATCGTGACGGTCGGCGATGTGCGCGGCTGGCTGCGTGCGCGCGGCGGTGTGTGGGCCGAGACGCTGGCGGAAGGCCGCGCGCTGCGCATGGCTTGCAATCACGTGATGACGGATCCGCGCACGCGTATCACCGAGGGCTGCGAAGTCGCCTTTTTCCCGCCGGTGACGGGCGGCTGAGCGCCACAGGAGACTCACGATGCCCGTGCGCGTACAAACGGAAGATTTCGATCTCACCACCGAAGTTGCGCAACTGCGCGCGCGCAATCCGGCGATCGGTGCGGTGGCGTGCTTCGTCGGCACGGTGCGCGATCTGAACGACGGCAGCACGATCGCCTCGCTCGAACTCGAGCACTATCCGGGCATGACCGAGAAGGCGCTGGAGGCGATCGTCGACGATGCACAACGACGCTGGGCCGGCATCGAGGTGCTGATCGTGCACAGGGTGGGCAAGCTCGCGCCGCTCGACCAGATCGTGCTGGTCGCGACGACCTCGAAGCATCGCGGCGACGCGTTCGCGTCCTGCGAGTTCGTCATGGACTACCTCAAGACCGAGGCGCCGTTCTGGAAGAAGGAAGAGACGGAGCGGGGCGCGCGCTGGGTCGATGCCCGCGAGAGTGACGATAAGGCGCTGGCGCGCTGGGGGGGGGCCTCGGGGAATGCGTCGCGGGAATCCAGCTAGGCGCTCGTCCGCAGGGGCGAAGGGACGGATTCAGCTCACCCGCGCCCCTATTTAACGCAACTAACCGCCGATTCGGATATACCGCTTGAAGCAGATGCGCTCACTCCGCGGGCGTGTTCTCGCCGACATCCATCTGGCGGCCGACGAAACGGGCCGGAAACGGCTCGCCGGTCGGGCGCGTTGGCAAGTCATGACCGTGCCCGGCGTGGCGCCTGCGAGGCGCCACGCGATCGAGAATCGCCTGTTGCTCGGGTGGAATCGTGTAGTCCCAGCCAAAGCGACTCAGTTGCAGGCTTTGCGCGATACGCAGCGCGGGTTCCATGAACTGCACCGCTGCCGCGGGCTCGTAGCGACCCTGAACCGTATCGAGGAAAAGATAGAGCCAGCGGCTGAAATGCTGCGGCTCGACGCCAGGCACCGGATCGTGCGCCTGCTGCACGTTGCCGCGGTAGCTTTTGGTGCCGAGCACGAGGCTCGACCAGAAGCGGCACATCTTGGGCAGATGTTCGTCCCAACGTCCAGCGAGCACGCCGTCGAACACCGGGCCGAGCATGGCGTCGTCGCGCACGCGGTCGTAGAACGCGTAGACGAGTTCGCGGATGTTTTCTTCAGTTGGCCGGGCGTGCAGCGCGGCAGCGGGAGGGGTGTCGGGGCGAGTCATTTGGGGCCTGGGTGATGCCTGAAGTGCCTGGAGTGTAGTCGGCGGCGGGGCGCCGGCACGATGCGACAACGGGCCGCATGCAAGCTGCCAAGCGCTGCGAAGCGTCCATCGGAGTGACAATGATACTCAGTCCAGGCAAAACCTGCATGCTAACTGCATGTTATTGTATGGGTTCTGTCACCTGCACCCTCTCTGTCATTGCGATCGCCATGAGACTGACCGACTACACCGACTATTCCTTGCGCGTGATGCTGTATCTCGCGCTGCGTCGCGACAGCCTGGCCACGATCCAGGAGATCTCGGACGCCTACGGCGTTTCGAAGAATCATCTGATGAAAGTGGTGCAGCGCCTGGGCGAACTCGGCTGGGTCGACACCGTTCGCGGACGCAATGGCGGCTTGCGGCTCGCACCGGCGTCGCTCGATCTGAGCGTTGGCGCCGTTGTCCGTGAGACAGAGAGCGACTTCTCGCTCGTCGGCTGCTTTCCGGACGAACATGGCGACCGGCGCAGCTGCGTCATCGAGCCGCAATGCCGACTCAAGCACGCGCTGGCCGCGGCGCGCGATGCGTTTCTCGCGGAACTCGACTGCCATACCATCGGCGAACTGGCCCAGCCTGCAGGCGAACTGACCGGGTTGCTCGGCCTCGCGCCGATCCAGTTCATGCCGCGCGCCCAGGCGGCTCGCTCCGCGTCTTCGCGCGAGCATTGAAGCGCGCGTCAGCGTCACCTCTTCGTTTTTCTTCCCCTACGAGTCGCGGCGTTCAGCCGTGACGCGCTGCCTCGCGCGGCAGCGGCCGCCTCGCATTCTTCCCCGTTTTCTCACGCCGCGGCAGCAACGGTAGACGGACGCTACCCGCGCCTGAATCGCAAAAATCGGAAAAAATGACGCCAGAGCGCTTGAAACCGGCGCGTCCCCCCTCAAATTTGGTGACAGTCTAGAAATCTGGAGGTCTCGCATCAAATGAGAATCGACAAACTCACCACCAAGTTCCAGGAAGCCATCGCCGACGCGCAAAGCCTCGCGGTGGGCCACGATAACCAGTACATCGAACCCGTTCACCTGCTGGCTGCGCTCGTCGCGCAGCAGGACGGCTCCGCGCGCTCGCTCATGTCGCGTGCGGGCGTGCAGGTCCAGGCGCTGCAGAACGCGCTGAACGACGCCATCAACCGCTTGCCGCAGGTGCAGGGCACCGACGGCAACGTGCAGATCGGCCGCGAACTCACGGGGCTGCTCAATCAGGCCGACAAGGAAGCGCAGAAGCTCAACGACACGTATATCGCGAGCGAGATGTTCCTGCTCGCCGTGTCCGAAGACAAGGGCGAGGCGGGTCGTCTTGCTCGCCAGCACGGCTTGACGCGCAAGGCGCTCGAAGCCGCGATCGTCGCGGTGCGCGGCGGCGCGCAGGTGCACAGCCAGGACGCCGAGAGCCAGCGTGAAGCGCTCAAGAAGTACACCATCGATCTGACCGAGCGCGCGCGTTCGGGCAAGCTCGACCCCGTGATCGGCCGCGACGACGAAATCCGCCGCTCGATCCAGATCCTGCAACGCCGCACCAAGAACAATCCGGTGCTGATCGGCGAACCGGGGGTGGGCAAGACGGCAATCGTCGAAGGCCTCGCGCAGCGCATCGTCAACGGCGAAGTGCCCGAAACGCTCAAGGGCAAGCGCGTGCTCTCGCTCGACATGGCCGCACTGCTCGCGGGCGCGAAATATCGCGGCGAGTTCGAAGAGCGCCTGAAGGCCGTGCTCAACGACATTGCCAAGGACGAAGGGCAGACCATCGTCTTCATCGACGAAATTCACACGATGGTCGGCGCCGGCAAGGCCGAAGGCGCGATGGACGCGGGCAACATGCTCAAGCCGGCGCTGTCGCGCGGCGAGCTGCACTGCATCGGCGCGACCACGCTCGACGAGTATCGCAAGTACATCGAAAAGGACGCCGCGCTCGAACGCCGCTTCCAGAAGGTGCTCGTCGATGAACCGTCGGTCGAGGCGACCATCGCGATCCTGCGCGGCCTGAAGGAGAAGTACGAGCTGCACCACGGCGTGGAGATCACCGACCCGGCTATCGTCGCGGCGGCGGAACTCTCGCATCGCTACATCACCGACCGTTTCCTGCCGGACAAGGCCATCGACCTGATCGACGAAGCAGCTTCGAAGATCAAGATGGAAATCGATTCGAAGCCCGAAGCAATGGATAAGCTCGATCGCCGCCTGATCCAGTTGAAGATCGAGCGCGAGGCCGTCAAGAAGGAAAAGGACGAAGCGTCGCAAAAGCGTCTGCAGCTGATCGAGGAAGAGATCGACCGGCTGAGCCTCGAATATAAGGATCTCGAAGAGATCTGGACCACCGAGAAGGCCGCGGTGCAGGGCGGCGCGCAGATCAAGGAAGAGATCGACCGCGTGCGCGCGGAGATCAATCGCTTCCAGCGCGAAGGCAAGCTCGAGAAGGTCGCGGAACTGCAGTACGGCAAGCTGCCGGAGCTCGAAGCGCAGCTCAAGCAGGTGACGCTCGCGGAGGCGAACGAGCAGAACAACCCCACGCGCTTGCGCCTGCTGCGCACGCTCGTGGGCGCCGAGGAAATCGCGGAGGTCGTGTCGCGTTCGACCGGCATTCCCGTTTCGCGCATGATGCAGGGCGAGCGCGAAAAGCTGCTGCAGATCGAAGAGAAGCTGCACGAGCGCGTGGTGGGTCAGGACGAGGCCATTACCGCCGTCGCCGACGCGATTCGCCGCTCGCGCGCCGGTCTCTCGGACCCGAACCGGCCGTACGGCTCGTTCCTGTTCCTCGGGCCGACGGGTGTGGGCAAGACCGAGCTGTGCAAGGCGCTGGCGGGCTTCCTGTTCGATTCGGAAGATCACCTCATCCGCATCGACATGAGCGAGTTCATGGAGAAGCACAGTGTGGCGCGTTTGATCGGCGCGCCGCCGGGATACGTGGGCTACGAAGAGGGCGGCTATCTGACCGAGGCCGTGCGTCGCAAGCCGTATAGCGTGATCCTGCTCGACGAAGTCGAAAAGGCGCACCCGGACGTGTTCAACGTGCTGCTGCAAGTGCTCGACGACGGCCGCATGACCGATGGCCAGGGCCGCACCGTCGACTTCAAGAACACCGTAATCGTGATGACGTCGAATCTCGGTTCGCACCTCATTCAGGCGATGGCGGGCGAGCCGCAGGAAGCGGTGAAGGACGCCGTGTGGAACGAAGTGAAGCAGCAGTTCCGCCCCGAGTTCCTGAACCGGATCGACGAGGTCGTGGTGTTCCATGCGCTCGATCGCTCGAATATCGAGTCGATTGCGAAGATCCAGCTGCAGCGTCTGCGCGAGCGTCTGGAGAAGCTCGACATGGAGCTCGTGGTGTCGGACGAGGCGCTGAGCCAGATCGCCAAGGTCGGCTACGACCCGCTGTTCGGCGCACGGCCGCTCAAGCGCGCGATCCAGCAGGAGATCGAGAACCCGGTCGCCAAGCTGATCCTCGCGGGCAAGTTCGGGCCGAAGGATGTCATCCCGGTCGGCGTGCACGACGGCAAGTTCGTGTTCGAGCGCGTGGTGCACTAACGCGAGTAGAAACCTCGGCTGAGGCGCGCGCCGGCAGGCGGCGCACTGAGCCGAAACGAAAAGGGCAGCGGAGTGATCCGCTGCCCTTTTTTCATGCCTGCAAGGAAGCGCTAATGGGCGCTCATGCCTGCTTGTTGCCGCCGCCGAGCAGCGACGCCAGCCCACCAAGCGTGCCGAGCACGCTTTCGGTGTTGATCTGGCCGCCTTGCGGCACTTCGCCGGTCGGCGTGCCCGCGTTGACCACGTGCGGCAGCACCTGGGCGAGCAGCCCGCTCACCTGGTCGGGCTGCATGCCGACCTTCTGCGCGAGACCCGAGACGACGTCCGAGCCGAGCACGTTGTGCAGCTGATCCGCCGAAACAGGCTGATTCTCGCCGTTGCCGACCCACGACTGCACGATGTCGCCGAGGCCGCCTTGCTGGAACTTCTCGATGAGGCCGTTCAGCCCGCCGGGCTGGTTGTTGACGAACTCCATCGCCGCGGCGAGGAGCTGGGCCTGGCCGCCGCCTTGCTGTTGCGACTGCGAACCGAGCAGGGAACCGAGGGTATCTAGCAGACTCATGACGATCTCTCTGGGTGATGGCCGCGACGGGGACGCGGCCGGTAAGTCGGACGGCGCACGCGAGGGTGGCGCCGCGTTTTCGAGATCCAGTGCACGGCTTGCGCGCGCCGGACGGTGGCGGCAATCAGGCGCCGGAAGCGGCCGCAGCGGACGCGGCCTTGTCTTTCTTCGACTTCCTGGGCTTTTTCGCCTTCGTATCGGATGCCGTGGCCGGAGTTGCCGCAGCGGAGCCCGCTTCGGGCGCGCTGGCAGCGGCGGCCGTCTTGTCCTTCTTGCTCTTGTGCTTCGACTTGCCGGCGGCCGTGTCCGAGGCGGCTTGCGCCGTGGTCGCGGCCGCCGGCGTCTGCGCCGTCATCGGATTGGCCGTGGTCGCAGCGGGCGCGGCGCTCGTGGCAGCGGCGCTCTTGCCGCTCTTCGCGCTAGCCGTCTTGCCCGCGGGCGGCGCCGAGGAGCCGTTGATCGTGAGCCCCGCCGCCTCGAGGTTCTGCACCGACTTCGGGCCAATGCCCTTGACGCGGTTCACCAGGTCGTCGGCATCCTTGAACGGGCCGTTCTTCGTGCGTTCGTCGATGATCGCCTTGGCATGGACGGGGCCGATGCCCTTGACCGATTCGAGCGCGGTTTCGTCGGCGGTGTTCACTTCCACGGCTGCGGCGAGCACGGCGGACAGCGACAGGCCGATTGCGAGGAAGAGCATCAGCAGCTTCTTGAGCATGGCAATCACTCCATTGAGGGCATTTTCAGTGAGCCGGGAACGGACGACGCATCCAGCGGAGGGGGCTGCGGTACAAGAATAGGCCAGATGGCGTATCTGTGGATCGCGAGCGCTCGATTTATACCGGCCGGAGTGTGGCAAGTAAATCGCGCCGCACAATATTTAATACTTCTGTGCACTCTGGCGACGCGAAACGCGCGGAAGTCAGCGCAATCCGGCTCAAACGCGATGGGGCCCGACGATGGCGAGCTTCGCCATGCGCCGGTAGAGCGTCGCGCGCGAAATGCCCAGTGCCAGTGCGGCGGCGTTCGGACGCCAGCGGTGCGCCGTGAGCGCCGCGACGATGCGTGCGCGCTCGTCCTCGTCGGAGAGCGGCGACGCTGGCGGAATGCCGGCTGGGCAGCCGGATGCGGCCGGCGCTGCGAGTGGCGGCAGGCGCGCCGCGAGGTCGCCGCTCAGGTGCCGCGCTTCGACCAGCACGGTGTCGCAGACGGCGCATGCGTAACGCATCGCATTGCGCAGTTGCCGCAGGTTGCCGGGCCACGCGAACTTCGCGAGCCGCGCCGCGAGCGTGGCGTCGAGTGCGAGCGGCCGGCCGGCGGCCTGCGCTTCTTCCGCGAAGACCGTGTCGATGAGGATCGCGATGTCGCGCCGCTCGCGCAGCGGCGGCAGCGTGAGCACCGCGCCGCTCAGGCGATAGTAGAGATCGTCGCGGAATGCGCCCGCGCCGGCCATCTGCGCGAGGTCCCGGTGCGTTGCGCAGACCACGTCGATATCGACGCGCATCGGCGTTTCGCTCCCGAGCGGCAGGACTTCGCCCTCGGCCAGCACGCGCAAAAGGCGGGTCTGCAGCGCGAGCGGCATGTCGCCGATTTCGTCGAGAAAGAGCGTGCCGCCATCGGCCATCACGATCTTGCCGCGTGCGCCGTGCCGGCGCGCACCCGTGAACGCGCCCGGCGCATAGCCGAACAGCTCGCTCTCGATCAGCGACTCGGGCAGCGCCCCGCAATTCACCGCGATGAACG
Organism: Paraburkholderia sp. BR10936; assembly: GCF_040965735.1. Classification (NCBI taxonomy): domain Bacteria; kingdom Pseudomonadati; phylum Pseudomonadota; class Betaproteobacteria; order Burkholderiales; family Burkholderiaceae; genus Paraburkholderia; species Paraburkholderia sp. BR10936. Next base: position 197,413 of record NZ_JBFRCM010000010.1, read on the forward strand.
GCCGATTGCGTCGCGCGCTGGCGTCGTGGATGGCGCGCGCGAACACCTCCTTGCCGGCGCCGGTTTCGCCGAGCAGCAGGATCGGCAGGCGCTTGCCCGCCACGCGCTGCGCGATGCGCGCGTTTTCGGCCACGCGCGGGTCGGCGCTGCGCAGGAAGGGGCCGAGCGCGCTGCGGTCGTATTCGTGCGCGTCGGCGGCGTCGCGCCGCAGTGGCATTGCGCCATGCGCCGCGCCGGTGCCGCTGCGTGCGCTGTGTCCGCCGTAACCGCTCGTCCCAAGCGGCGCGCGGATGCGCGCATACAGCATCGAGCCGTTCGTGCGCAGGCGCAGTGCCGCGATGGTTTCGATGCGCCCGATGTCGCGCAACTGCACGTGCGACGAATCGAAAATCTCGTCGATATGACGCGGGCCGTCCAGGCACGGCATGCATTCGCGCGCGCGCCGGTTTGCGGCGACCACGTTGCCGTTTTCGTCGAAGGCGATCAGCAGCTCGGGCTGCGCTTCCACGTAATTGCGATTCTGGTGACCGAAGAGTATCCAGCACGACGCGAGGCGATGCAGGAAATAGCCGTCTTCGATGAGCGTGGCACTCTGGCGCACGAGCTGGTTGACGATGCGCTGACTCTCGCGATTGTCGGGCGATTGCACGGCCGACGCATCGAGTACGCCGATCAGCTCGCCGCCCGGCGCGAAGATCGGCGCGGCGCTACACGTGAGCGTGGTGAACGCGGCGCGGAAATGGTCGGTCTTGTGCACCGTGATGGGCGCGAGATCGGTGAGCACGTTCGCGATGCCGCAGGTGCCTTCCTCGCTCTCGGACCAGCACGAGCCGATATAGAGACCCGCGTGCTTGAAGTCGTTGCGGCGCTCCCGGTCCAGGCGATAGTCGATCGTCACGCCGTGCGCGTCGGTCAGCATCACGCAGTAATCGGCCTCGCGCACCATGTCGTGCAATCGCGTGAGGCACTGGCCGGAGGCGCGCAGAAAGGACTCCTCGCGATCGCGGATCTCGCGCAGCTCGGCGGCGCTCAGCACGCGCGGGCCGATCACGGAGCCGGGGTCCAGCTGATAGCGCTCGAACGAGCGCTGCCACGACGAGACGAGGCGCGGCGAGTCGGACGGCGCGGGCAGGCGGCCTTCTACGGCGCCGCGCACGCGCTCGGCGTGCCGGGTAGACGCAAGGGCGTAGGGCATGAGCGGTTCCAGGCGACGGCTCGCGGTGAGCGTCGGAGTAACGTCGGGTTACGTCGGACCGGAAAGCGTTCGGCGGGAGTCTTTTGTAGCACATCCTTTGCGCGCGATCACACCGCAGCGCAGCATGCGAGACGGCTGAGACGATCGTCTCAGCGGCTCGTGTCGCGCCTTTCGGCGCGGCGGACCTGGGCGTTCTGTCGCCGCTCTGGCACGCCACGCGGGGCTATGCGCGTATTCCTTCACGCGGGCGCCTGGCGGTGCGACCGGCGCTTCGCGCATGCGAGAAGGCGGCTGAGACGCCACGCGCGACGCAATTCGTGCCGACGCTACGGCGTGCAATTGGCGCGGAACCCCGTCACGCGGCCTTCTGCGCTATCGCCGCGCTTTCTCGACGTCATTGGCATGACGCTTGCAGAGTCTGGCGGCAAAGGCGGCGCACGGCAATGCACGGTGCGACGCCATCAGGAGACAAAATCCGTGACGACGCCCGTGACTGTAGGCGTGATCGCCAACCCCGCATCGGGCCGCGACATTCGCCGTCTCACTTCGCATGCTTCCGTCTTTCCCACGGCCGAGAAGGCGAACATGGTCGTGCGCCTGCTCGCAGGCCTGGGCGCGCTCGGCGTGACGCGCGTGCTCACGTTGCGCGACAACACCGGCGTGGCCGCGCTGCTCCTGCGCGCAATCGAGACGCACACGGCCATTGCCGCGCACGAACCCTGGCCCGAGGTCGTGTTCGTCGATCTGCTCGTGGACGAAAGCGTTGCCGATACGCACGCCGGTGTCGATCACATGGTGCGAGAGGAGGTTGCGCTGATCGCGGTGTTGGGCGGCGACGGCACCCATCGCGCGGTCGCGGCCCATTGCGGCGCGACGCCGCTGCTCGCGCTCTCCACCGGCACCAACAACGCCTTTCCCGAACTGCGCGAGGCCACCGTCGCGGGCCTCGCGGGCGCGCTCGTCGCGACCGGCGCGGTGCCCGCCGAGTCGGCGCTTTCGCGCAACAAGCGGCTCGTCGCGCGCTGCGTGGAAGGGCCGTCGCGCGGGCGCGAAGAAATCGCGCTCGTCGACATTTGCGTGGCGCGTCAGCCGTTCATCGGTGCGCGTGCGATTTCTGAAAGTTCGGATATCGAATCACTTTTCCTGACCTTCGCGCCGCCCGACGGCATCGGTCTCTCGTCGATCGGCGGGGCTTGGGCGCCGGTCGGGCGCGATGCGGCGCACGGCCTGCATATGACGTTCGCCCAGCCTGGCGCGCCCGAGGGCAGCGGCGCAGGCGTGCCGTTGCTCGCGCCGATTGCGCCGGGCCGCGTCGAGCGCCTGACGATGCTTACCTGCCAGCGCCTCGAAGTCGGCGTGGCGCTGCCGCTCGAAGCGGGCCACGGCACGCTCGCGTTCGACGGCGAGCGTGAGATCGAACCGGCGCGCGGCGACCGCTATGAAGTGACGCTCGACTGGCACGGTCCGCTGACCGTCGATGTCGCGCGCACGCTGCGTTACGCGGCGTCGCATCAGCTGTTGCGCGAGGCCGCCGCGCGCGCATAGCGATTGGGCTTGCTTCCTCCACGCATCACCGAAAGAAGGAGACATCGCATGGACACACCCCTGAAAGGCCAGGTCGCGATCGTGACCGGCGGCGCGCGCGGCATCGGCCGCGGCATTGCGCTCACGCTCGCGCAAGCCGGCGCGGACGTGCTGCTCGCGGATCTGCTCGAAGAACCGCTTGCCGCGACTGCGGATGAGATACGGTCGCTGGGCAGACGCGCCGCCTTCGCCAAGGTCGACGTCACCCAGGCTGTCCAGCTCGAAGGGATGGTCTCGCAGGCGCTTTCGGAATTCGGTGGCTTCGATATTCTCGTGAACTGCGCCGGCGTGATTTCAATTAGTCCGGTATCCGAATTAACAGAGCGGGACTGGGACTTCGTCATGGGCGTCAACGCGAAAGGCGTGTTCCTCGGCTGCAAGGCTGCACTGCCGCATTTCCGTACGCAAAAGCGCGGGCGGATCATCAACGTCGCTTCGATCGCGGGCAAGGAAGGGTTCCCGAATCTTGCGCACTACAGCGCGTCGAAATTTGCGGTGGTTGGCTTCACCAACGCGCTCGCCAAGGAAGTCGCGCGCGAGGGCATCACCGTGAACGCGATTTGCCCGGGCATCGTGCGTACGTACATGTGGGACCGGCTCTCCGACGAATGGAAGACAGAAGGCGAGAGCGTCGAAGAGTCCTGGCAGCGCCATCAGCTCACGCTGATTCCGCAGGGCCGCGCGCAAACGCCGGAGGACATGGGCCGGCTCGCCCTGTTCTTCGCGACGATGGACAACGTCACAGGCCAGTCGGTGAACGTCGACGGCGGTTTCACTTTTCACTAGGAGCAGTCGCATTTCCCCGCAGCAAGCCAATCCAGAGCGGTACAAGCGTCGTACACCCAGGAGACAACCATGTCAGTTCAGTTGAACAAGGAGCAGTTGCTCACCGCGTATCGCTCGATGCGCACGATTCGCGAGTTCGAGGAACGCTTGCACGTCGAGTTCGCGACCGGCGAAATTCCAGGCTTCGTGCACCTGTACGCGGGCGAGGAGGCCTCCGCGGTCGGCACGATGAGTCATCTGAACGATAACGACTATGTCGCCACCACGCACCGCGGCCACGGCCACTGCATCGCCAAGGGGGTGGACGTGCGCGAGATGATGGCCGAGATCTATGGCCGGGCCACGGGGTCGTGCCGGGGCAAGGGCGGCTCGATGCATATCGCCGATCTGTCGAAGGGCATGCTGGGCGCAAACGGCATCGTCGGCGCAGGCGGTCCGCTCACGTGCGGCGCCGCGCTCGCCGCCAAGCAGAAGAAGACGGGCGGCGTGGGCGTGTGCTTCTTCGGTGACGGCGCGTCGAACCAGGGCGTGATCTTCGAGTCGATGAATCTCGCCTCCGTGTGGCGCTTGCCGGTGATCTTCGTCGCGGAAAACAACGGCTACGCCGAGGCGACGTCTTCCACGTGGTCGGTCGCGGCCGACAATATCGCCGACCGTGCGAACGGCTTCGGCATGCCGGGCGTGATCGTCGACGGCTTCGACTTCTTCGCCGTACACGAGGCGCTGGGCGAAGCCATTGCACGCGCCCGCAGCGGCGGCGGCCCGACGCTCGTGGAGATGAAACTCTCGCGCTATTTCGGCCACTTCGAAGGCGACGCGCAAACCTACCGAGCCCCTGGCGAAGTGCAGAAGCTGCGCGAAGAAAAAGACTGCCTGAAGCGCTTCGAAGAGCGCGTGGTGCGCGCCGAACTCGCGAGTACCGGCGATCTGCGCAAGGTGGACGCCGAAGTGAAGCAGCTGATCGACGATGCCGTGACGCAGGCCAAGGCCGCGCCGCTGCCGCCAGCCGAAGCGCTGCTCACTGACGTGTACGTGTCGTACCCTTAAGCGCTGCGCACTCAGGTCATCAGGATTCCAGATCAAGGAGACAGAAATGGCACGGAAAATCACCTATTCGCAGGCCATCAACGAAGCGCTTTCCCAGGAGATGGGGCGCGACGAAAGCGTGATCGTGATGGGCGAGGACAACGCGGGCGGCGCGGGCGCGCCAGGCGAGCAGGACGCGTGGGGCGGCGTGCTCGGCGTGACAAAGGGCCTTTACGGCAAGTTCCCCGGGCGAGTGCTCGATACGCCGCTCTCGGAAGGCGGTTTTATCGGCACGGCAGTGGGTGCGGCGGCGTGCGGCATGCGGCCGGTCGCGGAGCTGATGTTCATCGATTTCATGGGCGTGTGCTTCGACCAGATCTTCAATCAGGCGGCGAAGTTCCGCTACATGTTCGGCGGCAAGGCCGTCACGCCGGTCGTGATTCGCACCATGTATGGCGCGGGCCTGCGCGCGGCGGCGCAGCACTCGCAGATGCTCACCTCGCTCTTCACGCATATTCCCGGGCTGAAGGTCGTGTGCCCGGCCACGCCCTATGACGCCAAGGGCCTCATGATCGAGGCGATACGCGACAACGACCCCGTGATCTTCTGCGAGCACAAGCTGCTCTACACAATGGAGGGCGACGTTCCGGAGGAATCCTATTCGATTCCATTCGGCGAGGCCAACATCGTGCGCGACGGTGACGACGTCACGATCGTCACGTATGGACGCATGGTGCACTACGCGCTCGATGCTGCGCAGAAGCTCGCGAAAGACGGCATCGAGGCGGACGTGATCGACCTGCGTACGACCTCGCCGCTCGACGAGGAAACGATCCTCGAAAGCGCGCGCCGCACGGGCCGGGTCGTGGTCGTGGACGAAGCCAATCCGCGCTGCTCGATCGCGACCGACATTGCGGCACTCGTTGGCCAGAAGGCGTTCAAGGAACTGAAGGTACCGGTCGGCATGGTCACTGCCCCGCATACGCCTGTGCCGTTCGCGGCATCGCTCGAAGACCTCTACATCCCCTCGGCGGAGAAGATCGCCGACGCCGCGCGCGCAGCAAGGAGCTGAAGTCATGCCGATTCACATGATCACGATGCCCAAATGGGGCCTGTCGATGGAGCAGGGCCAGGTGAACGGCTGGCTCAAGTCGCCCGGCGACAAGGTCAGCAAGGGCGATGAATTGCTCGACGTGGAGTCCGACAAGATCGCGTCGGGCGTCGAGTGCGCGTTCGAAGGCGTGTTGCGGCGGCAGATCGCGCAGGAGGGCGAAACGCTGCCCGTGGGCGCGCTGCTTGGTGTGGTCGCCGATGCCGAAGCGGCCGACGCGGATATCGACGCCGCGGTGGCCGAGTTCCAGCGCGACTTCGTGCCGGCGCAGGCGGGCGACGCCGACGCGGGACCGCAGCCGGAAAAGTCGCAAATCGGCGGCAGGACCGTGCGCTACCTGAAGCAGGGCGAAGGCGAGGGCGTGCCTGTCGTGCTGATCCATGGCTTCGGCGGCGATCTCAACAACTGGCTCTTCAATCACACCGATCTCGCGGCGGAGCGCACCGTCTGGGCGCTCGATCTGCCGGGTCACGGCGAGTCGGGCAAGGCGCTCGAGAGCGGGAGCCTCGGCGAGCTCGCGCAAAGCGTGATCGCGTTCCTCGACGCGCAGAAGATAGACCGCGCGCATCTCGTTGGGCACTCGCTGGGCGGTGCAGTGGCCATGGCGGTGGCCGAGCAGGCGCCCGGGCGCGTGACTTCTCTTGCGCTGATTTCGAGTGCAGGCCTTGGCAGCGAGATCGATGGTGCGTATATCGAGGGCTTCGTCGCGGCGGGCAATCGCAATGCGCTCAAGCCGCACGTGACGAAGCTGTTCGCCGATCCCGCGCTGGTCACGCGTCAGCTCGTCGAGGACCTCGTGAAGTACAAGCGGCTCGAAGGCGTGCAGGCCGCGCTCGGCAAGATTGCCGGGCAGGCGTTCGAAGGCGGCGCTCAGCGGCGCGTGTTCCGCGAGCGGCTGGCGTCGCTCGCGCCTCGCGCGCTCGTGATCTGGGGTGAGGTCGACCAGATCATACCGGCGCGCCATGCGCAGGGCTTGCCGTCGCAGGTGCGCGTGGAGGTGATTGCGGGCAAGGGGCACATGGTGCAGATGGAGGCGGCGCAGGAGGTCAATCGCCTGCTCAAAGCCTTCTTCGACGAAGGAGCCTGAGCATGGAGGCCGCCACGTCTGGAGTGTCCCGCTCGTCGAGTACGGCGCTGGGTCAGGAGGGCCTGCGCAGCCGCGAGAAGCTCGCGCGCATTCCGGTGAAGATCGTGCCGCCTGCCAGCGCCGACGCGGTCTTGCCGAAGCCGCCCTGGCTGCGCGCGCGTCCGCTCATGAGCGAAACCGTAGCGGGCGTGGCGGCCGTATTGCGCGAGCATCGGCTTCATTCGGTATGCGAAGAAGCGATGTGCCCGAACATCGGCGAATGCTTTGCACAGCGCACCGCGACTTTCATGATCATGGGCGGGCTGTGCACGCGGCGCTGTCCGTTCTGCGATGTCGCTCACGGACGTCCCGCGCCGCTCGACGAGGACGAGCCCGCGCACCTTGCGGCAGCGGTCGCGGCGCTGGGCTTGCGTCACGTCGTCATCACCTCGGTCGATCGCGACGACTTGCGCGACGGTGGCGCGTCGCACTTCGCGCGTTGCATTGCGCGGGTGCGCGAGCGCGTAGCGGGAATCGGCGTCGAGGTGCTCACGCCCGATTTCCGCGGCCGTATCCCGCGCGCGCTCGAGGCGCTTTCGTACGCGTGGCCCGACGTGTTCAACCACAACATCGAGACCGTGCCCTCGCTGTATCGCGCGGCGCGGCCGGGCGCGGACTATCACGGCTCGCTCGATTTGCTTGCGCGCGCGAAAGCGGCGAACGGTGCGCTCGTCACGAAGTCGGGGCTGATGGTGGGGCTGGGCGAAACCGATGCGGAGTTGCTCGCGACGATGCGCGACCTGCTCGAGCATCGCGTAGAAGTGCTGACGATCGGGCAGTACCTTGCGCCGTCGCGGTTTCATTTGCCGGTGAAGCGCTACATGCATCCCGACGGATTCGCCGCGTTGCGCGCGGCGGGGCTGGCAATGGGATTTAGCGAGGTGGTGGCCGGGCCGCTGGTTCGCTCGTCGTATCACGCAGCACAGACCGTGGAGGCGGCGCGGCAGGCCGAGGCCGGGTGATCTGCATGCATTTGCAACTAACCGCCTAACGCCTCCGACGCCGACGAGCTAGGCGCGTTCTCTCATAAACCGCGTGCTCACCCGCGAGAGATAAAGCAGGAGTCCGGCACCGGCAATCAGGAGGCTCGCCATGTTGGCGAGCCAGAACCCGCGCGCGCCCGTCGCCCAGGCGGGCACCGTGCCGGTCACGTCGAAGCCCAGCGCGTAGCCGCCGCCGAGGCCCACGCCCCAGAGCGCAAGCGCATAGATGATGGTCGGCACGACCGCGACCCGGTAGGCGCGCAACGCGAAGGCGGTGGTGATCTGCAGGGCGTCGAACACGTGGTAGCAGGTGACGATGGCGACGAGCGGCATGGCTGCGACTGCCACGGCAGGGTCCGGCGTGTAGCCGCCGATGATGAGCGGCCGCAGTACGAACACGATCGCGCCATAGCAGCAGGCAATCGCTACGGCCGTCGCCACGCCGTGCCGCGCGAGCGTGCGCGCTTCGGCCGGGCGGTCGCCGCCCAGCGCCTGGGCGACGAGCGTCGAGGTCGCCACGCCGATCGAAAGCGGCGTCATGTAGAGCACGGCGCCGATGTTGCCGGCGATCTGATGGCCGGCGAGCGTGGTCGTGCCCATACGTGCGATGAAGATCGCCATGAACGTGTACGACGTCACTTCGATGAGGTACGAAAGCCCCATCGGAATGCCGAGCTTGAGCAGTTCGGCCTGGCGTTTCCACTCGGGCCAGCAGAAGTGCCTGAAGATTTCGAACGGTGCGAACACGTCCACCCGCGTGAGCGCGAAGGCCGCGCACAAGGCGAGCGCCCAGTTGATCGAGGTGCTTGCGAGCGCGCAGCCTGGGCCCCCGAGCGCCGGCACGCCGAGGCCGCCGAAGATGAGCCACGTGTTGAGCGGCACCTTGAGCATGAGCGCGCCGACTTGCAGGAACATCACGAGGCGCGGGCGCCCCACGGCATTGGCGAGCGAGCTATAGATGCGAAAGGCGAGCGCCGCGGGCAGCCCGAACGAGAGCAGCCGCAGATAGCCGACGGTGCGCTCGCGCAGTGCTTCGGGCGCGTGCGCGAGGTCGAGCAGCGGGCCGGGAAAGTAGAGGATCGTAAATCCGATCGCCATCAGCACGAGCGCGAGCCAGAACGCCTGGCGCACTTCGAGACCGATTTCCGTGTCCTTGCGCGCGCCATAGAGCTGCGCCGCTACGGGCTGCAGCGCGCTGAGAATGCCCGTGAGAGCGATATAGACCGAGATGTAGATCGACGAACCCAGGCCGAGCGCGGCGAGATCGAGCGCCGAGTAGCGACCGACCATCGCGGTGTCGATCACGCCGAACGCGATGATCGCGAGTTGCCCGACCAGCACCGGCCACGCGAGCGCGGCGATGCGCCGGACGTCGCCGGCGAAAGTCGTCGTCAGCACGGCCTCAGTCCGGACGCTTGCGCCAGACATGTTTCTTGAGCGGCGGCGTCGGACGGTCGATGCGCACGTACAGGCGGAAGCGCTCGTCGCGGTCGGCGACGCGGCGGCCTTCCCAGACGAGCTTCCACACGTAGTCCGGCATCGAGCTCGGCTCGCCGTATTCCTGCGTGTCCTGGCGCAGGATCACGTCGCAATCCTCGTTGAACGCGAAATGCATCCTGCCGAAGTACGCGAAGGTGGCGATCTGTGCATCGCCGAGGCGGACGGGCGAGATGCACTGATAGTCGGCGGGCAGGTGCGCGGCGATCTGCTCGGCCACGTCCTTGTAGGTCCGGCTGTAGTTGACGACCGGCAGCCACAGCGTCATGAGCAGCACCCACATGAGCGTGGTGCCGCCGCTCGAGAGCACGACGCTGCGCCACAGCACCTTCGGATGGCGCGCCACGCGCCAGCGCACGAGCACCATCCAGCACACGGTAACGGCCACCGCGCACACGAACGAGAGAATCTTGAACTCCGGCACGAAGCCGGGTGCGAGGCGCGCGAGGTTGCGCGCGAGCGGCGCCGGGAAACCGGTCATGCCCGCGAGCCACACGAGCCATACGAAGGTGCTGAGAATCGTGAAGCTCAGCACCGCGAACCAGTCGATCGCGTTGATCGCGCCGCGCTTGAGCGTGGGCAGCGCGAAGGTCGCGAGCACCGCCAGCGCGGGCAGCACGAGCATGAAGAGCCGGTTCGATTCGTGGCTCTGCACGACCACGAGGATGAGCAGCGGCACGATCACCGACAGCGGAATCGCGATGTGCGGTTTGCGGCGCAGTCCCGCCCAGCTCACGAAGGCCCAGATCGCGAGGGGCCACGCGGGCCACGTGAAGAGCGGCAGATTCTTGGCGGCGTAGCGCAGCACGTAGCCAGGGGGGCCTGCGAAGGCGTTGACGTTGGTGTGCGCCCACTGGTTGAGGAACCAGACGGCGTCGTCGGGATACAGGTGCAGCGCCAGCAGGGGCCACGAGGCCGAGACCACGAGCGCCACGGGCAGGCCCGCCACGAGCAGCCAGCGCGAGCGCGTTTCGGGGGCGATGGCGAGCATGGCGAGCGTGCCGATGAGGAGCGCGCCCACGAGCACCGGGCCGCTCGAGAGCATCACGATGCCGAGCGCGAGGCCCCACCAGAGGGCGCCCTGGACCGGCTTGTCGATGGCGCGCACGACGCCGTACAGCAGCATGGCGATGCCCACGAACTGCATGAGCTGCGGCGTGGTTTCGTGACCGCGCTCGGCGAGGCCGAAGCAGCCCAGCAGAACGAGCAGGGCGCCGTCGCCGAGCGTGCGGCCGTAGTCGCGCGGCTCGGGCTCGCCGCCGAACGCGTACTTGAACGGCTGCACTTCGGGGCGGCGGCCCAGCAGATACGCGCTGTACCAGACGAACGCGCACGCGAGGCAGAACAGCACGCCCGTGGCGATGCGCGAGGCGTTGCTCGCGTCGACCCATGGTGCGAAGAGACGGATGCACGCGGCGCCGAGCCAGTAGCCGAGCGGACCGTTCTCGGTCACGTACTTGCCGACGAGATTGGGTAGCAGCCAGTCGTGCGAGGTGCCCCCCGCCATCGTCCACATCACGCCGAAGCCCGCCGCATCCTCGTTCTTCCACGGGTCGCGGCCAAAGAGGCCGAACGCGGCGAAGACGATACAGATGGTCAGCAGCAGCCAGCGCGGCAGGGCGCTGGTGGCGGAGGCGGTCAGTCGAATGGCTGGCTTCATGCAGTACGAAGGGAGACGGATAAACCGGGCGTGTTCGAGCGGGCGGCTCGCACGCGGGGGTCAAGCAGGCATGCGCGGCAGACGGTACACCCGGCCGTGTGCCGTGGAGCAATCCGGCATTCTAGCCGGGCCGGCGACCGCGCGTCACGGCGTTAGCCGCGGGATAATCCACAGAAACATCTAAAAAGGGGCGGTAGGTCGCACCCTTATAGCTGCTGGACGGCGCAACGGTGGCGCGGGCAACAAAAAAGGGCAGCGTATGCTGCCCTTTTTGTGCACGTTCAATGCGGGACCGGCCAGCAGCCGGTGCGGCGAGGTGCTTACTTGCCGGCCTTGCCCGAGGCGCGTGCGCCGAACTTCTTGTTGAACTTCTCGACACGGCCTGCCGTGTCCATGATCTTTTGCGTGCCCGTGTAGAACGGATGCGATTCCGACGACACTTCGATCTTGGCGAGCGGGTAGGTCTTGCCGTTGAATTCGGCGGTTTCGCGCGTCTGGATGGTCGAGCGGGTCACGAACTTGAAGTCGTTCGAAACGTCGATGAACAGGACTTCGCGGTAATCCGGGTGAATGCCTTCTTTCATGGTTATTCCTTAAATCTGGCGGTAGCCAACCCGCGTGCCTGCAACACCATGTTGCCGACTTTGCCCGCGCGAGCCACTTACCCAAGGGTCGAAAAACGGCGATTATGCCAGATAATCAGCCGGTTGGCGAATTTTTGAGGCTCCCGCGCGTCAGGTTTCAGGCCGGCTGGCCGGACAGTGCGCCCACGCGCGCCGGGTCCTGGCGGTAATAGCGCGCGAGCAGCCGGTAAAGCTCGGGATATTCCGCCTCGAATGCCTTCGGTTTGACGAAAAGCGCCTCGCTGCACACCGCGAAGAACTCCGACGGGTGGTCGGCGGCATAGGGATCGATCAGCGAATCGCGCTCGAAGCGCGCCCAGCGCCGCTCCGGCACGGCGTCCACCTTGTCGCAGAACTGGTCGTAGGCGTTGTCGAACACGTCGGCCCACGCCTGCGCGTCGAGCGGGGCGTGCCAGCGCCGAAAGAGGGGCGGATGGCCGTCGGCCTCGCCGTTAAGCATATCGATCTTGTGCGCGAACTCGTGGATCACGACGTTGTACGCGTCGCTGCCATCGGTCATCTGCGCGTCTTCCCACGAGAGGATCACGGGGCCGCCTTCCCACGCCTCGCCGCTCGCGTCGTGTTCCACCTCGTGGACCACGCCGTCCTCGTCCTCCACGGTCTTGCGGATCACGAATTCGCCCGGATAGACGACCACGCCCACCCAGCCCTTGTAGAGATCGAGTGAAAGATTGAGCACGGGCAGCGACGCCTGCGCGGCGATCGCTACGCTCATCGGGTCGGTCAGCTCGAGATCGTGCGCCGTGGAGAACTCCTTTTGCGCGAGGAAAAGGCTCGTCATCTCGCGCAGACGCACGAGGTCGGCGGCGTCGAGGTGCTTGAGAAAGGGCAAGCCCGCGAGCGTCGCCTGCCAAAGCGCGTCGTCGATCGCGTAGGTGCGCAGCGCCTTTTCGCGGCGGCGCGCGTCGAACCAGTGAGAGAGTTTCGAAAGCATCGCTGGGTGTGTTTTCCCGTGCGTCTGGATGTCGTTCAATCGATCTGCTTTTGCCACGCGGCGAAGATCCCGCCGCACACCGCCACGCCGATCAGGAAGTAAAACCCGTCGAGCGAACTCAGGAAGCTCGCCTGCTGCGCGACCATGCGGCTCACCTGCGCGAGGGCAAGTCCGTGCGCTTCGCTCGCGGAGCGGCCCATCAGTTCGAAGGAATGCGTCAGCGCGGCGTAGGTGCTCTGGAACGCCGGGTTGAACGGATTCACGAACTCGGCGAGCCGCGTCTGGTGCAGCGCGAGCCGGTGCTGCTCGACGATGATAACGGTGGCTGTGGCGAACGATATCGTCAACTGCCGGACGATGTTTTTCAAGCGGTAACCGTGCGTGAATTCTTCGATCGCGAAGATGCGGAACGTGAGATTGGCGACGGGCAGCACGATGAAGAGCAGCAGCAGGCCACGCAGCAGCAGCGGCGGGATGAGCCAGGCTTCGCTAGCCTGCGGCGTGAGCCGCGTCATCCAGAACGAAATGAACGCCGAGAGCACGAAGCCGGGCACGATGATCCACTTTTTGTGCGTAATGAGCTTCGCGTAGCGGAAATAGAAAAAGAGGGCGCCGGCCGAGATGAGCGACGTGATGCCGGTGAGGCGTCCGGCGTTTTCGACGGGGTAGTTGAAACCGCCTTCGAGCAGCCGCGAGACCAGGTAGCTGAGCGCCGTGCTCAGGTAGTAGTAGACCATGTAGAGCAGCAGGCCCACCCGGAACGGCTTCTCGCGCAGTGCGTGCAGGCGCATGAGCGGCTTCGGATGATGCCACTGGTGCCAGCCGAACCAGGCGAGCGCCGTGATCCCAACGAGCGTGAGCAGAATGATTTCCGGCGACGCGCTGAAGAGTTCGAAGCGCACCTGCTGCATGGCGATCTGCAGCGCGCCCTGTGCAAACGCGAAGATGAGGTACGGCCAGAAGTGCGCTTCGCCGCGCTCCTCAGGCAGCAAGTGGCCCGTATCGGGCAGCGCGAGCAGGGCCAGCACGGCATAGAGCACGCCTGCGGGCGCGGAAAACGCGAACAGGGCGCGCCAGTCGAAATGCGCGACGAGCTGCCCGCCCACGAGCGGTGCGAGCGCGCTGGAGAGCACGATGAGAATGAGGAACGCGCGCGTTGCCACTGGACGCTGCTGCGGCGTGAAGCTGATCTGGATGAGGATGCGGCAGGTGCCCATCATCGGGCCGATGAAGTAGCCCTGGAAGCCGCGCGCGAAGGCAAGCTCGATCGACGATTCGCACAGTGCCGCCGCGATCGCGCCGACGGCATAGAGCAGCAGGCAGCTCCCCACGTAGCGGCGGTAGCCCATGCGCTCCACCCACCATTGCTGCTGCAGGATGCCCAGAACGGCGCACACGGCGTAGGCGCTCGACGACCAGACGAGCTCGTCGGGCGACGCGTTGATGCCGCCCGCGATATGGCTCGTGAAGAACGAGAAGATCGCGTTGTCGTAGTAGTCGAGACCGGTCGCGAGGGCGAGCACCCACGGGAAAAAGTCGCCGCGCAGGCGCGCCGCGCTGAAGATCGGCTCGCGAGGCTGGGCCGTGCTCATGCCGATTCGTCGTTCTCGCGTGCGTTGCCCGAAGGCTCTGCCGGTCCGCCGCCCGTCGCGGCCGCGGCCGCCTTGCGTCGCCGCGTGGCGGCGAGGCGCTGCTCGATCAGCTGATCGGACGGCTCTCCCGCGAGGCGCCGCTGCAGGTAGTCGAGGTCGTCGGCCAGCTCCATGCGCACCGTCTGCGCCTCCTTCAACTCGCGGCGCACGGCCGCGATGCGCGTGTCGAGCGTCTCGATCTGCTGCGCCAGTGCATCGGCGATCTGCTGGAGCGACTCGTGCGAATAGCGCCGGCGGCCTTCGCCAACCTGTTCGAGCGGCCGCTTGAGCATCTCGGTAATGCCGTGCAGCGAAAAGCCGAGCGCGCGCAGCCGCAGGATGCGCGAAAATTGCTCGAGGTCGTGCTCGTCGTAGAGCCGGTAACGGCCTTCACTGCGCGAGGGGCTGACGAGCCCCCGCTCTTCGTAATACTTGAGCGTGCGCGGCGTGACGTTCAGGCGCTCGGCGGCGTCGCGCACCGTGAGCAGCGCGGGGGAATCCTTGGGCATGGGGAACTCTTTTTTCGCCGGGACGCGATCAAGACACGCTGCGCATTATACTTCAACGTGAACGTGCACGTACAGGTTGCGAGGTGCAGCGATCCTCTGCCGGAAAAGAAAAACGCCCGCGAAGTCGCGGGCGTTTTGCGGTGATTCGAGCGGGCGAGGGCCTTTAGCCGCCGCGGCGCATCATGTCGAAGAACTCGGAATTGTTCTTCGTCTGGCGAATCTTGTCGAGCAGGAATTCCATGGCCTCGACTTCGTCCATGTCGTGGATGAACTTGCGCAGCACCCAGATCTTCTGGAGGATGTCCGGCTTGATCAGCAGTTCCTCGCGGCGCGTGCCCGACTTGTTCAGGTTGATCGACGGGTAGACGCGCTTTTCCGCGAGACGGCGCTCGAGGTGCACTTCCATGTTGCCGGTGCCCTTGAACTCTTCGTAGATCACGTCGTCCATGCGGCTGCCGGTTTCGATCAGCGCCGTGCCGATGATGGTGAGCGAGCCGCCTTCTTCGATGTTACGTGCCGCGCCGAAGAAGCGCTTCGGACGCTGGAGTGCGTTGGCATCCACACCGCCCGTGAGCACCTTGCCCGATGCGGGCACAACGGTGTTGTAGGCGCGCGCGAGACGCGTGATCGAGTCGAGCAGGATCACGACGTCGTGCTTCATTTCAACGAGGCGCTTGGCCTTCTCGATCACCATTTCGGCGACCTGCACGTGACGCGCAGCCGGTTCGTCGAAGGTCGAGGCGATCACTTCGCCCGCCACCGAGCGCTGCATTTCGGTCACTTCTTCCGGGCGCTCGTCGATCAGCAGCACGAACAGGACCACGTCGGGGTGGTTCTGCTTGATGGCGTGCGCGATGTGCTGGAGCATCACGGTCTTGCCGGACTTGGGCGAAGCGACCAGCAGGCCGCGCTGACCCTTGCCGATAGGCGCGATCATGTCGATGATGCGGCCAGTCACGTTCTCCTCACCGCGCATCTCGCGCTCGAGCAGCAGCACCTTGTTCGGGTGCAGCGGCGTGAGGTTCTCGAACATGATCTTGTGCTTCGAGGCTTCCGGCGGCTGGCCGTTGACCTTGTCCACCTTCACGAGCGCGAAATAGCGTTCGCCGTCCTTCGGCGTGCGCACTTCACCTTCGATCGTGTCGCCGGTGTGGAGGTTGAAGCGGCGGATCTGCGACGGGCTGATATAGATATCGTCCGTGCTGGCGAGATACGAGGTTTCCGGCGAGCGCAGGAAGCCGAAGCCGTCGGGGAGCACTTCGAGCGTGCCGTCACCGAAGATCGTTTCGCCCGTCTTGGCGCGCTTTTTGAGAATCGCGAACATGAGTTCCTGCTTGCGCAGGCGGTTCGCATTTTCGATCTCGAGGCCATTGGCCATCTCGATCAATTCAGACACGTGCAGAGACTTGAGCTCGGAAAGATGCATACGGAGAACCCGTCGGGGAGGAGTGCGACGAAAAGAATGGGGGAAAAGAAGCGAGCGGAACCGCTCAAGGACTTTTGGTTGAAACTTCGCTTCAAGCTTGCTTGAAACTTTTATAAGGGCGCCGGTAGACGCTTTATGAATTCTAGCATAGCACACGCCAGAAACCGTCAGTGAAGACCGACAGCAAGTTTCGGCGTGTTTTTATGGTGCGTGTTGTCGCGTGACAACACGCACCGTTGCTTGGCTCATCCCCTTGCTGGCCGGGCGATGCGCCCGGGCGGGGAGGGGCGGCCAGCGAGGAAGTTACAGGTGGCTGTCCAGGAACGCGGTGAGCTGCGACTTCGAGAGCGCGCCGACCTTCTGCGCCGCCACGGCGCCGTTCTTGAAGAGGATCAGCGTGGGGATGCCGCGCACGCCGAACTTCACCGGCGTCGACTGGTGCTCGTCGACGTTGATCTTCGCGACCTGAAGGCGCTCGCCATAGTCCTTCGCGACTTCATCGAGAATCGGCGCGATCATCTTGCACGGGCCACACCACTCTGCCCAGAAGTCCAGCAGCACGGGCTTGTCGGATTTCACGACGTCCTGTTCGAACGATGCGTCGCTGATATGCTTGATTTGTTCGCTCATTGTATGAATACCTCTTTCGATTCGAGGCCGAGTAAATTGCTCGCCACGATACACCAAAACTGAAAATTCTTCCGGGGCCGCCTGGGCGGCCAGACCGAACCCCAGTCATACGTCCGAATCACACGCCCTTCGCACGCAAACCGCGTGGCCCAGCCGATTGCCGACGCCAGTGTAGCCTAAATCCCTATGCGTTGCCGACGGTGATAGTACTCATGCCGCAAGCAGGGTTTCCGTCCTCCAGGCCACATTCGGCGGCACATTCTGGCGGCGGCGCGAGCCTTTTCGCGGGGGCCATTTCGTGCGGTACCTCGTGCTCCTGCACGCTATCTGGAGGCGATGCGAGCCATTGCAAGAGGGTAGCTACCTGGGCGCGCAACGATGCCCGGCGCGGCTCGGCGCGTTTTTTCGCACTGCAGCAGTCGCATTGGCGCGCGACCGATGTTAGAATGCGCCGTGACGGGCCTCCTCGCATGGAGGGGCGGTCAACCTGGTCAGGTCGGGAACGAAGCAGCCACAGCCGTTTTCCGCCAGTGCCGAGGGTCAGGCTCGTCACCTTCCTCTTTTTTCTTCCGTTTTTCTCCCCAGATACGAGATTGACGCCGCGCAATCGACTGCGCGACGCGGTTCTTCGTTCGTCGTGTTTGTCACGCCTGCATCGCCACTGTTTTCGTCGTCCGCAATCGCCGGCTCGCGCCATTGCGCGGCGGCCGCGAACCGGGCATTGGCCGCCTTTCGATTCATCTGGACGCGCGGGCGTTGCTGATACAATTTCCAGATGACCTATCAAGTTCTCGCACGCAAGTGGCGACCGAAGGATTTCGCTTCGCTCGTCGGACAGGAGCACGTGGTGCGCGCGCTCACGCATGCACTCGACGGCGGCCGCCTGCATCACGCGTACCTCTTCACAGGCACGCGCGGCGTGGGCAAGACGACGCTGTCGCGTATCTTCGCCAAGGCGCTCAACTGTGAGACCGGCGTGACGTCGAAGCCCTGCGGCGTGTGCCGCGCGTGCCGGGAAATCGACGAAGGGCGTTTCGTCGATTACGTCGAGATGGATGCGGCGAGCAATCGCGGCGTGGACGAAATGGCCGCGCTGCTCGAGCGCGCGGTCTACGCGCCGGTCGATGCGCGCTTCAAGGTCTACATGATCGACGAAGTGCACATGCTCACGAACCACGCCTTCAACGCGATGCTGAAGACGCTGGAAGAGCCGCCGCCGCATGTGAAGTTCATCCTCGCGACGACGGACCCGCAGAAGATTCCGGTCACGGTGCTCTCGCGCTGCCTGCAATTCAATTTGAAGCAGATGCCGGCGGGCAATATCGTGGAGCATCTCACGCATATTCTCGGAGAAGAGAAGGTCGAGTTCGAGGCGCAGGCGCTGCGCCTGCTCGCGCGCGCCGCAGACGGCTCGATGCGCGACGCGCTTTCGCTCACCGACCAGGCCATCGCCTATTCGGCCAACCAGGTCACCGAAGAAGCGGTGCGCGGCATGCTCGGCGCGCTCGATCAAAGCTATCTGATCCGGCTGATCGACGCGCTCGTGGCCGGCGACGGCGCGAACGTGCTCGCCATCGCCGACGAAATGGCGCTGCGCAGCCTGTCGTTTTCCGCCGCGCTGCAGGACCTCGCGAGTCTGTTCCATCGCATTGGCTGGGCGCAATTCGCGCCTTCATCGGTGCTCGACGAGTGGCCAGAAGCCGACGACATTCGCCGTTTCGCGGAAGCGTTGAGCCCGGAGCAGGTCCAGCTTTTCTATCAGATCGCGACCCTCGGGCGCAGCGAACTCGGCCTGGCACCCGACGAATACGCTGGCTTCACGATGACGCTCCTGCGCATGCTGGCGTTCGAGCCTTCCGTGAGCGCGGGCAGCGTGGGCAGTGCGCCGGCGTCGAAGCCCGCTGTGGCCGGCGCGGGCGCGCGTGCGGCGGCTCCGGTAGCGGCGTCGGCGCGCAGTGCGGCGCCTGCCGCTGCACAGCCAGTCGTGCCGAAGCCCGCCGCCCCGCTGCCGCAGCCGACCGAAGCCGCACCGGCGAAGATGCCCGATGCCGAGCCGCAAGCGAGCGCGTCCGCGCCTGCGCCGCTCGCGAGGCCCGCGGACGAAGCGCGCGTCGTCCCGCCCTGGGAGGACGCGGGCGAGTCCGCGCCGAACCCGGGCGCAGCGCCACAAGCTGCGCCTGTGGCACCGGTCGAGCCGGCTGCGGCCGCTCCCGCGCCAGAAGAGACACAAGCTGTGCAGAGCGTGGCCGCTGCGCCCGCGCCGCAATTCGAATCTCGTGAGGAACCCGCCGCTGCGGCATCCGCGCGTGGTGGTGCAAGCGCTGCGCTCGACGTGCTGCGCAACAAGGGCATGCGCGTTGCCACGGGCCGTCCCGCTGCCGCTGCAGGCGCGAGCGCCCCGGCGCCCGCGCCGAAGGCCGCACCGCGCATGGAAGTGAAGGTGCCGACGCCCGATCCGGCTCGCCGCGCCGCCGCGCACGAAGCGCAGGCACGACAGACGCCGCGCAACGCAAACGCGCAGCAAGACGCTTCGGGCGCGCCGCCGTGGGACGATATTCCACCCGACGACTACGTGCCGCTCGGCGCCGATGACGCGTACTTTGCGCCGCCCGACGACGGCTTCGTGCCTCCTTACGACAGCGAGCCGTCCGCGCCGCGCGCCGCCGCTGCGATGCTGACGCCGTCGCCGGCCGTGGTCGATGTGAGCAAGCTGCCGCCGGGCATTGCGCTCGATCCGATCGGTTTCAAGGGCGACTGGCCTGCGCTCGCCGCCACGCTTTCGCTCAAGGGCATCTCGTACCAGCTCGCGTTCAACAGCGAGCTGACGGCGCTCGAAGGCACGCTCCTCAAATTGAGCGTGCCGGTGCCGCAGTACGCCGAAGCCTCGCAGGTCGCGAAGCTCAAGACGGCGCTTGCCGAGCGTCTTGGCAAGACCGTTGAAGTGAGCGTGGAAGTCGGCCCCGCGCGCCGCACGGCGGCCGCGCTCGACGCCGCCGATCGCGCTCAGCGTCAACGCGAAGCCGAGCGCGAGATCGGCGCCGACCCCTTCGTGCAGCAACTGATTCGCGATTTCGGCGCGAGCATCGTGCCGGGCTCGATCCGGCCGGTCGCGCCGGAAGCCGCATCGGGCGGCACTCAGGCCGCCCACTGATTTGCGCCGCGCGGCGCGCAAAGCGTCGCGCGCTTTTGAGCGCATCGATTCGAACGACTACGATCCAGAAGGAGCAGTGACTATGTTGAAAGGCCAACTCGCAGGGCTCATGAAGCAAGCCCAGCAGATGCAGGAAAACATGAAGAAGATGCAGGAGCAGCTTGCCCAGATCGAAGTCGAGGGTCAGGCCGGCGCCGGTCTCGTCAAGGTCACGATGACCTGCCGCAACGACGTGCGCCGCGTGTCGATCGATCCGAGCCTGCTCACGGACGACAAGGACATGCTCGAAGACCTCGTGGCCGCGGCGTTCAACGACGCGGTGCGCAAGGCCGAAGCCACGTCGCAGGAAAAGATGGGCGGCATGACCGCCGGCCTGCCGCTGCCGCCGGGCTTCAAGATGCCGTTCTAAGGAACGTGGCGAGCGCCGCGTCTGCGTGAGGCAGGCCGGCGCCCGCGTGTCCCGCGTGCCTCGTCGCGACCCGGCAGGGCTGCGCGGGCGTCACGGCGTCGAAAGTAGCAAGCAGTAGCAAGCAACGCCAGGCAGCAGGAAGCACCCCGAAGCAGGTTCCGCTTCAAACCCCCGTCGCGCATCTCGCGCTGAATCCGCATGAAACAACCTTCCGCTCTCGCCGCTCTCGTCGAGGCGCTGCGCGTGTTGCCCGGTGTCGGGCCGAAGTCGGCGCAACGCATGGCCTATCACCTGATGCAGCACGACCGCGACGGCGCCGAAAAGCTCGGCAACGCGCTCCTGTTCGCGACCGGGAATCTGAAGCACTGCGAGAAGTGCAATACCTTCACCGAAGCTCAGGTATGCGAAACGTGCCTCGACGAGGAGCGTGACCCTACGCTGCTGTGCGTCGTCGAAACGCCGGCCGACCAGATCATGCTCGAACAGACCATGACGTACCGCGGTTTGTATTTCGTGCTGATGGGGCATCTGAGTCCGCTCGACGGCATCGGTCCGAAAGAGATCCATTTCGACCGGCTCGTGAAGCGCGCGTCGGATGGCGTCGTCAAGGAAGTGGTGCTCGCCACCAATTTTACGAACGAGGGCGAGGCGACGGCCCACTATCTCGGTCAGACGCTCAAGGCGCGCGGACTCGCCGTCACGCGTCTCGCACGCGGCGTGCCGGTGGGTGGCGAGCTCGAATATGTCGACGCGGGCACCATCGCGCGGGCCATGCTCGACCGGCGCTCGATGTAGCGTCCCGCCAGGCTTCGATCGCGGCGCACTCGATGTGGTGCCGCTCGCCGAACAGAATGAAAGGAGACCCCATGAGTGCAGCCGCCCCGTCCCACGAATCCCCCCATTCCCGGTCGAACGCATCCGCAGCGAAAGGCGCGGGCCCGCTCGCGGGCGTCAAAGTCCTCGAACTCGGCACGCTGATCGCCGGTCCGTTCGCCGCTCGCTTTCTCGGCGAATTCGGCGCCGAGGTCATCAAGATCGAAGACCCCAAGGGCGGCGATCCGCTGCGCAAATGGCGCAAGCTCTACCCGGAAGCGGGCGGCACGTCGCTCTGGTGGGCCGTGCAGGCGCGCAACAAGAAGTCCGTCACGGTGAATCTCAAAGCCGAAGAGGGCAAGGAGATCGTGCGGCGGCTCGCGAAGGAAGCCGACATCGTCATCGAGAATTTCCGACCCGGCCTGCTCGAAAAGCTCGGGCTCGGCTACGACGTGCTCTCGAAGCAGAATCCCGGCCTCGTGATGGTGCGGCTCTCGGGCTACGGCCAGAGCGGCCCGTATCGCGACCGTCCGGGCTTCGGCGCGATCGCCGAATCGATGGGCGGCCTGCGCCACATCACCGGCTATCCCGATCTGCCGCCGCCGCGCATCGGCATTTCGATTGGCGACTCGATCGCTGCGCTGCACGGCGTGATCGGCGCGATGATGGCGCTCCATCATCGCAACATGAACGGAGGCAGCGGCCAGATCGTCGATGTCGCGCTCTATGAGGCCGTGTTCAACATGATGGAGAGCGTGGTGCCCGAGTACGGCATGTACGGCATGGTGCGCGAGCGCACCGGCGCGTCGCTGCCGGGCATCGTGCCGTCGAATACGTACCCGTGCCGGGACGGTAGCATCGTGATCGGCGGCAACAGCGATCCGATCTTCAAGCGCCTGATGATGGCCATCGACCGCGCGGACCTCGCGAACGATCCGCAACTCGCCCACAACGACGGCCGCGTGCCGCGCACGGCGGAGATCGACGGCGCAATCGCGGCGTGGCTTTCCACGCGCACCATCAACGAAGCGCTCGACGTGCTCAATGCCGCCGACGTGCCCGTGGGCCGCATCTACAGCGTGGCCGACATGTTCGCCGATCCGCAGTTCGCGGCGCGCCAGATGATCCAGCAGTTCCGCTGGCAAGCGCCGGGGGAGCAAGAAGGCGAAGGCGTGGACATCGCGCTGCCCGCGGTCACGCCCAAGCTTTCGGCGACGCCCGGCGACACGCGCTGGCTTGGTCCCGCGTTGGGCGAGCATACGGATGAAGTCCTGAGGACGCTGGGCTACGACGCGGACCACATCGCACGGTTGCGCGAGCAACACATCGTCTAAGGCGAGTGCCTTATGCAAGACGGCTCGCCGGTGAACCACCGGCGAGCCGTTTTCGCTTTGCGTCCTGCGTGGCAGGAAACGTTCAGGGCTCGATCACGATCTTGCCCGTCACCTTGCGCGAGGCCATGTCCTTGAGCGCCTGCGCGGTGTCGGCGAGCTTGTAGCGCTTCGAGACGTACGGCTTGAGCTTGCCTTCACCGATCCAGCCCATCATCTGCGTGAACGCTGCCGCATTGTGCTGCGGTTCGCGACGCGCGAAATCGCCCCAGAACACGCCGACGAGGCTCGCGCCCTTGAGCAGCGCGAGATTGAGCGGCAGCCTGGGAATCTCTCCATTCGCGAAGCCGACCACGAGATAGCGGCCGCGCCAGCCGATGCTGCGGAACGCCGGTTCCGCATACTCGCCGCCCACCGGGTCGTAGATCACGTCGGGGCCTTTGCCGTCGGTGAGTGCCTTGATGCGCTCGCGCAAGTCCTCGGTGCTGTAGTTGATGGTGGCGTCCGCACCGAAGCGGCGGCAGACTTCGAGCTTCTCTTCGCTCGAGGCGGCCGCGATTACGCGCGCGCCGAGCACCTTGCCGATTTCGACAGCCGCGAGGCCCACGCCGCCCGCCGCGCCGAGCACGAGCATCGTTTCGCCTGCGCGCAGGGCCGCGCGATCGACCACCGCGTGATGCGACGTGCCATACGCGAGCGTGAAAGCGGCGGCCGTCGCGAAATCGGCGCCTTCGGGCAGCGCCACGCACGCCGATGCGTCCGCAAGCGCCTGCTCGGCGAACGCGCCAGTGCCCACATAGGCCACTACGCGCGTACCGGGCGCGAGCTTCACGCCTTCGCCCGCCGCGCGCACGACGCCCGCGAGTTCGGCGCCGGGCGTGAAGGGCAGCGGCGGCTTCATCTGATACTTGTTCTCGATGATGAGTACATCGGGAAAGTTCACGGCCGCGGCCTTCACGTCGATCACGACCTGACCGGGGCCCGGCACGAGGTCGGGCGAGTCTTCGAGCGTGAGCGAGTCGGGTGGTCCGTACTGGTTGCAGCGGATTGCGCGCATCGTGTCTCCTGTCTTTTCCGGTTCGGTTGCTTGCAGTTGCGTCGGTCATGCATTCGCTACCGCGGGACAGTGTACGGCAATCCGCCGCAATGCGAACGATCGTGCGATTTATTTCGCGTCGATGACCGGGTGTCTTTCGAGCCGTGCCGTGGATGCGAATGCGCCCCGCACCGGCGCATGATTTGGACGTGCAGCCCAGTGGCAGACACGCCCTGGCGTATGGGCCGGGCTGTCGTTCGCGTGCCTTCTTTCCTCGGTTACAATCGCTCGATGCGAATACTACTCAGCAACGACGACGGTTACCTCGCCCCCGGCCTTGCGGCGCTGTATGAAGCGCTCAAGCCGCTCGGCGAAGTCACGGTCATGGCGCCCGAGCAGAACTGCAGCGCCGCATCGAACTCGCTTACGCTGTGGCGCCCGCTGTCGGTTTTGCGATCGGCGAGCACCGGCTTCTATTACGTGAACGGCACGCCCACCGACTCGGTGCACATCGCACTCACGGGCATGCTCGACCAGCAACCCGACCTCGTGGTCTCCGGCATCAACAACGGCCAGAACATGGGCGAGGACACGCTGTACTCGGGCACGGTGGCCGCGGCGACCGAAGGCATTATGTTCGGCTTGCCGGCCATCGCGTTCTCGCTCGTCGATAAAGACTGGGTGCATCTCGGTTCCGCCGCGCGCGTCGCGGCCGAGATCGTTGCGCATTACCTCGCGAACCCGCTGCCGGGTCATCCGCTGCTGAACGTCAACATTCCGAACCTGCCGTACGAAGAGCTTGGCGACTGGCGCGTCACACGCCTCGGCAAGCGTCATCCTTCGCAGCCCGTGATCCGCGAGACCAACCCGCGCGGCGAGCCGATTTACTGGATCGGGCCGTCGGGCAGCGCACGCGATGCGAGCGAGGGCACGGACTTCCACGCGGTAGCGAACGGCCATGTGTCGATCACGCCGCTGCAACTCGATCTCACCCATACGCAAATGCTGTCCGCGACGCACGACTGGGCGCGCAAGGGCGGCAGTGCTTCATGACGGGCGAGCGCACGAAGCGTTTTCCGCTCGGGCTTGCGGATCTCGTACGCGAGCCGCGCCGGCGCGACGCGCGTCCGGGCGAAGCACGCCCCTCGCTCGCGAACGCGGGCAACAGCAGTCCGTCGAAACCGGGCGTCGGCACACTCGCGAAGCCCGGCGCGAAGGTAGGTAATCCGGCCGTCGCGAAGTCCTCCGTGAGCACACCGTTCAAGGCGCCGCCTGCGAAGCCGGTCAATGCGAAGCCGGTGAGCGCAAAGCCGGCGGGTTCGATCAAGCCTGCGCATCCTGCCGGCAACGCTGCCGCGCCGCGCGCCGCCATGCCGGGCGGCGTGAGTGTGCCGCGTGCTGCTGTGGCCGTCACGGGCGCGCCCGCCGTTGCGCTCAACGGCGCGCATGCGCTGACTTCGGAACGCATACGCGAACGCATGGTCGAACGCCTGCGTGCGAACGGCATCGCCGATGCGCGCGTGCTCCAGGCGCTCGCGGCCGTGCCGCGCCACATGTTCATCGATCCGGGTCTCGCGACCCAGGCCTACGAAGATGCGGCGTTGCCGATCGGTCATCACCAGACCATCTCAAAGCCTTCCGTGGTCGCGCGCATGCTCGAGCTCGCGGGCGCGGGCCGCGTGCTGGAGCGCGTGCTCGAAATCGGCACCGGCTGCGGCTATCAGGCAGCGGTGTTGAGCCAGATCGCACGCGACGTGTATTCCATTGAGCGCATCAAGCCGTTATACGAGCGCGCGAAGACGAATCTTCGTCCGCTGCGTATCCCGAATATCCGCTTGCACTACGGCGACGGACGGCTCGGTTTGCCGTCGGCGGCGCCGTTCGACGCGATCGTGATCGCTGCTGCGGGCTTCGACGTGCCGCAGGCGCTGCTCGAGCAGCTCGCCATTGGCGGGCGGCTCGTGGCGCCGGTCGCGGTGTCCGGCACCCAGAGTGCCGCCGGCGAAGCGACGCAGGTCCTCACGCTCGTCGAGCGTACGGGGCCGGCGCAGTGGCGGGAGTCACGCCTGGATCGCGTTTTCTTTGTCCCCTTAAAATCTGGAGTGATCTGAATCCGATGAGTATGTTGCGCGCGATCAAAAGAAACCGCCTGAATGTCGACCTGCCCGAAGCCACGCTGATCGCAGCCCAGCGCGGCGCCGCGGTCGCCGCGCTCTGTCTTCTGGCCGCCTGCGCCACGCGACTCGATCAGGCACCCGTGGTCGACCGCACCGCGCCGCTCGGCACGGCGGCTGCACAGCCTCCGGTGCCGCTCGGGCCGCCGCCTCCGGGATATTACCGGGTGAAGCCGGGCGACACTCTCTATAGGATTGCGCTCGAAAACGGCCAGAATTATCGCGACATCGCGACGTGGAACAATCTCACCAATCCGAACCAGATTGAGGTGGACCAGTTGTTGCGCGTCGTGCCGCCGGGTGCGAATCCGTCGGCGTATACGCCGGGTGTCGTGACCGCGCCGGTGCCGGGCGTGGGCGCTGCACCGGGCGCTCCGGCAGCGGGGACGCCGGCGCAGCCGCCGATCTACGGTTCGGGTGCGAACGCAGCCCCGCCGACGGCCGCCGTGCCGCCGCAGCCGGGTGCGAGCGGCGGCGATGTCGCCGCGGCGCCGGGCGGCAACATCGCGCTCACGTGGCCGGTGCGTGGTCCGGTGCTCAACGGCTTCGACGATACGAAGAACAAGGGCATCAATATTGGCGGTGCGTCGGGCGATCCTGTCAAGGCAGCCGGCGATGGACGCGTGGTTTATGCCGGAAATGGGCTGCGCGGTTACGGCAATCTCATTATCATCAAGCATGACGCGACGTTTTTGACCGCGTATGCACACAACCGGACTTTGATGGTAAAAGAAGGGGATGCGGTCACCAAAGGTCAGAAGATCGCCGAAATGGGCAATACCGACTCGGACCGGGTGATGCTGCATTTCGAAGTACGCCGTCAGGGTAAGCCCGTCGACCCACTGAAGTACTTGCCGCCGCAATAAAAGCGAGCCGACCATGCCGAAATCGAAGCGCCGTCTGCAGCAATCCGAGTCTGACAGCCAAGCCGCCCAGGTTTCGGTGGAGGACGGCGCGCAGGCGGGCGACGACGACGCGTCGCCCGAACTCGACGGCGGCCGCGACTACGAAGAGCGCGAGGAGCGTGAAGAGCGCGATTCGCAGTCCGACGAAGGCGGCTCGGGCGAGGGCACCGAAACCGCCGATGCCGCACCCGACGCCGACGATTTCCGCGCCATGCTGCAGGCCGAACTCACGGCCGACACCATCCAGCATTATCTGAACCGGATCAGCGTGAAGCCGCTCCTCACTGTCGAGGAGGAGCAGCGCTACTCGCGGCTCGCCAAAGCCGGCGAGTTCGAAGCGCGTCAGGTCATGATCGAGCGCAATCTGCGCCTCGTCGTCAGCATTGCCAAGGGTTACCTCAATCGCGGCGTGCCGCTGCTCGACCTGATCGAGGAGGGCAACCTCGGCCTCATGCACGCGATCGAAAAGTTCGATCCCACGCGCGGCTTCCGTTTCTCGACGTATGCGACCTGGTGGATCCGCCAGAGCATCGAGCGCGCGATCATGAACCAGGCGCGCACCGTGCGTTTGCCGGTGCACGTGATCCGTGAGCTCAACCAGGTGCTGCGCGCGAAGCGACATCTGGAGAAGAACTCGCTCAACGCCGATTCGGCCTCCGAGCGGCGCGACGCGAGCATCGACGACATCGCGTATCTCACGGGAAAGACCACCGAGGAAGTCACTGACATTCTCGCGCTCAACGAACACACGGCCTCGCTCGACGCTCCGCTCGACCTCGACCCGGCTAGCAGCCTGCTCGACCTGCTCTCGGACGACCAGAGCCAGTCGCCCGATGCCGAAGTGCAGCATCGCGAACTGGAAACGCTTACACGCGCGTGGCTCGGCCGGTTATCCGATAAGCATCGCCATGTCATCGAACGGCGCTTCGGGCTGAACCATATCGAGCCCGCCACGCTCGAAGAGCTGGCCGACGAAATGGGCCTCACCCGCGAGCGCGTGCGGCAGATCCAGCAGGAAGCGCTGGTGCGCCTCAAGCGCTTTTTCGCTTCGAACGGCGTGCGCAAGGACGCCGTACTCTAAACCCTCGCAGTCCATCTGAATGACAGTTCCTGTACTCGTATTCGACATCGAGACGATTCCCGATGTCGACGGCATTCGCCGTCTCGACGATCTGCCCGCCGCGCTCACCGACACCGAAGTCGCCGAGCACGCCTTCGCCGCGCGCCGCGAGAAAACCGGCAGCGATTTCCTGCCGCATCACCTGCAGCGTGTCGCTGCTATCTCGTGCGTATTTCGCGACGGCCAGGGCTTTCGCGTGCGCTCGCTCGGCACGCCCGAAGACGGCGAGGCGCGCCTGATCGATTCGTTCTACCGCACGATCGAGAAGTACTCGCCGCAGCTCGTGTCGTGGAACGGCGGCGGCTTCGACTTGCCGGTGCTGCACTATCGTGCGCTCGTGCACGGCATTCGCGCGGTGCGCTACTGGGAAACGGGTGAAGAGGACCGCGAGTTCAAGTGGAACAACTACCTTAGCCGCTACCACACGCGTCACACCGACCTGATGGATGTCCTCGCGATGTATCAGCCGCGCGCTAACGCACCGCTCGACGCGCTCGCGAAGCTCTGCGGTTTTCCGGGCAAGCTCGGCATGGACGGCGGCCAGGTGTGGGCCGCGTTTCAGGAAGGCCGCATCGAGGAGATCCGCAACTACTGCGAAACCGACGTGGTCAACACGTATCTGCTCTATTGCCGGTTTCAGATGATGCGCGGCGGTTTCACAGAGCGCGAATATGCGGATGAGATCGAGTTCGTGAAGCAGTCGCTCGCCGCGGAATCCGCACCGCATTGGGGCGAGTATCTCGAGGCCTTCGCGAGCTAGGCACGGCGTCGTCCCTCAGCCGAGTTCGAGCACGATCGGCTGATGATCCGAAGCCTGGGTCGCGCCGTCTATCTCGCAGTTTCGCAAGCGTGGGCGCAAATCCTCCGTGATGAAGACGAAGTCGCACGCGAGCGGACCGTCCGACCATTGCTTCGTGTCATACACGCCGGCCGTTGGCGGCGGCGTCGCGCCCGCATGCAGCGCGGTCCACGCGTCGATGAAGGCTGGGCTGCCCGCGAGCGGTTCGAGCATGCGCGTGTACGCCTCGCTGCCCCACGCGCTGTTGAAGTCGCCGCAGACGATCGCGGATAGCGGGCGCGCGGTGCGGGCGAACGGGCCCACATCGTTTTCGGCGGGCGCGGGATGCGCCGCGTGATCGGCGGCTTCCTGCTGCAGGCGCCGCAGCTCGTCGACTTGCGCGAGCCGCTGGCGCAGCGAATAAAACTCCAGATGCGTGACCAGCACGCGCAGCGCGCCGCCCGGCACGTCGAGCACGGCTTCGAGCGCCACGCGTTGCATTGAGGGTGCGGTGGAGTCGGCGGGCCACGGCAGAGCATGGCGAAAAACCTGCGCGAGCGGCAAGCGCGTGGCGAGCGCGTTGCCGAACTGGCGGCGCGGCATTTGCGCCGTGCCTTGACTAGAGGCTTGCGCGCCACGCGGCGCAGGCAAGTCGGCGCCAATCGCCTCGATGACCGTATAGCCGGGCAGCAGCGCGCGCAGTTCGGCGAACTGATCGTCGCCGGGACCACCCGGCAGCGCCCGGAAGCCGCGCGTGATCTCCTGCAGGCACAGCACGTCGAAGTCGGCGAGGCGCTGCGCCTCGCGCACCGTGCGCGCGAGATCGACGACGCCAGAAGCGTCGCGGCCCCACTGCACATTCCAGCTCACCAGTTTCATCGGCACGCTCCTCGTATGGTGCGGCGGCGGTTCGCGCACGCATGTTTAACCCTAGCCTGTTTTTCCCGATATGTCGTATGACGAATGCGATGGCCGCGGTGACTGCGGGGCGCAGCGAGCACGACCGGACCACCTCGAAAACAGCAGCGCCGCAGCGCGGGCGCCGACTTCGACTACAATCTCGCCTTCGCCCACAATTCACTCATCGTCAGTCAGGAATCCGCTGGTGTCTCAAGCTGCCCCCGACCCTCAAGCCGAGCCTGCCCAGGCCGAGCCCATGCCGTCCACGCCCCCGAAAAAGCGCAGCAAGCGCGAGCGCCGCGCCGAAAAGCGCGCCGCCATCGAAGCTTCGGTCGCTCATGCCCCCATTCTCGAGATCGAGTCGCTCGACATGGAGGCCCGCGGCGTTGGCCGCACCGTGACCGAGACGGGCGAGCCCGGCAAGGTGATCTTCGTCGAGGGCGCGTTGCCGGGCGAGCGCGTGACCTACCTGAGCTACCGCAAGAAGCCCACGTTCGAACAGGCGCAGGTGGTCGACGTGCTGCGCGAGAGCGCGATCCGCACGAAGCCGCAATGCGCGTTCTTCGGCACCTGCGGCGGCTGCTCGATGCAGCACCTCGACGTGCGCGCGCAGATCGCCGTCAAGCAGCGCGTGCTCGAAGATAACCTCATGCACCTCTCGAAGGTGCGCTCGGAGACGATGTTCCGGCCGATTCACGGGCCGTCGTGGGGCTACCGCTATCGTGCGCGCCTCACGGTGCGCAATGTGCCGAAGAAGGGCGGTGTGCTGGTCGGCTTCCACGAGAAGAAGAGCAGCTACGTGGCCGACATGACGAGCTGCGAAGTGCTGCCGCCGAACGTCTCGGCGATGCTCGTGCCGCTGCGTCATCTGGTGGCCGCGCTGTCGATTCGCGATCGCATGCCGCAGATCGAACTCGCCGTGGGTTCAAGCGTGACGGCGCTCGTGCTGCGTATTCTCGAGCCGCTCACGGCCGCCGACGAAGACCTGCTGCGCGCGTTCGCGGACGCGCACAACGTCCAGTTCTGGCTGCAGCCGAAGGGCCCGGACACGGTGTTCCCGTTCTATCCGCTCGACAAGGAGCTGGACTACACGCTGCCCGAATACGGCATTCGCATGCCGTTCAAGCCGACGGACTTCACCCAGGTCAATCACCAGATCAACCGCGTGCTGGTGGGCCGCGCGCTGCGCCTGCTCGCGCCCGAGGCCGGCGACCGTGTGCTCGATCTGTTCTGCGGCATCGGCAACTTCACGCTGCCGCTCGCGCGTCTCGCGCGCGAAGTGGTGGGGATCGAAGGCAGCGATACGCTGACGGCGCGCGCGCTGGAAAATGCCCGCGCCAATGGCGTGGACGGCCACACGTCGTTTGCGTGCCGCAACCTGTTCGAAGTCACCGCCGACGACATCCGCGCGCTCGGCCACTTCGACAAGTTCCTCGTCGACCCGCCGCGCGAAGGCGCGTTCGCCGTTTCCCAGGCGCTCGCGGAAATCGCGCAGAGCGGCAATGGTCCGCTGCCCAAACGCATTGTCTACGTGTCGTGCAGTCCCGGGACGCTAGCCCGCGACGCGGGCGTGCTCGTCAACGAGGCCGGCTATCGGCTCAAGGGCGCGGGCGTGGTCAACATGTTCCCGCACACGTCGCACGTGGAATCGATCGCGCTGTTCGAGCGCGACTGAGCAAACGCCGCGACAGCGCAGGCGCGTAGCCTGCGCTGCGGCCGCCGAAGCCAAAAAAAACGCCACGGGAAACCGTGGCGTTTTGCTTTGCTGCGGGCCTCAGGCTAGAGGCGCGGCGATCACCAGATCTGCCACCAGGACTTGTTTTCCTTGCCGGGACGCGCGTGACCGGTGATGTACGGGCTGTCCGGGAAGGTGCCGGCGAGCACGCGGCGCGTGTCTTCGGCGAGCTGCGGCTGATCGAGCTTCTGGTACGACAGGATCATGATGTGCAGCGCGTCTTCGATTGCCGGCGCGCTCTTGTAGTCCTGAATCGCGAGCTGCGCGCGGTTGATGGCCGCCACATAGGCGCCGCGGCGATAGTAGTAGTCGGCCGCGTGCACTTCGTGCGAGGCGAGCGCGTTCACGATGTAGCGCATGCGCTGGGCGGCGTCCGGCGCGTACTTGCTCTGCGGATACTTGTCGACCACCACCTTGAACGCGTCATACGACTCGCGCAGCGACTTCGGGTCGCGCTCGCTCATGTCCTGGCCCGAGAAGCGGCCGAACAGACCCAGGTCGTCGTTGAAGTGGATCATGCCCTTGAGATAGTACGCGTAGGCGATGTCCGGGTGATCCGGGTGCAACTGGATGAAGCGGTTGATCGCCTGGTCGGCGGCGTCGTTCTCGTTGTCCTTCCAGTTGCAGTAGGCCACGTTGATCTGCGCCTGCTGGGCGAAGTGGCCGAACGGGTCGCGGCCCTGGAGTGCTTCAAAATATTTTGCGCACTTGCCCCAGTCGCCGCCGGAGAGCGCGTCCTGGGCCTCCGTATATAATTTGTTGTTGTTCCACGCTGCCGTTTCGTCGGTCTTTTCCGGCAGGCCGTGGCAGGCCGCGACCACGGCGAACGCCGCGCCGCAAGCAGCAAGCCGAATGATGTTGCCAATCTTGCCGAGCGTGTTTGCTCGCGTCGCGCGCATTGCGTTTCGGGCCACCGCGTGTTGGGCCAGTTTCGTAATCGTGTTCAAGGCTCGCATTTATCCAGTCCAGCTTCAGGTCTACAGGTGACCCAGACTCAATGACCCGTACAGTTATTCCGGGGGCCGGCGCTCCCGGCGCCCAAAACAGCATCAGAGATTATAGCCTGGGCGATGCGCCCGATGACGCAGCCTCCAGTGAGGGGCTCGACGACGAACTCGCAGGCGAGGGCGTCGGCGGCGCCCCGCGTGCGCGCGGCGACGAAGCCCCGCGCTCGGTTCAGGTGCCAGATGAGCTCGCTGGCGAGCGCCTCGACAAGGTGCTCGCCAAGGTATTTCCGGAATTTTCACGCAGCCGTCTGCAGGGCTGGATCGAAGAGCAGCGCGTGCGCGTGGACGGCAAGCCGGCCAAGGTGCGCCAGCCGGTGCCGCTCGGCGCGACCATCGAGCTCGTGCCGGACCTCCTGCCCGAGCAGCTCGCGTTCACGCCCGAGCCGGTGCCGCTCGACATCGTCTACGAGGACGACGCCATCGTCGTCATCAACAAGCCCGCCGGGCTCGTCGTGCATCCGGCCGCGGGCAACTGGAGCGGCACGCTTCTCAACGGCCTCCTGCATCGCTATGGCGAAGCCGCGGCGGGTCTGCCGCGCGCGGGAATCGTGCATCGGCTCGACAAGGAAACGTCCGGGTTGATGGTCGTCGCGCGCACGCTAGAGGCGCAGACGGACCTCGTGCGCCAGCTGCAGGCGCGCACGGTCAAGCGCCGCTATCTCGCGCTCGTGTGGGGCAACATGGCCGAGGAAGGCACCATCGACGCACCCATCGGCCGCGACCCGCGCGAGCGCACGCGCATGGCGGTGGTGAAGGGCGCGTCGGGCAAGCCCGCGCGCACGCACTTCCGGCGCATCGACAAGACGCTCTGGCACAACCAGCCCGTGAGCGCCATTCATTGCGACCTGGAAACGGGGCGCACACATCAGATTCGTGTTCACTGCGCGCACATCGGTCATCCGCTGCTGGGCGATCCGGTGTACGGCCACGCGCGCGGCAAGCGCTCGGTCGCGGCGCTGCCCGATGGCTTCGCGCGCCAGGCGCTGCATGCGTGGCGTCTCGGCCTAGTTCATCCGGTCACGGGCCGCTCGATGCAATGGCGCGCCGAAGTGCCCGACGATCTGGACGCGCTGATCGAGGCGCTCGGCTTCGGCGGCGAGGAAGACGAGGACGAAGCCGGCTTCGATGAGGACATGTTCGACAGCGCGTACACCGACGAAGGCTACGTGATCGGCAGCGACGAAGAAGATGACGAAGACGACGAAGACGACGAGCAAACCGAGGATAAGCACGCATGACGACCTGCCCGGAACTGACATCCGACGCTTTGCTGCATCCCGACTGGCAGGTTTCGCCGCGCGTACGCGCCCTGGTGACGACGCGCGACGGCGGCGTGAGCGAGCCGCCATTCGGGCGTTGGCAGGCGGCGCAGGGCGGTGAAGGCGTGGATCTCCCCGGCGGCCTGAATCTCGGCCGCGGCTCCGGCGACGATCTTGCGCACGTCGAGGCGAACCGCGAGCGGCTCTTCGCGCATGCGGGTGTGCCGGCCGCGTGGCTCAAGCAGATCCACGGTCCGATCGTGGTCGACGCCGCGCAGGCGCTTGCGGCCGCGCGCGCGGGCGCCCCGCTCGAAGCCGATGCGAGCGTGAGCGCCGAGCCCGGCATCGCCTGCACGGTGATGGTGGCCGACTGCATGCCCGTCTTGCTCTGCGATGCCGAGGGCCGCGCCGTGGGCGCCGCGCACGCGGGCTGGCGCGGGCTGGCCGCGGGCGTCATCGAGCGCACGGCCGAGCGCGTCGCGGCGCTCGCGGGCTGTGCGACGGCCGACCTGCATGCGTACCTCGGCCCCGCGATCGGGCCCACGGCCTTCGAGGTCGGCGCCGATGTGCGCGACGCGTTCATGACCCATGCGGAGCAGGTCGACGCGGCGCGACGCGATGCCCATCGCGCCGCCACCGCGGCGGCCTTCGTGGCGCGCCCCGAGGCGAGTGGCAAATACCTTGCAGATCTTCCCGCGCTGGCGCGGCTGCGGCTCGATACGCTCGGCGTGCGCCACGTGAGCGGCGGCGACCTGTGCACGGTTACGCTGCGCGAGCGCTTCTATTCGTACCGGCGCGATCGCGTCACCGGCCGCATGGCCGCGCTGATCTGGCTCAATCCCTGACCTCGCTGCGCCGCGCCGCCGTCGTGAAACGGCGCGGCGGCGCGTGGCGAGTCAGACGATTTTTGTTGCGCTGCAGCTATTCCCGCAACGCACTGTGCTCCCCTCACGGTGCATTAGCTCCCCGATTACCGCATTGCACTGCAAACGCTTGCCGCCACGGCGAATTTTTGTGCGCCAGACCGCACAGCAATGTGTCGCGGCAGTTAAACAATTGATTACATCGGGAAAACGATAATTAAAAAAATATCGCAGCGCGGCAAAATCGGGCACAAGCATTGACACGCTTTGCAATGGGGAGCAAGAATGTCCTTCACCCACGGGACAGGTCGTGACGAGCGCCGCAACGGCGCCCGTATGCGTACCACCTGCCTCTCAACCAGTCCTTCGGGACACATCGGTCAAAAGCAGGCATGACGGCATCTCAACGTTCCAAGACTGCCCCGGGCACGGGCGCCTCAACTGATGGTGCGACGCGCGGCAATCCGCCTTTTGCTCCCGACGCAGCCGGCATGCAGCAGTATCTCGACGCGTGGACGAACGCCTGGAAGAGCGCCCTGAATGCTGCGCAGCAAACCGGCGGCGCGGCGCAGCAAGCGCCCTTCGCGGGACTCGCGGCCAACTGGTGGCCGCCGGCGGGCAACGGCGCGCCGGGCAATCCTTTCGCTGCGGGTAATCCCTTTGCCGCAGGCAACCCTTTCGCTGCGTCCAATCCTTTCGCTGCGGGCAATCCATTTGCAGCCGGCAATCCCTTCGCCGCGGGTAATCCGTTCGCTGCCGGCAGTCCTTTCGGCGCAGCCAATCCTTTCGGTGGCGCGAACCCGTTCGAAGGTTTCAAGCTTCCCACGGCATCGATCGAACCCACGCGCCTTCAGCATCTGCAGGCGGAATATTCGCGCGACGCGCTCGACTTGCTGCGTCAGGCCACCGACACCACGCCCAAGGCGCCCGAACTCAAGGACCGGCGCTTCAGTTCCGACGCCTGGAAGGCCACGCCCGCGTATGCATTCACGGCGGCGTGGTATCTGCTCAACGCGCGCTACCTGCACGAACTCGTCGACGCGCTCGATACCGATGCGAAGACGCGCGAGCGCATTCGCTTCGCCGTTCAGCAGTGGACCGCGGCAGCTTCGCCCAGCAACTTCCTCGCGCTCAATCCCGACGCGCAGAGCGCCTTGCTCGAAACCCATGGCGAGAGCCTGCGCCAGGGTGTGATGAACCTGATCGGCGACATGTCGCGCGGCAAGATTTCGCAAACCGACGAGTCGCGCTTTGTGGTGGGCCGCAACCTCGCGACCACCGAAGGTTCGGTCGTATTCGAAAACGCGCTATTCCAGCTGATCCAGTACAAGCCGCGCACGGCCACCGTGCGCGAGCGGCCGCTTCTGATCGTGCCGCCGTGCATCAACAAGTACTACATCCTCGACCTGCAGCCCGAGAACTCGCTCGTCGCGTATGCGCTGGAGCAGGGGCAGCAGGTGTTCCTCGTCTCGTGGCACAACGGCGACGCGTCGATCGCGGACCGGTCCTGGGACGACTACATCGAAGAGGGCGTGCTAACGGCGATCGAGACGACGCGCAGCATCAGCGAGCGCGAGCAGATCAACACGCTCGGTTTTTGCGTGGGCGGCACGCTCCTCGCCACGGCGCTGGCCGTCGCGGCGGCGCGCGGCGAACATCCCGCTGCATCGATGACGCTGCTCACCGCGATGCTCGACTTCGGCGACACGGGCGTGCTCGATGTGTTCGTCGACGAAGCCCACGTGCAGATGCGTGAGCAGACCATCGGCGGCAAGAACGGCGGCACGCCGGGGCTCATGCGCGGCGTCGAGTTCGCGAACACGTTCTCGTTCCTGCGGCCCAACGATCTGGTCTGGAACTACGTCGTCGACAATTATCTGAAGGGCCGTACGCCCGCGCCGTTCGACCTGCTGTTCTGGAACAGCGACTCGACGAGCCTGCCGGGGCCGATGTACGCGTGGTACCTGCGCAATACGTACCTTGAAAACAAGCTGCGTGAGCCGGGCGCGCTCACGGTGTGCGGCGAGGAAGTGGATCTGTCGCGCATCGACGTGCCGACCTTCATCTACGGTTCGCGCGAGGATCACATCGTGCCCTGGCGCACGGCCTATGCGTCGGTGCCGTTGCTGTCCGGGCCGCTGAAATTCGTACTTGGCGCGTCGGGCCATATCGCCGGCGTGATCAACCCGGCGTCGAAGAACAAGCGCAGCTTCTGGAGCGTCGAGGCCGACGCGAAGCATCTGCCGGAAGAAGCCGACGACTGGTTCGCGGCTGCCGAGGAAAAACCCGGCAGCTGGTGGCCGACCTGGGCCGAATGGCTCGATCAGTACGGCGGCAAGAAGGTGAAGCCGCGTGCGCAAGCCGGCTCGGCGGAATTCCCCGAGATCGAGCCGGCGCCGGGGCGCTATGTGCAGCAGCGCGATTGAGGCAATTGAAACGCTTGCTGCGGAATTCGGATTAACAACTTGACGGGCGGGGCGCATGGCGCGCCACCAAGTCGCCCGGAGGATCTGGAAATGACTGACATTGTGATCGTTTCGGCCGCACGTACGGCAGTAGGCAAATTCGGCGGTTCGCTCGCGAAGGTGGCGGCGCCCGACCTGGGCGCGATCGTCATCAAGGCCGCGCTCGAGCGCGCGGGTGTGAAGCCCGAGCAGGTGAGCGACGTGATCATGGGTCAGGTGCTGACGGCCGGTTCGGGCCAGAACGTGGCGCGTCAGGCGTCGATCAAGGCGGGCCTGCCCGCGGCCGTTCCCGCCATGACGATCAACAAGGTGTGCGGCTCGGGCCTGAAGGCGGTGATGCTCGCGGCCAACGCGATCATCGCGGGCGATTCGGACATCGTCGTGGCCGGCGGACAGGAGAACATGAGCGCCGCGCCGCACGTGCTGCCGGGCTCGCGCGACGGCTTCCGCATGGGCGACGCGAAGCTCATCGACAGCATGATCGTCGACGGCCTGTGGGACGTGTACAACCAGTACCACATGGGCGTGACGGCGGAAAACGTCGCGAAGGAATACGGCATCACGCGCGAAGAACAGGACGCGTTTGCGGCGCTCTCGCAGAACAAGGCGGAAGCCGCGCAGAAGGCGGGCCGTTTCGACGAAGAGATCGTCTCGGTGGAAATTCCGCAGCGCAAGGGTGAGCCGCTGCAGTTCAGGACCGACGAGTTCGTGCGCCACGGCGTGACGGCCGAATCGCTCGCGGGCCTGAAGCCGGCGTTCAACAAGGAAGGCACGGTGACGGCGGCGAACGCGTCGGGCATCAACGACGGCGCAGCCGCGGTCGTGGTGATGTCGGCGAAGAAGGCCGAGGCACTGGGCCTCACGCCGCTCGCGCGCATCAAGGCGTACGCCAGCGGCGGCGTCGATCCGAAGGTGATGGGCATGGGCCCGGTGCCGGCGTCGAAGCGGGCGCTGGAGCGCGCGGGCTGGTCGGTGAACGAGCTCGATCTCATGGAGATCAACGAGGCGTTCGCGGCGCAGGCGCTGGCCGTGAACAAGCAGATGGGCTGGGACACGTCGAAGATCAACGTGAACGGCGGGGCGATTGCAATCGGTCACCCGATCGGCGCGTCGGGCTGCCGGATTCTCGTGACGCTGCTGCACGAAATGCAGCGCCGCGACGCGAAGCGCGGCCTGGCCTCGCTGTGCATCGGCGGCGGCATGGGCGTGGCGCTCGCGCTCGAGCGCGCTTGATGTCACTGCCGGAGCGGACCGCGAGTGGTCCGCTGCGGCGCTTGTGACCAGCGGGGTGACCAATAACCGCGAACGGCGCAGCCGGAAAACGATAATGGAGTGTGGTTTATGTCAGAGCGTATTGCGTATGTAACGGGCGGGATGGGCGGCATCGGCACGGGCATTTGCCAGCGCCTCGCCAAGCAGGGTTTCAAGGTGGTCGCAGGCTGCGGCCCGCATTCGCCGCGCCGCGCGAAGTGGCTGGAAGACCAGAAGGCGCTCGGTTTCGACTTCGTGGCCTCGGAAGGCAACGTGGGCGACTGGGATTCGACGCGCCAGGCGTTCGACAAGGTCAAGGCCGAGGTCGGTGAAATCGACGTGCTCGTGAACAACGCCGGTATTACGCGCGACGTCGTCTTCCGCAAGATGACGCGTGAAGACTGGACGGCCGTGATCGACACCAATCTCACGAGCCTCTTCAACGTCACGAAGCAGGTGATCGACGGCATGGTCGAGCGCGGCTGGGGCCGCATCATCAACATTTCGTCGGTGAACGGCCAAAAGGGCCAGTTCGGGCAGACCAACTATTCCACGGCCAAGGCCGGCATTCACGGCTTCACGATGGCGCTGGCCCAGGAAGTGGCGACCAAGGGCGTGACGGTCAACACCGTTTCGCCGGGCTATATCGGCACGGACATGGTGAAGTCCATCCGTCCCGACGTGCTGGAAAAGATCGTCGCGACGATTCCCGTGCGCCGTCTCGGCGCGCCGGAGGAAATCGCGTCGATCGTGGCGTGGCTCGCGTCCGACGAGTCAGGCTTCGCAACCGGTGCTGACTTCTCGCTGAATGGCGGGTTGCACATGGGCTGATCCCGAGCGCAGCGCGCCTGCAGGGGACGCGCGAAGCTGGGATCGAGGACGGCAGCGGGCCTGTTTGCTCACCGGGGCAGGCCGTTTCCGGGCTAGACCAACGCGCGACGGCAATGGCCGCCGCGCGTTGGCGCTAACAAGGGCGACACATGACGACTACAAAGAAAACCGCCGAACGTCTCATCAAGAAATATCCGAATCGTCGGCTGTACGACACGGAGACGAGCACGTACATCACGTTGACGGACGTGAAGCAACTCGTGCTGGAGCAGGAGGAGTTCAAGGTCATCGACGCGAAGACCAACGAGGATCTGACGCGCAGCATCCTGCTGCAGATCATTCTCGAAGAGGAAAGCGGCGGTCTGCCGATGTTCTCGTCATCGATGCTGTCGCAGATCATCCGTTTCTATGGACATGCGATGCAGGGCATGATGGGCACTTACCTGGAAAAGAACATCCAGGCGTTCATCGACATCCAGAACAAGCTCGCGGACCAGTCGAAGAGCCTTTACGAAGGCAACGCGATGAATCCCGAAGTCTGGTCGCAGTTCATGAACATGCAGGCGCCGATGATGCAAGGCATGATGACGAGCTACATCGAGCAGTCGAAGAACATGTTCGTGCAGATGCAGGAGCAGATGCAGAACCAGGCGAAGAACATGTTCAGCAGCTTCCCGTTCAAGCCCGTGACGCCGGGCGGCGCGGCGGCGCCGGCACAGGGCGCGCCTGAAGGTGGCGAAGAAGAGAAGAAGTAAGCGGCGCGGCGCACACGGCGGGTGGCGCGCGCCGCCAGGTCGCGGTGCGCTGTCGCTTACCCGGCGCGCCGTGGCGGCGCGTTGCCGCGCGAGCGCTGTGCTTCGCTTTGCGAGGCGGCTGGCGCGGGTGCAATGCCGCCGCCCTCATTTGCCATCAAGCGCTTTGCAGGTCGCGCAACGCTTCAGGGTGCGCCACGGCCACCCGCAAGAGGGTTTGCGCGGCGCCGGTCGGCTTGCGGCGGCCTTGCTCCCAGTCCTGCAGCGTGCGCGTGGAAACGCCCAGCAGTGCCGCGAACGCGCTTTGCGAGAGGCCGGCCCCCGCACGCGCGAGCGCGGCGGCGGTGGGCTTGTGGCCCGTGACGCGCAATGCGCCACTCGAGGCACGGCGGCATGCTTTCAACTCGCGCGCCGGCTTTAGTAGTTCAGGCTGAAACAGTTCCATTTTCTCGTTCATGTTTTCGTTCTCTCCGCGCAACGGTCCAGGTTGCGTTGTCCGTGCTCGAGGCGCACTCGGCGAAAAATATCCGGATGCGCAGTTCACAGGCGAGCGATAGCTAAACGAAGTTTGATTC
Organism: Paraburkholderia sp. BR10936; assembly: GCF_040965735.1. Classification (NCBI taxonomy): domain Bacteria; kingdom Pseudomonadati; phylum Pseudomonadota; class Betaproteobacteria; order Burkholderiales; family Burkholderiaceae; genus Paraburkholderia; species Paraburkholderia sp. BR10936. The sequence continues at coordinate 237,510 of NZ_JBFRCM010000010.1, forward strand.
CGTCCATATTCAATCCGACCCCGGCGCCACAACGCGCGCATCCACCATGCTGCGCCGCACGATACGCCAAACGGGTAAAATGGCGGATTGGCTTGACCCCGCGCGGCGCTACCTTCGCCCTGCGCCCCACATCCGGACGTACACGTGAAAAACCCTGTTGAATCAACGACCTCCCGCAATCCTGCTCCGCGCGTCGGGATGGTTTCCCTCGGCTGCCCGAAGGCGCTTGTCGACTCCGAGCAGATCATTACCCAGCTGCGCGCCGAGGGGTACGAAATCTCGGGGTCCTACGACGGCGCGGATCTCGTGGTCGTCAACACCTGCGGCTTCATCGACGAAGCGGTGCAGGAGAGTCTCGACGCCATCGGCGAAGCGCTTTCCGAAAACGGCAAGGTGATCGTCACCGGGTGTCTCGGCAAGAAGGCGAGCGCGAGCGGCTCGAACCTGATCGAGGAAGTGCATCCGAAGGTGCTTGCCGTGACCGGCCCGCACGCCGTGGGCGAAGTCATGCAGGCCGTGCACAGCCACCTGCCCAAACCGCACGATCCGTTCGTCGACCTCGTGCCGGCGGCGGGCATCAAGCTCACGCCGCGCCATTACGCGTACCTGAAGATCTCCGAAGGCTGCAACCACCGCTGCACGTTCTGCATCATCCCGTCGATGCGCGGCGACCTCGTGTCGCGCCCGGTCGCCGAGGTCATGCTCGAAGCGGAAAACCTCTTCAAGTCCGGTGTGAAGGAGCTGCTCGTCATTTCGCAGGACACGAGTGCTTACGGCGTGGACGTGAAGTACCGCACCGGCTTCTGGAACGGCAAACCGATCAAGACGCGCATGACCGACCTCGTCGCGGCATTGGGCGAGCTGGCTGCGCAATATGGCGCCTGGGTGCGCCTGCACTACGTCTACCCGTATCCGAGCGTGGACGAAGTGATTCCGATGATGGCCGAAGGCCCGTTCAAGGGCCACGTGCTGCCGTATCTCGATGTGCCGTTCCAGCACGCGCATCCCGAGGTGCTCAAGCGCATGAAGCGTCCCGCGAACGCGGAGAAGGTCATGGAGCGCGTGAAGGCCTGGCGCGAAATGTGCCCCGATCTCACGATCCGCAGCACGTTCATCGCCGGCTTCCCCGGCGAGACCGAAGCGCAGTTCGAAACGCTGCTCGACTTCATCCGCGAGGCCGAACTCGACCGCGTGGGCTGCTTCGCCTATTCGCCGGTCGAAGGCGCAACGGCGAACGAGCTCGACGGCGCGCTGCCCGACGACGTGCGCGAGGAACGCCGCGCGCGCTTCATGGAAGTGGCGGAGCAGGTCTCGGCCAAGCGCATCCAGCGCAAGGTGGGCAAGACCCTCAAGGTGCTGATCGACGAGATCAACGTCGACGGCGGCATTGGCCGCACTGCGGCGGATGCGCCCGAGATCGACGGCGTGGTGTATGTCGCGCCGGCGACCAAGGCATCGAAGCGCTACAAGGTCGGCGACTTCGTTTCGGTGAAGATCACCGGCGCGGATGGCCACGATCTCTGGGGCGAGGTCTGAGGGGCATGACGAGCGTCGCTCCGCAAGTCCTCGCTTATGGCGAGGCCATGGTCGAGTTCAACCAGGCGTCGAAAGACCGCCCCGAGTATTTGCAGGGCTTTGGCGGCGACACGTCGAACTTCGCCATCGCGGCGGCTCGCCAGGGCGCACGCACGGGTTTCGTCTCGGCCGTCGGCGACGATCATTTCGGACGCCTCCTGACCGACCTGTGGACGCGGGAAGGCGTCGACACCTCGACGGTGCGGGTGGACGCCACGGCGCCTACGGGCGTCTACTTCGTCTCGCACGGCCCGGCCGGCCATGCCTTCGACTATCTGCGCAAGGGTTCGGCCGCGAGCCGTTACACACCGCGCGATTTGCCGCTCGACATCATCGCGGCTGCGCGTGTGCTGCATCTTTCCGGCATCAGCGTGGCGATCAGCGATAGCGCCTGCGACGCGGCACTCGCCGCCGTCGAGCATGCCCGCGCCAACGGCGTGCGCGTGAGCTTCGACACCAACCTGCGCCTGAAACTGTGGCCGCTCGCGCGCGCCCGCGCCGTGATGAACGAGGTGCTGCGCCTCACCGATATCTGCCTGCCCAGCTGGGACGACGTGGCGGTGCTCACAGGCCTCGACGATCGCGACGCGATCCTCGATTACCTGCTCGCGCGCGGCGCCCGAGTGGTCGCGTTGAAGCTGGGCAAGGACGGCGCCTATGTGGCGACGCCCGACGAACGGCGCGTCGTGCCGGGCCACGTGGTCGCGGCCGTGGATGCCACGGGCGCTGGCGACTGCTTCGGCGGCGCATTCGTCGCGCGGCTCGCAGCCGGCGATGATCCGTTCGCGGCGGCGCGCTATGCGAACGCGGCCGCCGCGCTTTCGACGCTCGGCTTCGGCGCGGTTGCGCCAATCCCGTATCGCCAGGATGTCGAGCGTTTGCTGGCAAATCTACCTGAAAGCGCAGCACACGAATAACAAGATTCATCCATCCAGGAAGACGAGGAGCAAGACTATGGAACGCGAAGTAGTGGTGGCAAGTGGCGTGCGCACGGCAATCGGCGACTTCGGCGGTAGCCTGAAGGACTTCTCGCCGACGGATCTCGGCGCGCGCGTGGTGCGCGAAGTGCTCTCGCGCGCGAACGTGGAAGGCGACGCGGTGGGTCACGTGGTGTTCGGCAACGTCGTGCACACGGAGCCCAAGGACATGTACCTCGCGCGCGTGGCCGCCATCAACGGCGGCGTTGCGCAGCACGCGCCGGCCTTGACCGTGAACCGCCTGTGCGGCTCCGGCCTGCAGGCGATCGTTTCGGCGGCGCAAACCATTCTGCTCGGCGACGCCGATATCGCGATCGGCGGCGGCGCGGAAAACATGAGCCGCGCGCCGTACTCGATGCCGGCCGCCCGTTTCGGCCAGCGCATGGGCGACACGCAGCTCGTCGACATGATGACCGGCGCGCTGCACGACCCGTTCCAGACGATCCACATGGGCGTGACGGCGGAAAACGTCGCGAAGAAGTTCGGCATCACGCGCGAGGCGCAGGACGCGCTCGCGCTCGAATCGCATCGCCGCGCCGAGCGTGCGGTCGTCGAAGGCCGCTTCAAGGATCAGATCCTGCCCATCTCGATCAAGTCGAAGAAGGGCGAAGTGCTCTTCGATGCCGACGAGCACGTGCGCCATGGCGCGACGCTCGAGGACTTCTCGAAGCTCAAGCCCGTGTTCGCGAAGGAGAGCGGCACGGTGACGGCGGGCAACGCGTCGGGCATCAACGACGCGGCCGCCGCGGTGCTGCTGATGAGCGCGGACGCTGCCCGCGCGCGCGGCGTGAAGCCGCTCGCGCGCCTCGTCTCGTACGCGCACGCGGGCGTCGATCCGGCGTACATGGGCATCGGCCCCGTGCCGGCCACGCAGAAGGCGCTCGAGCGCGCGGGTCTCGAGGTCAGCGACCTCGACGTGATCGAAGCCAACGAAGCCTTTGCGGCGCAGGCCTGTGCGGTGTCGCAGGAGCTCGGGCTCGACCCGGCCAAGGTCAATCCGAACGGCTCGGGCATCTCGCTCGGCCATCCGATCGGTGCGACCGGTGCGCTCATCACCGTGAAGGCGCTTTATGAACTGCAGCGTATCGGCGGCCGCTACGCGCTCGTGACGATGTGCATCGGCGGCGGCCAGGGTATTGCGGCCATCTTCGAACGGATTTGACGCCGACTCGTGACGCGCGGCTCGCGGCTCGCGCAAGGCCGCTGCGCAAGTGAAGGAAGGATGCAGATGGAAGGATTGACGCAAGCAGAGCGGCCGCCGCGCGCGGCCGCCCGACAGCGCAGCGCCAGCAAGGCGCGCGGCTGGATCGTGGCCGTGGCCGCAGCGGCCATGGTCCTCGCGCTGCCGATCGCGGCGCACGCGCAGGACGCAGGCACGCAGCCGCCGGTCAAATCCACGCTCAAGCCGAACCCCGAGTTCGCGAAGCTGCCGCAATACGTCGGCACGCTCGGCAAGCGCCAGATCGTCATGCGCCTTGGTGCAAAGGCCGGCGACGACGACCCGACCGGCGTGCATGGCGAATACCAGTTCACGGACACCGGCGAGGTGATCCTGATCGCCGGCGATCGTGCGGACGCGACGCTCGAAGCCGAAGACTCGGACGACGGCACGCATATCACCGGCAACTGGGTGGGCACGTTCGCCGAGGACGGCTCGCTTTCGGGCGACCGCATGGACCCGGACGATTCCCATCCGGTGCCGTTCGATCTGAAGCCGCTCGCGGCGGGCGCCGCGGCTCCGGCCGTCTCGACCGGCGCGGCGAGCGCGAGCGCGTCGACGTCGAACGGCGCACATGCCGTGAACGGCGTGAGCAATCTCATCCTCGGGCAGTAAGCGCCGCTGCGGGTGTTACTCTTCGGTATGCGGCGTTGCGCGCGCCATCGCGCAAGCCGCGCGCCGCAACGTCATCGCGCCTCAACCGAATACGCTCCGACATGACCAAATCCGACTCCAGCCGCGCATTGCAGACGCGCATCGTTCATCCGCAAGACGACCTCACGCCCGGCTTCGAGTCGTTCGCCGCGCCAGTCACGCGGGCGTCGACCGTGGTGTTTCCCGACCTCGCTTCGGTTCGCGCGCTCGACTGGCGCAACGACGCGCAATGGCGTTACGGCCTGCACGCCACGCCCACCTCGGCCATGCTGCAAAAGCGCATCGCCGAGATCGAAGGCGGCGAGCATGCGCTGCTGCAACCCTCGGGCCTCTCGGCCATCTCGAACGTCTACTTCGGACTGCTGAAGTCGGGGGACGATGTGCTGATTCCCGATAACGTCTATTCGCCGAACCGCGACCACGGCGATTGGCTCGCGCGAGACTTCGGCCTTACGGCACGCTATTACGATCCGATGATCGGCGCGGGCATCGCTGAGCTGATCCAGCCGAACACGAAGCTGATCTGGCTGGAAGCGCCCGGCTCGGTGACGATGGAAGTGCCCGACGTGCGCGCGATCACCGCGGCGGCGCGCGCACGCAACGTCGTGACGGCCATCGACAATACGTGGTCGGCGGGCCTCGCTTTCAGGCCGTTCGAGCACGGCATCGACATCTCGGTGCAGGCGCTCACGAAGTATCAATCGGGTGGCAGCGACGTGCTGATGGGCGCGACCATCACGGCCGACCGCGATCTCTATCTCAAGCTGAAGGCCGCGCGCATGCGGCTTGGCATCGGCGTCTCGGTCGACGACTGCTCGCTCGTGCTGCGCGCGCTGCCGAGCATGAAGGCGCGCTTCGAGGCGCACGACCGCACCGCGCTCGGACTCGCGAGCTGGCTCAAGACGCGCCCCGAAATCGCGGTGATGCTGCATCCGGCGTTCGAAGACTGCCCGGGTCACGAGTTCTACAAGCGCGACTTCACGGGCGCGGGCGGTCTCTTTTCCGTGGTGTTCGACGAGCGCTATAGCGCGGCGCAGATCGACACGTTCTGCGAGTCGCTCGAACTCTTCGCGTTGGGCTGGAGCTGGGGCGGGGCGCATAGCCTGGCAATGCCGTACGACGTCGGTTCGATGCGCACGGCCGAGAGCTGGCCGCATCGCGGCACGCTGGTGCGTTTCTACATCGGCCTCGAAGACGAAGCCGATCTGCGCGCCGATATCGAGCGCTCGCTGGCCAGGCTCGCGGAAAAAACAAGCACGCCTGAATAACCTGCATAAAGCCACAACGGCCGCTCGCGTCCACAAGGACACGAGGGGCCGTTGGCGTATCTGCCTGCCGCGAAACCCGAATCAGAACAGACGCAGCAAGCCGTCGAGCCCGACGAAGTTGAACGCGACGCTCGCCGCCTCGCGTACCACGGGCTTGGCGCGGAACGCGACCGACAAACCGGCCACGCCCATCATCTTGAGGTCGTTCGAGCCGTCACCCATCGCGATTGCGCGGCGCGGGTCGATGCCGATTTCGGCACAGGCTTCGACGAGCGTACGCGCCTTCACGTCAGCGTTGACGATCTCGCCCGTCACGCGACCCGTGAGCTTGCCGTCGACGATCTCTAGCGTATTCGCGCGCGTGTAGTCGAGCCCGAGACGCGCTTTCAGGCGCTCGGTGAAGAACGTGAAGCCGCCGGAAACCAGTAGCGTCTTCAGCCCCGCGGCCTTCGCGCCCGCGAGCATCGGCTCGGCGCCCGGCGAGAGCTGCAGGCGTTCCTCGTACACGCGCTCCAGCGCGCTCGCGTCGAGCCCCTCGAGAAGCGCCACGCGGCGTGTGAGGCTTTCGTTGAAGTCCTTGATCTCGCCGCGCATCGACGCTTCGGTAATCGCCGCGACCTCGGCCTTCAGACCGCAGAAGTCGGCGATTTCGTCGATGCATTCGATCGTAATGAGCGTCGAGTCCATGTCCATTGCCAGCAGGCCGAAATCGGCGAGCGTGCGGCCGGCGTCGACGAACGCATAGTCGAGCTGATGCGTGCCGCAGTAGACCTCGAGGTCGGCGCGCTGGGCCGGCTCGGCGTTCTCGATGCGCAGCGCGTGGGCGTCGATCGGCGCGAGGCGGCTGCCGCGGGCGAGGCCGAGGAGCGGCTTGTGATGGACGGTGTCGAGCGGGGCGGGACTCTGGATGACGAGGTTCATGGCAGGACGGGCAAAGCCGACGCGCGGCGTCGTCGGATCGATCGGATGAATAAGGGCGCAGTCGCGCGTGTGCGTGCAAGACCTCGCAGTGCTCCCTGCAATGCGCGGCAAAGCCCGTCATTGTAACGTCCCGCCGACCGCTGCGGTCGCCTGCGCCGCCCGTCGCGTTGGCGCGCCTGGCGGATGCTTCCCTGTTTTTGGCGTGCGTTTGCGAACACCTTACAGCGACGAAAGCGCCCATTCGAGGCACAATGAAAGTTCGTGCGGCGATCCGACGGGGGCGGCCGCCGCGTGCCGTCAACCGAACGTGTCGCGACTCGCGTCGCGCGATGCGTCATGTGCGCCAAGGCGCCAGGGGAACCGGTATGCAGGACGCTCGCAAGGCCCCAACCACGACATCTGCCCGAACGCCGCGCGGCGAGCGGGCCCCGACATCGGACGCCGCCGCACCGGCCACGCCTGGCGCGTCCGTGCACCGCTTGCCTCGTAGCGCACGGCCCCGGCGCGACGACTCGGCCGACAGCGAAATCGACGGCATACGCATCACGAGCGCAAGGCGCGTCATCGATGCGGACAGCGGCACGCACAAGCTCGAACTCGTCCGCTACTACGAGCGCGCCGCGCGCTGGATCCTGCCGCATCTGCGCGATCGCCCCGTGTCGCTCGTGCGCGCACCACGCGGCTTGAGCGGCGAGATGTTCTTTCAGCGCCATCGCGCTCGCGCCCCGCTGCCCGAACTCAGCGAACACGAAGGGCTCGACCCGGGCCATCCGCCGCTGCTCACGATCGATACGGCGCGAGCGCTGATCAGCGCCGCGCAGATGGATGTCATCGAGCTGCACACGTGGAACGCCTGCGTCCACGACATCGAGCGGCCGGATCGGGTCGTGTTCGACCTCGACCCCGATCCGGCAGTGGGCTGGGACCGCATGATCGAGGCGGCGCAGTCCACGCGCGCCTTGCTTGCGGAACTCAGGCTGGAATCGTTTTGCAAGACGAGTGGCGGCAAGGGGCTGCATATCGTCGTGCCGCTCACGCCGGAGGCGGGCTGGGACGACGCGAAGGCGTTCGCCCGTGCGATTGCGCAGCATCTGGCCTCCGTCTGGCCCACGCAGATCACGGCCACCATGGGCCCCGAACACCGCAAGAAGAAGATTTTCGTCGACTATCTGCGCAATGCGCGCGGGGCGAGCACGGCGCTCGCGTATGGCGTACGGGCGCGGCCGGGCCTGGGCGTGTCCGTGCCGATCGGCTGGGACGAACTGGAGGCGACGACGGGCGGCGCGCAATGGACGCTTGCGACGATCGACGCGCGCCTCGCGCAGATCGGGCAAGCCGACCCCTGGGCCGCCTATGGGCGCGTGCGCCAGACGTTGACGGCGGAACTGACGCTGGGTCTCGAAACCGCCGGCAAGTAGCGGCACCAGGTGAGGGTTGGCGCGTGCCGTGTATGCATGGCGAGTCGGCGATGCAGACGACGCCCGGCGCCAGCCGCGCGTCGTCGCACGGCAAGCAAATCGCTCGCGATGACAAGCAGGATAAAACCTGGTCCGCTCGATGCATGTGCTCGGCGCAAGGCGGCGCGCAGCGCGCTAGACTGCTAACAGACCATCCGCCGCACGGGAGCGGAGCGTCGTACCTCGCGTTTTCGCGGCTCGCCGCGTTCGTTGCGTACGCCGCTTTTCGCTCGCGGGCGCGGCCGTTCCCGCCAGGAGGTGACGCATGCCTTGCCGCAGCTCCCGCCATACTCGCCGCCGCCACGCGGCGCTCGTCCAGTTTGTCCTCGCCGCTTCCTGCGCGATCGCGCTGCCGGCACTCGCGGCCACGCCGATCACGGTCACCTCGAAGGCCGCAACCGACGGGCCGATCCGCTATACGGTTCGGGTCGCGTCGAAGGCGTTCGGCGACGCCCAGGAGACCCGCACGCTGCGTTCAGGCGATACCGACGACTTCACCTGGCGGACCACGCCGCCGGGCGGCGCGGTCGCGACGCCGCAAGGCTGCCCGGACTACGCTTCGTTGCCGCTCGACGCGAACGGCGCGATGGTCCGGCAGACCCAGTTGCGTCTTGCGCCAATCGTCGCGAGCAATGGCACGGCCACCGTGCAGGTGAGCTTCCGCGCCCAGGCGCCGCACGGCACGCAATCGGTGTCGAGCAACGGCGCTTCGATCACGTGCCCCGCCGTGGTCGCGCATAGCGAAGTCGCCCACCTTACGATGCCGACCAATGGCACCGCGAAGACGCTCAAGCTCGGCGACGGCACGCAGATCACCATCTCGGCGCAGCGCTAGGGCGCGCCTTGAGCGCGGGATGGCCGGCGAGGCGCACAACGCGCGCCGGCCGCGCACGGCGCCCCGGCGTTAAGCGCGTGCCTTGCGCTCGATGAGCCGCGCAGCGAGAAAGCGATGCTGGGGCGAGAAGAGGCGCCGGTACGCGAGCAGCACCGCGCCCACCGTGCCGAGTGCCGACGAAGCCGCGATCAGGAACATGATCACGATCTGATAGCGCACGGCCTGTAGCGGCGATTGCCCCGCGAGCACCTGGCCCGTCATCATGCCGGGCAGGCTCACCACGCCGACCACGGCCATCTGGTTGAGCGTCGGAATCATGCCGGCGCGCACGGCCTCGCGGGCGCTCGCCTGCGCGGCTTCCCAGCGTGTCGCGCCGAGTGCGAGCGCGCTCTCCACACGATCGCGCCGCGCGGTCAGCTCCTGCATCATGCGCTCCACGCCGAGCGACACCCCTGTCAGCGTGTTGCCGAGAATCATGCCTAGGATCGGAATCGCATATTGCGGCTCGTACCACGGCCGGATGCGGATCACCACGAACAGCCCGACCGCCGCGACGAGCCACGCGCTCACCCAGATCGACACGATGCTGTCCGCACGTTGCCCGCCATAGGTGCGCGCGCCGCGCTGCGCCCCTGCGAAGCCCGCGATCAGCGTCATGAGTGCCATGAGCGGCAGCACGACGTACCAGCGGTTGAACGCGAACACCCAGCCGAGCACGTAGCCGATCGCAAGCAGCTGCACGACGGTGCGCACGGCAGCCCACGCCAGCTTGCGTTCGAGATCGAGCTTGAGCAGCACGGAGACCGCGCCGTTGACGAACACGAGCAGCGCCGCAATGGCGACGTCGCCGATGCCGAGGTTCTGCAGCACGCCCGGGCTCATTGTGCGGCTCCCTGTGTGAATGCCGCGCGCGTGGCGGGTTCTTCGAGCACACCTGCACGCATCGCCAGATGCCGCGCGCCTACGCGCTGTGCCTGGGCGGGATCGTGCGAGACCCAGACCGTGGCGCGCGCCGTGCGCGCTTCGTCGAACCAGCCCGCGACGAGTGCTTCGACGGCGCGCGCCGATTCGGGGTCGAGAGACGCGGTCGGCTCGTCGAGCAGCAGCGCTTCGGGGTCGAGCTGGAGCACGCGCACGAGCGCCACGATCTGCGCTTCGCCGCCCGAAAGCTCGGAGGTGTCGCGCGCGAGGAAGTCGCTGGAACGGCCGGTGGCGGCGAAGAGCGCGCCGACGCGTGCCGGGTCGAATCGCGCGTCGCGGTATACCGCTAGCGTATAGGGGTAGCGCAGATTGTCCTCGACGCTGCCGTCCAGCAGCGCGGGCCGCTGCCGCAGGTACGCAATATGCCGCCGATAGTGGACAATGCGCCCGCGCGTGACCGGTTCGCCATGCCAGCGCACGTCGCCGCCGTCGAGCGGGTCGAGCAGCGCGAGCGCGCGCAGGAACACGCTCTTGCCGGAGCCGGACGGTCCCGTCAGCACGGCGCGCTCGCCCGCCCGCAGGGCGAAATCGGTGGGCTGCAGCAGCCACTGGCCGCGTTGCGCATCGCGCCGGGCGACCCGGTGCGCCTCGACGAGCGGCGCGCCATCAGTTTTGGGCGGGGGAAGCGGGTTGTGCTTGAGCATCGAAAGATTGCAAACAGGGTCGGCATACAGATCGTGCGAGGCAGACATGCCGATGTAACCGGGCACGCTGACTGCTCTTGCGGTATTGCAACATAGCAGGCCATACAACAACGCATAACGTGGAGTACGCATGACGTCATCGCAGCCCAAGCCTTTCCGCCTTGGCCGCACGCTCGCCAGGATCATCGCATGGCTCGCCGCGGTTGTCGTCGTGTTGATTGTCGTGCTCGTCGTTTTCATCCTGACATTCGACTGGAACCACGCCAAACCCTACGTGAACGAGAAGGTCACCGAGGCCATTGGGCGGCCGTTCGCAATCGAAGGCGACCTCAAGGTAGGCTGGCAGCGGCCGCCCGGCGAAACGGGCTGGCGCGCGTGGGTGCCCTGGCCGCGTTTTTCCGCCACGCAGATCCAGATTGCCAATCCCGAGTGGACCAGGTCCCCGCAGTTCGCCACGATCGACGAGATCGACTTCGAGGTGGCCGTGCTGCCGCTGCTCGCGCACGACATCGTGATTCCGGCGATCAATCTCGTGAATCCGTCGATCGACGTCGAGCGCCTCGTCGACGGGCGCAACAACTGGACCTTCAAGCTGCCCGCCTCGAGCGGGCCGTCGACGTGGCGGCTCGACCTGCACGACATCACGTTCGCGAGCGGCAATATCGCCGTGAGCGACCAGCAGACGAAAACCGACGTGAAGATCGGGGTGAGCCTGCTCGGCCACGGCATCCCGATCGGCAAGGTGATGGAGGAGCAGGCAGCGGCGTCGCGCCGGGGCTCCGAGCAGGTCATCGGACGTGCGGGCGCGAACCGGCTGACCCAGCAGGTCAACAAGGAGCAGGCTTCGGAGGCGGCGGCCGCCAGCGCGGCCAGCGAGGCGAGCGGAGCGGCGGCTTCGGGCGTGCCGGCGGCCGCGAGTGTTGCCGGCGCAACCACGGGTACGTCGAGCGCAACAAGCGCGCCCGCAGCCGGCTCCCAGTCGCTCGCCGCGAGCGGCGCCAGCGGCGCTGTGGTGGGCTCGGGCGCGGCGCCCGCGCAGCCGCCCGTGAAACAGCCGTTTTACGCGATCGGCTGGACGATCAAGGGCACGTATGGCAAGACGGCGCTTTCGGGCGATGGCAAACTCGGCGGCGTGCTCGCCCTGCAGGACGCGAAGCGTCCGTTCCCGATCCAGGCCGACGTGCGCGTGGGCGACATGCACATCGCGCTGGTCGGCACGGTCACCGACCCGATGCATCTGGCCGCCGTCGATCTGCGCCTGTGGCTGCAGGGGCAAAGCCTGGCGCATCTCTACAACCTCACCGGCGTGACGTTGCCCGAAACGCCGCCGTATGCCACCGAAGGCCGCTTCGTCGGCAATTTCAAGCGCGGTGCGAGCGTGTTCCGCTATGAGAACTTCACGGGCCGCGTCGGCGGCAGCGATCTGAACGGCACGGTGGTCTACGAACAACGCACGCCACGGCCGTTTTTGTCCGGTCAGCTAGTGTCGAACCTGCTGCAGTTCTCGGATCTCGCGCCGATCATCGGCGCCGACAGCAAAGCGAGCAAGGAAAAGCGCGGCGACACCGTGACCCAACCGGCCGATCGCGTGATTCCGGTCGAGCCGTTCCGCACCGACCGCTGGAACGCCATCGACGCCGACGTCAAGTTCACGGGCCGGCGCATCATCAAGCAGGGCAGCCTGCCGGTTCAGGATCTCTACACGCACGTCATGATGACGAACGGCGTGCTCGTGCTCGACCCGCTGCAGTTCGGCGTGGCAGGCGGCACGTTCGGCACGCGGCTGAACCTGGACGGCGGCGGCGCGCCGCTCAAGGCGCGCGGCACGCTGGAGGTGCGCCACCTGAAGCTCAAACAGCTTTTCCCGAACTTCAAGACGATGCAGTCGGCGCTCGGCGAGATCAACGGCGACGCCTCGCTCACGGCGACCGGCAACTCGCCGGCGGCGCTCGCTGCGACCTCGAACGGCGAGGTGAAGCTGCTCGTCACGCAGGGCACGATCAGTATGCTGCTCATGGAGGCGGCGGGCCTGAACGTGGCGAACGTGGTCTACGAAAAGCTGTTCGGCTCGCGCGACGTGAAAATCAACTGCGCCGCGGCCGATTTCGTCGCCACCAACGGCGTGCTCGATCCGCGCGTGTTCGCGCTCGACACCGACGACGCCGTGATCGACATCGACGGCCCGATCGATCTGCGCGACGAGTCGATGAACATGAAGGTCCATCCGCATACCAAGGGCTTTCGCGTTTTCACGCTGCGCTCGCCGCTCTACGTGAAGGGCACCTTCAAGAACCCGCACGTGGGCGTGGATGCGACGGCGCTTGCGCTGCGCGGCGGGGCGATGATCGGGCTCGGGCTGATCAACCCGTTCGCTGCACTGATTCCGCTCATCGCACCGAGCAACAACAAGCCGCTGCCGTGCGACACGCTGTTCGCGCAGATGCATCAGCATCCCGTGGCGCCGCCGCCGGGCCAGAAAATGCACGCGCTGCCGAAGCCCGACCTCGGCAGCGCCGGCACGGGCGCGAGCGCCGCTGCGGCGACTGACAAGGCCGGCAAGGCTGATAAGGGCGATAAGGGCGATAAGGGTGACAAGGGCGCGAAAGCGGGGCCGGCCACGCGCAACGCGCCGTCGCCCGCCTCGGCGGGTAAGCCGACGCAAGGGCAGGAGCCGCTCTACAAGGGAAGCTGACTCAGGAGGCTTAGGCGGAAAACCACTGCGCCGGGTCAATCGACCGGCGCAGTGGCATGGTGAACTTCGTTGGAAGCGCGCCCTAGCGCAACGAGCGCGGTGCAGTGTCGCCGGCGGCGTCCTGGCGGCGCGTCACGCGCCGTGTGGTCATGGTCGGACGCGCTGCGCCGAACTCGGGCAGGACCCGGCCGCGCGCGCGGCTCGCGAACACCAGAAAGCCGAAGCCGTCCGCCTCGTACCAGTAACCGCCGTTTTCGAGGCCTTCGATCGGCTGCTCGAGCGCGTGAGCGATCGATTCGATGCAGCGCTTGCGCAACTCGCTCGTGCCCGGATAGGGCGGCTGCGCACCGCGCACGCTGCACAGGAGCACGTCGAGCCCCGGCAGGATATGCGCATAGAGCACGGGCTCGTCCTGCGCGCGCGCACGCGCGATCTTGGTATCGAGTTGGCCGAACGGTTTGAAATGACTCAGCACGGCGAGAAATGACTCATCGCCGTCTGCCTTGACGCGTTTGCGCTTTTTCGGGAAGGACATAAAAATTCGCCTGAAAAAGGTGGATTGCAGTACACGCAGCGTTCCCATGCGACCACTCCCGGACTGGTGCGCCGCACGTCGATCCTTTATAGCACACGGATTTGCAGTGTTCATGAGGATAGAGATGGGGACGGTCCGCTTTGACGGCGCGCGGACCGCCTGAAGCGATCCGGCCTGCGCGGCGCGGTTTGCTGCCCCTGTTTCAAAACCCTCATCGCGTTCGCAAACGCCATGCCGGATCGCACGTCGCGCTCATGTAGATATCCCGGCGCTCTCTCGCTTGTCTCCGTCTCAATAATAGACCTGTGTGTGCGCTCGGTGTGGCGAATTGCCGCAAAAAAGCGGGTTTTCCACGACGGGAGGTGTGGGGTGCCACATACATTGTCATCCTGAAAAATCGCGCAGATAATGTTGCGGTTCTGGTGCCCGCGGTTGCCCCAGGGCGCCCTCAGCCAACTGGCATCGCGAGGGCGCACTCGGCGCGAGTACTTGCAAAACGCATTGCAAAAAGCATGGCGAAAAGCACGGCGCGCCGCCCGGACCCGCCACCGAACCGGACCGACATGAAACTCTTCGCCAAGGGGCTCTTGCTGATCGCGATTCCGAGCATCGTCGAACTGGCGCTGCTCGGCGTCGTGTTCGACACACAGGGAAAGGCCGCGCTCGCGGCCAAACGCGCCGAGAACACGCAGCAAATCCTTTGGCAAGCCAACAGTCTCGTCGACCCGTTGCTGCGCGAAGCCGCGCGCGTGCGCACCGGCATCGTGCTCGAAGACCCTTCCTTCATCGATCGTCACGCCGTCTGGACCGAGTTCTCCGATCGCATCACGCTGCTCGCGCGCATGGTCGCCGACAATCCGCCCCAGCTCGCGCGCGTCGAGCGCATGCGCGACGCCGCCTATGCATGGCGCAAGGAAGCGGGTGATATCGCCGATGCGCTGCGCACGGGGCATAGCGCGCCGTTTGCGCGCGCGGCGGCCAACGGCATGCCGCCCGAGATCGAGACGGTGCGCGAGGTGCTGGGCGAGTTCATCGCCGAGGAGACGCGGCTCGACGAGGCCCGCGCGGCGATGCTGCGCGAGACGCGCGAGCGCCAGCAGGACGCGCTGATTTTCGCCGTGGTGGGCTCGATGCTGATCTGGGCGTTCACGGCTATGGCGTTTGCGCGCAACGTGGGTGCGCGCCTCGCCGCGCTCGGCGCGAACGCCGAGCGTCTGGGCGATGGGGCGCCGCTCGCGCCGCCGCTCTCCGGCGACGATGAAATCGCGGCGCTCGATGCGGTGCTGCATCAGACCAGCGCGCGTCTGCGCGTGGCCGAGCGCGAACAGACCGCGCTGAAGGCGCAGCTGCAGGCGCGCGCCGCGGATCTCGCGAGCGCCAACGAGCATTTGCGCCAGGAGAGTCAGGACAACGAGATGTTCATCTACAGCGTGTCGCACGATTTGCGCTCGCCGCTCGTGAACCTGCAGGGTTTTTCGAAGGAGCTGCAGGTATCGTGCGACGACTTGCGCACGCAGGTCGAGGCGGCGGGGCTGCCCGAACACGAATATCGCGCGATGGCCGAAGTGCTCGACGGCGATGTCGACGAATCGCTGAAATACCTGCGTCAGGCGGTGGCGCGCGCGGCGGCCATCATCGACGCGCTGCTGCGCATCTCGCGCGCCGGACGCCTCGAATACCGCTGGCAGCGCGTCAACGTCGCGCGGCTCGTCGAGCGCGTGCTCGGTGGCCTCGCCGAGGAACGCACGAAGGCCGCGCGTATCGAAGTGGGCGAGTTGCCGCCCGCGTGGGGCGATCCCGCCGCGCTCGAGCAGATCTTCGGCAACCTCATCGAGAACGCGCTGCAGCATCTCGATACCGCGCGCCCGGGCCGGGTCGAGATAGGCGCGCTGGAGGCCGGCGCGCAATCCGCCGGCGAACCCGGCAAAAGCGCGGGAAAGGACCCCGGAAAATCAGCGGGCGGAGCGCCTGGCGAACGTACGCGGACTTATTTTGTGCGCGACAATGGCGTCGGTATCGCGCAGGCGTATCTGCCGAAGCTGTTCCGCGCCTTTCAGCGGCTGCACGGCGGAGAATCGCCCGGGCAGGGCACCGGCCTCGCGCTCGCCAGGCGGATTGCGGAGCGGCATGGCGGGCGCGTCTGGGTCGAATCGACTGAGGGCGCGGGCTCGACGTTCTTCGTCGCGCTGCCGGACCAGCCGTTGCGTACCACATAGCGGGTATCCTGGCCCGCTGCGCGGCAAGCTTTCAACAAGCCTTAAAAAATTCATGCAGGTCGTAGGAGAGTCGAGATGACGAACGGGGAACAGGTCAGCATCGTGCTGATCGAAGACGACGACGGGCACGCCACGCTGGTCGAGCGTAACCTGCGGCGTTCGGGGATCTCGAACGGTTTTCTGCGCTTTCGCGACGGCCAGGAGGCGCTCGATTATTTTTTCGGCACCCCGGGCGATCACCCGGCTGCGCACGCGAACTGGCCGTCGCGCGACACACTCGGCAATTTTGTCGTGCTGCTCGACCTGCGTATGCCACGTGTGGACGGCTTCGAAGTGCTGCGGCGCCTGAAAGCGGAGTCCGCCACGGCGTCGGTGCCGGTGATCGTGCTCACGACCACCGACGACCCGCGCGAAATCGAACGCTGCTATGAGCTCGGTTGCAACGTGTACATCACGAAACCGGTCGAATATGACGCGTTCATCGAGGCCGTTCGCCGGCTCGGCTTCTTTCTCCAGGTCGTCAAGCTGCCGCCGGGACATCGCTTCGTTCAGCCCCGGCCGGGCGGCGCCCGATAACGCACTACGCATGCATCAAGCATGGATTCATCACGCATTGGCAATCGAATGGAACAACGGCGGCAAGAACGGCGGCAAACCGGACCCGTGCCCGAAGGGACGCTTCGCGCATGACTGAGGAACCCACGATGCTGGACGGCGCGCGCGTGCTCGTCGTCGACGACGACGAAGGCATCCTGCGCCTCGCACGCAAATCGCTGCTGCGCGCCGGGGCGCGCGTGGACACCTGCACAGGTGTCGGGGAGGCGCGCGCGCTGCTCGCCGTGCAAACGCCCGACGTGCTGGTGCTCGACTATCAGCTCGACGGCGCGGAAACGGGCCTTGACTTCTTCCGCCGTCTGCGTGCCGACGACGTGCGCGTGCCGGCCATTCTCGTGACCGGTTTCACCGACGAGTCCCGCGTGATCGCCGCGTTGCGCGCGGGCGTCTCGGACGTGGTGCCGAAATCGGGTGACTACCTCGACTATCTGCCTGAAGCCGTCGCGCGCGTGCTATCGCAGGTCGCGCTGCAGCGCGCCTCCGACGAAGCGCTGCTCCTGCGCGACCGCGAAGAGCACTATCGCACGCTCTCCGAAGCCTTGCCGCACCTCGTGCTCACCTGCGGCGCGGACGGCAATTGCGACTTCGTCTCGAAGCAGTGGCTCGACTACACGGGTCTCGACGCGGGCCAGTCACACGGTCTCGCTTGGCTCGACGCCGTGCATGCCGACGACCGCGAAGAGATTCGCCACACCTGGCTCAAGGCCGTGAGCAGCGGCGCCGCCGATTATCGCCACGAATTGCGGATTCGCCGCCACGATGGCGCTTATCGATGGTTCGATGTCCGAATCGTTCCGATGCGCGACCCGCGCGGCGGCGTGAACAAATGGTTCGGCAGTTGCACCGACATCGACGCACAGCGTGAAGCGACCCAGGAGCGCGAGCGCCTGCTCGCCTCGGAGCAGGCCGCGCGGCAGACCGCTGAAGAAGCCAACCGCGCGAAAGACCGCTTCCTCGCCATGCTTTCGCACGAGCTGCGCACGCCGCTCACGCCGGTGCTCGCGGGCACGCGTCTGCTGGAGCAGATCCCGGGCCTGCCCGATGCGGCGCGCGCGGGCGTGCTGATGATCCGCCGCAATATCGAGCTCGAGGCGCGTCTGATCGACGACCTGCTCGATCTCACCCGCGTGGCCAACGGCAAGCTGAGCCTTGCGCTCGAGACCGTCGATGTCCACGAGGTGATCGAGGCCGTGCTCGAGCTCTTCCATAGCGAAATCCAGATCAAACAGCAGGACGTCCACGTCGATCTGCGCGCGCAGCAGCATTACGTGCGCGGCGACCGTGCGCGCCTGCAGCAGATGCTCTGGAACCTCGTGCGCAACGCCGCGAAGTTCACGCCAGACGGGGGCCACATCTACGTGCGCACGCGCGACGAGCGCATGCAGGTAGAGATCGAGGTCGAGGATACGGGCATCGGCATTGCGCCCGAGCAAATCGGCAAGCTCTTTCATGCCTTCGAGCAAGGCAGCCACAATCTCACGCGCCAATTCGGCGGACTCGGTCTAGGCCTTGCCGTGACGCGGGCGCTGACCGAGGCGCACGGCGGTAACGTGAGCGCGAAGAGCCCCGGCGCGCATTGTGGCGCGACCTTCACGATCGTGCTGCCGACTGCGGCGCGAGGCGAAGGGGCGGCCGCGACCGCCGAGCTGCGCGGGCGGCACCCGGTGGGCGCGATGAACATCCTGTTGATCGAAGATCACGAGGACACCGCCGAGGTCATGTCGCAACTGATGCGCGCGGGCGGCCACGAGGTGGCGGTGGCGGGCAGCGTGGCCGGCGCGCTCGCGCTCACGGCCAGCATGGCCTTTGACCTCGTGGTGAGCGATATCGGCCTGCCGGATGGCTCGGGCATCGACTTCATCCGGGCGTTTCGTGCGCAATCAACGGCGCCCGCCGTTGCGCTCACCGGCTTCGGCACCGACGACGACGTGCGACGCAGCGTGGAAGCGGGCTTTACCGCGCACCTCACGAAGCCCGTCAACTTCGAGCAGCTCGAACGGCTCATTGAAGAGGCCGCAGCGGCGCGCAGCGCGGCGGCCGAGTCCGATTCCGCCGCGCCTCGTCCCTGACGCTGTCTCGATCCGGGCACAAAAAAGCCCGCGCGACCTTGCGGCGGCGCGGGCTTTTGTCTGGGCGCTCGTGCGGGCTTAGCGCGGATTGTTCTGCAACGAATCGCGGATCTCGCGCAGCAGCAGCACGTCTTCCGGCGTGGGCGGCGGCTCGGCGGGCGCGGCGGCTTGCGGCTGGCGCAGCTTGTTGATGAACTTCACCATCAGAAAGATGATGAACGCGAGAATGACGAAGTTGATCACCGCGGTAATGAACGAGCCATAGCCGAACACGGCCACGCCCGCGGTCTGCAGATCCTTGTACGACTCGGGGTTGCCTTTGTAGCTGGCCGGAATATGGCCGAGCCGAACGAACATGTTCGAGAAGTCGAGGCCGCCCGTGATCACGCCGATGACCGGCATGATGAGGTCTTTCACGATCGAGTTGACAATGCTCGAGAACGCACCGCCGATGATCACACCGACGGCGAGATCCATCACGTTGCCTTTGACGGCGAATTCCTTGAACTCCTGGACGATGCTCATGAGCGGGCTCTCCCTGAATGGTGCAGCACGGGGCTGGGGTCAATACGGCGTATTGGCGCAATCATAGCGAACGCATCCGTATCGCGGTAGCAATTTGACATTCCCTGACCTTTTGACGG
The DNA here is from genome assembly GCF_040965735.1 of Paraburkholderia sp. BR10936. Taxonomy (NCBI): domain Bacteria; kingdom Pseudomonadati; phylum Pseudomonadota; class Betaproteobacteria; order Burkholderiales; family Burkholderiaceae; genus Paraburkholderia; species Paraburkholderia sp. BR10936. The sequence continues at coordinate 256,812 of NZ_JBFRCM010000010.1, forward strand.
GGACCGGCGACGGAGTCCCGGCGAACGCATGCGGCGTGCCCACCGCGCGTGCGCTGAGTTAGCGCGCAAGCGAGATCTGCTGGTGAAAGGTCGCTGGATCGGTGTTGGTGCCACACAGCAGCACGCCGACGCGTTTGCCTTGCAGCGTGTCGCGCAGCGGCCCGAGCAAGCCCGCCGTGGCGGTGGCGCAAGCAGGCTCGACGGCGAGTTTGAGTTGCTCGAAGAGCACGCGCATCGCGCTGCGCAAGGCGTCGTCGGAGACCGTAACGACGCGCTCGAGATGACGGCGGCACAGCGTATAGCTGTATTGCTCCGCATGCGGCGCCATGAGCGAGTCGGCGATCGAGTGCATGTGGGTCAGGCGCACCGTATGGTTCGCGGCGAAGCTGCGCGCCATCACGTCCGCGCCCTCGGGCTCGACGCCATACACGTGCACGCGGGGATTCGCGAGCCGCAGCGCGGTGGCGACGCCCGCTGCGAGCCCGCCGCCGCCGATGGGCACGACGACCGCGTCGAGATCGGGCGCCTGGGTGGCCCATTCGTAGCCGAGCGTGGCCGTGCCGAGCACCGTGCGATAGCCGTTGAAGGGATGCACGAAATAGCGTCCCTCGTCGGTCTCGATACGGCGCACGATCTCGAACGCCTCGCTGCTGTTGCCCGCCACGACGATTTCTGCGCCAAAGCGCTTGCACTGCGCGACGCGTGCCGCGCTCGCGGAGCGAAAGAGCACGACCTTCGCGCTGATGCCAAGGCGCATCGCCGCGTACGCCACTGCAATTGCGTGATTGCCGCCCGAAACGCACGTGACGCCCGCGCTGCGTTGCGCGGCGTCGAGGGCGAGCAGATGCGTGAATGCGCCGCGCACCTTGAAGGTGCCGCTCGACTGCAGCAGCTCGAACTTGAAGTTCACGAGTGTCGCTTCGAGCGTGGACAGATCGTGGCGGTCGAATACCGGCGTGCGCAGCACCCACGGCGCGAGCGCGAAATGCTGCGAGGCGATCTCGTCGAGCGTGGGGATCGCCTCACCGTCGATCGTGTGACTGGTGGGCAGCGGCGCGGCGGTGGACATGATGGAGCGCGTCCGACGTGGTTACTGTGCGAGGGCTTCGACGGACATGCCGTGCACGAGCTTGCGCAGGAAACCTTCGCAGGCCGCGAGCTGTTCGAGCGAGACGTATTCGTTCGGCTTATGCGCCTGCTGGATGTCGCCGGGGCCGCACACCACGCTCGGAATGCCCGCGCGTGCGAACAGGCCCGCCTCGGTGCCATAGGCCACCTTGCGTCGCGCCTGATCGGCAGTGAGCGCGCGCACGAGCTGCGTGATCGCGGCCTGCTCGGTGGCGTCGAGGCCGGGGGCGGCGGCGATCTTCGTGAACTCGATTGCGCCCACCGCGTGCTCGCGCTGCATCTTCGGCACGAGCGTTTCGCGCGCGTACTGCTCGATGCGCGCGAAGATCGTGTCGGGATCGAGCGTCGGCAGATTGCGGAACTCGAACGCGAAGCGGCATTCGGCGGGCACCGTGTTGATCGCGTTGCCGCCTTCGATCGTGCTCGTCTGCGCGGTCGTGAACGGCACGTCGTAAAGCTCGTCGAACGGACCGTTCGCGCGGAACTCGTCGGCCATGTCGCGGATGTAGCAGATGAGGCGCGCCGCGTACTCGATCGCGTTCAGGCCGCGCGGCGTGAGCGACGAATGAGCGGCCTGCCCGCGCACGCAGCACTGGTACGCGTTGATACCCTTGTGCGCGACGATGGGGCGCATGCTCGTGGGCTCGCCCACGATGCAGCCTTCAGGCTTCACGCCGCGCTTCACGAGTTCTTCGATCATGAGCGGCGCGCCTACGCAGCCTACTTCCTCGTCGAACGAGAGCGCGAGGTGCAAGGGCTTGGCAAGCTTCGTCTGCTGGATCTCAGGCAGGAGCGTGAGCGCCGCGCCGATGAAACCCTTCATGTCGCAGGTGCCGCGGCCATAGAGCAGCCCGTCGCGAATCTCGGGCTTGAATGGGTCGCTGTCCCATTTCTGGCCGTCCACGGGCACCACGTCGGTGTGCCCGGAGAGCACGATGCCGCCGTTCGTTTCGCCGTTGTGCGCGGGGATCGTGGCGAACAGGTTGGCCCATTTGCCGTCGCGGCCATAGGTGAGCGTCGATTCGATGCCGCGCGCGCGCAGATCGTCGCGCACGGTCTCGATCAGGCCGAGATTCGGATGGCGGCTGACCGTATCCATCGAAACCAGACGGGTGACCCAGGCAAGCGAGGCGGGAAGGGAGGCGGAAGGCGTGGACGACTGCGCTGTTTCAGCGGCGAGGGACATGTTGGACTCCAGCTTGCTTGTATTCTTCATCTTACCCAAAAAGAATACGGCAAGCCAAAGCCGCGAGCCGTATGGCGTCCCACGCAGCGGGCAACTGCGCTGCGCATGGCGCGCTGCAGCATGACGTGAAAACGCCCGCGCAGAGGGCAATCCGCGCGGGCGTCCGAAGATGATGAAAAGGCGTTCAGCGCGATGCGCCAGCGCGATTGGGCGCACCGAGCGCGCGCAACGTCTCCTTCACGGTCGCCACGCGTACCGCGAGATCGGGGCTGCGCGTTTCGATGCGCAGCTTGTCCTGCCCCGCGAGCTTGATGTGCTTGTGCTTCTGCACCATCTCGATGATGCGCATGGCGTCCACGGGCGGATTCGGCACGAACTGCAGGCCGATGACCGCTTCGCCCGCATCGATCTTCGTGATGCCGAGGGGCCTGGCCGCCAGACGCAGACGGTGCGTTTCGATCAGCGCATGCGCTTGCGCGGGCATCTTGCCGAACCGGTCGATCAGCTCTTCCTGAATGCCGTCGATCGAATCGTCGTGCTCGCAGTTCGCGAGCCGCTTGTAGAGCGACAGGCGCTCCTGCACGTCGCCGCAATAGTCGGCGGGCAGGATGGCGGGCGCGTGCAGGTTGATCTCGGTGGTCGCCGCGAGCGGCGCGTTGAGATCGGGCTCGCGGCCGTCTTTCAGCGCCTTCACGGCGTCGTTGAGCATGTCCGTATACAGCTGGAAGCCGATCTCCTGGATCTCGCCCGACTGCTTGTCGCCGAGCACCTCGCCCGTGCCGCGAATCTCGAGGTCGTGCATCGCCAGATAGAAGCCCGAACCGAGTTCCTCCATCTGCTGAATGGCTTCGAGCCGGCGTTGCGCCTGCTTCGTGAGCCCTTGCGGATCGTGCACGAGCAAATACGCGTACGCCTGGTGGTGCGAACGCCCGACACGGCCGCGCAGCTGGTGCAGCTGCGCGAGGCCGAACTTGTCGGAACGGTGGATGAGGATCGTGTTCGCCGTCGGCACGTCGATGCCGGTCTCGATGATCGTCGTGCAGAGCAGCACGTTCGCGCGTTGCGCCACGAAATCGCGCATCACGGCTTCGAGTTCACGCTCGTGCATCTGGCCGTGCGCCACGGCGATGCGCGCTTCCGGCACGAGCGCTTCGAGCATCGCACGGCGGTTCTCGATGGTCTCGACCTCGTTGTGAAGGAAGTACACCTGACCGCCGCGCTTGAGTTCGCGCAGCATGGCCTCGCGAATCACGCTGTCTTCTTCGCGGCGCACGAACGTCTTGATGGCGAGGCGCTTTTGCGGCGCGGTCGCGATCACGGAGAAGTCGCGCAGGCCTTCGAGCGCCATGCCGAGCGTACGCGGAATCGGCGTGGCGGTGAGCGTGAGCACGTCGACTTCCGCGCGCAGCGCCTTGAGCGCCTCCTTCTGACGCACGCCGAAACGGTGTTCCTCGTCGATGATCACGAGCCCGAGGCGCTTGAACTGTACATCGGACGAAAGCAGCTTGTGCGTGCCGATCACGATATCGACGCTGCCGTCGTTGATCTGCTGGATCGAGCCGCTCACTTCCTTGGCGGACTTGAAGCGCGACAGCTCGGCGATGCGCACGGGCCAGTCGGCGAAGCGGTCCGTGAAGGTCTGCGTGTGCTGCTCGGCGAGCAGCGTGGTGGGCGAGAGAATTGCCACCTGCTTGCCGCCCATCACGGCGATGAACGCCGCGCGCAATGCCACTTCCGTTTTGCCGAAGCCCACGTCGCCGCAGACGAGGCGGTCCATCGGCTTGCCGCTCGTCATGTCGCCGATGACCGCGGCGATCGCGGCGGCCTGGTCCGGCGTTTCCTCGAAACCGAAACTCTCCGCGAACTTGACATAGTCTCGCGGCTCGAGCGCGAACGCGTGGCCCTCGCGCGCGGCGCGGCGTGCGTAGAGGTTCAGGAGTTCGGCGGCCGTGTCGCGGATCTGCTGCGCGGCCTTGCGGCGCGCCTTTTCCCACTGGCCCGAACCGAGCGCATGCAGCGGCGCGCTATCGGGATCGGCGCCGCTGTAGCGCGAAATCACATGCAGTTGCGATACCGGCACGTAGAGCTTGCTGCCGTTCGCGTATTCGAGGTGCAGGAACTCGGTGTCGCCTTCGCCGAGGTCCATCGTCACGAGACCGTGATAACGGCCGATGCCATGCTGCGCGTGGACCACCGGATCGCCCACTTTCAGCTCGGAAAGGTCGCGCACCATCGAATCGACGTTGCTCGCCTGTTCCTGGCGACGGCGCCCGGCGCGGCGCGCGAGCGGGCCGTAAAGCTCGGTCTCGGTGATGACCGCGAGTTCCTCGCCCGGCAGCGAGAAGCCCGTGGAGAGGGGCGCTACGCCCATCGTGAAACGCTCGTCGCCGGTGAGCCAGTCCTCGAAGCTGTCCGCGCCCGCGGGGCGCAGATGGTTGTCGGCGAGCAACTGCGCGATGGTTTCGCGCCGGCCCGCCGATTCCACCGCGAACAGCACGCGGTTCTTCGTCGTTTCGAGGTACGTGCGCAGTGAAGCGAGCGGGTCGTCGGCGTGGCGGTCGATCGCGAGGTTCGGCAGCGCCGTGGCCCAGCCGCCCGCGCTCGTGGCGGGCAGCACGAGACGTGCGAACGGCTTCGCGAACGTGAAGAAGTCCTCGTCGGTCAGGAAGAGTCGCTGCGGCTCCAGGATCGGCCGCTCGCGGTCATGCGAGAGGAAGTTGTGGCGCTGCTTCGTGTCGTTCGTGAAGCGGCGGATCGAGGCGTCGAGGTCGCCCGAGAACACCAGCTGCGCGTTTTCCGGCAGGTAGTGGAAGAGCGTGGCCGTTTCTTCGAAAAAGAGCGGCAGGTAGTATTCGATGCCCGCTGACGGCACGCCGTTGCCCATGTCCTTGTAGATCGTCGCGCGGCTCGGGTCGCCCTCGAACACCTCGCGCCAGCGGCTGCGAAACGCCGTGCGCGCGGCTTCGTCGAACGGGAATTCGCGGCCGGGCAGCAGGCGCACGTCCTTCACGGGATAGAGGCTGCGCTGGCTGTCCGGATCGAACGCGCGGATCGAGTCGACCTGGTCGTCGAAGAGGTCGATGCGGTAGGGCAGCGGCGAGCCCATCGGAAAGAGGTCGATGAGCGAGCCGCGCACGCAATATTCGCCCGGGCGCACCACCTGGCTCACGTGCTCGTAGCCCGCGAGCGTGAGCTGCGACTTGAGCTTCGCTTCGTCGAGGCGTTCGCCCTGCGAGAACGAGAACGTATACGCCGCGAGGAACGAGGCGGGCGGCATGCGGTAGAGCGCCGTGGTGGCCGGCACGATGAGAATGTCGCAGCGGCCTTCGCCGAGATCGTGCAGCGTCGCGAGGCGCTCGGAAACGAGGTCTTGATGCGGCGAGAACGTGTCGTACGGCAGCGTTTCCCAGTCGGGCAACAGGCGCACGCGCGCCTCGGGCGCGAAGAACGGAATCTCCTGGGCGAGGCGCTGCGCGTCCACGGCGCTCGCGCAGATCACGGCCAGCAGCGGCGCACGGGCGGCGCTGGCGCGCGCGGCCTCGCGGTAGCGGGCGATCAGGAGCGCGTCGGACGAGCCGTGCGTGCCATCGAACGCGTAGCGCTGGCCCGGCTTGACGACGGCAACGGGGGACGGGGATTGCGAGGAAGCGGCGATATCGGACATGGGCAACAGGGTGGCCGACGTTTGTGTCGGCGCTTGTGTCGGTATGGTGGCCAGTTCAGTTCGGGCACGGTGCAACACCGGGATATGGGGGCCGGTTTGCGGTCTTCAAGTGAATTCGGCGCGCTTTTCCTTACGTTGCGCGGGCATTCCAGGGCCGTTTTGCTGGCGTCCGGCGTGCGGGTAACGGACCTATTATAAAATCCGTCCTTTAATTTGACTCATGCGGCTCGCGACACCGTGACTTCACGCCTCTTTGCCCTGATTCCGTGCGCCGGTACCGGCAGCCGGTCGGGCTCGGCCATGCCGAAACAATATCGAATCGTTGCCGGACGCGACCTCCTGCACTATACGCTTGCCGCTTTTGACGCCTGCAACGAATTCTCGCAGACGCTCGTGGTGATTTCTCCCGACGATAACCACTTCGACGCCCGGCGCTTCGGCGGCCTGCGCTTTGCCGTGCGCCGCTGCGGCGGCGCCTCGCGCCAGGCTACGGTCTATAACGGCCTCGCCGCGCTCGCCGAATTCGGCGCAACCGACGACGACTGGGTGCTCGTGCACGACGCCGCGCGTCCCGGCATCACGCCGGCGCTGATCCGCGCGCTCGTCGAATCGCTCAAGGACGACCCCGTGGGCGGCATCATGGCGCTGCCGGTGGCCGACACGCTCAAGCGCGTCGCGCCGAAGGACCCCGCGGCGCCCGGCGCGCATATCGCGCGCACCGAATCGCGCGACGGCCTCTGGCAGGCTCAGACCCCGCAGATGTTCCGCATCGGCATGCTGCGCACGGCCATCGAGCGCGCGCAGCAGGACGGCCACGATCTCACTGACGAAGCGAGCGCGATCGAGTGGCTCGGCCACGCGCCGCGACTCGTGCAGGGCAGCCTGCGCAACTTCAAGGTGACGTACCCCGAAGATTTCGCGCTCGCCGAAGCGATCCTCAGCCGGCCCGCGGAGTAAGCGCGCCGCAATCCCTTTACCCGGAACCCCAAACATGGACATCAGAATCGGACAAGGCTACGACGTGCACGCGCTGGTGCCGGGCCGCCCGCTCGTGCTCGGCGGCGTGACGATCCCCTACGATCGCGGCCTGCTCGGCCACTCGGACGCCGACGTGCTGCTCCACGCCATCACCGACGCGCTGTTCGGCGCCGCCGCGCTCGGCGACATCGGCCGCCATTTCCCCGACACCGACAAGCAGTTCTACGGCGCGAACAGCCGCGTGCTGCTGCGCGAATGTCTGCGCCGCGTGCAGGAGGCGGGCTTCACGCTCATGAACGTCGATACCACGGTGATCGCACAGGCGCCCAAGCTCGCGCCGCACATCGAATCGATGCGCAAGACGATCGCCGAAGACCTGAACCTGCCGGTCGAGCGCGTCAACGTGAAAGCGAAGACGAATGAAAAGCTCGGCTATCTCGGCCGCAGCGAAGGGATCGAAGCGCAGGCGGCGGTACTGCTGCTGCGCGCATGAGCGGTTATTCAACCGTCATTTTGAAGGGTTGAGCGGCGCGAGCAGGACCCGTGCCTGCTCCGCACCTGACGGCGATGATTGCAGCTGCAATCATCGCCGTTGCTTTTCTTGCCGATTAATTTCCGTTTTTTTCGTCCCATACTGAACCGGTATCCGGAAGTGGGGAGGACGATGGCGGGAGTTGAAAGACGCGTGAAAGGCCTCGATGGCCTGCGGGCGCTGGCAGTGGTGCTCGTGTTCCTCTCGCACAAGGCCCACGTCGACGCGGTCGATGCGGGCAAGATCGGCGTCTGGCTGTTCTTTCTGATCAGCGGCTATCTGATCATCGGTGAGTTGCATCGCAATCGGGTCCGCATCGAGCAGCACAGCGCGCGCACGGCCGCGCTGCTGTACGTCTTTTTCATGAAGCGCACGCTGCGCATTTTTCCCGTGTATTACCTGCTGCTCGTCGCGCTCACCATCGCGCATGCGAGCTTCTATCAGCGCGATGTCGATCTCGGGCTCGCCTGGCATTTCGTATTCCTCTCCAATTACTGGATCGGCGTAGTGCACGACGGTTGGCCCGGCACCGTGTCGCATTTCTGGAGCCTCGCGGTCGAGCAGCAGTTCTATCTCGTCGCGCCGTTTGCGCTGCTGTTCGTGCGCGCGTCGCGCCATCTCGCGCTCTGCGCGGTGGTCATCGCGGCGGCGGCGTGCGCGCATCTCGCGCTCTACGAAGCAGGGGCGATCGCGCCGCTCATCTACGCATTCTCGCCGTGGAATTTCGCCATGCTTGCGCTCGGTGGCGCACTGGCGATCGGCGGCGCGCGCGTGCCATTACGCCCGGGGGTGTTGAGCGCGTTGTGGTTCGTCGGGGCGTGTGCGGCGGTTGCCGGCTTCGCGCTGGCGCGCGCCGATTGTGCTGACTGCGCCGAAGGCGTGACGTGCGTGACGATGCTGCCGGGCTGCTTCGACATCGGGCTCGCGCTCGCGCTCGGCGCGCTGTTCCTGTGGCTCGTGCGCCGACAGGACAGCGTACTGGTCGCAGCGCTGGAACTGCGGCCGCTCGCATATCTCGGCACGATCAGCTACGGCTTCTATCTGTTTCACAACCTCGTGCCGGCGCGCCTTGGCATGGCGCCGGGGCTCTATGCGAGGCTCCATGTGCCCGATATTGCACAGCCGGCCCTCGCGCTCGTGTTGCAGTTCGCGCTGGCCGTGTTGCTCGCCCATCTGTCGTGGCAGGTGCTGGAAAAGCGCGTGCTCGAGTGGAAGCGGCCGCTCGAAACGGCCATACGCAACCGCCTGCCCACCCGCACCGCCGCGAGCCAGACGTGATGCGCCACGGCGCGAGACCTAGAGCGTTCCGCCGCCGACTTCGCGCCCGTCCGGACACAGCTCGCCGGTCTGCAACCCATCGAGCACGCGCAGCACTTCTTCGGCGCTGCGCCCGACGTTCAGGTTGTTCACCGTGACATGCTGGATCGTGTTGTCGGGATCGACGATGAACGTCGCGCGCAGCGCCACGCCCGCTTCCTTGTCGCGTATGCCGAGCTGATCGATGAGTTCGCCCTTCACGTCGCCGAACGAATAGTGATTGAGGCGATCGAGCGTCTTGTCCTCGCGTCGCCAGGCGAGCTTCACATATTCGTTATCGCAGCTGCCGCCCATCACGACGGTTTCGCGGTCATCGAATTCCTTGATGAGCCGTGCGAACGCGACGATCTCGGTGGGGCAAACGAGCGTGAAATCCTTGGGGTAGAAGTAGATGACCTTCCACTTGTTGGCGAAGGTCTGCTCGGTGATCTCGGTGAACGCCGACTCGCCGTTTTCTTCGGGATGGTTGAAGCCGGGTTTCGCGGCCGTGACGGTAAAGGCTTCGAGTTTGTCGCCGACGGTTTTCATGGCGGAGGTCCTCAGACGAAAGACGGGCCGGCGGCCCGCTTTGACGCCACGCGCTGCGTGGCGTGCCCAGGAAAACGATTGTCGCAGGTGCGGGCGGCGCGTGGTGCGGCGGTGCGCCGCCGCCGGGTCTCGATCAGGAGGGGACGAGCCTCAGGCGCCCTTGGCGAGCGGGAACTCGATCGTCACTTCGAGGCCCGGGCCCGGCAGCCGGTTGCGCAGGCGCAGCGCGCCGCGATAGCGGCCCACGAGGCGCTGCACGATGGCCATGCCGAGTCCCGTGCCGTTGGCCTGCGTGCGGGCCGTATCGACGCGGTAAAACGGCCGCGTGACGAGCGGGAGCTGATCCTCGGGAATGCCCGGGCCTTCGTCGACCACCGAGAGCTCGACGCGCGAATGCGAGACGCGCGTTTCGAGCATGATGTGCGGAATGCCGTCGGTTTCGCTCGCGCCGTACTTGCGCGCGTTCTCGATCAGGTTGCCCACGACGCGGCGCATGTCGGTGTCGTCGGCTTCGATCATGGCCGAGGGCGCGAGTCGCGTGATGAGACGCACGCCGTCTTCGCTTGCCATGCGCGCGGCCATCTCGCCGGCAATGACCGAGAGGTCGACGCGCTCGGGCATGCGCTGGGTGGGCCGAGCGTAATCGAGGAAGCGGCCGATGATCATGTCCATCTGCTCGATGTCGTCGATCATCGCGTCCTTGGTGGCCTGGTCGGACGGACTCATCTCCGTCTCGAGGCGCAGGCGCGCGAGCGGCGTGCGCAAATCGTGCGAGATGCCCGCGAGCATCAGCGCGCGGTCGGCCTCCAGCTGCTCGAGGTCGCGCACCATCTGGTTGAACGAGCGATTGGTTTCGGCCGCGACGCCCATGCCGCTCTCAGGCAAGGGCGCAGGCGGCTGTCCCGAGCCCAGCATGCGCGCCGACATGGCGAGCCGCGCGAATGGCCGGTTCACGAGACTCGTGATGAAGGCCGCCCCGAAAAGCGATAGCGCAAGCGCCGAGACACCCCATCCGACCCACTGCAAACCGGTGACGTTGTCGAGCTGGTCGCGGTCGAGCGCGACCCAGTAGTCGTCTTCGTCGATCTTGAAGCTGATCCACACGCCCGGAATGTCGTTCACGGACTGCGCGATCACGGTGTCGTCGCCAAGACGGCCGCGGATGTCGTGCTCGATCAGGCGATTGAGCGACTCATCGGGCTGGAGCTTGTATTTGTCGGTGGTTTCGCGCGGGTACACGCGCACGCCCTCGTTACTCTCGAGATCCTGCAGCAGTGCGCGGCGCAGATCGGGATCGGAGTAGAGGAGTGCGGTGCGCGTGAGCTTCACGATCGCGACGAGCTGGAGCGCCACGCGCTGCGCGCGCGGCTCCCGTTCGATCACGCGAAAGCTCTGGAACCACGCGGCGAGACTGACCGCGATGAGAAGGGCGATCAGCAGGAAGGTGCGCCAGAACAGATCGCCGAACGCGAGCGTGAGCAAACGCCGGTCAATCCGCATGGGCCCTTCCCGTTTCAACAGAGGCAGTGCAGACAACGAGACACCATTCAGGATCACGCGGCGCCGTCGGGAATGAACACATACCCGAGGCCCCAGACCGTTTGAATGAAACGCGGGCTGCCCGGATCGGGTTCGATGAGCTTGCGCAGGCGCGAGATCTGCACGTCGAGGCTGCGGTCGAACACTTCGTATTCACGGCCGCGCGCCAGTTCCATGAGCTTTTCGCGCGAGAGCGGCTGGCGCGGATGACGCGCGAACACCTTGAGCACCGAGAATTCGCCCGTGGTGAGCGGAATTTCCTGGCCGGCCTTGGTGAGCGTGCGCGTGGCGAGGTTCAACGCGAATTCACCGAACTCGAACACTTCGGTGGTTTCCGAGGGCGCGCCCGGCAGTTCGGACGGCGCCTGACGGCGCAGCACCGCGTGAATGCGGGCGACGAGTTCGCGCGGGTTGAAAGGCTTGGGCAGATAGTCGTCGGCACCCATTTCGAGGCCGACGATGCGATCCACGTCCTCGCCCTTGGCGGTGAGCATGATGATGGGCGTGCGGTCGTTGCTACCGCGCAGGCGGCGGCAGATCGACAGGCCGTCTTCGCCTGGCAGCATGAGGTCGAGCACCAGCAGGTCGAAACGCTCGCGCACCCACAGCTTGTTCATGGCGGGGGCGTTTTCGGCCACATAGACGTTGAAGCCTTGCTCGCCGAGGTAGCGGCGCAGCAGGTCCCGCAGTCGGGGATCGTCATCGACAACGAGAATTTTGGACGGGTTTTTGGTTTCCATGCCTGGCATCTTAGCGCGATTGGATAGTGGTGCGAGTTTGCACCAATTATCAGGTTACAGTCAGTTACAAAATTTACCCGTGCTGTGCCACGACCGCAAGCACCGACAGATAGACTTCTTTACGGAAAGCGGCAGTTCGGTAGATACTTCATTCGACTTTAAAATTCATGCCCGCGCCGAGCCGGGTTCGCACATGTATTCGAGGTAGCCGTTTGCCGCGTCAAGAAGGGAACAAAACGATGGGAGGGGTCAGGCCGACAATGCGCCACACCATGCTTGCACTGGCGCTAGCCGGTGGCGTGGCGGCTGCACTGGAGTCGGTGCCGGCCCGGGCCCAGCCCTCCGCAGACCGCTACGAGAACTCGCAGTCTTCCGCTCGCTCGCCGTTCGGCAAATCGTCGATGCGGCGCGTACGCAGCGACACGATCCCGCGCCCCGCGTCGGACATCAACCAGCGTCCCGCGGTTCCCCCCGATCTCGATCAGCGTCGCCGCGACGGCCATATGACGCCTGATGAGCGGCGCCTCCTGCGCCAGCACATCGAAGACGCCGTGCGCGAACTGTACAAGCGCTAATACCGCTGAGGCGGTGTAAATGCCGCTCTGCTGCGAAAGTGCCGCAATAACGTTTACGCGATTTTCTCTTCGCACCTCATGCACGCCTTTCTCACGCCTTTCATGATTTTACCGGCTTCGAAGCGCGCATTCGCGCGCTTGCGCCGCCGAAACGCGCTGAAAAATACCGTAGCAATTGCACTGTCAACATCCGTTTCGTCGCCGCCGTTAAGCCGGTACCTTCAATGATTGCGCCGGCGGATTCGTCGTGCGCCCATTCATCATGAGCGACTCCAGACGGTCGAAGGCAAGCGCGCAGTCCGCCGCCCGCGCAGCGGCGCCCGACGACGGCGCGGATGCACTGCTCGATGCCGACGACGCCCGCCATCTTCTCGTGCGCACGGGCTTCGCGCCGCGCGAGAGCGAAGTCGAGCCTTACGTGGGGCTCTCGCGAGAGCAGGCTGTCGCGCGGCTCGTCGGCAACGCGCGCCGCGAGGCGCTCACGCCGCTGCCCGCGTGGACCGCCGAAGTCCCGCCGAGTCGGGCACAGCGCAACGCGTGGACCCCTGAAGAGCGCCAGCAAGCGCAGCGCCAGCGCGGTGCGCGCTATGACGAATTGCGCGCATGGTGGCTGCGCGAAATGCTCGTCACGCCTTCGCCGCTGACCGAGCGCATGACGCTCTTCTGGCACAACCACTTCACCTCGGGTCAGGACAAAGTCGGCGAACCGCAGTTGATGGCCGCGCAAAACGCGCTGTTGCGGCGCGATGCGCTGGGCAGTTTCGCGAGCATGCTGCATGCGGTCGCGAAGGACCCCGCAATGCTGCTTTACCTCGACGGCGCGAGCAATCGCAAGGGCCGGCCCAACGAGAATTTCGCGCGTGAAGTGATGGAGCTGTTCACGCTGGGCGAAGGACAGTACGCGCAGCGCGACGTTGCCGAAGCGGCGCGCGCCTACACGGGTTGGAGTCTCGATCCCGACACCCAGGCGTTCGTCTGGCGCGCCGATTTGCACGACGACGGCGAGAAGACCGTGCTGGGACGCAGCGGTCCGTTCGACGGCGACCAGGTGCTCGACATCCTGCTCATGCAGCCGCAAACTGCCAGGTATGTGTCGGCGAGGCTTTGGCGCGAGTTCATCTCCGCGACGCCCGACGATGCGCAGCTTGCAAGCGTCGCCGATCGTTTTCGCGCAAGCGGTTATGACGTCGGCGCCGCGCTTCGCGCGCTCTTCGTCACTTCCGCGTTCTGGGATGAGCGCAATCGGGGTGTGCTCGTGAGTTCGCCTGTGGAGTTCATCGTCGGCACGCTGCGGCGCTTCGATGTGGCCTATGGCGATACGCTGCCGTTCGCGCGCCGCTCGGCCGCGTTGGGCGAGAACCTGTTCTATCCGCCGAACGTGAAGGGGTGGCCCGGCGGGGCATCGTGGATCAATAGCTCGACGCTGCTCGCGCGCAAGCAGTTCGTCGAGCAGCTGTTTCGTGCGACGGAAGCAGGGCGGCCGCATGCTTCGGCCGCAGCGACCAGGATCGCCGCAAGCCTGCCGCAAAACATGCAGAACGCGCCGAACGCGATGCGGCGTGACGCGTTGCAAGGCGGCATGCGCTTCGATCTGGATGGCTGGCTCTCGCGCTACGGTCTCACCGCCGATGCCACGCCAGGCTTGTCCGCGCAGTTGCAAATGCAGCATGCAGTCCTGCCGCTGGCGCCCGTCGATGCGATTGCAGTTGGCAGCCGTGCGGGTTCGTATCTCCAGGCACTGCTGATGGATCCGGTGTATCAGTTGAAGTGAAGCAATGAATACGAATAGCCGAATCCCTGGCGGCAATGTGCGCCGCCGCACTGACGAGCGAGGCAAGCCATGAAGCGACGCGACTTTCTTGCAGCCGGTGCGACGGCCGCCGCGGTGGCGGGTACTACGCTATGGTTGCCTCGCGCTGCGCGCGCGCAAGGCACGGTGTCCATGCATGCGGGCACGGCGAGCGGCTACGAGAACCTGCTGATTCTCGTCGAGCTCAAGGGCGGCAACGACGGCCTCAACACCGTCGTGCCGTTTGCCGATCCGCTCTACTACAGCTACCGGCAAACGATCGGCGTGCCGCGCGCACAGGCGATTCAACTGGACGAGCGCACGGCGCTGCATCCGGCGCTCGCGCCGCTCATGCCGATGTGGCGCGCGCACGAGCTCGCGATCGTGCAGGGCGTGAGCTACCCGCAGCCCAATCTTTCGCATTTTCGATCGATCGAGATCTGGGACACGGCTTCGCGCTCCAACGAATATCTGCGCGAGGGCTGGCTCACGCGCGCGTTTGCACGCGAGCCGGTGCCGTCCGGATTCGCCGCCGATGCGCTCGTGCTCGGCAGCGCCGAGATGGGGCCGCTCTCGAACGGCGCGCGCGCCATCGCGCTCGTCAATCCGGCGCAGTTCGCACGCGCTTCGCGCCTCGTGACACCGGTCTCGCTCAAGGAGCGCAATCCCGCGCTCGCACATATCCTCGACGTCGAGAACGACATCGTGCATGCCGCCGATGCGCTGCGGCCCCGCTCGGGCAATTACGCGCTGAAGACTGCGTTTCCGACAGGCGCGTTCGGCACCTCGATCAAAACGGCCATGCAGGCGCTCGCCTCGAGCGACACCCCGCAAGGTACGCCGATGGCGGGGCGCGGTGTCGCGGTGATTCGTCTGACGCTGAACGGCTTCGACACGCATCAGAACCAGCCGCAGCGTCACGCCGACTTGCTGCGCCAGTTCGCGACGGGCATGGCGGCGATGCGCTCGGCGCTCGCAGAACTCGGGCGTTGGGACCGCACGCTCATCGTGACGTATGCGGAATTCGGGCGGCGGGTGCGCGAGAATCAAAGCCGCGGCACCGATCACGGTACGGCTTCGGCGCACTTCGTCGCGGGCGGGCGGGTGGCGGGCGGGCTCTATGGCCAGGCGCCGCAACTCACGCGGCTCGACGGCAACGGCAATCTGCCGGTGGGCGTCGATTTCAGGCAGATCTATGCGACCGTGCTAGGCCCGTGGTGGGGCCTCGACGCGCAGGCCGTGCTGCAGCAGCGCTTCGAGCCGCTGCCCTTGCTGCGCGCGTAGCGCGGGCGTCAACCGCGCCGCGCGGCCCGCCAGGCGATCCAGAGCTTGCGCACTGGCGTGAGCACGATCTGCTGATGCAGCACCTGGTAGCCTTCGCGCTCGACTTCGTCGAGCAACGCGAGTTCGAGCGCAGCGAGCGCACGCAAGGTGCGCTGGTCCCGCCGTGCCGAAGCGGGAATCGCGTCGAGCGCTGCCTGAACCGATTCGCGCGCACGCGAGGTCTCGAACTGCATCAGCTCGGTGAACTCCGTGCTATAGCGCCGGTTGATGAGATCGGCGGCGGTGACGTTGTAGCGCTGCAGTTCGTCGATGGGCACGTAGATGCGGCCATGGCGCGCGTCGTTGCCGATTTCCGGCACGAACTGCGCGAGCATCAGCGCGTTGCCGAGCGGCGCGGCCCAGCGTGCGGCATTCTCGCGATCCTCGTCGGTGCGCGCGCTCAGTTGCGCGACGAGGGACGCGAACGTGCCACCCACGCCCTGCATATAGCGGCGCAGATTCGGCAGATCGAGATAACGCGCCTGCTCGAAGTCCATTTCGAAGCCGGCGAGCAGCGCTTGCAGATCGGGATAGACGGCGCTCGCATCGCCGAGATGCGCGGCGAGCGCCTGGGTGACCGGATGCGCGGGTTTGCCCGCGGCGAGCGCGGCCAGTTCCTTTTGCCACCAGGCGAGCTTCGTGCGGCCGACGGTGGGATCGCTCGTCTCTTTCGCGGTTTCCTCGAGTTCGCGGCGCAGTGCGAAGAGGGCGGTCAGGAGCGGCTGGCGCGCAGCGCGGGCCTGACGCAGCGCATAGTAAGTGCTCGAACCAGGGGGAGCCGCCTTTTGCAGGCAGTAGTCGTCGAAGTTCACGGCGTTCGGAGATGTGGGGCGAAGCGGCTTGCGCGGCGGCCAGCGCGCGCCGCGACGGTAGAGCCGCGATTCTAGCATCGGCGCGGCTTTCGGCCGGCCCTGGAGGGCGCCCCGGCGCGTGGGTCGATGCGCTGTCGTGCCCCGTCGTGCACTGTTTTCGGGATGCAGACAAGCGCCAGTCAATCGGTTAGAATCTCGCGCTTGCGCTTTCTGACGCTTAGCTGGAATCGCGCAGCCGGCCCATAATGAAGCATCGCTGCCGGCGGGCGCAGTCAGAAAGCAGGCTGTATTGCGGGCGAGGTGGACAACACCGCGCCCGGCGTCTCACGAGGACTCGATCAGTCGGCATGTCGCACAGGGTTGTATCGCACGCGTTGTTGGCAGCGGTCCTGCCGGGCGCAAGAAGACAAGCGCAAAGAATTCGCGTGAGTGGCGAAATTGGTAGACGCACCAGGTTTAGGTCCTGTTGCTCGTTGTAGGAGCGTCAGGACTGAAATTGGCTGCAAGCCGTGCTGGACAATGGATTTGAAGTTGTATCGCAGTTGTTCGCCGTCTCGCAGCAGGCCGTATCGCATGCGATATCGCAGCGGTCCTGCCTACAGCATATAAAGTTGAAAGAATTGCGTGAGTGGCGAAATTGGTAGACGCACCAGGTTTAGGTCCTGACGGGAGCAATCCTGTGTCGGTTCGAGTCCGACCTCACGCACCATAAACGAGGGCCACGTTCGGCAGCGAGCGTGGCCCTCTTGTCTTATTCCAGTTCTCGGAATAGGCCGCTGGTCATCCGTGCAGCGATTGTGGCGGAGTCGGCGCTGCTGCCCCAGCCATACTCCCGGGCTGCAGCAACAAACTGCTCATTGAACTCCGCAATGCCGATAAAGCCGTCGCGCGCAAATGCACGTCGAAGGTAAAACTCGTAGACTTCGAAGGCCTTTTCGTTGAAAACGCTATCGAGCGACTTGTCCTCGTCCGCCATCACTTACGCTCCAGGACCGCTGCCTTCGCGAGGCCCGCTGCTTCCTCAAGCGCACGTGCGTAGCCGCGCAGGTCGCCCTTGTCGACAAAGCCTTGCGCCACTGCCAGCACAGCGCGAGCGGCTTCTTTTTCCGCATGAGTCATCTGGATTGGCTGTTCTTCGGTACGCATCATGCCTCCAGTTCGGCTGCGCCGATTTCGGCGAGAATTCCATCAGTCGACACGCCAAGCTTTGCAAAGCGTGCGGCACCGCCTTCGACCAAGTCCTTATCGAACTCGGGCAGGTTTTCCGTTGCGTCGAACGCTTCCTTCATCGCTGCCTGCAGTGCTGCTTCTGCGCGCACGTCGTTCTTCGCTTCTTCGCATACCTTCACTGCGTCCAGAATCTTGATGGCAGCAGCGATAAAGCCCACGCTGCGCGCATCTTGGCCCGCCTTGTAGTTGCCCATTGCGTCGCGGCACATGGCGGTAGCCAGCGACGTAGCCTTTCTAGTCAATGCGCTCAATTTGTCATCCTCTTGCTTGCACCAAATACAGCAGGCTCGCGCCTGTACCGACACACCGCCGGTACGCAGGTTTACGGTCCGGCTTTCAAAAACTTAAGCATGCGATTACAACCCCAGAGGGCGTAGACTCATGCTGGTGCGCTGACAAGCGGAGGCGGGGATGATTTGGTCACAGCTGAGCTATTGGGGACACCTTGTCGTGCCGCTGCTGCCGTTGCTGTACCTGCCAGTCGGCGCCGCGGCAGTGGGCTTTGCCCTTGGGCGACTCATTCGTGGCCGGCCGTACGTCGGGCGGCATATAAATGAGCCGCTCCGTTGACATCATCGGTGCGCTGGCGCGTCACGGTGCTTTCCCAAACCGGAGGGTGTGATGGATTGGTCGCAAGTGCATTGGGCGCAGATAATCCTGCCAACACTGCCGGTTGCGCTTATCCTCGTTGGAGCAGCTGTCGTGGGCTTTGCCGTTGGGCGACTTATTCGCGGCCGGCCGTACGTTGGCAGGCATTAGCCTCAGCGCCGCAGTTGACACAGACCCGGTTGACGCGCGCTATGCGGCAAACACTGCTTCGGACCAACTGCGTATAAATCTGCGAGCACGCCGATAGCCGTCACCGCGGCGCACCAGCTGTGCAGGTGACCTGTCACCAAGCGAGCCCCTTCGTGCGGACAGTAGGTCATACTTAGTCACGGGTGGCGTCCCTGACGGCAGGCGTCTAAGTAGCTTCGTCAGTCTGCGCCTAATCGGTGCAGGGCCTGCTAGCACAGCAGGGTAGTGCGGCTTGTGGTCAACGGTCACAACAGCGAACACCTCGTGGCGTTTCAGCAGCAGAACGAGCTGCGCTCGCGAAATGCCTCTTTGCCTGCAAAAAGCCTCCGCCGATAGCAGTTTGCTCTTGCGAACCAGCTTGCGCCTGTTGCAAGCAGCCTGGCGGCTTATGCTTTTCGGCGTGGCAACTGGCGGCAGCGCTGTAGTTAAATACACAAAGCCTGGCTCGCTTGGCTCCGTTTTAACCCCGTAAATTTCCGCGGGGCACTCCGGTAAGTCGTAGGGCCCCAGGTGGCACACCGTAAAATGCGGGTCTTGCTGCTGCAGCAGCGCTATCAACTCGAACACCATCATCAGGTCACCTGTCCGGCTAGGATTTTGCGCACAATTTCGACCGCGTCGTTGTCCGGCGCGTATGTCACCGGCTCCGTGCTCCACGAGGGCGCCGTGCCAATGACGTGTGCGCTCGCCCAACCGTTGTGGGCATAGCCGTCGAGACGCACCAGCGGCGTCACCTCGGGACCCTCTTTGCGGCCAATCGCAACCGTAAAGCACCGACCCCTCAGGCGCGGAGTGCTGTATCGCTCCTCGCACATCTGGAGCACGCGTAGCGCCTCTTCCAGGGTGGAAAAGTGAGGTCTGTCGTAGGCTTCGACGTACCCCTCGATGTCGCACAGATGTACCAGGGTGTCGGGCTCGGCGGCTTCGCCATCAAAAATCGTTATTTGCAGCATTGGGTCTCCTTCACGCGTACATTGCTGCCAGCTTTGCCTTCAACTCAGCCAGCACGTCGGGCCGGCTGATACCAAGTACCTCGTCTGTTCGCACGAGGTTGTCACGGCACCACGGCGGCCACCCCTCATCGTCGTCATCCACAGCGAGCCACGCTTTGGGCTTGCGCCGCAGTACGTCGCTCCAAATCTGCATGCCGCGAGATGCCTCCAAAAAGTCGGGGCTGTGCATGCGCGAGTGGTAGGTTGCGCCCACAACTCTTGCTCGCAAGCCGGGCGGGAGCCACCTCGACGTACGGCGCAGACTTCCGCGATACCGCCGTACCCAGCTTGTCGACAAAACAATCTTTAGGTTCGGGTAGGGCTCGAGCACGGACTCCAGCAGCGGCGCGTGCTCGAACAGCTTGTGTCCAGGAAAACCAACGAGAAATGGACCATAACCGGGCTTTTCGTGGACGGGATGGGGATGCAGGCATCCGTCGTAATCAAGAAAGAGCACGTAGCCACCCATCTGCCGTGGCGCAGGGATGTGCAGCGACTCGCCCGGCAACCCTGTCTGCATTTAGCCCCGCGCTCCATTCGCTTTGTGCACACGCTCGGCGAGCGCGACCGCTTCGCTTGGTGGCATCGGCAGTGGTCCCATTGGCGCGACGTTTTGCACCCAGTTGCGCAAATCGATAACAAGCGCAGTATCAGCTCGATTGACGTCGAGCGTCTCGAGCGTCTCGTCTAGCGTGGCCGCGGGCTGGCAGCAAAGATATATGGCGTCAAACGCGGCGTGAAGACGCGTCGATGCCATCAAGGTCTCGTTGCGAGCATCGCGTATCAGGTCATCGTATTGCACACGGTTCTCCTGCGTTAATTGCATCAGTCGATGCTAGCATAAGATTCGGACTGCATACTTTGTTGCACCGTGCAACTAAGAAGAGGAGGGCCCCATGAAGGTACAAGGCTTATTAGACTTGCTGGCGCACGCGGACCCGCAAGCAGAGGTACTTTTCCTGAGCGAGCACGCTGACGCCGACGAGGCGGAGGTAGTGCGCGTTGTCGACATCCGGCAGGAGCCTTGGACGCACGAGCGCGGACGATATGGCAGCAGTGAGCCCTACGAGACTTATTACTCTGGTAAGCCGTGCGAACGTGACAGCAGTTATCGCGACGTTGTTACCAAGAGCGTTAGGGCCGTCGTGCTGTCAGCGGGACCTACCAACCTTTTGGAGACCAGCGTATGAAGGTACGACGCCAGCACCGCTTCAAGCGCCAGTTCGCATCGCCTGCGGCGATGCACTTGATAGAGCAGATTGCGCGCGCTGTTGTTACTGGTAACGCTCCTGACATTGCTCGCAAGCTTCAGCGCCTTAGCAACCGTCACGTCGGTGAAGTCGTGAAGGCGGCATTGCGCGCAAAAGGGTAGGCTGTTTTACAGGCGTCGCTATATTTACCAGACCAACGACAAGCAAAACCACATGACGGCAGCAGCGCTTGCAATCAGTCTTATCGGCGAAGTCTTCGGGGAGTTGTTCGGCCCACTGAGCCTTCCAGTTGATGAACCGTTCTTTGACCGCAATACGTTGACTGCAGATAGCGCGGCTAGCGCTCTTGGAGGCAATGGCCGCGCAGCGGCTCTGGTAACAGCAGCGGGACTTGATGGTGCTGACTTCAGTGGCGACGACTACGCGGGACTGGTGGCTGTATTGGAAGCAGCTGTGGCGCTCGTCGAGCGCTATGAGTTGGCAGCGGGGTGACTGGTTTAGACGTCAAAATCGGTCCAAATTTGGGTGATTCGGCTGTCAAAGTCGACCGATTTTGACGGCAAAAGTAATGTACCTAATCTGTTTCTGTACAGAAACAAAATCGAACGAGCGTGCTGTTTCTGCGCTGCCTTAACCTAGTTTTAGACCGGGTTTTTGCGTGCAAGCCATTGGATATAAACGACTTGTTTGAAATTCGTGTGGCCGCTTTGAACGCAGAAACGCACTGGTTCGCGCAGAAACACGGTGTTTTCTGTGAGCAAGGCGCGGAAACGCCCAGTGAATCACTAGATTCGCGGGGTGAATCACTAGGCTGATGCCCGGTGAACCACTAGGCGACCCGGGTGAATCACTAGGTCATCGCATAAACGTGTGCACTAGACGAAGCCCGAATACACGAGCCGAGTCTCATGCCGCGCAAACCTGCACAACCTGGCGCGAAGCGCCAACCCGTCCTTGTCGACACGCCTTCCATCACCGACACCCCGTCTTTGTCCGCAATCAGCGACGACACCGTCTCTGTTATCAACCTCGACCTCGCACCGTTGCCGGCAGCGGTCGTCCTGTGGTCAAAGAGCGGCCGCGTCACGGCCGCATTGATGCACTCAAGGCACATTGCACGCTTGCAGGCAGACCTCGATGAGCTGAGCGAGGCCTTCGTTGCCAACCACCTGTCGCGCTGCATCCCCAGCGCGCATTGGTTTCTAGTCCCAGTGCAGGGCTCTGGCAGCAGCTCTGCAGAAGCTGTCGCCAATCTGCGCGCTCGCGTGACACTAACGCTCGAGGACAGGGCCCGCACCGACGGCGGCGCGATGGCGCGCCTCGCACGGTCTTTTGCTGACAAGCAATGGTCGGAGGGGCTGTGAGCATGAGCGGAATGGCCCAAGCACTCGCACGAGCACCTGAGAGCAAAGTCGTTATGCTCGCAGCCGGACGCCTGTCCGTTGCAGCTCTCGTTCCGGTCGCCTTGAGGAAGCGTTCATGCATGCGTTAAATGCACCTGGAGCAGAAGATGCTGCTCGCCTCATACAGAAACTTCCTGGGTTACTGCCAATCGGCATTGGCTGGACTCCGTCTGCTGCTGCCAACCTCCTTGACGACACGCTTGGCTACGTCAAATTGACGACAGAAAGGCTGCGCCTGCTGGGGACAGTCCTGCTGCTCCTTGCATGCAGCGAAGACCACGCGAAAACGCTCACGGAAGCGTTCGGCTCCGACTACTACTCCCGGTTGAGCAAGCGTTTCGGGACGCTGTAAGCAAAGTGAGATAAGCCCTACCCAGTATAAGTTCTATCGCTATAGGTGTTGCCACGTCATTGAGCGCGGCTCACACCTACCGAGAGGACTCTCAAATAACCCCATCCGAAATTCTCGCTGAGTACAGCAAGGGCTGCGCCGATGCTCCTGTTGGCAAGCCGTGGGAGTGCAAAGCCTGTCACGACGCCGCGCAGGCAGCGCTCGACAGTCTTGGCGGCAAAACGAGCATCCGTGTGATGTACCAGGCGCACCAGCGCAGGCTTGCTGCTGACACGGCATACCGTGACGCTCGATGAAATCGTCACTGAATACGGCAAGCGCCGCTCATTCGCTGTCGTCAACCAGCGTGCGGGGCTGTACTTCACCCGCGCGCGCCTGCGCAATGGAACGCTCAAGATGGGCTGCGTTTGCCGGGGAACGCAGAAGATGGACCGTCTCCATCATCTGGTCGATGACACGCTTGAGATTGGCGCGAGCGTCGGTGAAAGGGAGGGTACGCATATGTCCTCCTCCGTGATTGACCTGTACCGATACAGGTACAACTCTACCATCCTATTCGTATACTACGACACCTGACCACACAACGCCCCTCGCCGGGGCGTTTTGCTTTCAGAGGCAGTTTTCCAGACGTCGCTATAAGTAATATCCAAGCAAACGCACTGTTACCAAAGACGAGGTATCTCAATGCTGCCACTCTTCAACACCGAAGCCGCTGTCACTGCACGCGCTGCGCGCGCCGCAGGTCTCGAGCTGCGCCGTCGTGCGCCGCACTGGGTACTGCACAACCCGAAAGCTGACCTGTTTCAAGGCATTCGTGTCGGCAGGGTAGGTGACTGACGTTGGTGGCAACTTCACCACGTTGGCGCAAGTGCGCTACTTCCTGCAAAGCTACAACGCGGCGTAGCCCCAAAACCTTCACAGCTGAGCCCCAAGACTCGCACATCAAACCGGACCCTGCATAAAACTGCATAAAGTCTGAGCATAAGCTTTGAGTGTATGCAGAAATATTCGGGTACATATGCTCGCGTACGCAGGAGATACCTTCCTCGTTGTGGCGGATGCGTGGGGGTATCTGCTCGTATGTACCGTATGCAGATTTTATGCAGGATTTATGCAGACAAGAGCCCAAGACTCGCACAGGTGTCCCAAAACCTTCACAGCTGAACGAGGTCTGCTTGCATAACGCGTTAAGTTAAGCGGCCCGAGGAGGCTCCGGCGATTGGTAGTTTTTGCGTGAAACAATCGGGAGTGGAGGCGCACAAATCGAGCGCTCTCCCTTTGCTGACAAGGGTTTGAGCCGAACACGGGAGTGGGCTAGAAATCGCGTGAAACATTCGCGCCAAAGGAGCGTCGTTATCTTAACGTTATGCTTCGGCCCGCTCGCGCCGGTACTGAAATCTCTCACCATCAGTACTCGTCAGTACTCAATCGTCTCACCGTTGCTCCGAAGCGAGTACTGAAAGACCTAACCATAGGCAGGCATAGTCCTCGCGACACGTGCCGTTTTCCCCAAATAGTGGGGTGCTGTGGACAAAAATTTGGTGACAATGAGCGGCGTCCCGCTGGCAGCGGCGTGTGTTCGGCCACGGTACTGAAATCTCTCACCGTTGGTACTGACAAATCTCACCAATACCGCCGCGCTCGGATGAATCCGGCGAAATACGCGAGATATCGCGACCAGTTGATAACCTCCCTTGCGAACAGACCAGCAGTCTTTCATCGCAGCCTCTGGCGGTTGATATCAAGAGTGATTTATGCGCCCGAATCGCTGCAGTTGGACTGTTGCCGGACACGCACCCACCGGGCGAGCCGAGAACCGTCCGTTTTCCGGGTACTACTTTAGTCAATGTCGACAAGGGGCTTGCGAGTTGCGGTCATCGTAGACCGCCGAAGGGCGTATTACTGCGTGCGGTACTCACCAGAAGCCCTTTCCCGCGTGCTCTGAGAGCCGGGGGAGTTCTTTGTAAAGAGAGAAGAGTGTGTCTTCTCCTGCCCACGATGTGTCGTCTCTCAACACGTAGTCTTTCACTACGCGGGTCTTCCAGTCCGTGACATTCTCACAGTCAGCCGCTAGGTACTCGAGTCCCTGCAGTGTTGTAGAAGGCGTAAAGGGCGTGGAACTACCGCGAGCACTTCCAGTCGCGACAGGTCTCGGCTCTGTTCGTCGTAGCCACCGAACATGCTCGGGCCATTTCACCGACAGCGCGGTCCATTTACACAATGCATCTTTCGATGGCACCTCGTTGCCATGTTGATGTCGAGCGTACCAAATTAAATGATTGAACCTAAAGAGGTTCAAGAATATTTTTAGTTCGCGCGGGTTACCCTTGAAGAGCGGCATTGCAGAGCGTATCAGTCGTTGAACTTCAGGATTGTTATCGTCGAACGCGCCAGCCTTATTCACGGTGTCACGGAATTGTTCAGGGGTGATTCTGTTCTTCTTATCTTGCGGTGACGATGCGGAACCGGGTGTGGAGGTAGTTTCGGTCGTTGGTTTGTCTTTCGTTGAGGATTTCGACGTGCCCATCAAAACATCAACAAATTCTTCCTGCGTCTCGCTGCTGATAGTCGGTATGACGAAAGGCAACTGTACGAATTTGTCCATGAAACGCCAGCCAATCGGCACCTTAGCATCTGCTGGCAACGCGGCCCACAAATCCTTGTGAGCGGTCTGCAGAGCTGCTGCGACCATCTCCGAGTCCATGCCGAAGACGAACGAGCACTCGGGAAAGTCGCCAGCGAGAAACAGATTGATTGCATCGAGCACGGCGGATACTTTTGGCGGCGAACACCGGTCAAGGTCGTCGATGAAAATGACGAGGCTGGTCCCCGGTGAAAGGCAGTCAAACACTCGCCGGATGTCCTTCTCAACCTGATGCACGAAGCCTAACTCTCCCTCGTACCTGGGAACATCCACGATATCATTGAGCACTTCCGAAACGGGCTCGTTTTTTACTTTGAAGTAAACGGCGACCGACTTAACAGTAGTCAGTACTACCACGGATACAGTGGCAGACAGTCCTGAAAGACTGACATGAGGGCCCAGCTTGGCCGCTAAGCCAGACATAATTGAGAGCGCCTCAACCGCGACGAATGAAAGAGCCGCAGCGCCGATGGCCCAGCCTAGCCCAATAGTCGTTCGCAAGACGCGATGGATGAAGTAGTTGTGCAGTTTTTGCCGAATAGCCGCGCTATTGACTCTTGCTAGATTAAGGCGCAGCCAGAACGTTTCTTTTTCGGCTCGCGTTTTGAGCCGATTCGGGACCTGCTGCAGAATGGCGTCAGCTAGACCGGCCCAAACCTGATTTGTGCTCTCGTATTTCCATGCGTTAAACCAAACCGTGACCCGACTAGTCTCCGCATTCTCGACTTCAATTCGAGGCAGTGGCTCTTCCACGTTTTGCAGACGCTTGTCTATCTCCCCCTTCAGACTCTCGAGAGTTAGCCCGGCCTCTGGGGCTCCGAAGCCGGTTCCTCCTTGAGGCTTCATGACGGCCGCAGGCGAAGGCACTATTCGAGGTGCAACTCCTTGCTCTATTGCCCGGTCTCTCTCCGCAGACATGCTCGCTTGAGGGTCTAATTGCTTTTGAATCATCCTCATCAGCGAGGTCTTTCCACCGCCCCACGGTGCCTGTATCGAAATGGTTAATGGTGGCTTGGACTTCTTATGGGTCAGGAACGCCGCAATGGCGTAAGCGTAACCAGCAAACCCCAAAGTGTCGTCTGTCGTCCAGTTGTCGCCGGCGATGTGGATTGAGAAGGGCTCTCCGTTGTCGGTCGATGGCGAGTTCCCAGCGGGAGTGCTGGGAGCCGCGGGCCCTGTCGGATTGGGTGGCGCATTGGGATTGGTGGACGATGAATACGGACCGGGGGCATCGCCACTAAATGAACCTGCGCTCGTTGCTGAAGTATCACCTGGAAAACTGCCGGAGTCACCGGGCTCGCCGGGAATGTTTGCGGTGGGCGACGCAGTTGCTGCCCGTCCTTTTAAAGCGGTTAGCTGTTCTGCGAGTATTCTTTCTTTCTCATCGGCCGACCGCTGCGCCGATAGCTTATCGTTGTGTTCCCAATCCTCCACATCTTCTGTTTCAGCTGTCTCTTCCTCTTCCTCCGTTTCTTCCTTTTCGTCATCGTCATCGTCTGCCATGTCAGCCCCCTAGTCCAACAAACCCGCGGATTAAGCAGAGCATAGGAGACCGGTTAACCTTAATAAAGAAATAAATGTAGGGCCTTTTATGGAGGGCGTTCCATACTTGGGTCGTTGGTGAACGTTTGCGGGGCTAAGTCGCACTTTGACAGCCGAAAACAACAAGGGACGTCTAGATATAACGACAAGATGCGCGATATGAATTTCTGCATATGTGGCTGCTTGGGCATGCTGTGTCCATCGCAGTCTGTCTATTTTTTGGTGTGCTGACGGATGAATCGACGGCAGAGTGCTTCAGTAAATATTCCATTACTGACGCATTGCTATTCTTTGATATCCGACATAGCTAACTTGGCAAAACAAATCAAGAGATATATTGCGTGAGACATAGTCGTAATGTTCGGCTTCGAACAGAGTGAACATAACGTCGCATCCTCATATAGCAGTTGTAATACTGTACGAGGAGACGAAAATGCCTGTCACCATGGATGGAACGTTTGATGGTGTTCTCGACATCAATCATAACGACGACGTCGTACTTAGCGATATGCAGAACGCGGGTATTGTGGCCGTGATTCATAAGGCGACTGAAGGCGCCAGCTTTCAAGACCCGCTGTATGAGAGGCGTCGATACGCAGCGAACGCGTTGGGAATGCTATGGGGCGCATATCACTTTTCGAGCGGCGCAGCTCCTGAGGACCAGGTGGACAATTTCCTCAAGGCAATCCAATGGGGAGTTGACACGAACTCCGATGCCTCGACATTACTCGCGCTCGATTTTGAAACGAGCACAAGTGGCCCCGACATGTCGGTCGGCGACGCCTGTGCATTCGTTTTGCTTATTAACCAGCGTACGGGTCGTTGGCCGCTCGTCTACGGTAGCAACCTGGTAACAAATGCCGATGCCGTCGCGGACCCCTCTTGTCCATTGAGCAATTGTCCATTGTGGTACGCCAGTTACAACAACCAGCCTCTGCACCTACCGAATCGGGTTTGGACGAAAGGTTGGGCATTGTGGCAATTCTCAGATGGCCGCGATGGTCCTGCACCAACGAATGGTTTTGACCGAAGCTGCTACAACGGGACACAGGCGGCGCTGCAACAGGCGTGGCCCACGTTTGCGTAAAACAGAGCAGACTAATTTACGGGCAAGGCAGCTTCTGCGTTTAATTTCGACTGACGCTCGGCGACATTTTCTGCGTGCGCTTGAGCGTTAGCTTTGTACACGAAGACTGTCCATAAAGTCCGACCTGCTCCTTCATTGAGAGAAGCCGTTCAATAAGACCACTCCGCCCGCTGACCATCCGGGTTGATGATGACAAAAAGATGGACCGGATGAGCCTGACCACCAGAAGCCGGAGTCGGGGGCGGCATAGCATCATCAGGCGTGTCGGTAGTTTTCACAGTTAGGACCTTGTAAAGCGTGGGGTCTCCGTCCTGGTCAGCATCTTTGGCTTCTATTTCAACGCTCCCGAATGATTTTTCAGGCGGTTCAGCCGTCTCTTCTCCTTGCTTATAGGCGCAAGTTGCGTTCTTCGCAAGTCCTGTTCCGGTAAGCGTCCAGGTGACGGTCTTGGGGGCGTCTGGGTCCTGGACAGTTCCCTTGACTCCCTTTAGTGCGGGCCCCGACTTGCGAACAATTTTGCCGCCGACGTACCCAAAAGCACTGATTCCTGCAAGCTGCAGGAATCCGTCAGGCAATGTCGGCAGATTTTGTATCGTTGCGGGGTCAAGCGCGAGCGTGAACACGATGAAGCCAGCCGCACCAACTATCGTCCACAAAAGGAATTGGGCCCGCTCGGGCGCAATAACGCCGCCGACTGAATATAAATCGCTGAAGGTAGGCGAGAGCGGGCCGGAGGACTTGGTTCCCTTTACCGATTGAACGCCAGTTGCTGCGACACTAGTTCCTACAGAAACGACTAAGACACCAGGTAAGCCGCTAGGTATATCGGAGAACGTGACCATGCCTTGTATGAAGCTGCGAGCGACACTAAGATAGACCCACCCGAACAAAGCGACGAACGTCCATATCACAAGCTGTACTCTGGATAGACTATACGTTGCGGAATCCATATCAATGAACAGGGTTCTCCATCGACGAATTTTCGCTGTTGGTGTCCCTTGAGGTACGGCAATCAGCTTCCTATTTGCTAAATATGCGCCTCCTAACACAATGAACACGACGACGGCGGCGATTGCCTTTGGGGCATAGCGGGGATATCGGGACAAGAGCAGTTCGTGGGGCTGGGAGACTGCGTCCTCCACCTTAACCGCTAACTTTACCTGCCCACTCAGCATCGTTGGGATTCCGGATACGGTGATGGTTGTGTCCGTTCCGTTGACTAAATATGAATCTAAGCAATAGCGAGTTTTTTGACTTTCACATTTACTCAAAGGTATATCATTAATAAGTATTTGATTGGTCTCTTGATATTTACGCATGGTATAGACAATTTTATCGTCTTTGCCGTTCTTGATGCTTCCTTTGTTGTCTTTATCTGAAACTAGGCCCTCGGAGATAGTGGCAAATCCTGTGCCTTGAATCGTGAGGTTTGTGTATTGATGATTGAATAGTCCCGCGGGGTACAACGTCGAATTAGACAAAGCCGAAATTGTTGGGATTGCACGCGTCACGTCAAGCGGGGACGAGGTGAAAAGAGTGGGCTGCTTTTGGCCAGTTGCAACGACGCCTATTCTGTATGTCCCGGGCTTGATATCGAGCGGCACTACGAACTTGAGGGACTTGCTTGTAGTCTCAGTGGGAGGTGTCGTATGTGGGTGGTCGCAGTTTTGGTCGATATCTTCACACAGCTGTACAGTCTGTACTGACGGCAGGTTGTCGCCCGTAACACTAACCTGTCCGCCGCGAAGAATCGACGCCGGCGAGGGCGCTCCAAGCGATGCCGTCGTGCTGCTGGCAGCCGCAGCGCCATCAGCTCCCTGTGCCTGCGCGGATACTGCGGCAAGCGCCGAAAGCATCCACATAGCAGCTCTCAAATTCATGGCTCGCCTCCAGCTCCGATTGCAATCGGACGGCGTAAAGCTTTGCGACTGACCTTGAGACGCGCCGCGGGTATTCGTGCGGCTAGTGTCCTCGATAAATCGTTGTGGTGGTGGTTGCCGTGTTCGCTCGTGCGGAAGCGGCGAACCGTGCCATGATGGCCTGCATAATCTCGCGAACATTGGCTCCAGCGTCGCCAGCAGTTGGCTTCACCAAAGGGGCGCTGATTGGTGAGGTCGTCAGGTCCTGCAGGTGCTGCGCCACGGATGAGTTATCTGCCAACGGCTTGAGACTATTTGCGACGAGCTGCAAGAGGTCCTGCAGATTGTTCACGGGCCGTGTAAGGGCGGCGTCTAACACGGCGGCATCCGGTGCGCTGGCGGGTATCTCGATGGAGGCCGGCCCCCGGTTAATATCAAATCCATCATTCAGCGCGCAGGATAAGTCAGGGGCAGCTGCTTCGCGAGCGGACAACGGCCCCGGTATGCCGAAGCAGTTTCGGACTGTGCGAATGATAGATGTATGGTCAAACGGCGTGGCGCCTTTGGGCCGAAGTATGGTCGCTGAAGTATAGGGTGAAATGAGTACGGCAGGTACTCGCACGCCGAAGGTATCAAAGTTGAAATCAGGACCGGGGCGGGCATCAGGTCGTACTGCGGGAGGCGGCGCCACGTGGTCATAGCACCCACCGTGCTCGTCAAAGACAATGACTAGTAGCGTGCTCGTCCAGTTTGGTGAGGCCCGCACAGCATTGTAGACCTTTGCAACTAAGGTATCAGCGAGTTGGACGTCATGCGGAGGATGCATGTCGTTCGGCAACCCGCTGTCAGGGAAGTACATGGGTTCAATGAAGGAGTAGCCGGGCAGCTGGCCGGCGGCCGCATCTTTGACAAATTCGTCGACCAGCCGGAAGTTAGAAAAGTATGGCCAAAGCCGGGACAGCAGGGCTGTTTGCGGGAAGTCGTGGAAATATATTTTCCACGGGACGATTCCTTCCAATTCGTTGAAAATGGTTTGCATCTGGAAGGGGAAGCCATTCAATGTGTTGTTTGTGTAGCCGTTTGCCGTTCCCGTGTGCACAAAGAAGCGGTTCGGCCATGTCTGGCATGGCGCAGAAGCGAACCACCTGTCAGAGACTGCGAAGCTGTTGGCCAACAGACTCAGGGCAGGAAGCTCTTCTGGCGCGAAACAATGCATGATGTCATTAGCCTGGCCGCCTTTGGATAGATAGTTCTGGATGAAACCACCCATCAAGGGAACGGCTGGAGCGCCCCCATAAATCTGCTGCTTGATGTCCTGAAACGACTCGCCTGGGTCTGGGCTAGGCATCCTTGAGCTATCGATGCCTGGCTGTGTCGGCCAAGGAGCAACGCCCGTACTGTTATTCTGCCCATAGTTCAGGAAGGAATTGATTCCTTTCAATCCGTCGAAATCCGCATCGGCGGGCCGGAGATAGCCGAACACGTTGTCGAAGGAGCGGTTTTCGAGCATCAGCACAACGATGTGCTTTATATTTGACAAATCAGCCATTTTCAATTCCCCTCAAGAAACCGACTTTCCCGCTGCGTCCCGGGGCGTGCCGGGACGAAATTCGCTAACCGGTAGCCTGGTCAGCCAGTCGCAGCCACCGCCAATGTTGCCGGCGCGGCGGGTAACTGGGTCGAATAGACGGGACCGAGCTTTATGTAACCGGGTATGGACGGGTGAATCTCATTTACCCAGTCGCCGTCCAACTCGGTGGAGTCGATACTTGCCGGTGTCAATGTACCTGTAAGATGTACGAGATGGATGTTTGCATTGGCAATATTGAACGGTGAATTGAGCAACTTGGCATTTACATCGTCCGCGGGACTCGAACCGGCAATAAACGTTGTCCAAGAGTTCATCAAGTACTTCACTAACGTTAGCCAGTCAGCATTCGGGATGTCATACGCCGAAAATGCCGCAGAAAGCCAAGGGCCGAACCCAATGTTGGGCATGTTCCAGGTTGCGGGTGCGTTGCGGGGTTGCGCGTAGTCGTACGAGTGGACAAGAATCGGTACGCCGGTAGACTGGCTGCCGGTCCCATCGCGTTTCTGCACTATGGCAGCAAAGCACGCCAGTAGGGTGTTCTGGAGCGCGGCCCATCCATCTGGTCGCACATAGTGACTGCAATCAGAAGCGACTGGCACACCTGCTCTTTCATTCGGGGTTCGCAGTAGCCTTAAGGCCGCCTTGGTAGCGTTTGTCTCGGTAGGCAGGGTGTTGACGGCGGCAATTATGTCGTTGCCACCGGCCGAAAGCAGCAATGCTTCCCACGGCCACGCCTGACCGCCATAAAGCAGACTAGCAAAGGGTGTTTCAACCTCCCACTTGACCATTTCCTGGAGTGTCTTCCCCGGGTACGCACAGGAGACAACGGCCGAGGACTGGTCGAGGGAGACGTTCAGAAGGATATTGCTGGTGAACTCGGGGGGGAGGGCCCCGATAGAAAACCACGAATCGCCTTGTGCCAGAAATAACCGAGCGATGCCGGCGAACTTATCTACCAGCTCATCGTTCGGATTGCAAACAATCATAGATGTGGCCACTTTCGTCTCCGTTTTTTTTCTGCGATATTGACTCTGCAGTCTCAACTGAAACTCTTTTATGCTTTCTTTGCAGCGCTTAAACCATGGGGGATTCCCGTCGTTTTTCGACGACCTCTTCGCCAGACTTCTTTGCTAGCGAGGGGGTTTCTGGCGAGCGTCATCGCAATCTCCTTTTGAGTAGAGCATGTCACCTGATAGCGACAAGAGCCAATTGCTGGAAAGTGTTAGCTCTGTCACATATGCGAAGCGCATGACGCACGTTGTTTGGAGATTGAAATGTAGAAGACAGTTCAGGACGACGGGTCGTGTACCGATATGACTGTTTTCGCAGGCGCTTACTTTGAAGACAATGAACTTCGCTCGATGCCTATGGAATTGATGGTATTGGCGTCCTATATGTGCGGTATCCCACACTATTTTGTTGGCAAGCTTTGTTGGCTACATCGCGGGCCAACTAAATTGTATGAAAGGACGCTTGGATACCCCGGTTTGAGGGGCTGCCTCAAAGGGAAGTCGAGCGGACGGCGAAGCGGTCGGCCGCCGTGCTTCTGGATGTGCTACCAAGAGATGAGACTGGATTGAAAATAGGCGGATGGAATGTCGACTTCGAGTGTACCTGCGGCATCTTCGGACCAAACCGGTATGGCGGTCGACGATAGGGTCAAGGTGGTCCGTGAGTTAATTGATATTTTCGCGCTTGAGCGATATGCCTACCTGGCCATCGCCGTCCTCTCCGTCTTGACATTGCTAACGAGCGCAGCGTTTCAGGTGTTCAATGGACCCGGAGGTGATATTAAGCCACTCGTCGGGCTATTTGGCTCGTCGGGTGTACTCACGTTGGCTATTGGTCGAATACTCAGTATATGGAACCAGGCTTTCATGTATGTAACTGAGCTTGAAAGGAGAAAAAATGTCTAGTTCTCCTGAGTTTTCCGCGGCAGTCTTAGCGCGAACGTCGCGCCAAGCAACACTTATAACTGTCGCCGGAATCGCTATCGTGGTGGCTACCTTCGCTTTCAGTACGTATCGGCTCTACAGTCTCGAAAAGGAAGTCAACGCGACAAAGAAAGAAGTGCGAGAACTGCTCGCAACTCGCCAGAGCCTCCAGCAAGATGTGGAAGTACAAAGGTCCGAGTACAAGCGTCAACAGGCAATTCTCGACCGGGTTTCATTGCAGCTGGGCAAGGGGGACGCGGTGGCTGCCACCAAAACGTTAGAGTCTCACGCCGAAGCACTCGGCCCGGCGCCCATCAGCCCGCGCGTTTATGTTCAGGTTCGCTCGGATGCGCAAATGGCCCTATATGGAAAGTTGGCGGATACGCTACGAACCCGTCAATATGAGGTTCCGCCGCCGGAACTTGTTGCGAAAGGACCCAATAGTACGGAGGTCCGGTATTTTCGTGCAACGGATGCCAAATTGGCCAGAGACCTCGCCGCGAACGTGGAAACGGTGATAGCAGGTACCGTTCGCGTGCAGTATATCGCGGGTTACGAGCATTCTCCGCTCGTAAAACCGCATCAATTTGAAATCTGGTTTGCTCCTTGAACTGACCACTCCATCTCTCGTTGGTCGTGGATTGCAAACATAAAATGTAGTGCCTTGCATGTACTGAGCAATCCACGCGTCTGCGAAAACCAAATGACGACCGTCTTTCAAGCAGTTTTTGACCACAAGGACCTGCTCCTGATGCTCGCTTTTTTGCTCAGTAACGCTCAGGTGGTGTTCGCTGAGACTTTTGGTAACGGGACCGCAGCGTTCTACGCCGGGCTCGAGAAGAGCGAGTAGATGCGCTGATTCCACCCAGACTTTGATGCCAGTGAGCCCCGCAATGCGGGTTCTTTTCGTTCGTGCGCGGGAGAGAGAATGTCGCTGGCAAAAGCATGCTAAAAAACGGGACCCTCCTTGAGAACGTTGCTAGCCGTTACGTAGGCGAGGAGCCACAGCTTACCGTGCGAATAATCCTGGAGCTGTCATGACAAGAAAAAGCAGCAGACTTCTCATGAGTCTGGCTTCCGTCGGCGTGGTGGCGGCCTGTGGAACCACAAGCCCGGATTCAACGCCGGTGGCTGACACATGGGGCCAGCAGATGTCCAAGTACAATATTTTCCCTGTGTTTCCGCCGCGAGCGGATGTACAGGTGGGCGACATCTTCTTGACCTGCATGGGTGATGCCTCCACGCAGGACATGGACTCCATCACGAAACGGTCAGTGTGGCTTACCTCGCTGTACGACGTGGTCGACGACGACCCGCTGCCGAAACAGAGCACCTCTGAGGCTGATGCCGCCGACCCACCGGCAGTCAGCCAGGCAGGGATGCTCACCCGAGAATATCGCACTAGAGTAGAGATGCCGGTTATTCCCCAGGCTTCAGCTCCGATTGCGGCACAGCCCCCGGGTAGGGCCTCTGATACAGAGGACGCTTCAGCCCCTAAGGGGGCGTCGGCACCTGCTGCGGCCGCCAACCCAGGCGCAGCCAAAGCGCGCCAACAGAAAAAGGTACAGAAGCTTGCGAAGGTGGGTGACCAGCAAGGACCGGCCCCGCGGCAACAGCCGAAAGCTGGGAATGCAGACACCCCGATGCAGACGCTATTTTCCACTGTGCCGCCGCACCAGCTAAAGATAGTGTCATTCCCGGAATTCTTTAATGTTTCGCTTACCAAGGCGCAAGCCTCGGCTCTCGTACCGTTTCCAACCATCATTGCTCAGGCAGGATTCAATTATAACGATGCAAGCAATATTCAGATGTCTGTCCCGCAGGCAGAGTCTTATGGAGTCCCGTTTTCCGAGGTTGAGCAGGCTTACCGCGCACAACAAGATACGCCGCGTATGAAGGTCGCTTTGGACACGGCACAAAAGCTTGCTGTCGGCTTTTGTAGCGTCGGGGTGCCGAGGATGCTTATTGTGTCCGAGATATATGCAACACGGGCGATTGATGTGAGTATCACGTACAGCCAAAGCGCGGGAGGCGGCGCGCAGGTGGGACTTGCTTACGATACGGGCTCAAAACAGGCGACGCTGCTTGACGCCTTCAAGAAGTATCTCGGCGTAGGAGCGGACACAACCAACTCGGGAGCGGGTGGCAACAACGGTGCGGGTGGTGCCGCTAAGCCGGTCGCCAAGGGCGCTGGCCAGCCTGACGCGGCGAGCGCACCGCAGCCAGAAAGTCAGCCCACCATTGCGCAGGCGACTGCTTTCATGCAGCAACTCA
This sequence comes from Paraburkholderia sp. BR10936, assembly GCF_040965735.1. Classification (NCBI taxonomy): domain Bacteria; kingdom Pseudomonadati; phylum Pseudomonadota; class Betaproteobacteria; order Burkholderiales; family Burkholderiaceae; genus Paraburkholderia; species Paraburkholderia sp. BR10936. Next base: position 291,840 of record NZ_JBFRCM010000010.1, read on the forward strand.
ATGATTTGAGTAAGCAGGTCATTTCTGACCAGCCGTTGAGTTTTCCGGGTGTCCAGGTTTCCGTATTCCACGGAGCAGCTTCGGGTGTGGTGATGAACAGACGCTTTGATTCACCGGTCGTAATCGGCTTCCGAGGCATGGCGCGCAGCTTCCCCCTTGATGACAATCAGGCCAACCAACACGCTGGCTCGAGTGACCCTGTGAGTGGCCAGCGGAATAACGAAACAACATATGGGCAACGCCAGACTATTCCCCATAACGGGTCCGGTGGCCCGGTCGGTGACCAACCTGACAACGAGAACACGTACGAACTGCATCAGACAATCCCCCTCATTGATGTGAATACTCTTCGCAAGCTGAATGTTGACATGCCCGCGAGCGCACGTGACCGGTCCGTTTTTCAAATGCCCATGAACAATCACTAGAACGGTGCGCAACGGAAATGGAGACTTGGGAGTTTTGTTTTACTAACTGTCGCCATGAGCCGTGGCGCTGGTCAAATAGAGTTTTAATCGGCAACGCTGAGGCAAGCACCGTGGCCCGAGCTACCGGGGCTAGCGCTTAAGGTGGAAGTGGGTGTAGCTGCAACGGGCGTCGCGGGTTTAACAGCAATGCCTGGCACGAGACCAGGTCGGTTAAGAAATATTGTGGAAAATGGCGTGCCCAGCGAGTTCGGCATCGTGAAGGAGTTACCCCGTCGATTCGGAGAACTTAAACGCGTCCGCAATAGCAACGGAGGGGCTCGACAAGAGGGTAGCGTTCCATGCAAACATTTGCACGCGCTAAAACGCGTCTGGAATCCCTGCCGGCGGCGACCTGCCGCGCTCGTGGCAGAGGGAGCGAGAGGGTGTAACGATATCCGTGCAATCCTCGCCAAGGTTAGAGCTTGCCTTGCGATGCGCACCCGGTAGTTAATGCCCAGTGCTTTTTACTCAATTCGCTGCGTGCTTTGTGGTGACAGGCTTCGTCGATTCTTCCGCGTGCCGCCTCCGCATCTATTCCCTGAAATCCAGAAGCAGGTTCTGAATGAGGGAGCCTCGAAGAGTTCCATCGCGCTGCTTTCCGTGCGCGTTCAGATATTGGTGGCAACGAGTTCGGAGGCGCGCGCAGCTACTGTCTACGCTGACCGCAAAAGGCGGAGATGGAGTTCAATTCGGCATTGGTATATAGAAGCGCGTTTAAATGTACTGGTCGATGCGTGTTGCAAGAGGTTCAGAATTGGTGGTCGCTTGTAAACATAAAACCTATTGCATATACTGGGCACAACTAACGCATTGCGAGCAGACCATGGGCTCCTTCCTCCTTACTGTCGCCTTTCTCGGCTTCATCATGCCGTTCGTGTTTCCGAGCACATTCGGCGATGGACCCGCACGCGATAAATGACTGTTCCGCTTTGCAGACAAGATGCCCCGCCGAGTACGGGGCATTTTTTTTTGCGGATAAATGCCTTCAGCTGTTGACGGCACCGTCCACATGAAATCTCAATCTAATGGACATCCTGTATTTGCACTCAAACGCAACTGGAGCGGCCCCCTGAATCGCCGGACACAGTCTCCCGCTTAAACTAACGGGTAGGCATAAGACTGTGTTTTTGACTAACACCAGGCAGGAAGTGATGGAAGTGTTGACGGGCCCGGAGCGTCGGCGGCGCTGGACGGCGGAGCAGAAGCTGGCGATGGTGCGGGAGAGCCTCGAGCCGGGGAAGTCGGTTTCGATGGTTGCGCGCCAGCATGGCGTGAATCCGAACCAGTTGTTCCACTGGCGCAAGCTGTACCAGGACGGTAGCCTGTCAGCGGTCAAGGCTGGCGAGGAAGTGGTTCCGGCGTCGGAGCTGGCCGATGCACTCAAGCAGATTCGTGAGCTGCAACGGATGCTCGGCAAGAAGACCATGGAGAACGAGATTCTCCGCGAAGCAGTCGAGTATGGCCGTGCAAAAAAATGGATAGCGCACTCGCCCTTGCTGCCGGAGGACGACCAGTGAAGCTGGTTTGTGAAGTTCTCGGCGTGTCGCGCTCGAACGTATCGGCACGACTGTCGCGTCCGGCTACATGGCGGGATGGACGTCAATCGAGGCAGACCAACGATGCGAGCGTGGTCGAGGAAATCCGCCGGGTTGTCGGCGATTTGCCCAGCTATGGCTATCGCCGGGTTTGGGGTGCGTTGCGCAATGAACGCGTTGCGGCTGGGCTGGTGCCGTTCAACGCCAAGCGCATCTATCGCGTCATGCGCACGCACGGGCTGCTGATGGAGCGCCGACCGGTTCCGCCCCGGCCGCAACGCCGGCACGACGGCAAGGTGGCTGTAGCGCGCAGCAATCAGCGTTGGTGCTCGGACGGCTTCGAGTTTCGCTGCGACAACGGCGAACCGCTGCGCGTGACGTTCGCGCTGGACTGCTGCGACCGTGAAGCGATGAGCTGGGCGGCCACGACGGCGGGCCATAGCGGCGACATCGTGCGCGACGTGATGCTGGCTGCGGTGGAAAATCGCTTCGGCAATGCGCTGCATACGCCATCCGAAATCGAGTGGTTGAGCGACAACGGCTCGGGCTACACGGCCGACGACACGCGGAGGTTTGCACTGGGCATAGGCCTGAAGCCATTGACCACGCCGGTGTGCAGCCCGCAAAGTAACGGGATGGCCGAGAGCTTCGTAAAGACCATGAAGCGCGACTACGTCGCCTTCATGCCGAAGCCGGATGCAGAGACAGCTGCACGCAACCTGGCCATCGCATTCGAGCATTACAACGAGAAGCATCCCCATAGCGCGCTGAAATACCGCTCGCCCCGCGAGTTTCGGCGCTCGACGGATTCAGCAACCATAGTGTGAAGCTGTGTCCGGGATTACAGGGTCAACTCCAGCAACCATAAGTCGGGACCCGGTTTGGTCAAGGTGCATATACGTTAAACAAGGGCCAGGCGAAAGCACCCTAGTGGGCATGACGATGCCGGTAACCTACCTCGTGGCCTATCCTCTCGGCCACGGGGCGAGGTGAGAAGTCACAGGGAATTCTCGAGAGTGAAAACATGTACGCAATCGACATCACGCCCTTGCTGCGTGACACGGCGGCCAAGCTCCATAGCCTTCCCTTCGTTCTGCGGTTCGCTATCCTCATATTTGCGACGTGGCTTGCGAGCGACTCAACCCGAGTCATCGTGCAAGCTATCCGCAGCAAGTGGCTTAGACCCCGTGCGGCGGCAGTGTGGACAATAGGCATGGCAGCAATCGGCTACCACTTTGGCGGTGCGTCCCTAGCGCTGTTCGCAAGCTTGTCTGCGATGTCGGGGCTGATAGCGAGCGTGAGCGTGCGCAAGTTTCTTAAGCGCCTTGAGTTCTATCGTTACGTGAAAGAGCAAATGGCAAAGCAGAAAAACTGAATCTTGATTCCAAAGCCCGGTTCGCTGGGCTTTTTTTCTTCGTGCGGAGGCATTGTGACGGAGTTACCCCTTGAGGCTGGACGGCCTCGCGGCGGACGATGAGGAAAACGGCTGGAATGCCTGGCAGATAAGGCGACTCGGCCGCTGGGAACGACGAAAACTGCGCGGGTTAATCCGCACACTTCGAACCTTACTTCGCACTTAGCGCGCGAAGCATGTGTAATGAGCACTGTGCTGGTATGCTGCCCGAGCGGCTGAAAGGCCGCAGCGACAATAAGAACCGCCGGCGGACCCCGGTAAGCGAGAAACCAATGAAAAAAGCCGTCTTGCTGTGTGCCGTCGCCTTGTACGTGACGGCGTGTAACGACTCGAGCACGAACGCGCAGTCGACTAGTGCAAGCGCGGATGCACCGCGCATCGCGAGTTCGTATCTCCCGCCGACGGCCAATGCCGAGGCGACCACTGCTTCAACGCAGCCGCCTGCTAAACTGCAGGCAGCTATGCCTCTGCCTTCTGGCAAAGACGACGAAACCCTAACTGGGCGGGACGCCGGAGCGGCATTTTCTGAGTATGTGGGCAGTATTCAGGCAAATCTGTTTGCCATGTCTGTGACGGGGCAGATATACATCGGCAAGATAAGGCAGGATGTATCGTTCCGAGCATTGCATGAATACAGGGACGACGCCGAAACGTTGAAGAAGAGTGTTGAAGATACGGCCGGCAAGATTGGCGTGATACCGATGACGGGTAACGTAAGCGACGCCGATGCAGTCTACTTTGGGAAAGTGCTTGATGCCGCTACGGCTATAGTGTCTAAGAATCTAGACGTCGCAGTTGATTTTGCAGTCAATGCCAATACTGGCGAAGATGCATTCGATGATGTGCAGAACGCCGCAGGGGATGCGAAGCGCCTCAGGAAAAAGTTCGAAGATGCAGTCATGAATGGCTACAGGCACTTCGGTTACAAGCCTAGCGAAATTAATCGGGAAACGCTGGCTATCAAGAAGCCGGCGTAAGAAACGCCCTGATAGCAAAGACCGCTTCGGTGGGCTTTTTCTTTGCGGACCTGCGGCACTACACGCCGCATGACGACATTCATTGGTATCGACCCAGGCGCCCACGGCGCGTTTGCCATCAACACCGCCGGCGCATGGCAGGTGGAAGACTTGCCCAGGCGCGACGATGGCTCTTTTGACGCGGCTGCACTTCATGCCGTGCTCGCTGCCATCCCCAGGCCGCTCGCCGCGGCTCTCGAGCGGCCTCTCCCATTTGTGGTTACCAATGCGGGCAGCATCCTGAAACTCGGGCAGAGCTACGGGGCCTTGCTGGCGTGCCTGCAAATCGTGCCGAACATGACGGTACGCACGCCGTCGGCGCGCGCCTGGAAGGCAGGGATGAAGCTAACAAGCGAGAAGGCGCTGTCAGTCGCGCGAGCCCGCGAAGTGCTTGGGTTTCGGGAGAACCAGCGACTGCGGCACGACAAAGCCGAGGAGGTAATGCTCGCCGAGTGGTGTCGGTGAATGAAAGCTATTTGAAATTGGCCGTATAGATTTGATTCTCTGATTTCATACGGTCAATCGCTATAAATCAATAGCTTATGATGGCATGGCTATTGCGTTTGCTACTTCAGAAGCTTGCTGCTAGTCGGCCGCGGGGTATCGAGCAGGGACTTCGCCGTCGATTCTTTGGCTTTGCGTCGGCGGACGGTCTTCGCGTGAATCGGCTCGCGCGCTTCAAAAACCTCGCTGTCGACAAAGGCATGCCGACGTTGTCCGCCGGTGTAGTAACTGGTCGCTTTAACGGCGAAAATCACACCGCCGGCGCGCGCCGTCCATTCGGACAGGTTGAGCCCGTCCTATTCAGCCACGGCAATCGCTAGTCCGTGAGCACGGGCAAGAATGAAAGCAATCGGTATCTTTTGGGAATTAGTGTCTAGGCGGCCGTTTGCATCTAATCGCCTAGGCCATCTCTATCTCCAAGTTCCATGGTTGCTACACGCAGTGACGCCGGCTCATTGGCCGGATACTGCGAGGCCATCCATGACCAGAGAAGTAACCGCAGCGGATGTGGTACGCGCTTGCGTCGTGCTACGTAAGCAACGACGACGCATTTGTGCTGTGAGTGTGAGGAATGAGCTGGGAACAGGTAGTTACAAAACCATAATGCGGTGGTTGCGACTGCTTGCTTTCAGGGAACTCGATGATTGAATGTGAGGCCCGCGGCCGCGGGCCTCACTGGGTCACGAATCAGTCGACGGCCTTTGCGTTTCCAGTGGATGTTACCCAATAGCATGGGACGTTGTGTCAATATAGTGTGCGCTGTCGATGGCCGCTGATATGCCGGTTGGCTTTTGCCGGCGCGAGTCGGTTCACGATGAGCCTGGAGGTGAGTCACGCAATAACATGGCACCGGCAGTTCGATGGCCCCGGTTCACGCCACCGAAATCCGAGGCAACGTCTAGGTCCCAGGCGCGCATTGAAATCATGAGAACCAAGGTCGCTGTTGCCGCTACGATTTGGCCAGGCCATCTTCGCAATTATCCCCAGACTTTGTGTGCAAGATTGTGGATAACCTGAGGGCGCGCGTAGCAAGCTTCTGATTTAAAAGCGAATAGAGCCCCTGATTCGACCACGGGCAAGACGCCAACTGGCGCACGCTGTGCATCGGGCGGCCCTCTGATGTTGCCTTGCTATCACCGATTTTGCAAAGACTTGAACGACAGACTCATTGCCAGTCCGTGCTTTTCGGTGTGTACCGAACGACACGGATGAAGTCCGGCGTCGCGCTTTCGACCGGGCGGAGCGCCGCTAACGACAATCTCGTTCGGGTCTGAGCTGGTCACTGCCCTTGCGTTCGCGGGCATGCTCGCCTTTGCGCACCAGGAAGCACAGCCAGCTTGCGTCGGTAAACCCTAAAGTTTTGTTGCGCCCGAGCCGATAGACAGGCTCGTTGGGCGGCACGCCAACCTTCCAGGCATGCCTCTTTTGACCATATGCAGAAGGCGTGGGCTTATGAGGCTGGGGCAGTGTTGTGCTTCACTCGAACGGACGCCTCGTGAAGAACGCTTACTTCGATAGTTTCAACGGGCGCTTCTGAGATGAACGCCTAAACATGAACGAACATTGGTTTTCTTCTAAGTGCCGTGCTAGGAGCGCGATGAATCGTGCCGAATCGAGTACGGTTCTGAGTGGCGCCGCGGAGCGCTTGCTTACGTTCCCGCGAATGACCACGAGAGTCAAACCAGTTACATGCGGGACACCGGATTCATGGCTACGCGCTCCGATACGCTGAATACGACCATCCTCGCGATAGAGCTACTACGACGTATCCCGAGAAACCGAAAGGTCACGGCAGCTGAATTGCACGAACAGTTGCAGCACGCAGGGCATGGCCGGGACGTGCGGACTATCCAACGTCAGTTGGAAATGCTGTGCGAGCATTTTGACATTGACTGCGACGACCGGAGCAAGCCCTATGGATACTGTTGGAAGGCACAGTCGGGAGGCCTGTCCCTGCCAGTGCTCAGCGAGCAGGAATCACTGCTACTGTTGTTGGCAGAGGAGCATCTGAATCATCTGCTGCCGGCTGGCGTATTGAAGTCCATGGATGGCTTTTTTGAGCAGGCCAGAAGGAACTTCGGTCCGACCGTTGCTGAAAGGCCCAGCCAGCAGTGGCTGAAGAAGGTTCGCGTCGTCAGTCCGACTCAGCCAACCCTGCCGCCAAAAATCGAAGGTGGCGTGTTCGATGCTGTGAGCAATGCGCTCTACGCGAATCTCTGGCTCGAAGTCGAGTATCGAAACGCTGCCGGCAAGTCGAAGCCAGCCGAGGTAATGCCGCTCGGATTGGCTCAGCAAGGCGTTCGTCTTTACCTCGTTTGCCGCTACAAGGGCTATGCGGAGGAGCGGATTCTCGCGTTGCATCGAATCATCACGGCCAGCGTGACTACACGGCCCTTCGAGCGGCCGACCGACTTCAATCTTGAGCAGTACGAGGCTGACGGCAAATTTGGCTTCGGCAGCGGGAAGCGAGTCCGCTTGAGCTTCTGCATCGAACGGGAGACCGGTCTTCAATTGCTTGAGTCGCCCCTGACGCCGGACCAGAGGGTTGCTACCTTTACCGACCGTTTGGAAGTGACCGCCGTGGTCGTGGAAACAGTGCAACTGCATCGCTGGCTGCTTGGCTTCGGTGAGAAGGTCTGGGGCGTCACGCTTGAGGACGTTGGCGGAGGTCATGCGGGAGAGGAGGAGCTGGACGCGCTGCGACACATTTTGTCGTAGGCGCGAATATGATGCCCCCAATGGGTGGTCACCGCTGAATCGCAGTGACCAGTTCCGAGTACCGATAACCGGGGGTGCCGTGGGTAAGCTGATTGTTATTTTGATTCTTGGATTCATGGCGTATGCCGTTCTCAAGCAGCTGTTGAGGGTTGTGCGATTCTTCGAACCGACGCAGCAACAGCAACAACAGAAGCGCTCTTCTGAGCTGGAAACGGTGGACGTAGCAACGAGAGAGGTTGTGCCGGCAAAGAAGGAAGCTGGCCAGGACTGGACCGATGAGGTCAAGCGCTCATACGACCTGTTCGCAACCGGGGCACTCACGAAAGAAGAGTTTGAGCAAGTGAAGGCTCAATTGCTCGCAAAGGTGGGCGCTCAGTCCTCGGGGTGAGCCGTAAGACGTCGTCAACGAAGCTGTACATGTCGGTATTCAAACCAAATCCACGGAGTAGATAGGCTGATGAAACAAGACTGGGAGCGCCTTAGATAGCGTCAAGCAGGATGGCCGGTTTACCGACAATCATTTTGGCCGGTCGACCGGGGTGATTGTCGGTGGTTATTCGGTCATGGTTGTCGCTCCTTCCTGATGATTGTCGCTGGATGATTGTCG
>NZ_JBFRCM010000011.1:0-298212 GCF_040965735.1 Paraburkholderia sp. BR10936
ATCGACACATTCGGGAAGTAGTGCGACCTGTTTGCGGTCATCGCCTTCAACGAATCGCTTCATGAGTCACCCAGATCTCAGTGCGTTGATTCAGTTTAGGCGACTAACACGTTTTCACACAGGCTGGGTCGAGCTGAGCCGTCCACGGCCGGCGGCGGTCGGGCCATGAAGCGACGCTCGCCCGACAGTGACGGGTGGCAGAAACTCGCCGCGTTTCGGCCATTTGCCCCTTTCAAAGACGGTCCGCAAATTGAGTTCATGTGCGGCGGCCATTATCGACCGTCGCGACCTCGCTACGCCGGCTTGCCGTGACCCTGGAAAAAACCACGTCGACGTTTCATAACGCTCGAGTCTCGTCATTTTCGGCGTCCTTCGCTCAACCTGCGGCTCCAACGCAAAAATAGGCGCGATGAACTAAAACGTAGACGTGGTTGCTCAGGCGGCGTTGTTGACCCAACGTTGAAGTTCCGCTCCGACAAAGCCGTTCTGACGCACGCGTCCCGTCATCCGTTCACTGGAGTGCGCATTATGAACTACGATCCCGCCGACACCGCGGTGGTGTTCACCGATCCACAAAACGACGTACTCAGCCCAAACGGGAAGAACTGGGGCGTCCTGTGCACAAGCGTGACGGAAAACCGGACCGTCGAAAATATGCTGGCAATCTTCAAGGCGGCGAAAGCGGGAAAGTTCAGTGTTTTCATCTCCCCCCATTACTTCTATCCGACTGACCGTCGATGGCAATTTAATGGCCCGCTTGAGGCGGGCGAGTTCGAGACGGGAACGTTCGCACGCACAGGAGCGCTAAACCTGAGCGGGTTCGAAAAATCGGGTGCCGACTGGCTGGAAGAATTCAAGCCGTTCATCGACGATGGCGAAACTATCGTCGTGAGCCCACACAAGGTTTTCGGTCCACAGACCAACGACCTTACGCTGCAACTTCGGAAGCACAATGTGCAGAAAGTCGTACTGGGCGGCATGCTGGCCAACATGTGTGTCGAGGCTCATCTGCGCGATCTGATCGAGCAGGGTTTCGAGGTAGCCGTCGTCGCCGATGCCACAGCTGGGCCCCGCCATCCGACGTGGGGCGACGGTTATAGAGCCGCGCTGGTCAACTACGCGTTTCTCGCACATGCCGTCGTCACGACGCAGGACGTCGTGAAAGCCATGACGCAAAAATAGTTTCAATAGCGTTCTGGCCCTGCTGAGATCGGCCTTTTCCGACGGCACATTTAATCGCAGCCACCGGTCACCTGGGCGAACGAAAGGGGCGGTTCGGCTGAAGCAACCAACCTCCGACCAGATTCGCGAGGCGTTCCATGGACTAATATCGACTGAACCCCCGATTAGAGCTACTCGAGGGGCCATTCTCGAAAGAGCAGGTTTTTGTCGAGTATCCAGCCGGAACAGACCGTTTGAGAGCGTTTTGGGACTGGTTGAATCCCGTCCGGCCTATCTTGAACGGGTCATTTCTTGGCTTGTCACCTTGGCGTCGGAGCAACGGTTGGGTGACTGCGATGAAGCTATACGGACAGCTGGGTTGCGAAGAAGTAGATTTAGCAGCGAGCAACGAGAGCGAATTCGGGGAATCGAATTCATGAACTCTGTTGATGGTTAGTCCATACGAGCTGCACCTGCAAGGGAGCAACGTGCGAACGGGAGACGTTCGCGTTGCGCTTTGCTCCCTAGTGAAACAGTTCACACGGCGCGCATCGAGTTTGTTGTCGTTTTAATAGTTATTGGCGATTGACTGGTGAAATCGATTGCGTGGAGGTATTTAGAAGAGTGTCGGGGACCTGGTTGCGGACGCAATGGTTTATGACGGAGATCGAAAACCGGCTCCAATCGGATACATCCCATACTTGACTTGGACGCATAGTGAGTTCTTGCGATGCAGCGCAAGCACTATTTGACCCTTTGCAATGGTGCTGGTGTAACGCCCACGGGGCGGGCTTTCCGCACACTCGGAGTGGCTGCATCCGTTCGAGCAGTATTGGGAGCAGCGCCTCGATGCACTCACTGAAATACTCGGCAAGGACACGCAATGACAGAACCCGGACTCATCCAGCTCACTCGCTCCATTCCGCACTCGCCGGCCAAGGTCTGGACTGCACTGACCGACCCTGCGATTCACGCCAGATGGTGGGCTGCTGGCGATGTGCGCGCGGTTGTCGGGCATCGCTTCATGCTGGATATGGGACCGTGGGGCCTGCAGCCCTGCGAGGTCGTCGCCGTCGAGCATGAGCGGCTGTTGTGCTATTCGTTCGCACCCGGCACGCTGAACACGACGGTCACCTGGCGGCTCGAACCCGAAGGAAGCGGTACCCGCCTGTCACTCGAGCACAAGGGCTTCGACCTCGATTCGCCGCTCGGCAAGGCAGCCTTCCAGGGCATGGGCAAAGGATGGCCGGACGTGATTCAGCGGCTTCAGGACGTTCTGGGCGTATGAGGCGCGATGGCGCGGGCGTTTGTCGCTAGTGCAGCGCCTATTATTGCCGCTGCGTACTACCTGGTAGTCCTACCAGCGACTTCGATTTGCCGGACAGGCCTGAGGCATCGATTGCCCCGCCGTTCGAACGGCAATGAAGTCACCCTTCCCGGGGTGCGTCACAGCGGATCGTCGTGGCATTGGCTCTTTCCACCGTCAGGTTGATCGAGCGTGCACCGCCCGGGCGCGTGCGGTGGCGCACGCCTGCGGGGATGGTCAGCAACTGACCCGCGCGCAACTCCGTTGTCCCTTCTTCAAAGTCAATGAGCAATACGCCCTCGATTCCGATGAACGTCTCATCGGAGTCGGGATGAAAATGCCAGAAGTACGGCACCTCCATCGCGCTGACATGAATGTCGTGATCGTTGACCGTCGTGACGACCTCATTGCGATAACCGTCGCGTAGGGCAGTCGTCATGGCCAGAAAGTCAGTAGGTTCAATCATGTGCTCGCTCCTGCCTTTGGGGTTGATGAGAACGCCACGCATCGAGTGTTCCTGCCACCGTTCCGGCACTTTTAGCGAAGATGCGCGGTTGCGTGAAAATATGACACGCCTGAATTCAGTCGTCGTCGCATGTGAAGATGCTCCTGCATGTTGGACCGATTATGCGCAGCGACTAACACGTGAAGTTGCGTCATGAATTCACTTGTTTAGTAATTTCTGATAAACACAAAACGCCAACAGATAATCAATTGACGCGATTCAAATGTCTCGTATAGCATGACTTCCAGCCAGATACCACATGCCACATGGATAAACAGGATAACTAAACAAAACCAGATACGCGTAGTGATACTCAGGAGACAGCCATGATAGATTTACGCCGTCTTGCGGCCGCCATGATCATCATTGGTTCTTTGGCGGGTTGTGGAGGAGATAGTCCAGGCCAGTCCGGCTCCGCCGCTGTCGCGGCTGACCAGCTCAAGGCAGCAGCTCAGGTTAGTTCCAGTACCGGCTCCAGCAGTGCGAACGCGGCTGTCGCTGCCGCCGAGCAAATTCCCGTTTCCGATCATGGCACCATGCAATTGACGCGGTATGTCAACCCGCTGATCGGCACGTTGGCCAGCAACTCTCCCAACCCCGTGCCAGCAGGGCAGGCTGGCAGTGTCGTACCCGCGGCGGGCCTGCCGAACGGCATGGTGCAGTGGGCACCCGATACGAATACCACCTCGGCTCCCTCGAACAGTGCGGAGCCCGGTTCGCCGGCCGGTTACTACTACGACATCGGCTCGATCCAGAGTTTCAGTCTCACACATATGAGCGGTGCCGGTTGTTCGGGAAATGACGGCGAATTCCCCGTCATGCCGACGCTCGATGCCACCAGGCCGCTCGCGCAGACGTTTAGCCATACCAACGAGAAGTCGGTAGCGGGCGCCTATGCGGTACTGCTCGATAACCAGGTGAAGGTCGAGTTGACTGCAACCCTGCGTACCGGCTTTGGCCGCTTCACGTATCCTGACAATCAGCCTTCGACGCTCGTGCTCAACACGACGTATACAAACACGCAGACGAGCGTAGCCGGTTCGGTCGCGCAGGTCGACGCGAGAACCATTTCGGGCAGTTCCACGGGAGGCCACTTTTGCGGTAATTCAACGAATGTTCCGGTGTACTTCTATGCGGAGTTCAGTCAGCCATTTGTAAAGACATCATCCTTTAACAATGGCGTTGCCGTGATGAATTTTGGAAAAGGCGCCACAGTATTGATGAAAATCGGCATTTCATATGTGAGCATCGCAAACGCCAAAAATAATCTCCAGGCAGAAAATCCTTCATGGGATTTTGATGGCGTCAAGAAGGTTGCCGATGCGATATGGAATCAGCGCCTCAACACCATTCAGGTGAGCAGTAGCGATACCACGGCGTTGACGAAGTTCTACACGGCCTTCTATCACGCATCATGGGCACCGAGCGTATTCAGCGATGTGAATGGCCAATATATCGGCTTCGACCAGAAGGTCCATCAGGTCAGCGCTGGCCATGCTGCGCAGTACACCAGCTTTTCGGGTTGGGACATCTATCGTTCGCTGATACCGCTCAAAGCCACGCTGTTTCCTGAGGAAACGAGCGATATGGCGCAGTCGCTCGTCAACGATGCGGATCAGTGCGGGGCAATTCCACATTGGGTGAATGACAACGTCGAAGACGGCGTGATGCCGGGCGACGCCGGCTCGATTATCGTGGCGGGCGCGTATGCCTTCGGTGCGCGCAAGTTCGATACGGCGGGCGCCTTGAGGCATATGATCCAGATGGCCAACATTCCCGGCACCGCCTGCAACGGCGTGACGACCAACGGCGGGCGCGCCAGCTATCTACAGTTCGGCTACATCACGAACGGTGAATGGGGGCAGGCTTCGTCCACGCTGGAGTACGGCAGCAGCGATTTCGCGATCTCACAGTTTGCCGGAGCACTGGGCAACACGGCGATCCAGAAAATGCTGCGTAGCCGCTCGGGCTACTGGCAGAACCTGCTCAACACTTCCCTGACGCCGCCTCTTATTGCCGGACGCAACTCCGACGGCACGTGGATTCCGGAGAACCAGGGCAGCACCGACAACTACGTGGAGGGCAACGCTGAGCAGTACACATGGATGGTGCCGTTCAACCCGACTGGCTTGTTCGCGCAATTGGGCGGAAATACGCCGGTGGTGTCGCGGCTGAACACGTTCTTTACCGTGCTGAATGCGGGGACGACGCTGCCCAACTTCTATATGGGCAACGAGCCGACCTTCGAGGTGCCCTGGCTGTATAACTGGGCGGGTTCGCCATCGGGCACGCAGAATGTCGTCCAGCAGATCATGGCGAGCGCCTTTGGCACGGGGCCGAACGGTTTGCCCGGCAATGACGACCTGGGCGCCGTGTCGGGCTGGTATGTGTGGGGCGCGCTGGGCCTTTATCCGGAGATCCCGGGCGTCGGGGGCTTTGCGATCGGCAGCCCGCAATTCTCCTCGATCGTCGTTCATCTCGGCAACGGCAAGACGTTGCGCATCAATGCACCCGGCGCGCCCAGCGCGAATTATGTGCAGGGGCTCACCGTCAATGGCAGCGCTCACAATCGTTCCTGGCTGGACGTTGACGCACTCGCCAATGGCGCGACGCTGAACTTTGCGATGGGTTCGTCACCTTCGCAGTGGGGCGCGAACCCGGCCGATGCGCCTCCGTCCTACGGGGTGCCGGTCGCGCGCAACGTGGCGGATGCTTTCAACAACCACGGCATCAGCGCCGACGGCAGCACCGACACCGACGGCCTCGGTTCGGATTTCGACGGCTCTCTGTTCAGCTACTCGTCGACTGCATTGGCTGCGGCCGGCGCCGCGCCGGGCAAGCCGTTCGTTGTCGGCGGAGCAAGCTTCGTTCTGTCGAATGGACCGCTCGATAACGCGGTGGCGGTAGGACAGACGATTGCGATGCCGCCCGGCACGACCGGTCACTCGCTGGTTCTGCTGGGTTCGGCCAACAACGGCCCAGGCTCGGGAGCCGCGCTCGTGACCTATACAGACGGGACGACCACGCCGTTCACGCTCGCCCTTGACGACTGGACTCTCAATGGAGGCAGCGCGGCGCCGGTGGACCCGATCGCGTTGACCACCGGGTATCGCAATGGCGGCAACGGTTCGACCGACGGCGTCAAGACTTATCTGTTTGCGCAGTCGGTGCCGCTGACACCCGGCAAGCTGGTGGCGAGCGTGACATTGCCAAGGCAGTCCAGCGAAGGCAAGTTGCACGTGTTCGGTATCGCGGCAGCGCCTTGAATACGTTGGGCGTCGCGCAGGCGGCGCCCAACGTGAATCTTCCAGATGTCTGGTCGCCGTTCGGTGCGTTACAGGTGCGCAAGGTTCTCGAGAATATTCGCGACGTGCTGGCGGCGATGGGTGGGCAAATGACTGACGTGATTTCGCTCGTTTACTACGCGACGGCTACTGACGCTTTCGTGGCAGGCGCAGCGAAGAATTCATTTCGAATGTCTCCAGCCCGCGGAGACCGCAATGTGGCGGCTCGTGCAACGCTATACAGGGCGAGGTCCTTTCGCCAGACGCACGCACGAGACGGGCAACGACATCGGAATCCGCGAACGAGGGCAGCTCATCGCGATGGCAGGCGAGCGCATGCACATCGATGGTTACGTCGAGATTGTCACACGCCTTCGACAAGAACGGCGCGATAGCGCGCGCCCTTGAAGCGGTGCTGCGCGGCTTCCTGATACGCCGGGCTGTCGTACCACGCACGCGCAGCCTCAGTCGACGGAAACTCTACTATCACGACACCCTCGGGCGCTTCGCCCTCGAGAACCTGCTGTGGTCCGTAGGCAGCGAGAATCTTGACCGGATGACCTTTGAAGGTCGCACCCACCTTGCTTTGGTAGATATCGAGCTCACTCTGATCCTGCGTGCTTTCCTTCGTGAAGACAATATAGGTCGCCATCGTGTCGCTCCTCAGGTTGTGTGAAGGTCCGCACGATGATGCCATGAAATCGTATCGGGCCTCGATACGCCGTGTCGGCACAGATGTCGTCCCATCACGGGTCGAGAGAGCTGCCGGATCGACGGCGCCTTAGTGTCATTTTCACGGCGACACTCCAAACAGCTGAAGGACCACGCCACGCAGCCAGCGATTCCCGGCCTCGTGATGATACCGGGCATGCCAATGTTGCCGGACGGCGAAACCATCCACGGGAATCGGGCACGAATGGACTGCCAGATCGTTGGCCTGCGCCAGGGTTTCGCCAATGTGGCGAGGCAGCGTGGCAATCAGATCGGTTGTCTGGACGATCGTGCCGAGCCCCAGGAACCCGGGCAGCTGCAGCACGACGTCACGCTCGATCCGCTCGCGCGCCAGCGCCTGTTCGAGCAATTGAGCACCCGTGCCCGATTCGATCGCGACGTGTCCCTCCGAGCGGTACTGCTTCAAACCGAGCCGCGCGCGAACGCGCGGATGGTGCCGATTCGTCAGACACACCCAATTCTGTTGATAAAGCTGTTGCTGGTAGATGCCGCCGCTTAGCCAGGGCACATAGCCGATAGCCAGATCGGCTTCGCCCGACTCCAGCGCCCGTTCCGTGTTGCCGTCGATTCCCGCTGCCTCGAGCCGGATGCCGGGCGCCTGGGCGCGTACGTGCGCGAGCAGTCTCGGCAGCAGCGTGATGTGGCTCGCGTCCGTCATGCAGATGCGAAAGCGCCGCTGCGCGGTCGCCGGATCGAACGTGATCTCCCACGCGGCGAAGCGCCTGAGCGATTCGAGAATCTCGCGGCAAGGCCCGATCAGCGCATCGGCCTGCGGGGTCGGCGCCATGCCGCCGGGGGTGCGGATGAAAAGCGGGTCCTGCAGATACTCACGCAGGCGCCCGAGCCAGATGCTGATGGTGGGTTGGCTTTGCCCCAGTTGCCCGGCAACGCGCGTGACGCTGCGCGCGTCATACAGAAGGTCGAACAGCTGTAGCAGCTTCAGATCAGGCAAATCGGTCGGCATCATGGCGTAGCGAGCATTATTGTCTGGCGCAATGACGTCATTGTAGTCATTGCATTGTCGATATGAGCGGCGACTCCTATCGTGTGCCTATACCTCAAGGAGAAACCCTGTGAAGATTGCAATTCTCGGCGCCGGTGCACTAGGTTGCGCGATCGGCGCCGCGCTCACGGAAGGTGGCCACGAAACCTGGCTGCTGGACCGTTCGCCCGTCCATGTCGAAACGATGCTCCGCGACGGTCTGCAGGTCGACGACGATAAAGGCACGCGGCGCATCGCAGTGCGCGCGGCGATCCAGGCGAGCGAAATCGGGGCAGCCGACGTGGTGATCGTGCTGGTCAAGTCCTTCCACACCGATGCGGCGATGCGCGGCGCAATCGCGCTGATCGGGCCCGAAACGCTCGTGCTGTCGCTGCAGAACGGCCTCGGGCATGAAGACGTGCTCGCCGATATCGTGGGCCGCGAGCGCGTGCTGGCGGGCAAGACGTATGTGGGCGGCGTGTTGCGCGGTCCGGGGCGTATCCAGTCGGGTGTCACCGGCAAGGCGACGTATATCGGCGAACTGGATGGCCAACTCACGCGCCGTGCGAAGACGATCGCCGAGGCCTTCAACGCAGCGGGGCTGCTGACCATCGTCAGCGACAACATCATGGGCACGATGTGGGACAAGCTGCTCGTCAACGTCGCTACGGGCGCGATTACCGGCATTACGCGCCTCACTTACGGCCAGCTCTATGACGAGCCGCTGCTGAAAGCGACGGCCCTCGCGGCCGTATCCGAGGCAATAGCGGCGGCACAGGCGGCCGGCATCAGGCTCTCGATGACGGACCCCGAGCAGGCCTGGACACTCGCGGCCGCAGGTCTGTCTCCGGCGTTCAAGACGTCGATGCTGCAAAGCCTCGAAAAAGCCTCGGTCACCGAGATCGATTTCATCAACGGTTCGGTGGTGCGCTGGGGACAACGGCTCGGCGTGCCGACGCCCGTCAACGCGACGCTGGTGGCCTGCATCAAGGGCATCGAGCGCGCGATGGCCGATGAAGCGCGCAAGGAGACGACGGCATGAGCGGCTCGAAGGCTTACCTGGAGCATGTCGCGATCTGGGTGAACGACATCCGTTGGCATATCCGCTTCTTCGAAGACGTGCTCGGCATGACCATGCGCGAAGTCGACGGCACCGTCGACGCGCCGCGCCAGTATTGGACGCTCGGCGGTCTTCAGTTCATTCATGCGCCGCAACACGATGGCCCCGAAGGGCGCCTCGCGCATCTGGGCGTCATGTGCGAAGACCTCGAAGCCGCTTTGGCGGCGGCCCATGCCTTTGACGTCAGCGAAATGCCGCAAGGGCGCAACTGGCTGCGTCTGCCCGGCGGCCTCGCCGTCGAATTGATTCAAGCCAAACCCGCGTCCTGTGTTGCGCAGGCGCTGACCATCAACCCGCGCGCGGAGGCGTAAGCATGACGATCATCGAGAAGTACTGGGACGACGCCCGCGAAGGCGACGAGTGCGTGAGCCCCAGCTACACCGTGACGAAGGAACGCATCCTCGCCTACGCCGACCTCACGGGCGACCATACGCCCGTGCATGTGGACGAGGCATACGCCAAAGCGAGCCACTTCGGCTGCCTGGTCGCGCATGGGCTTTTCGGTCTGTCGATTGCCGACGGCCTCAAGACACAGAGCGACTATCGCTTTCTGCCCGGTATGTCGCTCGGGTGGACGTGGGATTTTCTGCTGCCGATCAAGGTCGACGATGTGTTGCACGTGAAATTTCGCGTCGGCGCCATGCGGCCGAGCAACAGCCGCCCTGGCTGGGGCATCGCCGTGCTGCCCTCCGAACTGATCAATCAGGATAACCAGGTGGTTCAGCGCGGCGAACATCGTCTGATGGTGCCGCGTCGGCCGGGAGCGTACTGATGCAGGGCCGTCCTCTCGAAGGCATTCGCGTGGTCGACTACAGCCACTTCCTCGCCGGTCCCTACGTCGGCCGCTGTCTCGCTGCGCTCGGCGCCGAAGTCATCAAGGTCGAGCGTCCGGGCAGCGGTGACCCAGGACGCCAGCACGCGACCGTGCTGGACGGCCAGCAAAGCGGCTATTTCCTGCAATTGAACATGGGCAAGCGCGGCGTCAGCGTCAACATGAAAGATGCGCGCGGCAAGGAGTTCATGCGCCGCTTGTGCGATTCGGCGGATGTGTTCGTCGAGAACTACCGTCCCGGCGCGCTGGACAAGCTCGGACTGGGCTATGCCGAGTTATCCGCACGCAATCCGCGCCTCGTCTATTGCTCGATCTCGGCATACGGCCATACCGGCCCCGACGCGCATCGCGCCGGATTCGGGCTGATCGCGGAGGCGAAGAGCGGCATCATGCAGATGGTGGGCACGCCGGGCGAGCCGCCGCCGTTGCTGCGCATTTCGCTCGGCGACATGTACACGGGCATTCACGCGGTGGCGGCGATCAACGCGGCGCTGCTCGGACGCGAGAAGAGCGGCCGCGGCCAGCACATCGACATGGCGCTCTACGACACGCTCGTCTCGATGCACGAATACGCGGTGCAGTGCTACACGCTTCGAGGCGTGCTGCCGGAGCAGACGGGGCACGACATGCCGACCTCGACGCTCTATGGCGTGTTTCGCGCCGCGGACGGCGACCTCGTGATCGCGGCACAGGTGGACGACGCGTGGAAGCGCCTCGCCGCGCTGATCGAAACGCACGGCGGGCCCGCCGGATTCGGCAGCGATATGCGCTTCTACGATAGCGTCGGCCGCAACACGCACCGGCAGGCGATTCTGTCTGTCGTGCAGCCGTGGGTCGCCGCGCGGCCCGTCGCGCAGGTGCTCGAACTGCTGGATGGCATCGATGTGCCTTGCGCAAAGGTGCAGCGCATCGACGAGGTGCTCGACGATCCGCAGATCCAGGCGCGCGGCATGGTGGTCGAGCAGCATCACCCGCGCTATGGAACGCTGCGTTTGCCCAACCTGCCTTTCCGCTTTTCTGATTGCGACACGACCATTCGCGACGTCGCGCCGGATCTCGGGCAGCACAACACGGAGGTCGCGCAATCGCTCGGCTTTTCCGCTGCCGAGATCGACGCGATGCAGTGCGAAGGCGTTCTCTACGCGAAGTGAGACACCATGACTGACCCGTATGCAGTGATCGGCCACCCGATCGGACACACGAAATCACCCTTGATTCACCGCCTGTTTGCCGAAGCGACGCAACAGGCGATGTCCTACGTCGCAATCGAAGGTCCGCTCGACCCTGACGATGGCTTCGCGAGGGCCGTGCGCCAGTTCGCTGCGGATGGCGGCAAGGGCATGAACGTCACCGCACCATTCAAGCTCAAGGCCTTCGCGCTCGCCGACGCGCGCAGCGAGCGCGCGACACTGGCGGGTGCCGCCAATGCGCTCAAGTTCGAGAGCGGCCGGATCGTTGCCGAGAATTTCGACGGCATTGGCTTGTTGCGCGATATCGAAGTCAATCTTGGCGTCCCGCTCGCCGGCAAACGCGTGCTGATGCTCGGCGCGGGCGGCGCAGCGCGCGGCGCGCTGCTGCCGTTTCTCGCCGCGGGTCCCGCCGAACTGGTCCTCGCCAACCGCGACGTGTCCAAAGGCTGCGCGCTGGTCGCCCAGGTCGGCTCGCGCGGTACGGGCTTACGCGCCTGCGGCTATGGTGATCTCGCGACGCGAGGCCGCTTCGACCTTGTGGTCAACGCGACGTCAGCAAGCTTGACGGGCGACCTGCCACCCGTCCCTCCGGGCGTGTTCAGCCCGGAGGGCACTGCCTACGAACTTGCGTACGGAAAGCGGCTCACGCCGTTCCTGCGGCTCGCGCGCAACGCCGGCGTACACGGTGTCGCCGACGGCGTGGGCATGCTGGTCGAACAGGCGGCCGAAGCCTTTGCATGGTGGCGCGGCGTTCGACCGTTGACGGCCGCGGTCATCGACCGCCTCACCGTGCCGCTCGACTGAGCGCGCTGTAATCCGCCTGATTCGCAACACCTGGGGGAAGAGAATCCAGCGGGGACAGCTTGGTGCCCTTGGGGAGGATGCCCCTGGCGATCACGCGTTGCAGCACCCGGGAGCGGTAGGGCTCGTCACCATCGTCGAACTTGCCTGCGCGGTTGTGGTGGATTGCGCAGGACTAGCCCGACTGATCCGGGTGGAATGCCGGTGGTGAAAGGCCGAGTGCTGAAACTGACAGGTCGGGAAAGCTAGTTCTCCACCTTTTCCGATTCAACCACTATGTCCAACACGTACGCAATCGCTGGTCCGTCGGCGGGCGGGTTCTTGATGGTATAGCGCTTGACGCGCAGTACATCGCGCATTCCAGGCGTATGGGCATAGCCTTCGATTTCCTGATACAGCGGTTGCCATGCGCCAGGTGTTCCGGTTGGCAAACCGTGCTCGTCGAAGTGGCGCTCACGCACCAGCAGACATTGCTTGTCCGGAATGAGCGGATGGTGGCACTGCACCGATTGCGCGGCCACTTCGAGGAAGGTCGTTTCACCCGCGCCGCCGAAACGGGTCTGAGCAGTGGGCACGCCGATAAATGTCAGCGTGTCGCCGCTATCCGTAACCAGTTGCATGCGGGGGGTGTCGCCACGGGCCAGCAGGCTCACGTCGAGGCTGCCATGCAGGCGCCTGGCAATGGCGTCGTCGAGGGCGGCGCGAGCGGCGTCAGGGCAAGCCATCATGGTGCTCACCATCTGGCCAATCTGCAGCCGTCCTTTCTTGACACTGTAACTGGCGCCCATATTGTTGCAGCTATTGACTACGTTTAGCCGGTCGGCGCTGAAGTCCAGTTGCACGGGCTTTTCTGCACTGACAAACAACGCATCAATGCGCATGCCTTTGCTGTCAAACGCGTCGCTGAGTTGCCAGTGATACTGACTGAGTATCCCAGGTTCGATCGCCGGTACCGCGCTCGCGCCGGCAGCAGTCGACGCGCTCGTTGAAGGCGCCGGGCTTTGCGCGTCGGGTATTTGCGAGCATGCGGCAAGGGCGAGGAGCAGAAATAGCAGGTTGCATTTCACGGCGGTACCTCAGCTGGTTCGGTGGATGTTTCAGGCAGCTTGTCGCGTTGAAAAAGCTAGCGACGTAGTCCGATTGCCAATGGGGAGACCAGAAGAGCTAGTGAATGATACAACCACGGGGCGTGGCGCATTGGATCGGGCGTGGCTCGCCACGCCCGGGCGAACGCGGCGACGGTCAGTGCATGACGGGCGCGTTTCTTGGCTGTTGACGGTGGCGCGAACGTCGGCCCGATCAACTCAACGATGCCAGCAAGATCGACAGCTTGCGGATATGCGCCTTGAACGCTTCGGTCATCTCGCGGTGATGGCCGTCACTCAGATGCGGCGCTTCGGCTAGCTCGACCTGGCGGTGGAACTCCTCGGAAACTTTGCGCCGCTCGTCGGGCGGGAGTACGCGGATGAGGGACACCATCAGTAGTTCCTGCGCATGGATGATACCGAGCACGGATTGTTCGTTCATGTCGACCTCCGTCTGAACGCGGCGATGCTAGCGGCTGAATACCAGGGCAAAGCGGGCAGGTGACGTCAGCACCGGGCCGGCGCGCTGTCTTCGATGCATCTTTTGCCCTTCCATACTAGCGCAAGGATCGAGTCATCTGCACGCCGGCTGACCCGATGAGCCGCGAATCCAGCAAGGGCGTTTCCATCCCCGGTTTTGCCTGTCTGGACCCTCTCGATGAGATATCGCACCGACAGTCAGCCACCGCTATTCCATTCCATTTTCTGCACGCTGATGCCCGGCTGATTGGCTAGTGCTTCTCGTTCGGGCAAGAACCGGAAACCATGTCGGCGATAGAGACCTACAGCGCGGGCGTTGTCTGGCGAGACTCTCAACACGACTCTTCGCTGTCCGCGTTCAATCGCGCGCGCCTGGATTGCATTGACCAGGCGACTTGCAATTCCCAAACCCCGGCACTTCGAATGAACCCACATGGCAATCAGGTTGTATTCGCGCGTGCGGCTTATCGCATCGCCGATAAGACCGACTGCTTGCCCTTGCACCATGGCTACCAGATATTGCGGCTGCGTCTGACCTGAAGCGCATTCGCGCCATTGCTGCTCGCTATACGCAGCCGCGGTGGCGTAATTCAGACCGAACGCCGTTGGGCTGTCAAGCAGCGCGGCAAGGAGGACCGTCTTCAAGATTTGCCAGTCTTCTTCCGAGGTCGGGCGAATTAGAACGGGGCTCGACTTTGTGGCCATCAGGATGCTCGGGAGTGGGAGCCCGCGCGGCGCGAAAGTATGAAGCCATGCCGGCTCAACACTGCTGATGATTGTCTGCGGTTTACTCACGTCCGGCCCCGTTTCTTGCGCGAGCCGTACTGGCTGCTGGCTGACGCTTGAGTGCGTCGACATGACCCTGAAAGAAGAAGGGGCCGTGCCCTTCGGTTTGCTGCACCGTTATAACGGCAGGCTCGCCCGGAAGTTGATGGTGACCGGGCAAGCAGGCGTCCTCGTCGCCTGCAACCCCTACGCTATCCTGTTTCGGATGCGGAATGCCAAAAAGCCCGCAACGCCGGTGGGCAAGATCGAGGAGTTCATCGGCATGCTGAATCGCGGCGAAACCATTTATCCTCAGACCGGGAAGTTCGACAGCCTCGGATAATGCCGCGCTCCCGACCTGGATGGCGATCGATGCTGACCGACGCCCTGATGGTCGTCGTAATCGAACTGTTTTGGCAATGGAGGTTCCAGATGGGATCCGATGAACGCGCTATTCGTGAGGTGCACACAACCTGGATTGATGCAGTCAACGCGGGCGATCTTTTCCGCTTGCTCACCTTGATGGCGGACGATGTCGTGTTTTTGAATCCGGGTCGAGCGCCCATCGGTCGGGAGCGATTCCACGTCGGCTTCTCGGCCGCCCACCAACAATCTCGGATTCGCTGCATCAGCGAGTTGGAAGAGGTCGTGATCGTCGGCGAAGTCGCCTACACACTGTGCCGGGATTCCTTATCTGTGACACCGCGCGCCGGCGGAGAAGCAACGGAGCTGGCCGGTCATCGGATGACCCTATACCGCAAACAGCCCGATGGCCGCTGGCTTCTGGCCCGCGACGCCAACACGCTGTCCCCGGTGGCACGCTGAGGTCGCAGGAATCGTCTCACTCGATCTGGCAATTCCGTCGAGCATGCAGTGCAACGGTCGCTGAGCGACTCTGTGCCGTCGCTCATTCGTCGGCGATGGCCAAAGATTGGCAAAGCCAGTAAGTCCAACCGGAATCAGGGCATCGGCTTAAGGCGACCAGGCGTACTATCATGATCGGGAGATGTATTCATCAGCGCAGGAGCACATCATGACGTCGAATCCATCCAGTGAGCCGACCGGCACCCCCCTCAACCCCGCGCCAACCTCCGCCGGCACAACGCGGCAGCCCGATCCAAAGGGCCTGAAAAATCCGGCCCCAGACGACCTTCCTGACGCCGACGCGGCAGAGCCCGAGCCTCACGAGCATCTCCCGTCCAGAAGCGACGACAACTGATTCAACACCTCAGGTACCGACACTTCGAAAGCGGGCCGGGAGCGATGGCACTGTCCCGACAGACTCCGGCCCCTCGCTTGCTCGGCCTCTCAACGACCGCTCGCAAGGTATTACCTCCGCGTCACGGATATTCCTGACACTGTCTGCAAATTGTCGGGGCCCACGGCCGCGGGTGTGCCGCACGACGACCGTCACGCCTGAGCTGCGGCGGGCAGCAGAGATCCGCCAGGAGCGGACACTGGAAGTCGCGACAGAAATCCTGCGACAATCAGCCAATATTCGAATATTGAGAGCGTCGAAAATGCTGATTGCCTTCGGGGGACTACCGGGCACCGGAAAAACAACCATATCGCAAACACTTGCTCGCAAACTGGCCGCGGTCTATCTGCGCATCGATACGTTGGAACAGGCATTCATCGAGGCCGCGGGCGCAGCGGCGGATATCGGACCTGCCGGATATCTGGCCGGATATGGAGTTGCGAAAGATAATTTGCGCCTTGGTTTGACCGTCGTCGCCGACTCGGTCAACGCGTTGCATATGACGCGCAGCGCCTGGCGAAGTGTCGCGCTCGAAGCCGGTGTTCAAATCTTCGAGATTGAGTTGGTTTGTTCTGATACGACGACGCACCGTTTGAGGGTCGAGGGACGGCGAGCCGATATTCCGGGCCACAAGCTGCCGACGTGGAAGAGCGTGCTTGAACGCCAATATGAAGCATGGGAATCTGAGCATCTCGTTGTCGACACAGCTAACGTTTCTGTCGAGCAGGCCGTCGACGCCATCATCCACCGCCTTTCGATGTCATCTCCAGAGGGGCGATTGCTTTAGCGTTCGAGAAAATACATTTCTCCTGGACATCAGGGGATCGCACGAGGGCTTCAACAACCGCTTGGACGCAACGCAGCTGTTTTTTGTGCGTCGAGACTACGCATCCGCGAGCAGCGCGGGGAATGCGCACATCTTCATCTTCCGTGCACCGCACTATCAGTTTCCTTAATGATGGCCCGCGCCTGATTTGATTTCCTGAATGTGTCACTACACTCGTCTTCAGCGATACGCCAATCTCGATGGCTATCCAGAGTTTCACTCTTCCAATCTGGAGACATCCCGTGAAACACAACCGCGCTCATATGAGCAACGACTTAGGCCGGCTTCTAGCCGGGCTTGCACTCTGCCTGTTCTCAGTGGCCCCGGCCATGGCGCAATCCACATCCCCCGATAAACTGCCCCACGTAGCGGTGCTGGCAACCGGTGGCACGATCGCAGGTACCGCGGGCAGTGAGACGCAGACGACGGGCTACAAGCCCGGCGTCCTGACGGCCGATGCGCTTCTCAAATCAGTCCCGTCACTGGGCAAGATTGCACAGGTGTCCGGCGAACAGATTTCGAATGTCGGGAGTGAGAACATCACCAACGATATCCTCCTGAAACTGGCGAAGCGCGTGAATCAGCTTCTCGCTCAGCCGGACATCGCAGGTGTCGTGGTGACTCACGGCACCGATACCCTCGAGGAAACGGCCTATTTTCTCGATCTCGTCGTCAAGAGCGACAAGCCCGTGATAGTCACCGGATCGATGCGTCCGTCGACGGCCATCAGCGCCGATGGTCCGAGCAACCTCCTGCAGGCAGTCACGGTTGCGGCCTCGCCGGAGGCGCGTGGCCACGGCGTCATGATCGTGCTGAACGACCGGATCGGCTCGGCTCGCTACACCACGAAGACCAACGGCACGACACCGGATACGTTCAAGGGAAACGACGCCGGCTACCTGGGCACGCTGGTGGACGAGGTTCCCCACTTCGAAACGTCCGTGCTGAAACGCAATACCACTGCAACGCCATTCGACGTGTCGAAGCTCGATTCTCTGCCGGAAGTCGATATTGTCTACGGCTATCAGAATGACGGCGGCTACATCTACGACGCCGCAGTCGCGCACGGAGCAAAGGGCATTGTCGTCGCAGGCGTTGGAGCAGGCAGCGAATCGCTTCTCACTCTTCCGTCCATCAAGAAGGCGATCGCCCAGGGGGTGATTGTGGTCCGCTCGTCCCGCACAGGGGGCGGATTCATACCGGAAGATCCGGCCTATGTGGGTCTTCTCGGTGACGATCTGAACCCCCAAAAGGCCCGCATTCTGCTGATGCTCGCGCTGACGACGACCAAAGATCCGGCGAGTATCCAGGCATTGCTCCACGAGTTTTGAATCGCTTTTGCCGGCTCAGGGCCGGTGAAGATGATTCGTTCAGGCGCGACGGTGCTGCCAAAGCACACCGCCGCGCCGCATGTCGTTCCGTGAGGCCCGAAGCCGGCCCCGGTTCGAGCCTCGACCGGTTGGCGTACGTTGAACTGCTCCACTTCAACCTCCGCGTGACATAGTATTAGAGTTGCTGATACTGACACCGGATATGCTGTTTTCTTGAATCCGAGTCCCTACACTGGTTTCAGAAGGCGCAGGCAGGCGCCTCGCTGACAACCAGAGTCCAGGAGACGAAAGTGAGCAAGCCGATATTGATGGAGGACGTTCCGCTGCGCGGTTTCCACTTGCGCGTGGCGTTCAGCGGCACAGGCGGACAGTTCAGCGACGGTTTCGTGCTGGGCATCATCGGCATCGCGGTGAGCATGGCGGCGGGAGCGCTGCACCTGAACGCGCTCTGGATGGGCGCACTCGGTGCGGCGTCCCTTGCCGGCTTGTTTTTTGGCAGCATGTTTGCCGGGCCCGTGGCGGACAGATATGGCCGGCGCACCATTTTCGCCTTCGACATGCTGCTGTTTGCGGCGATTTCTGCAGCGCAATTCTTTGTGACGTCGCCGACCCAGCTGCTGGTGTTGCGCGTGCTGCTTGGTTTCATTCTCGGCGCCGACTACGTCGTAAGCAAATCGCTCGTCACGGAGTTTTCCCCACGCCGCTATCGCGGCCGTCTCCTGAGTGTGCTCGCAGCAGCCTGGGCAGCGGGTTACGTCTGCGCGTATCTCGCGGGCTTTGCCATTCGCGATATCGGCCCCGACGCCTGGCGGATCATGCTGGCTGCGAGTGGACTGCCGGCACTGCTCATTCTCCCGTTCCGGCTCGGCGTACCCGAGTCGCCCATGTGGCTGATGAAGCGCGGCCGGAAGGACGAGGCACTGAAGATCATCCGTGCAAAGTTCGGTGCGGAGACTATTCTGCCCGCACCGACAGCCGCGCCCGAGCAACGTCGTGGTGCGTGGTCGGAACTGTTCTCGGCCCGTTGGAGAAAGAACACCCTGGTCGGCTGCGTTTTCTACACGTGCCAGGTCATTCCATACTTTGCGCTCGGTACCTTTTCGCCGAAGGTACTGCAAGCCTTGCAGGTCAAGGACGGCTTTGTCGGCGGACTCGTTTATAACGTGCTGCTGTTCGCCGGAGCGATCTTTGGATTGCTAATCGTCGACAGACTCTCGCGCCGCGCGTTTCTCATTGGTAGCTTCTATCTCGCAGCGATCGGGCTGGCGGTGCTCGCCTACGCCGGATTCGGTCCGCTCGGCACAATCCTCGCATTTGGCATTTTCGCCTGTATTCTTTCGGCCGCCGCGAACCTCGAATTCGTCTATCCGCCAGAGCTTTTCCCGACCCACCTGCGCGCGTCAGGCGTCGGGCTGGCCGTTGCCTCCAGCCGGTTCGGTTCCGCGATCAGTACGTTTCTCCTGCCCGTGGCCGTGCAACAGGTTGGCATTCACGCAGCGCTCGGCGTGTGCGTGGCCGTATTGGTGTTCGGCGGCGTGTTCTGTCATTTGTTCGCACCGGAAACCGGCAAAGAGAGTCTTTCGGATATGGGTTCTGGTCAGGGCAGCAACGAGCCGGCGGTGGACGGCGCACCGAACGTGAGCCTGCATACAGCGGGACATCGCCACTGAAGGCCTGGCGTGTGGCGCTCCCACGTTGGCGCACTCGTGGCAACGTCTGCTGACAGTAATTATGGGAGAGTCCATCGTGTCGCTCAACAAGCCGATCGATATGTATGCGGTGCAGGTCTTCGTCGCAGTCGCGGAGGAAGGCAGCATGTCCGGGGCGGCCGCACGCATGGGCGTTTCCCAATCGGGTGTCTCGCAGATCGTCCGCCAGCTGGAGGACGAACTGGGGGTCGTGCTGGTCAATCGCACGACCCGTCCGCTCGCGTTGACGCCATACGGCATCGCATTGAGGAACCGCGGAGCGGTACTCAGCGAGGAGATCGCCAATCTGAAGGCCCAGGTCGTCGAAGCGGGGCGTGGCATCAAGCCTGATCTTCGCATCGGGTTTGTCGACTCGTTCGCGGCTACCTGCGGCTCGGCTCTTACGAAGCGGCTGCTGGAGAAGGTATCGCAACTGTCGATCCGTACGGGATTGAGCCCGCAGCAAGGCGAGGCGCTGCTGCGGCGCGACCTGGACCTCATCGTCACGAGCGACGCGTTGATCGACGCCAATGACGTAGTGCGCTTCCGGCTCCTCTCCGAGAAGTACTTTGTCATCACGCCGCGGGATTTCCGCAAGTCGGTCCGCACCGTGGAGGACATCCGGGCCCTGGCGGACGCATTGCCCATCGTGCGCTTTAACCGCAAATCGCAGGCCGGCATGCAGATCGAGCGCTATCTGCGTCGAATTGAAGTGCGTACGCCGACGAGGCTCGAGCTCGACAACGCCGACGCGCTGACATCGATGGTGGCCGAAGGCATCGGCTGGGCCGTGACCTCGCCGATGTGTCTGCTTCAGGGTGCGGCTTACGCGGATGGAGTGACTCGCCACGTTGTCGACAGACTGGGCCTCGAACGGTCGCTGTATCTGGTAGCGCGGCGCGACGAATACAGCGCGTTTTTCGAAGATGCATGCGACACGGCGTCCGAAGTGATCAAAACATCGTTCCTCCCGCGAGTGAAAAAGGCTCTCGGTCAGGAAATTGAACAACTGATTGATATTGGAAACAGGAACTCAAATGAACAGTCAAGCCAAAGCTGAAACGCGTACCGAACGCGATTACGTTGGTGAAGTCGAAATTCCGGTCGAGAAATTGTATGGCGTCAACTCGGTGAGGGGCGTCGACAATCTGACGGTTTCTCCTCTCAGCATTGCTCACTACCCGGCGTTCGCGGTGGCTTTCGCGCAGTGCAAATGGGCGGCCGCGCTCGCGAACCGGGACACCGATGTCACCACGCCGGAACAATGCGACGCAATCAGCCGCGCGTGTCAGGAAATCATCGAAGGCAAGTTTCGTGACTCACTGATCGTCGATCTGCTCGAGGGCTCGGGTGGAACGTCGACGAACATGAACTTCAACGAGGTGATCGCCAATCGGGCGCAGCAGCTTTTGGGTCACGCTCCGGGCTCGTACGACGTGATCCATCCCAACGATCATGTCAACCGCTCGCAGTCCACGAACGACGTGTATCCCGCTGCGCTGAAGATTGCGACCTACGCAATGCTCGGACCGCTCATTGCGGAAGTGGAAAAACTGGCTGCGCAGTTCGATCAGAAGGCTATCGAGTTTGCCGACGTCCTTCACCTCGGCCGTACCTGTCTGCAGGATGCGCAGCCGATGCGTCTCGGTCAGCTTTTCGGCGGTTACGCGTCGCTCACACGACGTCTCGCGGAAGAACTGATGGCGGTTCGCGACAAGCTGCGTACGCTGCCGCTCGGTGGTACGGCTATCGGTACGGGATTTGGTGCACCGGCCGGGTATCGAACTGCGGTCTACCGGCACCTCGCGGATATCGCAGGCGTCGACTATGTCGCGCCGGCAAACTCGTTCGACGCGATGCAGAACATGGACGTGTTCTCGCGCGTTTCGGGTGAGCTTCGCACCTGTGCGGCGTCCATTGCGAAAATCGCATCGGACCTGACGGTGCTCTCCTCCGGTCCCGTGGGCGGAATTGGGGAGTTGCGCTTGCCGGAGGCGCAGGCCGGCTCGTCGATCATGCCGGGCAAGGTGAATCCTGTGCTGCCGATGGCGATGATCCAGTTGAGCTTTGCCGTTATCGGCAATGATGTCGCTGTGGCTCAGGCGGTTCAGTATGGAGAACTGGAAATCAATCACTTCGAGCCCGTAGTGGCCTCCCGTGTGTTCGACAGCATCATGCTGCTGACCAACGGCATCGAGAGATTCACGCAGAAGTGTATCGCCGGCATCACCGCCGACGGTGCATGCAACGAGCGACACCTGATGGACTCGATGGCTGTGGCCACAGCGCTCGTGCCGAAGCTTGGATATGCTCGTGTCAGCAAGCTGGCGCGACAGTCGGTTGCGGAAGGTCGGCCACTCGTGCAGATTCTCGACGAATCCGGGCTGCTTTCGCGCGACGATACCCTGTCGCTGATCGATACGGCCTCGTACCCGGTATTCGAGCCGAGGTAATCGACCCTGGATTGAGGCAACCTGGACCCGGCCCGGCGACCGCACTCAGCACGCCCTCGAAATACCGCCACACTTGTTACTCCCAACCTCCGATTTCCGGTAGCAAACTACTCATGTCACCCAATGAGCGACGCGTAGCGGACGCAATCGCGCCGCAGGAATTTGCCCTACTCAGGAGGTCGCAAAAGCCATGAGTTCATCAGCCGAAAACGGAAGGAAAGGCGGCCAGCCCGCCATGGCCACTCCACCGGTCGTCTCATCGCAAGCGTGGGAAGCAGCGCGCCAGCAGTTGTTAGTAAAGGAAAAGGCGCTGACCCGGGCTCGAGACGCCCTGGCCGCCGAGCGCCGGCGAATGCCCTGGATGGCGGTGGAGAAGGCCTACGCATTCGAAGGTCCCGCGGGCAAGCTCAGTCTGCTGGATCTGTTCGACGGCCGGCGTCAACTGATCGTCTACCGCGCTTTCTTCGAACCGGGCGTGTTCGGGTGGCCCGAGCACGCCTGCCGGGGCTGCTCGATGGTGGCGGATCAGGTCGCCCACGTCGCTCACCTGAACGCCCGCGACACGACGCTCGTCTTCGTCTCGCGTGCGCCTCAGGCCGACATCGCGCGACTGAAGGCGCACATGGGCTGGCAGATGCCATGGTTCACCATTACGGATAGCTTCGACGCCGACTTCGGTGTCGACGAGTGGCACGGCACGAACGTGTTCTACCGCGATGGCGAGCGCGTATTCCGTACGTACTTCATCAACAATCGCGGCGATGAACAGATGGGGGGCACCTGGGACTACCTCGACATGACGCCGCTGGGTCGCCAGGAGCTCTGGGAGGACTCGCCCGAGGGCTATCCCCAGACCCCAACCTACAAGTGGTGGAACTGGCACGACAGCTACACCGCAGACGCGCCGCCCGACAAGAAGTGGGTCGAGGTATCGGATGCAGGCGAGGCTGCGTTCCGCAAAGAGCACAAGGAATGAACGCCCTGGGCGAAGCGTGTTCGGCCGTATGCATGCCTCAAGCAGCAAGCGCTGCATCGACGGCAGCCAGGTATTGCTGGAAGCCGGTCTGCAGCAGCACGGTGCGCACGCGCGCGAGCTCGCCACGCGCGGCATCGTCGGCGGGTGCCTGCAGGACGCGCGCTAGCGCGCGTGCGCGTGCCGCGAACAGCTCGGCCCAGGGCAGCGGTTCGTGCCGCGTGTAGTCCTCCAATGCGCTCGCGTAGCGCAGCACGCCGGCCGGATCGCGGGCCGCCAGCATCGCCTCGATCGCGTCGCGGTAGAACCAGAGATGGTTGTGGCCGACCGTGCCGAGGCGCAGCAGGTCCGCGCCTTCTGCGAGCAGGCGCGTGCGCTCGTCATGCTCGTCGACTGCGCGGGCGAGGGCGCTCAGATTCTTCGGCGCGGAGACTTGCGTGCCGACCTCGCGCGAGATCGCAAGCGCCTCGCGCAGCGCATCGACGGCTTCGCCGCGGCGTCCATCGGCGAGCCAGACACGTCCCTGCATTTCCAGGTTCTGCGCTTCGAACCGGCGCGCGCCCAATTGCCGGATCACGCGCTTTTCCTGCTCCAGATGGACCTGCGTAGCCGGCATATCGCCTAGCTCGTAGCAGGCGAACACGCCGAGCGTCTCGCCCAGCAATTGCGCGCGCGGCTGCCCGATCAACGCGGCGGCGCGCACGGCGGCAACGGCGTCTTCGCGCGCCTGCCGCGGCTCGTTCAGATAGATGCGGCTGAAGCCCTGCATCGACAGATTGGCGACTTCGATCCGGCCGCACCCGTGCTCGCGGCTCAACGCCACGCAATCGCTGAAATGGCGGAACGCGGTCCGCATCCGCCCTTGCGCGTAGGCGGCATCGGCGAGGCCGCCGAGCGCGCGGGCCTCGGCCTCCGGCAGGCCGAGGCGCCGCGCATAGTCGAGCCCGCGCTCGTGTTCGGTGCTGCAGGCATCGATCTTGCCGAGCGGAAAGTAGATGTTGCCGCGCAGATAGTGAAGGCTCGCGAGTTCGGCCACCCGGTCATCGCGCTCCGCGATCCGCTGCGCAGCCTCGATCAGGTCCAGCGCTTCGTCGAGGCCTTCGCTCACACGCAGGCCTTCGGCGAGTCCTAGCTGGCAGCGGCACAGACTGGCGTCGTCGGGGGCGGCTGCGAGCGCCGCGCGCCAGGTCGCGATCGATCCCGCGATGTCGCCGAGGTCGCGCTG
Organism: Paraburkholderia sp. BR10936; assembly: GCF_040965735.1. NCBI lineage: Bacteria > Pseudomonadati > Pseudomonadota > Betaproteobacteria > Burkholderiales > Burkholderiaceae > Paraburkholderia > Paraburkholderia sp. BR10936. Next base: position 23,998 of record NZ_JBFRCM010000011.1, read on the forward strand.
CAGTTCGCCCTTGCAGCAGCTCAGGCTGTGGCGGTCCGTCTCGCTCTGCGCAATCTCGAGGCCCCGCTCGGCGAGGCGCAGCGCGGCCTCGAGCAGGTGCGCCGTGCGCTGCGCGAGCGCGGCGGCCAGGTAGGCTTGCGGCGCGCGTTCGTCCTCGGCGCGGTCGAGATGCTGGGCGTGCAGCGTGGGGTCGCCGTGCGCGAACCAGTCGGCCGCGCAGCGGTGCAACTCGCGTCGGCGCGCACGCAGCAGCGTCGAATAGGCGCTCTCCTGGATCAGCGCGTGGGCGAACAGAAACTCTTCGCCCTCCGGCAGCACGAGCGCATTGGCGAGCAGGCCGTCGCAGACGTAGCCGGGGTCGTCGATGAGCCGCCGCAACAACGCGATGCCGAACCGCTGCCCGATCACGGCAGCCGCCTGGAACGCCAGACGGTCGCGCGGCGCGAGCCGGTCCATCCGCGCGAGCACGAGGCTGCGGATCGAACCTGGCACGGCGTTGCCGCTGCCTTCCTCGGCGTTGCGCAAGAGCTGCTCGAGGAACAGCGGGTTGCCGCCCGCGCGCTCGATGCAGGCGAGCGCGACCCGTTGCGTCGCGTCGATGAAGTTGCCTGCGAGGCTCAGTGCCTCGTCCTGGCGCAAGGGCCCGAGGTCGATCGTCGCGAACGGGATGTCGCGGCAGCGCGCGCGCCACGCCGCATCGATCGGGTCGCCTTCCACGCGCGAGGTCGTCACGAGCAGGCCCGGGCCGTTCGCGATGCCCGAGGCGAAGGCCGAGAGATAGTCGAGCATTTCGGGCTCGGCCCAATGGAGGTCTTCTACGACGATCAGCGTGGCGGCCCGCCTGCAGGCGTCGCCGGTCAGTCTCGCGGCGAGCGCCTGCTTGCCGCGCTTGCGCGCGCCGTGGTCCATGGCGTCGTAGACGGTTCGCCATTCGTCCGCGAGCGGCAGGTCGAGAAGGTCGTGGAGGAACGCATGCTGCCCGGCCTCGAGGCTGCCTTCAGCGGCGAACCGCGCGGCGGCGGCGCGCCGCGCGTCGCTCGATGCGCCGGCCGGCAGACCGAACAGACTGCCGGCGATCGTGTGCACGGGATCCTGCCCCTTGCCCACGCCGAAATCGAGCACGAGGCCCCGATGGATCTCGAAGCCTTGCGACTGCGCATGGCGGCGCATCTCGTCGACGAGACGCGTCTTGCCGATGCCCGCTTCGCCGCGCACATGGACGATGTGGCCGGCCCGCCTCGCGACGCACGCGCGGACGATACCGTGAAACTGCTCGAGCTCGGCCTCGCGTCCGACGAAAAGGCTCTGACCCGTCTTCGCCGATTCGCTCGCCGGGTCGCTCGAAATCGCGCGCAGCCGCCATGCGCGCACTGGCGTGTCGATGCCCTTGAAGCACTGCTCGCCGAGCGCGTCGCAGACGGCGGCGTCGCCGAGCGCGCGCGCCACGTCATCGGAGAGCCAGGTCTCGCCGGCCGCCGCTGCGACCTGCAGGCGCGCGGCCAGGTTCACCGGACTGCCGGTGACGGTGTAGTCGCGCGCGTCGACGCAGCCGAGCGCGCCGGCGACGACTTCGCCGCTCGCGATGCCGATATGGGCCTGCAACGTGCGTGCCGCCTGCAGGCTCAATGGCGTCAGCGCCTCATGGATCTCGAGCGCCGCGCGCGCGGCGCGCAGCGTGTCCGTCTCGTGCGCGCGCGGCGCGCCGAACAGCGCCATCACCGCGTCGCCGATATGCCTGTCCGTCGTCCCGCCCCAGGCGAGCACGATGCCGTCGACGAGCGCCGTGAAGCGGCCGATCAACGCGCGCACCTCCTCGGGATCGAGCGTACGCGAAAGCGCGGTGAAGCCGCAGAGATCGGCAAACAGGACGGTGACCTGCCGGCGTTCGTCCGCGGGGATCTCCAGCGCGTGGGGGGCGACCGCCGTTTGCGCCACGGGCAAAGCCGCGGCTGGCGGGTTCGGCGCGGCGGCAGCGAGGATGCGCTTGCGGTGGCCGAGCGACTGCACGCCGAGTTCCCGCAGATCCGCGTCGGTCAGCTGCGCGAGCAGCGAGAGATCGATATCGTTAGCCGCGAACGCTTGCGCGTACTGCTCGAGTCCCAGGGCGTGCAGCCATTGCTCAATATCCATGTTCGCCGCCTGGATGCGATGCCGGTTGCCTGATGCGAACCGCCCCGAGCCCGTCGGGGGATCGTGCCGGTGAATTTCCAGTGTAGGCGCGCGCCACGGGCCGCGTACGGCGTTTGACAGGCTTTCCGGCGCGGACGGATACTGGATCGCTCCCCATCGCGCCTCGCGCATTCCACCGGGAATTCACGTGAAGCCGGGCAAGACCGTTACTGTCGCCGACGTCCCGCCGCGCTCGCCCATCGCGGCGCTGCCCGGCGATCTGGCGGCCGGTGCGGTATCGGCGCTCGTCATGCTGTGCTACGCGATGAGCCTCGGCACGCTGATCTTCAGCGCCGATCTCGCCCGCTACGCCATGCTCGGCGTGCCCACCGCGCTCGTCAGCTGTGTCGTCACCGCGCTCGTGATCGCCTTGACGAGTTCGATGCGCCTGAACATCGGCGGCCCCGACAGCAACGCGGCGGCGTTTCTTGCGGGCGTGGCGGCAGGCGTCGCGAGCAGCGTGCGGGCGGACGGCGGTTCGCCGCAAACGCTGCTGCTCACCGTGCTGATTGCCATCGCGCTTTGCTCGCTCGTGACCGGCGTCGTGCTCTACGCAATCGGGTCGTCGAAGCGCAGCCGCTCGCTGCAGTTCCTGCCTTACCCGGTCCTCGGCGGTTTCCTCGCCGGCACGGGCTATCTGCTGCTCGCCGGCGCGTTTCGCGTCATGACGGGCGAGTCGCTGCAATGGCGCACGCTCGCGTTGCTGACGCATCTCCACTGGCTCGCATGGTTGCCCGCGCTCGTCGTCGGCGTGCTGGCCACGATCCTGATGCGCAGCTGGAAGCACGTTGCCGCGCTGCCGCTCACGCTGGCCTTCGGCATCGTGCTCTTCTACGTTTTGCTGCGTGCCGCGGGCCTGTCGATCGACGACGCGCGCGCCATGGGCCTGCTGCTGCCGCGCGCGGCGCTGCGGCTCACCGGGCTACCGGAGCTGCACCTGCGCGCGCAGCTCGGGCAGGGCGGCATCGACTGGACGGCGATCACCGCACACCTTCCGGAGAGCCTCGTGGTCACCTCGGTTTCGGCCGTCACGATCCTGATGAATTCGACGGCGATCGGCGCGGCGACGGGCGAGGAAGTCGACCTCAATCGCGAGCTGCGGGCCGCGGGCCTCGCCAATCTCGCGAGCGGTCTGTTGGGCGGCATGGTCGGTTATCAGTCGTTCAATCGCTCGATGCTCAACGCGCGCGTGGGCGCGACGAGCCGGCTGGCGGGCGTGTTCGCCTCGCTCGCATGCCTCGTCGTGCTGGCCGCGTCGCCCGGTTTTGTCGCGCTCTTTCCCGTGCCGGTGCTCGTCGGCCTCCAGCTTTTCATGGGGCTGCGCCTCATCGTGCAATGGGTGGTCGGCGCCTGGGCGAAGCTCGCCTGGTACGAGTATCTGCTCGTGCCCGTCATTCTCTGCACGATCGCGGGCTGGGGCGTGCTCATCGGCGTGGGCGCGGGCGTGATTGCCGCGTGCGTGATGTTCACGCTGCTCTACGGCCGCGTGAGCTGCATTCGCATGGCGTTCGACCTGCGCACCCGGACCTCGAATGTCGAGCGCAACATCGAGGAGACCGAAGCGTTGCGCGGGCTCGGCGCGCAGGTGTGCGGCATGTGCCTGCAAGGGTTTCTCTTTTTCGGCACGGCCAATTCGATCCTCCAGCGCATACGGGAGCGCCTCGCCGCGCGCACTCCGGTGCGGGTTCGATTCGTTGTACTTGATTTCGCGGCGACCCAGGGCATCGACGCGTCGGTGTCGATCAGCTTCGTCAAGCTGCGGCAGCTCTGCGCGGCGACGGACGCGGACCTGATCCTGACCGCGCTGCCGTCGCGCTCGCGCGATCTGCTGACGAAAACCGGCACGCTCAATCTGCGTATTCGCGAATTCGACACGCTCGATGCGGGCCTGGAATGGGTCGAAGACCAGCTGCTCGCGTCGAGTGCGCTCGCGCCGAAACCCGGTGACGACCTCAATTCACTGCTCGCGCCGCATTTCACGGCCAGCGCGCTGAACACGCTCTCCACGCGGCTCGAAGCGAAGGATCTGCAGGCGGGCCAGGCGCTGTTTCTTCGCGGGGACCCGGGCGACGCGCTGTACCTCATCGAGCGCGGGCGGCTCGCCGTTTCGCTGCCGCTCGGCAACGGGCGGTCGGTGCGGGTGCGCGCCTGCCTGCCGGGCACGGTCATCGGGGAAATGGCCGTATACACGCAGCAACCGCGCAGCGCGGACGTGTTCGCCGAGGCGCCGACGCGGGTGCGCAGGCTGTCGCTGGCGGCGCTCGTCGCGCTCGAGCGGGACGACCCCGTGGCCGCCCAGCAGTTTCATCGCTTTCTGGTGAAGGTCATTGCGTCGCGCCTTGCCTTGGCCACGGAGGCCCTGCGCGCGGCCTACTGAGCAGCGGAGGGTTCACGTCAGACTGAATTGTGCGGTGCGTCTTGCAGACTTCGCGCCGCAACGTGTTCCGTTACACCTTCATGCGGGGGATCGTCGAGCGAAATCCGCGACGTTTCCGGCAAGGACAACCCGCCAACCAGTGCCAGCAGCGAGACGGCGATGAGGTAGTAAGCGGGCGAGATGCTGTTACCCGTCGACTCGATCAGCCAGGTGGCGACAAGCGGCGCCGTGCCGCCAAAGATCGTGTAGGCCAGGTTGTAGGTGATCGCCGAAGCGGTGTAACGGGTGCGGGTCGGAAAGATTTCGGAGAGCAGTGCCGCCGTGACCACACCCGACAGGACCGCGCCGAGCGCAAGCATGCATGCGCCAGCAATCGCGGAACGAAAATCCCCTGAGCCTCCCAGCGAAAAAGAGGGGTACACCGCCGCGATCAGGATGGCGCATGCCGTGAAGACGGTTTTTCGTCTTCCCACGGCATCGGAGTAGAGGCCGGCGAGCGGGCAGATGGCCGCGGCGAAGACGAGTGCGAAGACCGTGACCAATAACGCGTTGGCCCGGCTCAGATGACCGACGACCTGCATATACGTCGCGAAATAGGTCGTGAACGTATAGAAGGAGAGCGCAGTCACGGACACCAAGGCACCCAGGCGCACGATCGCGCCTGCCTGGGTCTTTAGCGTTTCGCGCAGCGGGGCATGAGCGAGGTCGTGATCGTGTTCGACTGCAGCAAACGATGGCGTTTCACCAAGGCGCGTGCGCAGATACAGTCCGACCAGACCGATAGGCGCCGCGGCGATGAACGGGATTCTCCAGCCCCAATTGCTCATCGCCTCTGGCGACAGCACGGCGTCCAGTCCCGACGCCACGACTGCGGCGCTCGCGAACGACAGGAACGTGGAGACCGGAAGAAAGCTCCCGTATCGCGCGCGCTGGTGCTTAGGCGCATGTTCCATCAGATACGCGCAGGCGCCGGCGTATTCGCCGCCGGCGGAAAAACCTTGCACGCAGCGCACGATTGCGAGCAGCAAGGGGGCGAGCATGCCGACCGATGCGTAGGTCGGCAGGAAGCCGATGACCGTTGTTGCCCCTGCCATGATCAAGATGGTCAGGGCGAGCGTTTTCTTGCGGCCCACCCGGTCTCCCACCACGCCGAAGAAGACCCCGCCGAGCGGTCTGAATGCAAAGGCGACGGCGAACACCGCGAAGGTCTTCATCAACGCGATCGCCGGGTCGCCATTCGGAAAGAACTGGCGAGTCAGCAGGGTCGCCAGAAATCCATAAACGGCAAAGTCGAACCATTCGACGAAATTGCCAACCGCAGCGGCAACGATCACCTTGCGAAGCGTCTTTGGGTCCACTTTGGGCTGATACGCTTTCATGATCTGGCCGTCCCTTGTGCGTTGAATAAGACGTGCGTATCACCCCGAATGGTGAAGCCATGGGAGGCGAGCGGTTTTAACGCTGAAGTCGCACGGTAATGATTTGCACAGTTAATGCGACCAGAAATGTCGCTCCTAGAACGAAGCCGACAGGGTGACGCGCTGGAAGCGACATCGGACTGGTGCCGTCGCGGGAGGGCAAGACAACGTCGTTTTTCGAATGGTTTGGTTCTTCGGCGGCGGAAAAGTCAGATCTCATTCACCAACCGGCCTCGCAATTGTCGCCGCATCAGCTCGGCGTGAATCTCACTTATCGCGAACTGGACGGGTACTCCGCGCGCCTTGAAAGGCGATCCTGTCGCCGAAGCGCGCGACGGCCTGTTCCAGCAGGGCTGCCATCGAGGGTAGTCGTCGAGGTCGACGTCGGCCGCAACGCCAGCAGGATATTGCGAAAGCCAGGGCAAGTTTGACATTGGGATATGGCTATTCGACGGGAGCCGGCTGAACGTTGATTTCCAGCGGTTCGCCAGGCATTTGCGACGCGGGCGCGGCGTCTTCTTCCGGCGTCGGCTGGGCGGTCTGAACGGCGGGCGGCGGGACGCCCTTGCCAACAACGGGCGCGTCTGAAACCGGCACGGGCGCTCGGGGCTCCGCGCTATGGGCCGCGGTCATGCCAGTGCCGACGTTCGAGCCCGTGCTGTTGGCGCCCTTGAGAAGACCGTGCGAATCGAACAGAAACACGGCCGCCGACGAGTGTGTGTCGGCGCCGGCGACCAGCGAGCCGATGAAGGGGATATAGCTTTCCGGGTGCGGACGCGACGTCACGTAGGTGTAGACGAGCAGCGTCGAGCCGTCGTCCAACGCGGTCTCGACCGACGCCGGGCCGAGCGCGACGATCACGTCCTGCAGCGTCGTCACACCGTGCCTGAAGTTCGCCATCTGTTCGGGCCTGACCTCGACGCCGGCCGTCACGCAGCCGGCGAGTAGTGCGCCGCACAGCAGCCCAGTGACCACTTCGCGCTTCATGTCGCCTCCCCCCTGAAAGGAATTCTAGGACGAAGAAGACTGGCCGGTTGACGTAAAGAGCGTCTGCGTTTCGCCGCCGTACGGCCCCCGGAGGTCGTCGACATGGACACGCCGGTTACCTGAGCGTCATTGCGTGGGGGGAGGGCCGCACGGCACGCGTCGATCCTTGATATCCGGCTCACGCTCAAAACGACTGATGTGGTTGAAGCATTGCGGTACTGCATTCACAATGACCGCCAGGCGCTTTCCCACCGCGTGAGACGAGGTCGACTCCATGATGAACGGGTTCCAGGAGAAGTTCGCGTACGTCAACGGCATCCGCATGCACTACGTCGAAAGAGGCACGGGCCCGCTCGTGCTGCTTTGCCACGGCTGGCCGGAGTCCTGGTACGTGTGGCGCTGGCAGATCGATGCGCTGGCGGCTGCGGGCTATCGCGCGGTTGCGCCGGACCAGCGCGGATATGGGCTCACCGAGGCCCCGGAAGCGATCGAGGCTTACGACATTCTGAACCTGGTCGGCGACCTCGTTGGCCTCGTCAAGGCGCTCGGTGAAGAGCAGGCGATTCTGATCGGACATGACTGGGGCGCCGCTGTCGCTGCTTACGCAGCGTTGCTGCGCCCCGACCTGTTTCCCGTTCTCGGCCTGCTGAGCGTGCCTTACATGCCTCGACGTCCGGTGCGCCCATCGGTGCGCTTTGCGCAGATCGCGCAGGAGTGTCACTTCTATCAGGACTATTTTCAGTTGCCGGGACGCATCGAGCGTGAACTGGAAGAAGATGTCCGTCGCTCGATGCTCGGCATTCTCTACTCGGCGTCGGGAGACCCGGTGGTGAAAGGACAGCCGGCCAATTTCGCGATCTTTCCCAAATCGACTCGATTCGTGGACAACCTCACGTTGCCCGATGAGCTTCCGCGATGGTTGACCGAAACGGATCTGCAATATTTCGTCGCTCAGTTCGAGCGCAGCGGGTTTCGCGGGCCAATCAACTGGTATCGGAATATCGACCGGAACTGGGCGCTCACCAGCTTCCTCGACGGCGCCCGGATCATGCAACCGACGCTCTTTCTCGCGGGAGAGCTGGACGGCGTCGTGAAAATGGCCGCGAAGGACTACGACGCGCTGGAGAGCAACGTTCCCAACCTATGGAAGAAGCATCTCATCGCGAAGGCGGGTCACTGGGTGCAACAAGAGCGTCCGGACGAGGTGAACGAATTCATCCTGAACTTCCTCGCCGGATCGGTTCACGCGCTGGCCGGCGGCGCAGCCGAAAGCCAGCCGAAAGCACCGGCTGGCAAGTTCCGGTAAGGCGAGGCGGAGCCGCCTTGCGCGTCAGTGTGTGGCAACACTGACGGCGACGATTTCGTATCCGGGGTCGGCGTTCTCGGACGCCGCCTTTTCGGCTTCCTCGTATGAGACGAAGGACTTGGCCCCGCCAATCTCCGGCGCCATGCCGATATCGCCGTCCTCTGCGCAGCAGAGGTACTGCTCGCCAGTCTTTACCACGTAGACAGTCGTCATGATTCCCTCCATGGTTCGCGGGGGAACTTCCAGTCTAGCAGGTCAAAACCGCGCCCGAAGCCGGCTCGATTGCCTTTACGCTATCGGCTGGAACCTTCGATTCTATTCGCTTCACGGTGGACGGCAACCCTTCCGTTGTTTCGAACCCAACATCGGCCGTCGTCGCCGGCAGATTTGTTCCGGATGTGCAACGATAGACGTGCAACTCGCAGCTGTCTGTTGAGCTGGACAATCCAACGGGGAGGGTAGATGAGAGAGAACGCCGAGACGCTATTCGTCGCTTCCGAAGACATTGCAACCGCGTTGAACCTGCTGGAGAGCATAGAGGTCGAGGTCGGCTTCGACAGCGACGATCCGGAGAGTATCGAGCAGGCGATTCTCGCCGTCGAGGAGGCGATCGATACTCGCCTGAAGGGCCATCGCGGCGACGCACGGGTCGAATCCGCGATCCTTCGCGTCAAGTTCGATTTCCGCTGCGCGATCATCGAACAGGCCGCGTCCGAAGATGCGGGTGCCGACACCATCGGCAGCGTCCAAACGCTGCATTGAAACTTTCGGGGAATCCGGCGCCAGCTTGATTCCAACGGATGAATGGCACCGCGCTCGGCGCGCCGCCATTCATCCGGCAACGAACTTTACACGTTGTTACCCGCGCCCAGCGGACGTCCGGGCGGGCTTTGCTTATACTGCCGCGCAATCGCCACTCCTCCTCATGCTTGTCGTGCCCGCAGCGGCGGCAATGCGAACCCACCGTGACGTCCATGCTCTCTACCAAGTCCGCCCTCACCGCCGCGCTTGTCGCTGCAGCCAGTCTTTCGTTGTCCGCATGCGTTGCTCCGGGCTACTCGCAGTACGGCGCGCAGCAAGGCTACCAGGGCCAATATGCAGCACCGGCGGCGTCTGCGTACGGCCAGCCCGCTTACGCACAACCGGGCACCGTGCAGCAACCCGCCTACGCACCGCCGCCTGCGCCGCAACAGCCGTATGACTCGCAAAGCAACGGTCAGTACGGTGCGCAGTACAACCCGCAATACGGCAACCAATACGGTACGCAGTACGGCACGATCTCGAGCATCCGGCCGTTGAGCAACGCCACGGGTGCTTCGGGCATCGCCGGAACCGTGGTCGGCGCGCTGGTTGGCGGCGTGCTCGGCAATCAGGTCGGCGGTGGCCACGGCCGCGACGCGGCGACCGTCATCGGCGCGCTCGGGGGAGCCTATGCAGGCAACCGGATCGGCCAGCAGATGGGCCAGCCCGCAGGATTCCAGATCGACGTGCAGTTGAGCGACGGCTCGACCCGCGCGTTCAACGTGCCGACGCCCGGCGACCTGCGCCCAGGCGATCGCGTACAGGTCAACGGCAGCCAGCTCGCGCGCTACTGATTCCGGCGGCTGTTTCATCCGACGTCACGGAGGCGTTTGCCGCCACGCAAGATCGACGAAGCGACGCAGCAAAACGCGGCGCTCGTGGAGCAGGCGTCGGCTGCGTTCGTCCAACGGGCGAGCGCAGCGGGAGTGTGGAAAACCTGCGCCGTAACGCCCGTGCGCCGCACGGGCTCATACGCGCACTACTGCGCGATCTGCTGACGCTGATATTCGTTGTGCTTCATTTGCATGTAGTCGGCGCGGCTGACCTCGTGCAATTGGCGCGGATACTGCTCGGTGGCATCGAACCACTTGGTGAGGCGTTTGTCGAGGCGGCCATTGGGCGGGCTGGAAAGCGCATCGAGATACGCTTCGATGGCGAGGTAATAGCGCATGGTGTTGCGTTCGACCAGACCGCGTACGCCGCCGATGTATCGCGTTTCGTTCGTCGACGGATCGCGGGTCGTGGAAAAGCCGACTTTGTCGCTGCCTATCGTTGCCAGATAGGCTTTCATGGCAAGCCGGCCGGCCGTGCCGTAACCGTAGGCGTAAGTCAGATGAATAAAGGTCCGATCGTCGCCCACGGGTATGGCCTCCACCACGATCCGGTAGTCTTTCGTACTCAGCGGACCCGTGGCGGCGGAAAGCTCCACGCGAAAATAATCAGGGCTGCTCACTGCCTGGTTCCAGGCGAATTGCACGCGGTAAGATGAGGTAAGCGATTCCTCGGTTTTCTTGCCGATATTCACCGCGAGCACCGTACCGCTCGCGCCGGTCGAGGCATGGCAGTACTTGATGTTCAAGTGCAGGATCAGCACATCGCACCAGTTGGCCGGCCCTTGAGTCGGATGGTTGAGCGTGTCGCTGACCGTCGCGAAAGGGAAGTTGACCACACCGTAAATGTCCCCTTTGAGTGCCGAAGGCAACTCCTGCGATTCGAGGTATAGCGGGCGCTGGAACTGGTTTTGCGCGAGTTGCTGCGTGAGACTCTGGTACTTTTCGCGCAGGCTCGTCGCCCTGACGTCCGCTTGCGCGAAAGCGCCCTGGCCCAGCAAACAGAGCGCCGCGGTCATCGCGGCCATCCACCACAGGCGCGTGCACCGGACGCCCGATGTGAATCTGGCAAGCGTACTCATGGCCTTCCTCCCACGTTGACTCCGTGTGATCTGCATCGCTACGACTACCCATTTGGGTGGTGCGCGCCGCCCGTCGTTCTGTCATTGTGAACCCACGAATGGTGAACCCACACTGGCAGGAGACGTGAAATGGAAACGACATCTTCGGGCGCAAATCCTTTGATGGCTCTCTCGGACGGTCTGGCCGACATTGTCGCGCGAGTCGGGCAGAGCGTCGTGGCAATCCATGGCCGGCATCGCATGCCGTCGAGTGGCGTAATCTGGCGCCATGGCGTCGTCGTGACGGCTGCCCATACGATCCGGCGCGAGGAGGGGATCGAAATCACCTTGAGCGACGGTCGTACGGTTGCCGCGGTCCTCGCAGGCCAGGATCCGGGCACGGACCTCGCCGTGCTGAAGCTGGACGGCGTGGACCTGGGCCCGGTCGAGTCCGGCGATGCCGGCTCACTGAAGCCGGGTCATCTGGCGCTCGCCGTCGCGCGTGCCGACGAACTCGGCGTCAGCGCGGATTTTGGCGTGATCGGCAGCACGGGTGGTGCCTGGCGCACGTGGCGAGGCGGCCAGCTCGACGCATTCGTGCGGCTGGACGGCGGTCTGCGCCCGGGGTTCTCGGGCGCGGCGCTCGCCGATATGCGCGGTCAGGTCGTGGGCATCTGCACCTCGGGACTGATGCGCGGCGCCGGCATGGTGATTCCCGCGATGACGGTGGAGCGTGTCGCCGACGAACTGCTGGCCAAGGGACGCGTCTCGCGGGGCTATCTTGGCGTCGGCACACAGCAGGTCAGCCTGCCGAACGCATGGGTGGACAAAATGAACCTGTCGTTCAATAGCGGATTGCTGATCAGCTCGCTTGCGCCGGGCGGTCCTGCGGAACAGGCAGGCGTGCTCATCGGCGATGTGCTGATCGAACTGGACGGCCAACCTTGCCGCGACATCGGTGACCTGCACGCCGCGCTGGGCTCGACGGGCATCGGGCAGCCGTTGCCAGTCACGTTGATCCGGGGCGGCGAGCGCCACGCGTGCACGGTCGCCGTGGGCGAACGGCCCCAACGGCATGCATGCAGGTGAGGTCCGGGACACGGCGATATGTGGGATGGAACGATGGAACTCATGGGGCCGGTGCGGGTGGCGGTAATCGCGGCATCGCCGGAGGTGCGTGGGAGCCTCGAGGCGATCGTCGAGGCGCAGCCGGCACTCGCGTTCCTCGGTAGCGCCGCCGACGCCGAAACGCTCGCCGCTTACCTCGCCGGTTCGGTGCCGGATGTCGTCGTAGCCGACATCGAGCCTCAGGCGAGCGACGCGCTCAAGACGCTGTTCGACCCAGGCCACGCACCAGCGGCGCTGGTCCTGTTGCTCGACGACCCGGATAGCGACGCGTTCCTCGACGAACTGCCCGCCTATGCGACGGCAATCCTGTCGCGCGACGTGACGCCCGCCGAGATCGTCGCGGCCATCGAAGCGGCGGCCGCCGGCCTGTGCGTGCTGTCGCCCGACATCCTCGCAAGGCTGCTCGCTGGACGAAAACCGTTGCGCCAGTCGGCATCCGGCGGACCGTTCGAAGCCTTGTCGCTACGGGAGATCGAAGTGCTGGCGATGCTCGCCGACGGACTCGGCAACAAGGAGATCGCCCGGCAACTCGACATCTCGGACAACACGGTGAAATCGCACCTCTCGTCCATCTTCGGCAAACTCGGCGCGACCAATCGCACCGAGGCGGTGATGCTCGGCATGCGGCACGGATACATCATGGTGTAAGCAGGCCACGACCGCCCCGCGATAAAAGCGGCACGGACAGCGCTCAAGAAACCGTCAAGCTTGCCGATAACACACGGATAGGGCGTTATTCGGCAGCGCTGCGCAGCCCCTGACTTACGGCGAGAAAGATTCCATGCAGATTCAACCCATTACCGCGACGACGACCACGACGACCGCCTACGGCGGCGGCACGCAGGCTTCGACGAGCGGCGCAGGCAACGGCGCTTCCTCGGGCGCGGCATCGTCGAACCCGAATGACAGCAGCACGACGAGTTCGTCGACGAGCACACCCAGCAGCGGCACCACGTCGACGTCGACTTCGACGCAGGGCACTTCGGCGTCTTCGAAGTCGGGCGGCGGCGGTGGAGGCGCAGCGGCATCCTCCAGCAGTTCGTCTTCGAGCGAAGTCGACGAATTGAACGCGCTCATCGCGTCGCTTCAGGCGCAGCTCGCGCAGGTGTCGTCGCAGACATCCAGCGCCGCGGCGCAAGGCTCGAACTCGGGCGAGGTCAGCCAGATCAAGGCGCAGATCCAGAATGCGCAGAGCGCGTTGAGCTCGGCGTCGCAATCGGACGCGAGCCAGGTCAGCCAGATCGCGTCGCAACTGGCGAGCGTGCAGACTTCGCTGGCGCAGCTGATGGTCGCGAGCGGCAAGACCACGGGGCTGGTCTCGGCGACGGCTTAGGCGGGGCAGGCTGAGTCGATCAGCCTGCCGGTGGCCGAGCGCAACGGCGGCTGGGCTTGCTACTATCGTCGGCGCCAACAACGGAGCCGACTGTGACCAACCCCGCTCTCCACCTCTACGCCGACGCCCAGTACGCCAGTCCCTACGCGATGTCCGTCTTCGTCGCGCTGCACGAAAAGGCGCTCGCGTTCGAGCTTTCGACGGTCGATCTCGCGAAGAGCGAAAACCAGCAGCCGGAATTCGCGGCGAAGTCGCTCACGCGGCGCGTGCCGACCCTGATCCACGACGGCTTCGCGCTCTCGGAGTCCTCGGCGATCACGGAGTATCTCGAAGAAACCTTCCCCGGCGTGGCGCTTTATCCGGCAGACCGGCAACAGCGCGCCCGCGCGCGCCAGGTTCAGGCGTGGCTGCGCAGCGATCTCATGCCGATCCGCCAGGAGCGCTCGACCGAGGTCGTGTTTTACGGCCCGACCACGGCGCCCCTTTCCGGCGCGGCGCAACTCGCGGCGGAGAAACTCTTCGCGATGGCCGACGCGCTGCTCGCACAAGGCGAAAAGCATCTTTTCGGCGAGTGGTCGATCGCCGACGTGGACCTCGCGTTGATGCTGAACCGTCTGGTGCTGAACGGCGATCCGGTGCCGCATCGGCTGGCGCAATACGCCCTGGCTCAGTGGCAGAGGCCCTCCGTGCAGCGCTGGCTCACGCTCGAGCGGCCGCCGCTCTAAGGCTGTGTCGTCACGCAGGGCTTGCGGATGCTGACCGGATGACGTTTACCCCAGCCTCAGAAAATCGAGCGCCCGGTGCGCGTCGTCAACCACTCCAGCGCCAGCGAGCCGACCAGCGAATTCCCCGTCGCGTCGAGGCCCGGCGACCACACGCACACCGCGAATTCGCCGGGCAGCACCGCGATGATCCCGCCGCCCACACCGCTCTTCGCGGGCAAACCGACGCGGTACACGAAGTCGCCGGCCGCGTCGTAGGTGCCGCAGGTCAGCATCAGCGCGGAAAGGCGCTTGGCCGAACTTGCGTCGAGCACGGGTTCGCCGCTCGCGGGCGAGACGCCGCCGTTGGCCAGAAAGAGTGCTGCGCGCGCCAGTTCCACGCAGCTCATCGAGATCGCGCACTGGCGGCAATACGCGTCGATCACGGTATCGGCGGGCATCTCCAGGTTGCCGAAGCTTGCGATGAAATGCGCCATCGCGCGATTGCGTTCGGCGTGCGCGAGTTCCGACTGCGCGACGCGCAGATCGTAGCCGATGCCGGGCTCGCCCGAAAGGCGCCGCATGAAATCGACGAGCGCGGTTTCCGCCTGCACGAAGCGGCGGCACAGCACGTCGGTCACGACGAGCGCGCCCGCGTTGATGAACGGGTTGCGCGGCTTGCCCGCCTCGAATTCGAGCTGCACGAGCGAGTTGAATGCCGTGCCCGAAGGCTCGCGGCCCACGCGCTGCCAGAGCACGTCGCCGAGCAGCTGGAACGCGAGCGTGCAGGCGAACAGCTTCGAAATGCTCTGGATGGAAAAGCGCACATCGGCGTCGCCGGTGCGGTACACCTGGCCGTCCACCGTGACGATAGCCATGCCGAAGTGATCGGCGCGCACCGTGGCGAGTTCGGGAATGTAGTCGGCAACGCGGCCCGTGCCGATATACGGCTGCAGGTCGCGATGGATGGCGTCGAGGATGGGCGTGTAGTCGAACGTGTGATTCATGGAGGGAGCCAGGCAATCGCGGCAGAGCGCCCGCCGCGGTCCCGCGATTGTAGCGGCTCGCGCTTACCGCCACGGCTTCATTGCGCGCCCTGACTCGACCTCTCGGGTCAATGCGCCCCTGCTGCGCCGCCGCCTGCGCCGCCCTTCGTCGACTTCGTGATCCAGATGAGCGGAATGATCACGAGAAAGATGATCGCCGAGATATGGAAAATGTCGTTCAGGCCCATCATGGCGGCCTGCGTGGTGAGCTGGAAGTCGAACAGCGCGCGTGCGGAGGGCTCGCTCATATTCAGCACCTTCTGGGTCTGGTCCATCGCCTGCACGAAAGTCGGGTTGTTGACCGAGGCTTGTTCCGTGAGTCGCGCGTGATGCAGGATCGTGCGGTTGTTCCAGGCGTTGGTCGCGATCGAGGTGCCCACTGCGCCGCAGAACACGCGCACGAAGTTCGAGAGGCCAGCCGCCGCCGGCACGCGGCTCGGCGGCTGCCCCGCGAGAATGATCGCGGTGAGCGGCACGAAGAAGAGCGCCATGGGGATGCCTTGCAGCAGCGTGGGCAGCACGAGATGGAAGGTATCGATTTCGATCACGTACTGCGAACGCATGTAGAACACCCCCGCGAACATCACGAACGCGATCGTCGCGATGATGCGCGCGTCGGAGCGCGGCAACAGGCGCCCCACGACCGGAGACAGGATCACCGCGAACACGCCGAGCGGCGCGGTCACGAGGCCTGCGTCCACGGAGCGATAATTGAGGTACTCCTGCATCCATTGCGGCAGCAGCACCAGATTGCCGAAGAACACCGCGTACGCCACTGAAATCGCAATCGTGCCGCCGAGGAAGTTACGTTGTCCGAACAAACGCAAATCGACGATCGGGTGCTCCTCGGTCAGCTCCCACACGAGGAAAAACGCAAAACTGATGAGCGCGAGGATGCCGAGCGTCACGATCACCGGCGAGTTGAACCAGTCGAGGTCCTTGCCCTTGTCGAGCATGATCTGCAGCGAAGCAACCCAGGTGATGAGCAGACCGAGGCCCACGATGTCGATAGGCGGCTTGCGCGTGGGTGACTCGCGGTTGCGATAGATCGTCCACGTGACGAAGCCCGCGAAGAGGCCCACTGGAATGTTGATGTAAAAGATCCACGACCAGTTGTAGCTATCGGTGATCCAGCCGCCGAGCGCCGGTCCCGCGATCGGGCCGACGGTCGTGGTCATCGCCCAGAAGGCGAGCGCGGTGGACGATTTGTCTTTCGGCCAGGATCCGAGCAGCACGGCCTGGGAAAGCGGAATGAGCGGGCCGGCCACGGCGCCTTGCAGCACGCGCGCGACGAGCAGGAACGGCAGGGTCGGCGCGATGCCGCACAGCCACGACGCCAGCACGAACGAGAGAATCGAGGTGACGAACAGGCGCACCTGGCCGAAACGCTGCGTGAGCCAGCCGGTCAGCGGAATGGAAACGGCGTTGGCCGCCGCGAACACGGTGATGACCCATGTGCCTTCGTCGACGGAAACGCCCATGTCGCCGGAGATGGTCGGAATGGCGACGTTGGCGATCGACGTGTCGAGCACGTTCATGAAGGTCGCGAGCGAGACCGCGATAGTGCCGAGGACCAGACTGCCTCCCTGGAGCGGCGGCGGCGGCGCGGGCGGCGCCGATGATGCGGCGGGCTGATTCAAGCGTGTTCTCCGCGTATTCGGTTTGCGGCACAGGATACCTGTAATCGCCTTTTGTCATCGCCAGCCGCGGAGCATCCCCATGCGGCGCAGGGTCATGGGGCTTGCGAATGGCTTTCGCGCGCGATCGGGCTGCCGTTGCGGCTTTATGTAACGCCGGGAAATGGAGTCTTTCGTACACGCGTAGCGCGGCGAGCGTATCCTTGCGCCTGCCGCGCGCCGCGCAAAATGCGTGCGCTGGACACACAATACGATCGTCAGTACAGGGGAGGTCCGACCATGAGCTGGGAAGCATTCGAAGGGGGCTGGCGTCTGGCGCCGGCCGATGGCGCCGCGCACGCGCTCGTCGTGCTGCTGCACGGGGTAGGCAGCAACGCACAGGACCTCACGCCGCTCGCCGACGTGTGGCGCGACGCGCTGCCGGGCGTCGCGTTCTCGTCGCTCGACGGCAGCGAGCCGTTCGACGGCGGCTTCGGCGGACGCCAGTGGTTCAGCCTGCGCGACATCAGCGAGACCAATCGCGAGGCGCGCGTCGTTGCCGCCTCGCAGGTGTTCGAGCGGCGGCTCGCCGCCGAACTCGCCCATTGGGGGCTCGGTCACGACGCGCTCGCGCTGGTGGGCTTCTCGCAAGGCTCGATCATGTCGCTGTACCACGTGGCCACACAGGCGGCGGGCGCGGCGGCCGTGGTCGCGTATGCGGGCCGGCTCGTTACGCCCGTGGTCGCGAAAAGCCGCACGGTGCTCACGCTCGTGCACGGCGAGGACGACGAAGTGATTCCGGCGAGCGAACTGGAGCGCGCCGCAGCCGCGTTCAGCGACGCGGGCTTCGCGGTCACCGCTTTCGCGCTGCCGGGCGTCGGCCACACGATCACGCCGCAGGGCGTCATGCTTGGGCGCGACGCCCTGGTGCGCGCGCTCGCGCGCGGCTAATCGCGAGACCGATCCGGTCGCTGGCGGGGACGAGGTCAGTCCCCGTTAATCAGCAGGTATCGGCCGGCATCGGCGGGCTAAATCGGTACAAATTGGCAGTGGCATAAGCCCGTAGTGTCGTATTTCGGCCATATTTTCCGCATAACCTAGGCAGTTGTTTTTGGACCGGCTAAAGTTCGCGCCGGTCGCGGCCGTTAATACGGGGAGTCGCCGCGACCTTATGGGCCGCGTAGGCCCGTTCCGCCCGGCGCGCGGCTGGTTCGCGCTGCCTGGACGAGGCCGCCATCGGGAATGCCATCCGGCGGCGCGTCGTCTGCCGGGTCGCCAAAAAGAACTGAACTTCAGACCAATATGGCCCGAGCCAAGCCGCAATCCATTTTTTCCAAAAGGCTGTTCCGCCAGGACGTGGCGCTCGATCTCGGTACGGCCAACACGCTCATCTACACCGCCGACAAGGGCATCGTGCTGAATCAGCCCTCCGTGGTCTGCTTCGAACGCCGCGCGGGGGCGAGCGAGACGACGGTGGCGGCGGTGGGCCGCGAGGCGAAGGATCTGCTTGGCCGCGCCCCGGCCAATATGGAGACGGTGCGGCCGCTCTCGCACGGCGTGATCGCCAATTTCTCCGCTGCCGAACACATGATGCGCCGCTTCGTGGCGATGGCGCAGCCGCGCCGTCTGCTCGGCCGCCGTGCGGCATTCACGGTGTGCGTGCCGGCGGGCGCGACGCGCGTCGAGCGCCGCGCGATTCGCGAGGCGGCCTTCGCGGCAGGCGCGGCGAGCGTGAACCTGATCGGCGAGTCGCTGGCTTCGGCGCTCGGTGCGGGTTTGCCGGTGCACGCGGCGACGGGCTCGATGGTCGTCGATATCGGCGGCGGCACGACGGAAGTGGGCATCGTCGCGCTAGGCGGCGTGGCGTGCAGCGGCTCGGTGCGCGTGGGCGGCGACCAGTTCGACCGCGCCATCGTCGATCATGTGCGCACGCTCTATGGCGTCGTGCTGGGCGACCAGACCGCGGAACACGTGAAAAAGACGATTGGCTGCGCGCTCTACGGCGAACCCATCGAACGCATACGCGCGACCGGACGCAGCATGGAAGACGGTCTGCCGCGCACGGTCGAGATCACGAGCCACGACGTGGTGGACGCGCTAGCCGCGCCCTTGCGCGTGGTGATCAACACGGTGCGGCAGGTGCTGGAGACGGCGCCCGCCGAACTCGTCACCGATATCGCCGATAGCGGCATCGTGCTCACGGGCGGCGGTTCGCTGCTCGGCAGGCTCGACCAGTGCCTAGCTGCCGAACTTGGCGTGACGGTGCGCGTGGCCGACGAGCCGCTCACCTGCGCGGTGCGCGGCGCGGGCGCGGCGGCCTCGCTCATGAGCGAGCACGCTTTCGAAATGGTCGAATAACGGCCCAAGCCGGCGCACGAGGCAAGGCCGCTTCGCGAGGGCGCCGGCTTGACCGCTGTTGGCGCCGCGGGCATGGGACAATACGCCACTTTGCCGGCATGCGCCGCGATGGACTGCCCGTAGGCCGTTGTCCGTTGCAATGCGCCGCTGTCCCGTTGTCTCCACATCGTCCAGCCGTGAATCCAGCCGCCTTTCCGGCCCCCGGTACGTTCATCGAACTGCCCGGAGGCCTGCCCATGCCCTATGTCGAACGAGGCGCGGGCGAACTTCTTCTCTTCGTGCACGGCTCGCTTTGTGACTACCGCTACTGGCAGCCACAGCTGGCCGGCCTCGCGCAGCAGTATCGCTGTGTCTCGGTGAGTCTCACGCACTACTGGCCCGCCGCGGAGGCGGCACGCGGCCTGCCGTTCAGCTGGCGGCAGCATGCGGATGAGCTTGCGGCGTTCGTCGATGCCCTGGGCGCCGGCCCGGCGCATGTGATCGGGCATTCGCGCGGCGGCCTCGTGTCGTTCCAGTTCGCGCGGCGCCATCCGCAGCACCTGCGCACGCTCACGCTCGCCGATCCTGGCGGGCCGGTCCAGCAGCCGGGCCAGACGCTCGCCACGCTGCCCGAGAACGTCAATGCGCTGCGCGCCCGCGCCGTGGCGCTGATCGAGTCGGGCCAGGTGGACGCGGGGCTGGAGTTGTTCGTCGATTCGGTGAGCCGGCCCGGCTTCTGGGCGAAGAGCACACATGGGTTTCGCCGCATGGCCACCGACAACGCGCACACGCTTGGGCCGCAGTTTCAGGATCCGCTGCTTGCGTACTCGCGCGAGCAAGCCGCCGAGGTGCAATGCCCCGTGCTGCTGATCGACGGCGAGCTGAGCCCGGAAGTGTTTCATCGGGCCGTGGCCGCGCTCGACGCCTGGCTGCCCGATGCGCGCCGCGCGAGTGTGGCGGGCGCATCGCATGGGATGAATCTGGCGCGGCCCGCGGCGTTCAACGAGTTGATCGACCGCTTCGTGAGCGGCCACGGGCGCTGACGCGCGCTGATTCACGCGATGCGAAAAAGGGGCGGCCACGCGATGCGGCCGCCCCTTTTCGTTGCTGCGAGAAATACCGTAGTCCGAAGGACTCTCGCCTAGTCGCGACCGTGCGCGTGGGCGTCGAGCTTGTGCTCGGCCGCCTCGCCGACGAGGCCCGCGTAGTAGAGGTGCACGCCGATCGCGAGCGAATCGTTGCGGATTTCGTGAAAGGCCTTCCATGCCTTCACCGGATCCTTGAACACGAGATAGTGCGCTTCCTGCGAAACGAGGCGGGCGACCTGGTGCAGGCCGTGGCCGTTGAGCGCGTCCACGAGGTGATCGAGGCTGCGGTGCGTGCGCGCGTCGGTGCGCGGATACAGCATGTGCAGCACGGCCACGCGTTCGCTGGCGAGCGCAGCAGACAGTGCGACCACGATGTCCTGGTGATTGAGTGCCGTGACAACGGCGCCCTCTGCTTGTTCGTCTTCTGCGAACAGGGTGTCGACCGAGATGTTCATCTGTTGCTTCCTTACGTTTGCTTTAAGCGCGTGTGGCGGTGAAAACGGCCGCCCGTGAGATCCGGCTGGATTACAAAATGCAAGTAATGGAAAACCCTTGCATGTCAAGCAGTATCGCAAAGATGGGGTGCGACATGTTGCGCTGCAAGAGCAAAATATTGTTGCAGGAATCGGCGTTAAGGAAGCCGCAAGCTTCGCAGTGTTGCGGCGTTGAAGAGGGATTGTTGCTGGCTGCACTATCAATCGATGCTGCACCGCGCCGTAGAATGCGGCAAGCGGTCGCAGCGATGCCGGCCATTCCGGCGGCTGCGTCCTGTTGCGCGAAGTTATGCGCGAAGTATTGCGATGTGACAGCAATTCAAGGACACACAATGATCGACTCGAAGACACACGCCACGCTCACGATCCCCGGCCACGCTGAAGGCGTGCAGTTGCCGGTCTACAAGGGCACCCAGGGCCCGGACGTGATCGACATCCGCAAGCTGTACGGCCAGACCGGCATGTTCACGTATGACCCGGGCTTCATGTCCACGGCGTCGTGCAACTCGGCGATCACCTATATCGACGGCGACAAGGGCGAGTTGCTCTACCGCGGCTACCCGATCGACAACCTCGCGCAAAACGCCGACTTCCTCGAAAGCTGCTACCTCCTGCTCAAGGGCGAGCTGCCCACGCAGCAGCAGAAGGACGAATTCGTGGCCTCGGTGACGAACCACACGATGGTTCACGAGCAGATGCACTTCTTTTTCCGGGGGTTCCGCCGTGACGCACATCCGATGGCGATTCTGGTGGCGGCGGTCGGCGCGCTGTCCGCGTTCTATCACGACTCGCTCGACATCAACAACGCGGAGCATCGTGAGGTGTCGGCGATCCGTATGATCGCGAAGCTGCCGACGCTCGTCGCCATGGCGTACAAGTACTCGATCGGCCAGCCGTTCGTGTATCCGCAGAACGACCTGTCGTACAGCGCGAACTTCATGCGCATGATGTTCTCCGCGCCGAGCGAGGAGTACAAGGTCAACGACGTGCTCGTGCGCGCGCTCGACCGCATTCTCATCCTTCACGCCGACCACGAGCAGAACGCTTCGACGTCTACCGTGCGTCTGGCCGGTTCGTCGGGTGCGAATCCGTTCGCGTGTATCGCCGCGGGCATCGCTTGCCTGTGGGGCCCGGCGCACGGTGGTGCGAACGAAGCCGCACTGAACATGCTCGAAGAAATCGGCTCGGTCGATAACATCCCGAAGTTCATCGAGCAGGTGAAGGACAAGAACTCGGGCGTGAAGCTGATGGGCTTCGGCCACCGCGTGTACAAGAACTACGACCCGCGTGCGAAGCTCATGCGCGAAACGTGCTACGAAGTGCTGAACGAACTGGGCCTGCACGACGATCCTTTGTTCAAGCTCGCCATGCAGCTCGAAAAGATCGCGCTGGAAGACGAATATTTCGTGTCGCGCAAGCTGTACCCGAACGTCGACTTCTACTCGGGCATCGTGCAGCGCGCGCTGGGCATCCCGACCTCGATGTTCACCTGCATCTTCGCGATGGCACGCACGGTGGGCTGGATCGCGCAGTGGAACGAAATGATCGCCGACCCCGAGCAGAAAATCGGCCGTCCGCGCCAACTCTTCATCGGCGAAACGCCGCGCGTCGCGAAGCCGATTTCGCAACGCTGATCCTCACGGCGCGCGCCGCTTCCGGCGCGAGCGCATGGCCTCCACGGGCGCCCGCACGTTACGTCGTGCCGGCGCCCGCAATTTTTTCCGCGCACGTTCCTTGCTCCGCACTGCGATTTGCCACTCATTTCGCGCGTATCTTTCGGCCGTTCTTTGCGCATTCGCCCAACACGTGCGCCGAAGCCACTACAATCAACCGCAAGCGAACCGTACCGTAACCCTTTGCATGGCACCCAGGAGGCACGCAATGCAGGATCCTGAAACACTCGGCGGCGTCACGCGCTCAAGCGGCGTGGATCATCCCGACCAGGACACGCGGGAAACCGACAGCGCGTTCATCGCGCCCGAAACGCCGGAGGTCGCAAGCGCCGACCAGCATGTGCTGAAGTCGGGTGGCACCTTCATCGTCAACGATCCGCTCGGCGACATCACCGGCATCGACGACGGCCTGTTCGTCAACGACACGCGTGTGCTCTCGTCGCTGCGCCTCACTTTCGGCGGACGCGTGCCTTCACTGCTCTCGGGCAGCGTGAGCAGCGACAACGCCGTGTTCACGGCCCACCTGACCAATCGTCCGCTGCCGCCGCTCGGCGGCAGTACCACGCCCGAAGGCGTGATTCACGTGCAGCGCGAGCGCGTGCTCTCCGGCACGATGATGACCGAGGCCATCGAGCTCACGAACTACGGCACGGAAGACGCCGTGGTGCCGCTTTCCATCTCGTTCGCGAGCGACTTCCGCGACATGTTCGAAGTACGCGGCCTGAAGCGCGAAAAACGCGGCACGCTCATGCCGCCGCGAGTCGAAGACGGCGAAGTCCGGCTCGAATACATCGGCCTCGACAAGGTTGCGCGGCGCGTGCGTATCGAGTTCTCGCCCACGCCGAACAAACTCCTCGCCGATCGCGCCGACTTCACGGTCGATCTGCCCGCGCAGGCCTGCGTCTCGATCTATCTCACGGTGGCGATCGAAGTCGAGGCCATGCCCGGCGCCGCGCCCGGCACACAGAGCGCGGGCATCTTCCAGCCGCCGCATTGCCTCGCGGACTCGCAGGAGCAGCGCGTGGGCCGCGCCGCTCAGCGCGCCGCGCTGGTGGATTCGCATATCGTGATGCGCGAACGCCGCCGAGCGGCGGCGCACTTGCGTTCGAGCAATCCGCTCTTCAATGCGTGGATCAACCGCTCGATCGCCGACCTCGGTCTGCTCACCACCGACCTGCCGACCGGCCCGTATCCGTATGCGGGCATTCCATGGTTTTCCACGCCGTTCGGCCGCGACGCGGTCATCACCTCGCTGCAGACGCTGTGGCTCACGCCCGCGCTCGCGCAGGGCGTGCTGCGTTTTCTCGCGGAACATCAGGCGCGCGAGGATTCGGCGTTCCGCGACGCGGCGGTCGGCAAGATCATGCACGAAATGCGCAAGAGCGAGATGGCCGCCACAGGCGAAGTGCCGTTTGCGCTCTACTACGGCGGGGTGGACACCACGCCGCTCTTCGTCGTGCTGGCGGGCGCTTATGTCGAACGCACGGGCGACGTTTCGCTGATCGACGAGTTATGGCCGGCGCTGGAGCGTGCGGCGGCCTGGGTCGCAGGTGTATGCGACCGCAATAAACTCGGTCTGCTCGACTACCGGCGCGAATCGGAGGGCGGGCTCGCGAACCAGGGCTGGAAGGACAGCCACGACTCTGTATTCCACGCGGACGGCCGTTTCCCCGATGGCCCGATTGCGCTCGTCGAAGTGCAGGCATATGCGAGCGCTGCGTTCGAAACGATGTCGCGCTTCGCCACGCATCGCGGCCAGATCGAAGACGCAGCGCGCTACGCCGCACGCGCCGCCAAAATCCGCCTCTGCGTAGAGGAGAAGTTCTGGATGCCGGAGTCGGACTTCTACGGCATTGCGCTCGATGGCCACGGCGATCTGTGCCGCGTGCTCGCGTCGAACGCCGGACATCTGCTCGCCTTCGGGCTGCCCGAGGAGGAGCGCGGCCGCGCCGTGGCGGAAGTGCTCGAATCGGCGCTGTTTCACACGGGCTGGGGCGTGCGTACGCTCGCGGCGGGCCAGGCCCGTTTCAACCCCATGGCGTACCACAATGGCTCGGTCTGGCCGCACGACAACGCGCTGTGCGCACGCGGTCTCGCGCGCTATGGCCGCAAGGCGGCAGCAGTGCGCCTCTTGCAGGCGCTGTTCGAGGCTGCGGTGACCTTCGACATGCGTCTGCCCGAACTGTTCTGCGGGTTCCCGCGCCGGCGCGGCGAGCCGCCCACCGCGTATCCGGTGGCCTGCCTGCCGCAAGCCTGGGCCGCGGGCTCGCCGTTCATGATGCTCGAAGCGTGTCTTGGCGTGACGATCGACGCGGCGCGCAACGAGGTGCGTGTCGAGCAGCCCATGCTGCCCGAAGGCATCGACTGGCTGGAAGTGGACGATCTGCGTGTGGGCAAGAATACGGTGACGCTCATGTTCCGCCGTGTGGACGGCAAGGTGGTGGCATCGGCCGATCGCAGCGACGTGAAAGTCGTGGCGTTGCTGTGAATCTTGGCGCGGGCTTGCAAAGCCCGCGCGCTCATTTTGTGCTGGCTACGAAGCGACGCGCTCGAGTGAGAACTGCGGCGCGACGCAACCCGTCTCGACGCCCATCGTGTTGACGATGCGCGGGGCTTCGAATTTGCTTAGTTGTGCCAGCTGTTGTGGCGTGCCAATGCCCAGTTGTCTGAGCACTTCCACGACGGTGGCATGGAGCGCGGTCAAATCGCCGTCCTCGATCTTCACCGCGATACCCAATGCCGGGCCGCCCGTATGCGTTGCGGTCGCCGCGTTTGCGCGCACGCCAATCGCATAACTGCCCGCCGCGCCGAGTTTGCCGACGAGCGCGCCTTCGAACGCGCTCATGAGCGTCGTGCAGAAGCGGCCTTCGCCCGCCACGAGTTCCGGATACGACGTCATGGCGCGATAGATGTGGGCGAGCGCCTGCGAGCGCGCATCGGCCGCGGCCGAGCCCGGCAAGGCCGCGTGGTCCTGCGCATCGGCGAGCTTCACGAACAGGCGGGCGAGCCGGTCGAGCGGGAAGGCGGGCGTGGGCAGATTGCAGCCGTCGATGCCCCACTCGACGCCCGTCTCGGGAAGATCGCAAACCTCGGCCACGACCCGCCTCACGTGTTGCTGCAAGGGGTGTGAAGGCAGATGGTAATCGGCCAGCGCCGCGCCGATGGCGCGGGCGCCGGCCAGCATGCCCGCGTGCTTGCCCGAGCAATTGCTGCACACCGCGCCCGGCGTGAAGTCGCGTTTGATCCACGCCTTGTAGACGGCGTCGGAGATCGGCACATGGCCGCCGCAGCGCAAATCCGATTCCGTGGCGGACACCTTGGCGAGCATCGCGCGCGTCCGCTCGGTATGGCGGTCCTCGCTGCTATGCGAGGCGCACATGAGCGCGAGATCGGCGTCGTCGAAGCCAAAGCGCTCGAGCGCGCCGGTTTCGACCACGGCGAGCGCCTGCGCGGGCTTGGCCGCCGAGCGCACGAGCGTCATGCGATGCGGGTCGCCGAGCGCGTAGAGCAGGCGGCCCTGAGCGTCGACCACGGCAATGTGGGCGATATGCGTGGTTTCGATGACATCGCCGCGCAGGACTTTCACGGCGGGTTGGGGAGCGCTCGTCGTCATGGTGCCGTTTGCCTTGGGTCTCGGATGGGATCGTGCTGCGCGGTCGATGCGATTCTAATCCGCGTGTTCGGGTCAGCGCATTTGCCGGGCCACGCGGCACGCGGCGAGATCCCAGGCGCCGCTGCCGACGGTCTTCAGCAGCACCGGACCGCCGTCATGTGCCGCCCCGTCCGTTACAGCGGAGCCGATCGTGCGCACGTTCGCCCAGTCGACGCCTGCCTGCAGCAGGTCACCGGCTTCTTCGCGCGCGGCTGCGAAATCGTCGACGAACACGCAGCTCGCACGCACCGTGTCCTGGGCGATTTCCGCCGCGTCCGGCGTGAAGGCGCCCACGCCGATCACGAGCCGGTCCTTGCGTGCCGCTTCGTCGTACACGGGCGTCTTGCTCGTTGTCGCGGCGATGACGACGTCGACTTCTTTCGGAGCCGCACCGTGCGCGGGCGTCACGTCCACGCCAGCCTGCGCGAAGTGGGCGCGGAATGCCGCTTCGGACGCTTCGGTCCGGCCTTTCACGTAGAGCGTCGCCGACGGATACAGCTGGCCGATCGCCTGGGCATGAAATCGCGCCTGCTGTCCGGTGCCGATGACCAGGAATGCACGCGGCGCGCCGGGGTGAAAGAGGCGCACGCCCAGCATGGACAGCGCCGCGGTGCGGCGCCCGGTGACGGTCGGGCCGTCGAGGATGAACTCCGGCTGACCCGTCGCGCCGTTGCACACCGTCACCGCGCCGAAGATGGTCGGCATGCCGAGCGCCGTGTTGGCCGGGCACACGCTCACGAGCTTGTGGATGGCAATGTCGTCGGCGCTGGCGGGCATCGAAAGCATGACGCCGTTGCCCTTGAGCGGCACGCCCGTGCGCACGGGCGCGTGAATGCGGCCCGCGTCGTGATCCTGCGCGGCCGTGGCGAGGGCGTCGAGCAGCACGCCGAAGTCGAGCAGTCGCGCCGTGGCGGTTGCGTCGTAAATCGCGATGGGCTCCATCGAATCTTCTCTCCTGATGAATGATGCGTGTGTGGGGCGGCGTGCGTTCCTGCCGCCGGCCTCAAAAGCGGTCGATGCGAAACGGCGCGAGATCGACGGCGGGCGTCTCGCGCGCCATCAATTGTGCGACGAGTTCGCCGCTGAGCGGCCCGAGCGTGAGGCCCAGATGCTGATGGCCGGTCGCGACGAACACGTTCCGCGCGCCGCGCATCTCGCCGATCATCGGCAGATAGTCGGGCAGCGTGGGGCGCTCGCCGTACCAGCGGCTTGCGACCTGCACCGCGGGCGCGCCGGGAAAGAGCGTCTGGAATTGCGTGGCGAGCAGATCGGCGCGGCGCCAGTCGGGTGCGCCGCGCGCGCCGAGTTCGACGGTGCCGGCAAGCCGGATGCCTTGCGCCATCGGGTTACAGGTGAAGCCGCGCTCGACGAAGCTCACGGGCACGCGCAGCGTGTCTTGCGAGGGCGCGCCGAGCTGGACGTGATAGCCGCGCTCGTTGGTCAGCGCAATCCTGGCGCCCAGTTGCTGTGCAAGTTCGGCGCTGCGCGAGCCGGCTGCGATCAGCACCTTGGCGGCTGGGTGCGTCGCGCCGTTCAGCGTGACGCCGATACGGCCGTCGGGGAGGGCGCGCAAGGCGTCGACGGCAGCGCTCGTGAATCTCGCGCCCGCTGCGAGCGCCGCCTCGAAAATGCGCTCGACGACCTGCTGCGGATTCGTGACCGAGGCCATGCCGGGAAAGTAGCGCGCATGGTTGATATGCGGCGTGAGCGACGGTAGATAGTCGCGCCGTACCTGCTCCGCTGTGAGATTCACGTAGCGCACGCCGTACCGGTCGAGCAGATCGAGTTGCGCGCATTCCGTTGCGTGCGCAACGGGTCGCTCGAACACGTAGAGCGAGCCGATGTCGCGAAAGAGGTCGGCGGCGATGCGCTGATCGAGCAGACGACGCCAGGCCTGTGCCGCACCGGTCACGAGACTCGCGAGCGCACGCGTGTTGCGCCGAAAGCGCGGGCGCTGCGCCTGCGCGGCGAACTCCAGCACCCACGGCGCCATGCGCGGCAGGCTGCGTTTGTGCAGGCGCAGCGGGCTGTCGCGGCGCAGCAGCATGCGGGGCAGACCGGCCATCGTCTCGGGGCTCGCGAGCGGCGCGACGTGATCGACCGCGATCAGGCCCGCGTTGCCGAACGAGCAGCCCGAACCGGGCGGCGCGCTGTCGACGATATGTACGCGCATGCCACGCTGCGCCAGATTGAGGGCGGCGCAGACCCCGATGATGCCTGCACCGATGACGACGACATCTTCCATGTCAGTCTCGCGACGAAGAAGTGATTTGGTCCGATGCTAACTCAACTATTTCCTATAGGAAACTTTTTTCTGATCGTATATCACGCGTACTCGACCCGCCGATCAGCGTTGCACTTGCGAAGCGTGGTAGGCGCTCGCCTGCTCGAGCAGCCACGCGCGGAACATCTCGAGTGGCTTGCCGTGGCTGAGTTCGGTGGGATAGACGAAGTAGTAGCCGCCATCGGCAATAGCAGGGGCTTCGAACGGAATGACGACGCCGAACCGCTCGAGCTGGCCTTCAACGAAGAACTTCGGCACGAGCGCCACGCCGAGGCCGGCGGCGGCCGCGGCGATCAGCATCGTGTGCAGCTCGTAGCGCACGCCGTGCATGGTGGCGTTGTCTTCCACGCCGAGGTCGGAGAACCAGCGCGTCCAGGCGTCGGGGCGCGTGGTGGAGTGCAGCAGCGGGTAGGCGAGCAGTTCGTGCGCCTTCTTGACGGGGCGCGCAAGCAGTGACGGAGAACAGACGGGCACCACTTCCTCGCCGAACAGAAAGTCGGAGGACGTGCCGGGCCAGGTCGGCTTGCCGTAGTGGATCGCGGCTTCGAAATGCGACTCCTCGAACGAAAACGTCTCGGTGCGCACGCCCATGTTCACGCGCACGTCGGGCGTGCGGTCGTAGAAGTCCTTGAGGCGCGGAAGCAGCCATTCGGACGCGAAGGTCGGCAGCACGGCGAGCTCCAGATAACCGCCGCCGCTGCCGTGCGCGATGATGGAGAGCGTGTCGCGATCGAGGTTTTCGAGCGCACGCCGCACCTGGGTGCTATAGAGCCGGCCCGCGCGCGTGAGCACGACCCGCTGTTTGGCGCGCACGAACAGGCGCACGCCGAGATTCGATTCGAGCGTGGCGATCTGGCGCGAGACCGCGCTTTCGGTGAGGAACAGCTCCTTGGCGGCGTGAGTGAAGCTCTCGTGCCGCGCCGCGGCTTCGAAGGCCGTCAGCGCGCCGATATTCGGGATCTTGAACTTGCGCATGGTGATTCCAGAAACTCATCAAGTGACAATTTAAACTCGCTTTACGCGGTGCGCAACCATTTGAATAATGCGTTTTACGTATAGCTGGCCGAAACCGATGGCCAGAGGCCCCTTTGATGACTGCCGCCAGGCGGTCGTTTCCTGTGAGATTGGTGATGCGCAATTCGAACGTAGAACGCTTGTTGTCCGCGCTGCTGGGCCGCGAGAAAACTGAAACCCTGTTTGCAACGCTGAACTTTCCGTCGATGCTCGGCGACTGGGAAAGCGGCACCGTCACGCGTGCCGAACTCGCCCAGGCGATGAACATGGCGCTGTTCGAAGACCTGCTGGAGCGCTCTCCCAACGGCCGCACGTACACGAACGACACGGTGGCGCAGGGCGGTGCGGTGTACTTCGACCATGGCGCGCTGCGCACGGTGCGCTGGGCACAGAACGGCGCGCTGCCCCCCGGCGAAGCGGCGTTCACGCGCATTCTGCGGCCGCTCGGCTTTCGCCTGAATGGCCGCTATCCGCTGGACAAGCTCGGCATGACGGGGCGCGCCTACGCCCACGAAGACGCACCCGACGAGATCGCGCAGTTCTTCGTGAGCGAGCTGCACCCCGAGCGCTTTTCGGCGGCGTTCCAGCAAGCCGTGACGAACGTGGTGGGCGCATCGAAAGATCCGCTTACGCCGCTGGCCGTGGCGCAGCTCTCCGAACTGGAACGCGACGGCTCGCTGCCGCTCGACGCGGCGCTGCAACTGCTGCCCGTGATCGTCGGTGCATTCGCACGACAGCACGACGTGCCATCTATTTCGGACTACGAGACATTGCTGCAGGAATCGGCGGAAATGGCATGGATCGCCACGGAAGGCAACGCCTTCAATCACGCGACCGACCGCGTGGAAGACGTATTTCAGCTTTCGGACGACGAGAAGGCCAAGGGGCGCCCGATGAAGCCCAGCGTCGAGACTTCGCGCTCGGGCCGCGTGTTTCAGACGGCCTATCGAGCCGACACCGTGACGCGCGAGTTTCGCGCGGCGGACGGCCAGCGTGTGACGCGTGAGGTGCCGGGCTCGTTCTACGAGTTCATCACGCGCAAGCGCACGTTCGATCAGGTCACGCGGCGCTGGCAGACCGATCTGCGCTTCGATGCGGGTAACGCCACGGGCATCTTCAAGATGACCGCGAACGCCGCGTAAGCATGAAGGATCAAACGCCCGGCGCGCCGTCCTGCGTGTCCGGGTGCGGTTCGTTGATGAGCCAGAGGACTTCGGCGTCCTCTTCGCTCGTGGAGACGGCCGCATGCCCCGTGCGGCTGTCGAAATAGAGACTGTCGCCGGTTTCGAGATGTGTCGGTGCGTAAAGCTCGGAGTAGAGACACACCGAGCCGCTCAATATGAAGAGAAATTCCTCGCCTTCATGCCGGCCCCATTCCGTGAACTCGTCGAGCGAGTGCGCCGTCACGCGAATGCGAAACGGGTGCATCGCCTTGTGGGCGAGTTCCGTCGCCAGCAACTCCATCTGATAACAGCCTGCTGAATGCTGTTGCCCATCGCCCTTGCGGGTGAGCGCGCGGCGTCCGCTCGCGCGCGGCCTGGGCGCAGAGCCGAACAGTTCGCCGAGGTCGATCTTCAGACCGTGAACGATCTTCTGCAGCACGTCGAACGTCGGCGACATGACGCCGTTTTCCACCTTCGAGAGCGTGGAGCGCGACACGCCGCACACGCGGCTGGCGGCCTCGAGCGTGTAATCGTGCTTCAGCCGGGCCGCCTTGACGCGCTTGCCCAGCTCCGCCGAAGCATTCTCGGCGGCCTTGAGGGACGGGGTTTCCATTCGGGAACTCGAAGTGCTCGCTGATGGTTCGCGGGTGCTCACTGATGGTTCGTATCGTACTCTATGTTTCCGATCATAACATTTGCGTATCGCGCGACGTCTGCTGCGGCATCCGGCAATTAACAAGCATGGCTAAGTAAATCGATCACCCGGAAGTTGATGATTTCTGACGCAAACCCAGACGGCGCAAGGGCTGGCGTGCGCTCGATCCGGGCTCGCATGGCATCCACGCACAGGGGGCATATCGGCGTTATCGGGTATTTCCCAATGCCAGCGGGGCCCGCGTCACGCCTTGCCGTATTCCCCGCGTGGACGGGCTTGATGAGAAAAGCGCATTACGTGGTGATTAGATTTCGTTTGATGCCGCCTGCACGGCTGCCGACAATCCGCTTACGTCCCGCCGCTCGGCATCGCGGGATGAATCCAGTGCGTCCGAAGGTCCGCGCGACCATTCGAACGCATCACGTGCCGGCTCCAGATACCGAAGGAATATCGCATGTCTCCTCGTTTCCTCGCTTCTCGTCGTGGCTGCGCGATCGCAGCGTCGTTGATGTTGGTTGCCGGCGCGGTGAGCGCACAGGAAATGGTCGTGAAGATCGGCGTGGCCAGCCCGCTTACGGGCGGCGGGGCAGCGTATGGCAAGGACATCGAGAACGGCGTGCGTCTGGCCGTGGACGAAGCCAACGCCGCGCATCCCACCATCGGCGGCAAGCCGGTCAAGTTCGTGATCGACTCGCAGGATGACCAGAGCGATCCGCGCATCGGCGTGCAGGTCGCGCAGCAACTCGTGGATGACAACGTGGCGGTCGTGATCGGCCACTTCAATTCGGGCACGACGCTGCCGGCCTCGAAGATCTACGCGAAGGCGGGCATTCCGATGATCACGCCGGCCGCCACCAACCCGGCCATCACGCAAAGCGGCGCGCCGACCATCTACCGCGTGATCGCCACCGACTCGCAAAACGCAGGCAACGCGGGCAACTATGCGGCGACAGTGACGAAGGCGAAACGCATTGCCATCATCGACGACCGCACGGCCTTCGGCCAGGGTGAAGCCGACGAGTTCGAGAAGGCCGTGAAGGCAAGCGGCGGCACGATCGTCGCGCGCGAGTTCACGAACGACAAGGCGGTGGATTTCAGCGCCCAGCTCACGAGCATCAAGCGCACGAATCCGGATCTCGTGTTCTTCGGCGGCCTCGACGCGCAGGCCGCCATGATCGTCAAGCGCATGCGCCAGCTTGGCCTGAAAGCGCAATTCCTCGCGGGCGGCGGCGTCATGGACGCGAACTTCATCAAGCTCGCCGGCGATTCCGCCGATGGCGCTTCGGTGTGGGAATACGGCCAGCCGCTCGGCACGCTGCCCAAGGGTAGGGGCTTCGAGGCGAAGTTCAAGCAGAAGTACGGCATCGACATGCTCGCCTACGCGCCGTTCGCCTACGACGCGGCGTGGGTCGCGATCACGGCGATGGAGAAGGCCGGCTCGGCGACGCCCGCGCAGTTCAACGCCGCGCTCAAGGCCACGAACTACGACGGCATTACGGGCAAGATCGCTTTCAACGCCCAGGGCGACCTGAAGAGCCCGAGTTCGACGCTGTATCAGGTCAAGAACGTGGCGTGGGTGCCGGTCACGACGCGAACCGCGGACTGAGATCACACGCCTCTGCTACCTTGAAGGGGGCCGGCACTGCCGGCGCCCCAATGCATTGTTTCCAATAGGAAAACAAAGGTGTGCCCGCAGTGCGGGCACATGCCATTTTCATGGCGCAAAGCCGGGCGGAAGCGGTACACGCGGCATAGCGAAATTCCCGTCGATTTTCGTATTGTCGCCGCAAAATTGCGCGTGTATAGTTTCCTAAAGTAGCAATGTTTCGTATCGGAAATTTTTAAGGGATTCTACCTATGAAAGCCTCCTCCATCCTCTCGGATCTCGGTATCTCCCAGCTCGCGGAAGCGGGCGACATCGCCGTGCATTCGCCGATCAACGGCGAACTGATCGGCCGCGTCGCGAGCCAGTCGGCGGCCGACGTCGACGCTGTGCTCGCGAAGGCGCAGGAGGCGTTCAAGACCTGGCGCAATGTGCCCGCGCCGCGCCGCGGCGAACTCGTGCGCCTGCTGGGCAACAAGCTGCGCGAACAGAAGCGCGCGCTCGGCAGCCTCGTCTCGCTGGAAACCGGCAAGATCTTCCAGGAAGGCTTGGGCGAAGTGCAGGAAATGATCGACATCTGCGACTTTGCGGTCGGCCTCTCGCGTCAGCTTTACGGTCTGACCATTGCTTCGGAGCGTCCCGGCCACCGCATGGCCGAATCGTGGCATCCGATGGGCGTGTGTACCGTGATTTCCGCGTTCAATTTCCCGGTCGCCGTGTGGTCGTGGAACGCCGCGCTCGCGCTCGTGTGCGGCAACGCTGTGGTCTGGAAGCCTTCGGAAAAAACGCCGCTCACCGCGGTTGCCGTCAACAAGATCATGCAGGACGTGTTGAAGGAATTCGGCGATGCGCCCGAAGGCCTCACGAGCCTCGTGGTCGGCGGCCGTGAAGTGGGCGCGAAGCTCGTGGCGGACCCGCGCTCGAACATCGTCAGCGCAACGGGCAGCACCGAAATGGGCCGCACCGTCGGCGTCGAGGTCGCGCGCCGCTTCGGCCGCTCGCTGCTCGAACTGGGCGGGAACAACGCAGGCATCGTCTCCCCGACAGCCGATCTCGAACTCGCGCTGCGCGGCATCCTGTTCTCGGCGGTCGGCACGGCCGGCCAGCGCTGCACGTCGCTGCGCCGCCTCTTCGTGCACGAGAGCGTGTACGACAAGGCAATCGAGCGCCTGAAAGCGCTCTACGGCAAGGTGGTGATCGGCAATCCGCTGGAGCAGGGCACGCTGATGGGGCCGCTCATCGACGAGCAGTCGTTCGCCCGCATGCAGTCGGCACTCGAGCAGGCGAAGCGCGAAGGCGGCAAGGTGTTCGGCGGCGAGCGTCACACGGTAGCGGGCAACGAGAAGGGCTTCTACGTTCGCCCGGCTATTGTCGAGATGCCGTCGCAAACGGAAGTTGTCCTGAAGGAAACCTTCGCACCGATTCTTTACGTCCTCAAGTACAGCGACTTCGGCGACGCCATCGATGCTAACAACGCCGCCCACCATGGCCTGTCGTCGTGCGTATTCACGACGGACCTGCGCGAGAGCGAGCGCTTCACGTCGGCCGCGGGCAGCGATTGCGGCATCGCGAACGTGAATATCGGCCCGAGCGGCGCGGAGATCGGCGGCGCGTTCGGCGGCGAAAAGGAAACGGGCGGCGGGCGCGAATCGGGATCCGACTCGTGGAAGGCTTACATGCGTCGTGCGACCAACACGGTCAACTATTCGTCGGCGCTGCCGCTCGCACAGGGCATCGATTTCAACGTCGAATAAGCGCGTTTGAGGTACGTGACCGGGTGCATCGTGCGCCCGGTCGATGGATCGATTCGCGCAAACCCAATCCCATGCGCGCTGCGGTTTTCCGCTATCTGGAGCAAGTCGTGAGTTCTCAAGTCGTTATCGTTGGCGGCGGGGTAATCGGTAGTTCTATTGCTTATTTTCTGCGCGCAGCCGACCCAACGGTTTCCGTGACCGTGTTCGAGCGCGACCCCAGTTATGCGCGCTCGTCGTCGGCGCTTTCGGCCGCGTCGATCCGGCAGCAGTTTTCCACGCCGTTGTCGATCCAGATGTCGCTGTTCGGCATCGAGTTTCTGCGCGGCATTGGCGAGCGGCTCGAAGTGAACGGCAGCCGCCCGTCGATCGATCTGCACGAGGGCGGTTATCTCTTCCTCGCCACGGAAGCGGGCGATGCGACGCTGCGCGAGAATCACGCGCTGCAAACGCGTCTTGGTGCCGACATCGAACTCATGTCGCGCGACGCGCTGCACGCAAAGTTTCCCTGGCTCAACGTCGAGGATCTCGCGAGCGGCGCGTATGGCCGCAGCGGCGAGGGATGGTTCGACGGCTACGGCCTCGTGCAGGCGCTGCGCAAGAAGGCGCAGTCGCTCGGCGCGCGCTATGTGCCGGCGGATGTGACCGGCGTCGTGCGCAGTGGCCGCAAGGTCACGCACGTGATCGCGAGCGACGGCGAACGCCATGCCTGCGACACGCTCGTGAACGCAGCCGGCGCGTGGGCGCGCAAGCTCGCGGAAATGATGGACATCGACATTCCGGTTTATGCGCGCCGCCGCAGCATTTTCAACGTGTCGTCGCCGGCGCGGCTTACCACCTGCCCGTTGCTGATCGATCCGTCCGGCGTGTATTTCCGCCCCGAGGGCAACACGTACATCACGGGAACGTCGCCGAGCGCGGAGAACGACCCCAACGATCTGCCGCTCGACGAAGTCGATCACGCCATCTTCGACGACGTGATCTGGCCCACGCTTGCGCACCGCGTGCCGGGCTTCGAGGCGCTGCGTGTGGAGAACTGCTGGTCCGGTTATTACGAATACAACGTGCTCGACCAGAACGCCATCATTGGTTACCACCCGGCCATCGACAATTGCGTGTTTGCCAATGGTTTCAGCGGGCACGGTCTGCAGCAGGGACCGGCAACCGGGCGCGGCGTGAGCGAGCTGATCCTCAACGGCCGGTATACGACGCTGGATCTGTCTTCGCTCGACTGGTCGCGCGTGCTGGAAAACCGGCCGATCGTCGAAAAGAACGTCGTGTGACGGTGGCGTAGGCAGGCCGCACAACGCACAAAGTAGCGCCCGCGATTTCAGCGGGCTTTTTTATTGCGCGCCGGCTTGATGAGCAAACCGCATGACGTGGTGATTAGATTTCGTTTGATGTGCCCGTGAGGGCTGACCACAATCGAAGCTTGTCCGTTGCCGCGCTTAACCGCCATCGACTCCATGTCCGCCATGTACGATTTCACCGCACCCTTTCAGCATCCCGCTGGTTCGCCCATCCGCGAGCTTTTCAAGTACCTGGGAGAACCAGGCATGATTTCCTTCGCTGGGGGCTACCCGGCCAGCGACCTGTTCGATGCCGATGGACTGCAGGCGGCAGCGGCCCAGGCATGGCAGGCTTCCACGCGCTGTCTGCAATATGGCCCGACCGACGGTTTGCCCGAATTGAAGACGCAACTGCTCGCGCTGATGGCGCGCCGCGGTGTGACCTGCGCTCCTGAGGAGATGCTCGTCACCACGGGGTCACAGCAAGGCCTCGACCTCTTGTTGCGCGTGCTGCTCAATCCGGGCGACACGGCCTTGACCGAGCAGCCCGCCTATCCGGCCACGCTGCAGGCGCTCAGGCTCCAGCAGGCGCATGTCGTGACGGTGCCTGTCGACGGCGACGGTCTCGACGTGGACGTACTCGCCGCGCAGCTTGCTTCGGGCGCGATCGTCCGGCCCAAGTTGCTGTACACGGTGCCGACCTTCGCGAATCCCACCGGGGCCACGCTCACACGCGAGCGGCGCGTTGCGCTCCTGCGTCTCGCCGTTCAGTACCGCTTTGTGATCGTCGAAGACGATCCGTACGGCGATCTGCGTTTCGCTGGCAACGCGGTGCCGTCGATGCTGGCGCTGGCAAGCGAGGTGCAGGGAGCACGCGATTGGCTCGTGCACTTCTCGAGTCTTTCGAAAGTCGTCGCGCCTGGCTTGCGCGTAGGTTGGACTATTGCGCCCGCTGAAATCGCGCGGCGCTGCGTGATCGCCAAGCAGACCGTCGACCTGTGCAGTACGCCGTGGACTCAGGCTATCGCCGCGCACTACCTGGCGGCGGGCTCGCTCGAACGGCACCTTCCGCACATCACGCAGGCGTATCAACGCAAGTGCGAAGCGCTTTGCGATGGCTTGCGCGCGCAATTCGGCGACGAGATCGCGTTTCATCAGCCCGAAGGCGGCATGTTCGTGTGGGCGCGCATTCCGGGTGTGGCGATCGATGCGCTCTTGCCGAATGCGATTGCCAACAAGGTGATTTTCGTTCCCGGCAAGGCGTTCTTCGCTGACGAGCCCGACACCGCGTCGCTGCGCCTTTCGTTTGCGGCGCCGAACGTCGATGAGATTCGCGAAGGCGTGACGCGTTTGAAGCGGGCCACGCACGCCACGCGAACGGCGGACGTCACGTCGGCACCTGTCTGAATTTCGCGCGGTTCATGAGGCGCCGCGCGTGTCCCGTTACGCGAGCGCCTGTGCAAGCTCGACGAAGCGCTCCACGTAAGGGCAACCGCCTGGTTGACAGCCCAAAGGAAGCGGCCGACAGTGAGGTGCCGAGTTATTGACCAGCGGAACAAGGGAGATCATCGTCGCGGTTGCGCGTAAGGACACCGATCTGGCCGAGAAGCTTACGCGCGAACAGTCGATGCTTTCCGGAAACGCTTCCTCGAGGCAATCGCCGCCATGCACTTCCGAAAGGAGTAACCGTGGAATTGACCGACTTCGACACACTGACTTTCGACTGCTACGGCACGTTGATCGATTGGGAAAGCGGCATCTACGCTGGCCTTAAGCCCCTGATCGAACGGGCCAGGGTGCCGCTGTCGAGAGACCAGGTTCTGGAGGCCCATGCGCGACACGAGTCGTCGCAGCAGAAGTACACGCCGGCCAAGCGATACCAGGAGCTGCTGCCCATCGTCTACAAGCGGCTGGCCGAGGAATGGGGACTGCCCTTCACGCACGAGGAGTGCATGGCGTACGGGCAGTCGGTGCGGAACTGGCCGGCATTCGAGGACACCGTAGCCGCGCTGCAGTACCTGAAACAGCACTACAAGCTGGTCATACTCTCCAACGTCGACAACGAAACTTTCAGCTACAGCAATGCAAGGTTGCAAGTAGCGTTCGACGCCATTTTCACGGCGGAAGATATCGGTTCGTACAAGCCATCGCCGCGAAACTTCGAATACATGCTCGAGAAGCTGGGTGAGCGTGGCATCAAGAAGGAAAAGATCCTTCACACAGCCGAAAGTCTTTTCCACGACCACAAGCCAGCCAGTGAATTTGGTCTGGCGTCGTGCTGGATTTACCGCCGTCATTCGCAGCCGGGCTTTGGCGCGACCATGAATTCCGGATGGCTGCCGAACGTCGCTTTCCGCTTCAACAGCATGGCGGACTTTGCGAAGGCGCATCAGGAAGCCGCGGCGCAAAAGTGAGGCGCGATTGATGCCCACGCCCGCCGAACACGAATCGCTGAGAGCACGCCTCGCGCGGGCGCGCCGGCTACTGGCACTTGCGCAAACGGGGTTGCACTACGCCACGAGCCCATTCGACACGGAACGGTACACGGAAATCGCCAGCATCGCGCATCAGCAACTCGCGGAAATGGCGTCCATGCAAACGAGCGATCTCGCCGCGCTGTTTGCTCTCGAAACGGGATACGCGAATCCTAAACTCGATGTCAGATGCGCCGTATTCAACCAGTCCGGTCAAATCCTTCTCGTGCGAGAGTCCGTGGACGGCTTGTGGTCTCTGCCGGGCGGTTGGGCCGACGTGGGCGTTTCGCCCGCCGAGAACGCGGCAAAAGAGGCGCGTGAAGAAAGCGGCTACACGGTGAACGTCGTTCGCCTATTGGCCGTGTGGGACATGCTCAAGCACGGGCATCCGCCTTCTGTGTTTCACATCTGGAAACTGGTTTTCCTTGGGGAAATCGTGCGCGCGGGGAAAATAGCCGGAGCCGAAACCGACGCCGCTCAGTTCTTTGATATCGATAACCTGCCAGCCTTGTCCCAAGGCCGGATTCTGCCGGAACAAATTCGACGACTGGATGCACTGCGCAATAACAGTGACGTCGAATTCGACTGAAGTTTTGCTTTAACGCCGGGGCGGCGTTTAACCCGTCATGCTTTCAGGCGGCGCCGGAGTGCTCTGTTCTGACTTTTGCCAGGCGGCTGCCGGCAAATGGGTCCTGTCGCCAGTCCACGCTTGGGGCTTTCACTGATTGCTGTTCAGGTTCAGCCGCCTCGCCGACTGCAAAATGCTCGAGCGACTGCCCCGCGCTTGTCGCCTGCACCACCCACCGCGGGGCGTCGCCCTTGCCGTCCCACGTGTGGCCAGCCGCATCCCGGTAACGGGCGGCGCGCATTTGCGCGGCGTCTGCTGCCATTGACGCAGCAACATCTTCGGGTTCAATACCATATTCGGCCATCCGACGCCGCAGATAGGCCACGATGCTTTCGCGTTTTCGTTCGTCCATTTCTAGTTGTGCTTCGCTCTGAATGCAACTCTTGAGCAGAATATAGCGCAAGTCGCGTGCCGCCACGATATCACAGCTTGAATAGGCGTCCCCGGCGGCTGTCGCGAAAGGTCCGGCGGGAATCAGGTGTTGAGCTTCTGGGCGCGCTCGGCTTGATGTTCTGCGGCCCGTTCCTCCGCATGCTTTTTCGCAACGTGATGCCCCACGATGCAGCCGCCAACGGCGCCAGCAACAGCGTGGTGGCCCGCATAATGTCCGGCTACACCACCCACGACAGCGCCTTTGAGGCAGCCGGCGGCATGTGCGCTGCTGGCTGCCGCGAGGCCTAAAGTTGCCGCCGCGGCAAGCACCCTGATTCGATTATTGACGTTCATGATAAACACTTGTGTGAAATATTAGCTTTGGAACCGGCTCAATAGCCCCAGCGGCCATTATCGTGCCACTCGCGCTCACGCCATTGGTGTTCGCGACGCTCGTGCTCCCGCCATTCGTGTTCCCGCCACTGACGCGCGCGCCAGTCGTCGTCGCCGCGCCAGGCCACCGCGACCGGAGGAGGCGCATAGGCGGCAGGCGGCGGAGCAACGTACACGGGCTGAGCCGGAGCGTAGGCGGCGCCAGGCAGTGCGACGCCCACGGCCAGATCGACGTGCGCAAACGCTGCGCTCGAAGCAGCCAGTGCGGCCGCGCCCAGTACCACGCCGAGAATCGTCCTTTTCATTTCACTACTCCTTCGCACCTGTCGTGCGTTTCTGGTGAGCACGGTTCGGAGTGTATGCGGCGAGCCCGGACACAGGTGCAACGGCCGTGCGATTTTCGTAACGGCGCGTTATTTCGCATGTTCCGATATGTAAAAAAAGCGCGGACGCTCATTCACAGCGTTCCGGGCTGCCAGGTACCAAGAGGAAGAGGGCTAGCGGACAAGGAATCCGTAAGTCAGCGGATCGCGCTCGTCTACGATCCAGGTCGCGAAGCCGCACACGAACGCGTTGCCTTCGACTTCGGGAATCACTGCCTCGAAGTCGCCGACGGTCGTTTCGCTGAGCACGCGTCCCTTGAAAACCGTGCCGATAATGGACTCGTTCACGAGGGTCTCGTCTTTGCCGAGTTCGCCACGCAGGTACAACTGGGCGACGCGTCCACCCGTGCCGGAACCGGTCGGTGAGCGGTCCACTTCGCGGTCCGCGAACACGCAGCAGTTGGCTTGCGTCGAGCCTTCGTGCCGCGGTGCATTGGCGATGATGGTCCCGTAAATGTGGTTGATTTCGGGAATCTCGGGATGCTCGACAGGGTAGGCCTTGTTCGCGGCTTCCTTCACCTCTGCGCCGAAGCGGATGAGTTCCTCGACCGACGACTCGCGCACGGCGAGCTCATGTGGCTGGCCGTCAGTATAGAAATAAAACGCGCCGCCGAAAGCAATGTCGCCCTTCACCGTACCGAAGGACGGCGTCTCGACAGTCACATCGCGCTTCCAGATGAACGAGGGGACGTTCACGAATCGCACGTTGCCCGCGTGTTCGCCATCCCATTGAACGAAGGCTTCGATAAAGCCACAGGGAGCGTCGATGCCGACACGCGTTTCCGGAACACTGCGCTGCACCCAGCCAAGCTCGACCGCTGCGGTGGACAGCGCGATCACGCCGTGTCCGCAGTGGTCGCTATAGCCCTCGTTGTGAAGGAAGATGATGCCGAAGTCGGCGCTCGGACTGACCGGTTCGGTCAGATAGCCGCCGTACATATCGGCGTGACCGCGCGGCTCGAACATCAACGCGGTGCGGATTTCGTCGGCGTTTTCCTTGAGCCACGCACGACGCTTCACGATCGTGTCGCCGGGCAGGCGAGGCAATCCGCTGGTGACGATACGGAACGCTTCGCCGCCGGTATGCACTTCGACGGTCGTTATCGTGCGAGTAGTCTTCATGATGTTTTTACGCTATTGACTCACTGGCCGTACGGAACCGGCAGGCCGTCCATTTCTCGGGCGCAATGTGGAACCAATCTATACCACTTGTGGTGAATAGCACGAAATGTGTCAATGTGGACTTAAACTAGACCAAAAAGTCTCGTCAGGTCCGGAAAATTGGTTTCTTCGCATGAACATGCCGCCAAGGCCAGCAGGGAGTGGTCGCGAAAGTGGTATGTTTGAGAACAACTCAAGGCGCACCGAGAACTCACGATGACCGCTCGCGGAAGAAATTGCATCGACCATGGGCCAGTCGCTGTGCAAGCGACTCAAGGACGATGGGATTGACGACCCGGCTCGCATTCGGCTGTACGTTGCCGAGCATCGTCTGATTTACGAAGCCATTGTCTGTGGAGACGCCGATGCGGCGGCGTTCTATGTCGAGCGGCATATTCATCGGGTGCAAAGAGATATCACGCTGCAGTAAGTGACTTTATTGCGGCTCCCGGCAGCGTCATCGAAACGACATCCAGGCAACATGCTTCGTTCACCGTTTCAACAAACTGATGGTTGAAACTGGGGCCTTTGGCTAATACAGCAGAGGTGAACGATGTCGACGAAGGTCCGCAGCTATCTCTCCCCGACGCTGGTTTTACTCGCGCTCGACTGGCCGGACGGTGCGACACGTGCCGACTTCCTCGGTTTCGCTATTGAACGCGCCCCGGGCTTCACTAGCCCGGACGGTAAATCCCATGAGACGAGCAGCTGGCTCCCTAATCGAATCACGTTCAAGGGGCCCGTGCCGGACGGTAAACCCGATGCGCCTTCGAATATCGCGCCGATTCAAAAATTCATGTGGTGGGACGCGCGCATCGAGGAAGCCGACAGAGGCAAGCAATTCAGGTACACCATCTACCCGGTAGTCGGTACGCCGGACAATCTGAATCTGCTGAACACAGAGGCGAGTTCGTGTGAGGTCACGTTACCGGCGCATATCGAAGACGGCGTGGGTACCTGGTTCAACCGCGCGGTGGTGAGCTCGCAGGCTTTCGCACGACAAGTGAAGGCGATGGGAATCGATCCGCATACCGCGCCGCCGGCCGCACAGGCGTTTGAACTTCGTACGTGGCTCGCCAACGATATGCAGCTCGTGTTCAAGGAAATATTCCAGGACGCGTCGCGCGCTGCAGCAGCCGTCTATCACCTGACCGACCCGCTTTGGGCGATCCCGGCGTTCAAGGAGTTCGGAACCGCTCACGGCAAAGCCAATGTCGCCGTCGTATACGACTCGCATCGAGTTCGCGAAAAAGGCAAAGCGCCCGCTGCATCGCCCAATCAACCCACGGTCGATGAACTGGACAACGTCGTGACGTTCTGCCCGCGTGACAAGACGCACATCATGCACGACAAGCTCATCGTGACGGATAGGGGCGATCGGCAAGGCAACCCGGCATTCGTGGTTGCGGGTTCTGCGAATTTCACGACAGAAGGCATTACGGAGCAGGCCAACGTACTTCATCTGTTCGATTCGGCAGACCTCGCGAAACTGTACGACGACAGAACGAAAGCCATCGCCGGCAATCCGCCGATCAACCAGACCGCCGAACTCACGAATGGCTGGTCCGATTCCGTGACGGTGGGAAGCGCAGCCGTGCGCGTTTGCTTCTCTCCGGAAACGAAAACCAGACGTACCCAGATCGATACCATCGTCGAAGCGATAGGAAAGGCGCAGCACTCCGTTTTGTTCTGCCTCTTCATGCCGACAGACGAACCGCTTCGCGACGCCTGCTTTGCCGCCGGCGACAAGGGGCTCATGATGTTCGGCCTCGTCAACAATATCAGCGGAAAGTCCGCTGAGAATGCGCAAGAGGCGCAAAAAGCGGGAGAGGCAGTGAGTACGACTGCGCTGGCAAACCTCGCGCTCTATCATCGAAGCAGGGAAAACCGCGACGTCATCGATGCATCGTACTTTTCCCCGGCGACCGTGCCTGAAGGTTTCGAACCCGAGCTCCGCCTCTTTCCCGGCGAAGTCGCGCCCAGTTACGCGCCGGTCATTATCCACCATAAGTTCATCGTCATCGACGCCGAAGGAGACAATCCGATTGTCTACACGGGCTCGGCCAACATGAGCAACAACTCCGAGCATTTCAACGACGAGAATCTGCTCGAAATACAAGACAAGCGAATCGCCGCCATTTACCTCGCGGAATTCATGCGGTTGTACGAGCACTATCGTGCGCGCGCCGTTGGCATCGAGGAGCAGCAGCATAGAACCGTGCAACGGCTGTTGCTACAGCCCGACCGCAAGTGGGCCGACAAGTATTACAAGGCGAATAGTCCGGAGGAGAAGGCGCGGATTGCGTTGGCATCGGAGCCGGCCAGTTGATGCATTCGCTTCTGTGTTTGCGAAGTCACCGTGCACGCCTCGCACGACGGGGGCGCTGCGCGTTGCCGGCTAAAAATCCAGCGTGAACTGAGGCGACTCGTTACTGGAAGCTTCTCCGGTGTGTTGGAGGTTGCCGGCCTTCACCCCTAGCAGCCTGATGGATTTAACGAGTTCGACTCTTTTCAGGCACTCAGTCGCCGCGCGCCGCAATGCTTTCGCGTCATCAATAGGCTCAGGAAGCGTGACGTCACGCGTGACAGTCTTGAAGTCATTAAAGCGCAGCTTGATGCCGATCTTCCTGGCCAGATAGCCTTTTCGCTGGAGGTCGAGCGCCACCTGTTCGCATAGGCGGGTAAACGCTGCGCCCAGTTCCTGTCGATGCCGCACCGCGTGCAGATCGCGCTCGAATGTGGTTTCGCGACTCATCGAGACGGGCTCGCTATACGTCACCACCGGCCTGTCATCTAGTCCGTGTGAAACTCTGCGAAGCCACGCCCCGTAGCTTCGTCCGAAGTTTTCGATGAGCCAGTGCTCGTCGCGCGCAGCGATCTCACCGATGGTCGTGATTCCAAAAGACGCAAGCTTGGCGGCCGCCTTGGGGCCAACGCCGTTGATCTTGTTTGCGGCCATTGGCCAAATCCTGGATTGCACGTCCTCCGGCGTCAGGATTGTGATTCCGTCCGGCTTTTGCATATCGGAGCACAGCTTGGCGAGCAGTTTGTTTGGCGCGATACCGACGGAGCATGTGAGATTGGTTGCTTCGAAGACGGCGGATTTCAACTTGCGCGCGATTGCCTCCGAATCGCCATTCGTGAGTGAAACGTCTGCGTAGACCTCGTCGATTCCAACGTCTTCCATGTTCGAACTGATTGACCGGACGGCATCCTTGAACAGTCGCGAGTACGTTCGATAGAGGTCGAAATTCACTGGAAGGAGAATCGCATCTGGCGCTAACCGGGCAGCTTTCATGGCGGGCATTCCGGAATGAACGCCGAGCGCGCGAGCCTCGTAGGTCGCGGTCGTCAGGACACCTCTGCCCACATAGTCGCGCAGGCGCGAGAATTCGCGAGTGCCGTCCGGCTTCGTTCGGGGCGTATCCGAGCGACGGCCAGCAACCACCATGGCTTGGCCTCGTAGCTCCGGATACTGCGAAAGTTCACACGACGCAAAGAATGCGTCCATGTCGATGTGGGCTATGCGCCGATCATCTGGCATGCCTTG
This sequence comes from Paraburkholderia sp. BR10936, assembly GCF_040965735.1. NCBI lineage: Bacteria > Pseudomonadati > Pseudomonadota > Betaproteobacteria > Burkholderiales > Burkholderiaceae > Paraburkholderia > Paraburkholderia sp. BR10936. The sequence goes on from NZ_JBFRCM010000011.1 coordinate 68,735, forward strand.
GTACTCAAAAATAGCTCTCGATGGCTCCGCGCGACCGGCACGCTACTCATCATCGGGTATGGCGGCAGGAGCAGCGGGACGACGGCACCGTGCGTCCTGTGGAAAATTGAATGGAACTGTACATTTATACAGTCACTTTGTCAGGATACTGGAGCTGATTCGAAGATATTTTTTTGAGTGCGGAGATGTTCGCAAACGGCTCTTCCGCGGACGCCGCCGCTCTGACTGTGGAATCCAGGAAAAAGCCCGCCAATGCGGCGGGCTGTTGCGAACAGGCTGGTGGAGCAGCCTGTCATGTTTCAGTCCTGGCGCGGGTGCAAACGCCGGTAGACGCTCCAGATCGCCACGGCGGCGATCACGACGACAGCGGTGAGAATAAGCATGTTCAGTCCTCCGGTTGCTTGTCTGTTTCGTAATGCTTCAATGCTATGGAGCTTGGGTGTGCGCGAGGAGTGGCGCGACGTCGCGAATGGAATACCTGGTCGAATTCTGGTCCGCTACGGATTCCGCCTTCAAACGTCATCAGGAGCGAGGGTTCGCGAGCAGGCCCCGAATTACATGGCATCGACCGTCCGGTTTACTTTGCATGCGAACTACCTATATACTTCGCATGCAAACTAAATTTCAGGAGAGCACATGAGCGCGGAGATTCACGTCGAACAAGCCGACGGCATTCTGACGATTACGCTGGCCCGACCGGACAAGAAGAATGCATTGACGAACGAGATGTATGGCACGCTGGCAGACATCATCGAGAATGCGGAGCACGACAGCGATGTCCGCGTATTGCTGCTGCAAGGGGACGGAGACATGTTCACCGCGGGCAACGACGTGGGCGAGTTTGCAACCATTGCATCGGGGAAGGGGCCCAGTGAGCGACACGTGCATCGCTTTTTGCACGCCCTGGCGAAGTCGAGCGTGTCCATCATCGCGGCGGTTCAGGGCAAGGCGGTCGGTATTGGCACGACGCTTCTACTGCACTGCGACTACGTCCTGCTCGCGCCAGACGCAGAACTGATCACGCCGTTCGTCAATCTCGCGCTCGTCCCCGAGGCGGCGTCCAGCTACCTGCTTCCGCTGCGCGTCGGCCACGTGCGGGCCTTCGAGATGTTTGCGCTGGGCGAGCCGCTCGACGCGCAAACCGCTGTCGCGTGGGGTCTCGCCAACAAGGTCTGCGCAAAGGATCAACTACGCGACGACGCACGCAGGATGGCGGAAAGAATCGCCGCCAAGCCGGCCGGTTCACTGAGCGCCATGAAAAAGCTGATGCGCGAAGCCGAAACCCTGGTTGCGCAAATGGACAGCGAGAGCGCGAAGTTTCAGGAGCGGCTGACGAGCGCCGAGGCAAGAGAGGCATTCGCGGCCTTTGCCGAGAAGCGCAAGCCGGACTTCGCGAAGGTTGCCCGGCACTAGCCAGTGCCTTGCTGGCCGGCCACGGTCGAGGTTACGCGTCGCCGTCTTCGGCGAGCGGAAACCTGGTCTGCAGGCTGGTCAGCCACCGCGCTACGACGTCGATCTCCGCTTCCGTAAATCCTTCGGTCAATCGGGCGTTCAAGTCTTTCATGCGAAGCTTCGACTTTTGGCGCGCGGTACGTCCTGCTTGCGTCAACCACAGGCGCGACACCCGGCCATCGGTCTCGTCAGCCCGACGTTCGATCAACCCTGCCTTTTCTGTCCGGTCAGCGAGACCGCTCATGCCTGGTGCGCCCAGATCCAGCGCAGCAGCGGCTTCGCTCATGAGTGCGCCGTTGCGATCACCCAAAAAAAACAGCAGCCCGGCCTGGGCTGCTGTGACGCCGCCTCCGGCCGCGCGTGTTTGCGACCACCGTTGCAGCCGGCGCTGTCCGACGTTCAATAGATAGACGAGGCGATGTTTCATTTCCGCGCAGATAACATTGTGCGATTTAGTTCGCGTGCGAATTATATCATGCGGTGATCGACCCTTTCGAAAGGGCGCGAAGACGTTCAATGGCTTGCGGCCGTCGCGACAATCCCACTGGCCACGAACGGCTGATTGAGCACGGGTACACCCGCCTCTTGGACCCACGGCGTGGTGGTGAGGTCCGTGCATGCGGGAACGCCTTGCAGCAGGCCAACACGAAAGGGCGACCGCGGCGCGATACCTGGGCCGCCGGGGCCTGGAAGCCAGCGCCGATACCACGCTGTGGGTGAGCGGCGCGCAGCATGGACTGGCGACGGCGGCTATTGAACGGCGCGCGGGATGACGAAATGCGTCTGGCAGGGCCGATCATGAATGAAAAAACACCCCAAAGATTGGATCGACGTCCAACTCTTGGGGTGCAATTCACTAGCCAGGATTTCTTTGTCGGGGCAATGCGTACACGCCCCCGAGCTTCTGAACCTGCTATTAGAACCGGTGGTACATGCCAATGTTGGCTTGAACCTGGTTGCCGCCCGACGCCGTGTTGCCGAAGTCAGCAGCCGAAGCCTGAGCGCCCTGAGCATGAACGTAGGCACCCATGACGTATACCGACGTGAGCTTCGACAGCGCGTACGTAGCACCGAGCGAGGCCTGGTTGATCGAAGCCATCGTGCGGCCCTCAGCGGCTTGCGCAGGCGTGGCTGCCGAACCGTAGACGTACGTGTACCCAGCAGCCAGCGACAGCGCCGGGGTTGCCTGGTACTGCAGAAGGGCGCCCACTACGTTGAAGTGGATCGACGCCTGGCCGTCGTTGCCCTCGTATTGAGCGTTCGAGTACCGAAGGCCAGCCGTGTACCGGCCAAACTCGTATTGGCCAGCGATTTGAGCGATGCCCGCGCTCTTGAACGCATTGCCACCGTAGTAGCCCGAGCTCGGATAGCCCAGCGCACCACCGAACGACGGTTGTGCCGTTGCGTTCTGCCAGCCGTTCTCACCCTGGTTTGCAGCATGGAAGTAGCCGCCAGCGACCGTCAGACCACCTTGAGCGTAGTCCGCAGCCACCGACCACGATTGACCCGAACCCATCGCACCGGCAACGCCGCCGAACGAGTACGCGCCTTCAGCCTGGAAGCCGTGGAAAATCGGCGAAATGTACTTGACGGCGTTGTTCTGGTTCGTCGTATTGTCGTTGTTGTCCACGTCGCCCGGGGTCGAGAATGTCGACGCCGAAACGGCGTCGCCGGTCAGGCCCTGAACCATTTCCGTTACGGCGTCGATCTGGCGACCCATACGCAGGGTACCGTACTGGTCCGACGTGAGGCCTACATAGGCCTGGCGGTTGAACAGCGAACGCGAGGAACCGATGGGGCCCTGGCCGCCGATGCCACCGCTGGCAATGTTGAAACCGTTTTCGAGCTTGAAGACCGCCTTGAGGCCGCCGCCGAGGTCTTCCTGACCCTGGAGGCCCCACTTGTTCGAACCCGAGGCGCCGCCAACGAGGCCGACCAGCGAGTGGCCACCGACGTTCGAGGTGTAGCTGATACCTGCGTCCAGCATGCCGTACAGGGTGACCGACGACTGTGCCATTGCTGCCGAGGATGCGGCGAAAGCGGCAACAGCGGTAACCGTTGCCTTGATGGTGATGTTCTTCATCTGTAATTCAGTGTCCCTGAGTATCTTTTGGATTGGTTTATTCGTTACTGCGCGCCGGAGGATACGGCACGTCCTGCAAACTCACGAAACGAAAAAAAAAGACTGTCGCGAAAACGTAACAAAAGGCCCAATGCCTTGTGCGGCGGGCGATCGATGGACTTCGTGCCAGATCGGCAACAGCGGATGGTGGGCGCTTTCCGGAGGCGACAGGGTTCGACGTCCGGCCGAAACATTCTGTGACCCTATCTTGTACGAGAATCAGCGGTCCCTGGAGATCAAACATCGCGCAGTACGCTGACGAACGGAGTCTTCCTCCTGACAGCTTGACTGCTGCGTTCAGCGGCCGTAACGACGAGCGCATTCAGAGCGACTTCGTGAGTGGCATACGGAGTGGGGTGCGTGGCACACCCACGCTGTTTATCAACGGTCATCTCTACGGCGGAGAGCACGACGCCCGAAGCTTGCTCGAAGCGTTGCAGGGTGCAGGGAAACGCTAGCGATCGTAACGATGCCAGGTTTCAAGTTCCGCACAGGCGCGGTATCAGTCTGCTGACGCCAGCGTTTTGAACTGTGCGGCGCGAGGCCGTCCCATCAGCACGGGCTGAAATACCACCGCGCCAATCAGCGTAGACACCAGCGACAACGCGAGCAGAGCACCCAGACTCGATGTCCCGGGATGATGTGAGAACCACAAGCTACCGAACGCTGCGCCCGTTGTCGCTGCGCTGAACACAACCGCATAAGTCAGGCTGGATTCCAGCAGCCGTGTTGCGCCACCTCGCCAGGCGATCACATAGTAGATCTTGAATGCGACGCCTACGCCAAGCATGAGGGGCAACGCGATGATGTTCGCGAAGTTCAACTGCAGATCGAGCGCTACAGACAATTCGAGTGTCAAAAGCGCGGAAACGAGCAACGGCACAACGGTTCGAAGGATGTCGTCGACCCGGCGCAGCGCGATCCACAAGATGACGACGATCGCTACCAGGGCGTATCCGCTCGCCTGAAGGAATGCCTTGATGACGAGGTTAGCCGAGTACAGGATCGAGATCGGACCGCCGATCGCATTCGGTTCCGCAGAACTCACTGCGTTGGCGAAGCTTCTCAACATCGCGTCATCATTGGGGTCGATACCGCTCGGGACGCGGGGAGAGATTTCCACGATTGCCTTGCCGTCGGCGGCGACCCAGTCTCTTACGATCCCGGGCGGTAAATTGGTGCGGGTGATCTCGGCAGGATCGAGAAGCGCAACCAATCGCGCGAGCGCGATCTTCAACGGTGCCGTCATCGCATGGTCGGCGCGATCGCGTGTCGTGCTCGGCGCGTCGGCCATACGGGTCAGCACGTGTGACAGTCGCGTCGCCTCGTCGGCGCCGGGCCCGGGGTGATCCTCTGCGGCAAGCGAGAGCTGGTTCGCCGCACGACGCAAGGCGTCGACGCGAACGGCGTCGCTTGCCGGCGGCGCGGGCGTCTGCGCCAGGACGGGGTTCAATACACGGGCAGCGTCTGCAATTGCGGCGAGTTTCTCTGCCTGGTCAGTCGGAATGAAAGTGGTGAGCGTGACCGTTCTGCCCACCTGCGGCAGCGTTGACATGCGGGCGGCGATCGCATCGGCTTCGCTCAAGGAATTCGCCATGACGCGCACATTGTTGATGCCAATTTCGGGCGAGTCTTTCAGTGCGAGCAGGGTTGCCATCGATTCCGTGCGTGGATCCTTGAGATGCAGTGGATTGAAATCGAAGCGCAGGTGCAGCAGCAAGGGCGACGCGCCGAGAATGGCAACCGCCGCCACGGCCAACATGGCTTTGCGATGCCTGTCGAGGAAGTCGTCGGTTCCGGCAAGCCGCCTGAAGCCCGGCGACACTTTTTCGTCTCCTGGCCGCAGCACGCTGATGAGCGCGGGCAAGAGCGCCACACTGGTGAAATAGGCGACGATCATTCCCACTCCGGCGATCTTGCCCAGTTCCGACACGCCGCGATAAGCAGTCGGAATAAACGAAAAGAAGCTAACGGCGACGGCAATCGCGGCGAGGGACAGGCGACCGCCTAGTGTATTTGCCGTACTCATCAATGAGACGGGGATACGACTGTCCTTGTAGTGCTCTTCCCGATATCTCACGGTGAATTGCACACCGAAGTCGACGCCCAGGCCGACGAATAGCACCATGAACGCGACCGAGATCATGTTGAAGGCGTTCACCATCACCAGTCCCAAAGCTGCAGTGATGAGCAACCCGACGACGAGGCAGATAAAAACGGCCAGTACCAGTTTGGCGGACCGAAGCGCCACCCAGAGAATGCCGAGTACGACGAGAAGCGTCACGGCGCCGTTCAATGCCGCACCGTCCTGCACCGATGCGAATTCGTCATCGGCGAGCGGTTGCTCGCCGGTAAGGCGCACGCGTGCGCCAAATCTCGCATCGAGATGCAGCGAGGCCGCCGTGTCGCGTATCAATGCCGATGCGTTGCCGCCAGCCCTCAGCGATGCGTAATCGAGCACGGGCTGCACGAGTACGAATGCGCGCGCAGGTGACGTCGCGTGGGAATCCATCAGCGACCGCCACGAAAAAGCGGCGGCCTGGTTCGCTAGCACGCGGTCCATGACGTCCGCGCTTTGATCGAGAAGCGGAGCCATCTGCTCCAGCTTGACCCGCCCGATTTGCAGCGGCAAAAGCAGGGTCGTCGTCAGCAAGTTGGCGAGACCGGTCAGACTGGGGTCATGCGAGAGCGCGTTGAGCAACGGGCGCGCTTGCGTCAACTGCGATGTCGTCGACTGCACGTCGCGCAACGACAGAAAAAGCAACCCATTGTGTTCGAAGAAGGGACCGGCACCCGGCTGCGTCACCGCAACGAACCGGTGCGTGTCCTTGCGCAATGCAGTGGCAAGCTCACTGGCGGCGGTGTCGGCGAATTCCGGCGCACTCGATTCCACCACGACGAGAATGGAGCCCCCTCGTTGCGGAAAGGCGCGATCCAGCGACCTGGACAAGCTGTCCCACCGCTTGTCGACAGTCAGTAGCCGGTCCGTAGCCGTGTTGATCTTGAAGTGATGGGAGACGTAATGACCGCTCAGCAGCGCGAGGACGAGCGATAGCGCAATCACGCTGATCCGGTGACGGATGGACCATGAAACAAGACGGGCAACCGACGACATGATGGCGAAGGTTCAGGCGCGACGGACATCCCAGTCTAGCGTAATTATCCGGAACGTGTCCGCACGTGGTCGAAGCGGTGCGGATCCGTCGATATCGCAATTGAACGGCTTGCGTACACGCACGAGTCGCGGCACGGATCAGCCGAATTGAATTAACGTTGACTGAGGAAATCGTTTCGAGTCCGACATGACAGGAGGACAGCATGAAGCGCAAAGCATCGGCGATCTGGGAGGGAGGGCTGAGAGACGGAAACGGCTCGATATCTACAGATAGCGGCGTCCTCAAGGACACACAGTATTCGTTCTCGACACGCTTTGAAAATGGTATCGGCACGAATCCTGAAGAGCTGATCGCGGCAGCGCATGCCGGATGCTTTTCGATGGCGCTGTCTGCGGAGCTGGGTAAAGCGAACGTCAAGCCCGAACGCATCTCCACGACAGCGACGGTCACGCTCGAGATGATCAATGGCGGCTTCGCGGTGACCGCTTCGCACCTCGACGTGGTGGTGAACATCCCCGGCGCAGACAAGCAGGTGTTCGACAAGGCAGCGGCAGATGCGAAAGCCGGTTGCCCAGTGTCGAAGGTCTTGAACGCCACCATCACGATGGACGCGAAGCTCGAGACTTGATGGTTTCGCGACTCCGCGGACGAAGTTCGGGTACAGCATGTAATCCGGGTTTTCCCTGACTGATGAGGCAACAGGCCATGCCAAAGACATACTCAGGTCGTTGCGCGTGCGGCGCCGTCAAGTTCCAGTTCGATGCCGATCCCACGTTTATTGCCGATTGCTACTGCCTGGATTGCCAGAAGGCGAGTGGCGGGGTCATGGCGACTTTTTTCGGTGTTCCTGAAAGTGCTTTCACGCTGCTGAGTGGAAATCCGCGCTCGTTCTCCTACATAGCGGACTCCGGCAAGAGGATAGATCGCAATTTTTGTCCTGAGTGTGGATCTCGCCTCTTTTCAAACAATTCAGGCGCGTTTCCGGATACGGTGTTCGTCATGATCGGCAGCCTCGACCGTCCCGATGGTATTCAGCCCGTTCTGGAGATGTACACGAAGCGCCGGTACAAATGGCTCAACCATCTCGACGTTCCGCAATTCCAGAACATGCCGACGTGACACGCGGGAGACCTTGTCATTCGAATTTTCGGGACGCCAGGTGAACACTGGCAAGCAACTCCCGCGATTCCTTTACATCAATGATTTCGAACCCGTCGGTGAATTTGCCGTAGATCGGCGCAAGCACGGACTCCACTTCTGCGGTCTTACCTTGCCTCAGCTTGAGGCGGGCGAGGCTCTTCGCGGCGCGTAGTGCCAGGAACAGCGCGCCTTGCTGCTGCGCGACTTCGATGGCATGCAGGTAAAGCGCTTCGGATGCACCGCGCGGATCGAGTTCGTCGTGCGTAGCGAGTATGTCGCCCTTGATCCTGACTAACTCCGAAATGCACCACAGTTCTTCGTGCGCCTTTGACCACGCCAGTGCATCCTCGATCGCCGCCAGCGCTCGTGCGTGATCGCCGAAGCGCAGCAAGCCCCGGGCATACATCCCCGCAAACATCGGATAACGCATTCCGATGTGCTCGCGCTCGAGTTGCGCCAACGCTTCGAGGAGGATCGGGAGCCCGGCAGGGTTCTCTTTCTCGACCAGAAACGCACCATGAAGACCGCGCGCCATCGCCTCGAAGAGGGCCAGCCCGTGCTTCGCCACGGTGTCCTGCAAAGTGATCAGGGCGCCTTCAGCCGAGGCGAGATCTCCTGCGTAGAGCGCGAGCGGAACGAAGGCAAACACGAGTACGTAGCCAATCGTCAGCGTATGGCCGCTTTCTTGTGCGTCGAAGAGCGCCTGGCGCGCCTCCTTGAGCGCTCGTTCCGGACATCCCAGCGTCCACAGGACGCTGGCCATCAACGAACGGGTCCCCTCGCTTCCGCTTACATGGTTGGCGGAGAGTTGCGACTGATGGTGAGGCGAGTCGTACCATTCGAGCACACGCTCGAGCAATCGCCGAGCTTCGGTTTGCTTGCCCATGTGATGCCATGCAAACGCGGTAAGCCGGTTTCCTTCCGATATCGCGGTCTCATTCTGTGTTCCATTCGCAATGGAGCGGAACTTCAGCAGTCGATCGTCTGCGGCACGGTGTCTTCCTGAATACACCAGGCCACAACAGGCGGCGAACAACGAACGTAATTGATATTCCTTATCGTCAAGCCGCTCCGCAATGGCCAGTGCGGCGGTGCATGCAGCGTCGACTTGAGAGACCATGCCGCGTGTATAGAGTGCGGCGGCGGCAAGCGCCGTGTAGAGTTTCATCCGATGCCTGTCGAGCGTGGGCGAGCGGGCATCTGCGCGATAAAGTGCATGCTCGATGCGACTGCGGCATTCGTCTAGCGAGGAGAGCCGGATCCACGCAGGAATAGCGGCAACGGTGAGCGCGATGCCCAGCGATGAATCTCCTTGCGCGGAGAATGCCCAGTTCAGTGCGGCTCTGACGTCGTCGATCGTAGGGATGTGATTTGCCAGCCATCGTGTATCGGGCGGCCGGTTCCAGCAGTCCGTGACACGCGCGTACAAGTCATGAAAATGCCCGGCGTGGCGACGGGAGACCAGGTCCAGTTCATTCGCATCTGCAAGCTTGCGTCTCGCGTAATCACGAGTCGTGTCGAGAAGTCGATATCGCAAGGGATCGTTGGCGACGTTTGCCGACAGCATCGACTTCGACACGAGGCTTGCAACCGCATCGATCACACTCGGGTAGGGCAGGTTTTCGTCGCCCACGACAGCAGCCGCAGAGGCGAGCGAAAAGATGCCCGGAAATATGCCCAAGCGGCGCAGCACGACGCGTTCGACCGCGGGCAACAACTGATGACTCCAGTCGAGTGTGGCCAGCAGCGTTCTCTGCCGCTCCGGAGCCGTGCGTCGCCCCTGCGCGAGCGCGGAAAAGCGGTCGTCGAGCAAATCGTGCAATTCCCGAATGCCGAAGGCATCCAGACGCGTTGCCGCAAGCTCGATCGCCAGCGCAATGCCGTCCAGCCGCCGGCAGATTTGCGCGACGACGGGCGCATCTTCGTCGGACGGCTCGAAGTCGCCGCGTGCGGCAATGGCTCGCTCGATAAACAGCTCGACAGCGGGGTACCGACGCGCGGCGTCGATCGTCACGTGTGCCGTGTCAGGAGGGCTTTCGAGCGCTTCGAGCCGGTACACGTATTCGCCAACGGCGCGCAGCGGCTCACGGCTGGTCGCGAGAACATGGATTTGCGGGGCCGCCGCGATCATCTGCTCGGCGATGATTGCTGCTGCCTCGACGATCTGTTCGCAGCTGTCGAGCACGATGAGCTGTGGACGATTCCGAAGCCGGAGGTAATTCGCCAGCGCGCGCACGATGTCATCCGAGTGAACGACGAGGCCGATCGTGCTGGCGACGGCATGAGGCACGAAGCGCGCGTCGGATAGCCGGGAAAGGTTGACGAACCAGACGTCGTGCTCGCCCAGTGCGACCAATTCGCGGGCAACCGCCAGCGCGACCGTCGTCTTGCCTATTCCTCCGGGCCCTGCCACCGTCAGAAGCCGTACGCGCGAGAGCCGCTTCAGCAGATCGTGAATCGTCTTCGCCCGTCCGATCGGTCGAATCAATGCGGCGGGAATGTTGTGCGAAACCTGGGGACGCGTTTGAGTTGGTGTCACGGCGCCGGACAGCGTTTCGCGCTCGACCGGCGCGACGAATTGATAGCCGCGGCCGACCACCGTCGCGATAAAGCGCTGGCCCTGAGGCGCGTCTCCCAATGCTTTGCGCAAGGCTGCGATATTCACCTTGAGATTGCCTTCCTCCACGACATTCTTCGGCCACGCGCGAGCCATGAGCTCTTGCTTGGTGATGAGTTCCCCGCGACGCTCGACGAGCGCGGTCAGCAAGTCGAGCGCTCGACCACCAATCAGTACGCGCGTGGCGCCGTCGAGCAAGGTGTTCTGTGAGGGAATCAGGTGGAACGAACCAAACCGGTAAGCCACTCCGCTTTCGGCGGTCGGGCGTGCCTCATCGCTCAGCCCTTCGTTGATTGGCAACCTTTGCATGATTGAGCCCCGAATTGGCGTCAGCATCGTCATGGGGAAACCGCCGCGCAGATGCCCGTGTTTGCATTTCTGCGATCAAATGGCTTTGCGAGCGTCATTCTATCGACCGGCGATGGCTGCGCTCGCAAGTTTCGATTTTTCATACGTTTCGCGCAGCCGCCCCACGTGGCACCGAGCGCCCGGCGTTGCAGGAATGGGCATTTGGGGCGGCCGAATTGCAGGATATTTCCTCGCAGACTATAAATCAGTCGAGGAGGGGCCCCATATGCGGCGCATCCTGATGATCGTTTCCAGCGCACGCGAGCTTCCGCTCGAAGGCGGCGAAACGTTGCCCACCGGCTACTGGGCCGATGAAGTCTACACACCGCTCAGGCGTTTTCGCGCTGCCGGCGTGGACGTGCGAATCCACACAGTGGACGGGCGACCTGGCATTGCGGATCCCTTCAGCCTGGAGCCCCGATTTCATTATCCCGACACGGACAGGGACTTCCTCGCCGCCATCGTGAGATCCTTCGCCGACGATCCGGAAGGGGTTCGCTTTACGCTGCATCACTTCACGGAACTCGACTTGATCGCATCGCGCCGCGTGTACGAAGCCTTGACGTTTGCGAATATCGAACACGGGTTGGCGCGCACCAACGTAGAAGCGGCGGCAAAGGAAAGCTGGAAACACGACATCGGCTTTCTCGAAGCGCTCGCCGCGCGGCCGAAAATCAGCACGATCGTGCCGCCCGCGCGGGCGCAAGTCTTGGCCGATTCGGTGAAGCACGATAGTGAACGTCTGGCGCAAACCTGTGCTCATTCGCTGGCGAATGATCGCGCGCTGAACGCGCCATACGATCTCGGCAGTCTGTCAGACGAGGAAATTCTTTCGTTCGACGCGGTGTTCATTCCTGGCGGACACGGCGCAATCGTCGATCTGCCGGACAACCGCGATGTCGAGCGCGTGCTGCGCCTCGCGCATTCCCGGCGGAGCCTGATCGCGCTGCTCTGCCATGGACCCGCCGCGCTGCTATCGGTAGGCAACGGTCCCGATGGTGGGTGGCTATTCGACGGCTATCGGGTGGCGGCATTCAGCAATGAGGAAGAAGACCAGGCGATCGTCGGACTGCGGCGGCCCCCGTGGTTTCTCGAAAGCGAGTTGAAGAACCGGGGCGTCGTCTATGACGAAGCGCCCCCGTGGGTGTCCCATGTGGTTGTTGACCGTCATTTGCTTACGGCACAGAATCAGATGTCCGATGAGGCCTGTGCGGAAGCGGTGTTGCGCAAACTCGGTGTCCTGCAAGGGAGTGCGGCATGAGCATCGCCCTCGAAGTCGCCCATGCATTCATTGGCTGTCTCGCTCGGCATGATGTCGACGGCGCCCTCACCTCCTGCTCCCCGCACTGCTCCATTCATATTGTTCCTCTTGCGCTCGACGGCCCCATTCATGCTGAAGGGCGCCGATTCTTCGAGAACTGGTTTTCCGCGTTTCCGGACTTGACGTTGAGCACGCGGCGCATGTTCGCAACGCATGAAGATGTCGTGGCCGTGGAGACGACATTCGATGGCACGCAGGCGGGCGAATTTCTCGGCGTAATCAATCAGGAAAAGCATATCGATCTCGACGAAGCGTGGCTGCTGCATACGCGTAGCGATCGCATCGAGGCGGTCAAGCTGTTCTGGTGCCAGAATCAGCTATACCGGCGACTCGCCGTACGGCGTCTGGATCGCGTAACGATCACCGCGTCATTCTGATTCGCGGCGCTTTGCCGAATCGGACAAGGAGACACCGATGCCTGAAGTCCCGGAGGGCCGTGCGATCACCGCCGGGCAACGCGCCAGCCGCGCGGTGCTCCGGTTCTTCGACGCATATCGACGCCAGGACGTCGAGGGCATGGTCGATGCGTGCGTGGACAACGCGAACTTTCGCTATGTACCGGCCGAGGTCATGCGCAGGCAGCGAGTGGTGCGCGGCGACGGCAAGGTGCGCGGAGTCGGGAAAACCTGGTGGTCCTCGTTGATCGACGCTTTTCCCGACCTGACCAACGACGTGCAGTGGATCGGCAACGACGAGGAGGGCAACGTGGCGGCCGAGGTCACGATCTCCGGCACCCAGGCCAAGGCGTTCGGCACACTCGCGAACAGCGGCGAGCATTACGATCTGGCGCATCTTTTTCTCTTCCATGTCAATCGCGAAGGGCTGATCGACGACATCGTCGCCTATTGGGACACCGCGGACTGGTATCGGCAACTCGGACGGCTTGAATGTGACTGATGCCCCCGGCAACCAGATCTTCCGGGAAAGCGCGAAGGAGATATTGATGACTTCACTCAGGCGTGAAGATTGGTACGACGTGTATCGCGACGTCGAATGGACGCTCTCGTACGTCGACCAGGACGCGGTTTTTCCCGAATGGTTGTCCGGCACCGGTAAGGTGCCCATCGACGCATGGAAGCAGTGGGACGAGCCGTACAAGATCACCTATCCGGAGTACGTTGCGACGCAGCGAGAGAAGGAAGCTTCGGCCTATGCCGTGAAGTCGGCATTGCGACGCTCGTCGATCTTCGAGCAGCTCGACGAGGGCTGGAAGTCGGTGTCGAAAATTCACTACGGCGCGGTCTCGCTGATCGAATACCTGGCGGTGCTCGCGGAATTGCGCATGGCGCGCTTTGGTTTGGCGCCGGCGTGGCGGCAAATGGCGATGTTCGGTGCGCTCGATGAAATCCGTCACGCTCAGCTCGACTTGCTGTTCGCCCACGAATTCATCAGCCGGGACCAGCAATACGATTGGGCGCTCAAGACCTATCACACCGACGAATGGGTGGCCGTAGCCGGACGGGCGGCATTCGACGGCATGATGGTGAATCCGAGCGCGGTCGATATTGCCATTCAATTGCCGTTTACGTTCGAGACGGCATTTACCAACGTTCAGTTCATCGGCTTGGCGGCAGATGCGCTCAGCTCCGCCGACATCAATTTTGCAAACATGATTTCGTCCGTGCAGACGGACGAGGCGCGCCACGCGCAGCAGGGGCATCCTACGATCGAAATACTGATGCGGCACGATCCGAAACGGGCGCAGTGGCTGATCGACAAGACGTTCTGGATAAGCGCACGGCTTTTCGCGGTGATCAGCGGGATTTGTATGGATTACTACACACCGCTGGAGCACCGGAAACTTTCGTACAAGGAGTTCATGGAAGAGTGGGTCGTCAATCAGTATCAGCGCACCTTGCAGGAATATGGTTTGAAGCGGCCCTGGTTTTGGCAGGAATTCATCGATGGGCTCGACGTGTGGCATCACTCGCTCCAGATGGGAATCTGGTTCTGGCGTCCCACAGTCTGGTGGAAGCCGCAGGGCGGTGTGAGCGAAGACGAACGGGCATGGCTGCGCGAAAAGTACCCGCGCTGGGAAAAGGAATTCGGCCCGGGCTGGGACACGATTATTGCGAACATCAATAGCGGGCAGGAAGAGAAAACGCTGCCAAAAACGCTTCCCTGGCTATGCAACTGTTGCCATCTGCCTATCGGTACGGCGGGTGCGCCGAACAACGACCGGTATCCGGTGCGCAGCTATCCGCTCGAACACAATGGCTACACCTACCATTTCTGCTCGAAACCGTGCCGGCAGATCTGGTGGGAAGACAAGGACACAATTCACCAGAAGACGGTGGTCGAACGGCTTCTGGGTGGAGAGGTGCACCCGCAAACGCTCGCAGGCGTTCTCGATTACATGGGGCTCACGCCCGAGGTAATGGGGAAGGATGCAAAGAATTACGCGTGGGCGTACTCGTACCGTGACGATAAAACCGCGGCGCAGGCTTGATATGAATGCAACCAGCACAACGAGCACAACCGGGGCAACCAGCAATACGCAGCCCACCACCCTGGCGATCAACGCGCTATTCATTGGCGACATCGTTACCCAGCTCGTTTTTGTGCGTGATACCGACACCATCGCGGAGGTCGCAGAGAAGGTCGCCGCACAGTCGGTCGGTATCCGGGTGCCGCGCAGAGAGGCGCCGATGGTCGTCTATTTCAACGGCGTCGCGTTGCCGATGAGCGAGACGGTCACAGGCGCCGGTATCGATGCGCTTCAATGCCTGACTGTGCGTTACGCGGAGTGAGCGGAAATGACGCGCTCAACGAACCTGGTGGGACCCGTGCTGCGCATGGTCGACGACGTCGATGCGGTGGTGCGCGCCATCGTGGAGGACAACCCGGATCGGGAGATCGAGCTTGTCGATCGCGGCGCATACATAAGGGTACAGGCGGAAGGGTTTCTTCGCGTGAGCCGGGATTCGATCGAACGGCAGGTCGGAAGGCCGTACCAGATGCGCGAACTGGAGCAGATGCTCGCTTCGTTTGCCGGCCGCATCGAGACGACGTCGGACGAAGTGACATGGCAGTACCGGTCTGATGTCGAACGTGCAACGCATAGGCGCTGAACATAAGGATGCTGATAATGGATGACTCCGCCTCGAATGCGAAAGCGAAACCGTTGCGCACATGGAGTGTGTTCGGCGAGATGCGCCGCGTGCCGAGCGAATATGAAATCGTCACGCACGAAGTGAATTACACGCTGCGCAAGCGCCGAACGGCTGCCTTCGAGTTGAATCCGACCACGCCGGCCAACATGTGGTACTTGACGTATCGCGACAAGTCGCCGGTGCAGGTTGCGGAGTGGAACGAATTCCGCGACCCGGACGAGATGACGTATCGCAAGTACGTAACGACCCAGGACGAACAGGAAAGCGTCATGAAAGGTGTGCTCGACCAATACGAGCGCACGGCGCATGACAGCGACGTCTCGGCGCGTTGGCTGGACACGCTGGCACATGTGCTCATACCAACCCGTTATCCGGTTCACGGGCTGCAGATGACGCAAGCCTACCTGGGCACGATCGCCCCTTCGTCGTACATCACGAATTGCGCTGCATTCGCGGCCGGCGACCTGTTGCGGCGCGGCTCGCTGATTGCGTACCGCACGCGCCAGCTGCAACTCGCGCGTCCCGACGTTCATGTGCTGGTCGACGCGCGGCGCATCTGGGAGGCAGATCTGGGCTGGCAGCCCGCCAGGAAGGCGTTGGAGACCGCGCTGATCACTTACGATTGGGCCGAGTGCCTGACCGCGGTGAATCTCGTGTTGCGCCCGGCGCTCGACGAAGTTCTGCTGGCGCAACTCGGGAACGTTGCGCGCAAGAATCGCGACGACCTGACCTGGCTGCTCCTCACGAACCTGGCCAGGGATTCGGCTCGCGCCGCGCGCTGGAGTTGCGCGCTTGCTCGTTTTGCGATCGCGCGCAACCCGGATAACGTCGGAAGTTTCGCGCGTTGGGTCAAAAAGTGGCGCGGCCGCGCCGAGGATGCCGCCGGCGGCCTCGCGACGTTGCTCACCAGCGTGTCGTCGCCGGGGCAGGAAGAACTGAAGACGCTCGAGGCGGCCCGCAATGCCATTGCGGCGTCCCTGGAGGCGGCCGGCATTACCGAAGACCTGGAGAAGACCGTTGTTGCCGCGAAAAACCCCGCGCAACCATCGGCGTCGCCGCAATACATGGCGCCCCTGCTCAGCGACCCGCTGATCGCACTGTTCGAAAAATACGCTATGGCCCCGGGCGCCAATCCGTGCCGATGGACCGGACTCACGTTCTACCGCTTCGAAAGCGCGGTGGCGCCGCACTGGGATCAGACGGCCTCGCTGGCGTTCTGCATTGTCGTGCAGGGACGCAAACGCGTGACGATCAATGGACGCAGATACTTCTTCGACCCCGCAAACTATTTTCTGATCAATCGAGCGACGCGGTTGCAGGCTGAGATTCTCGAAGGCTCTCCTGCGCAACCGTTTCTTTCGATGATCTTGCAGATTCCGGCGGCGGCGGTCGCCGAAGTGTTGATCGAAAGCCTGCCCGGGCTGGAAGCCCAGGCAGGCACGGATGAGGAGGAAGAAGCCTACGTGTCGAAATTCGACGGCGACCTGCGCGACGCGGTCATACGCTTTCTGAAGACGCTCGACGACGATAGTGAGCGCCGCCTGCTCGGACCGCTTTTTCTGCGGGAGATCGTTTTCCGGCTGCTACGTCAGGACCAGGCGCCGCGCCTCGTGACGGCAGCACTGTACGGAAAAACGTCGCGCAAGGTGTTCGCGGCGATTCGCTATATGCAGTCCGAGTTCAACAAATCGATCACCATCGACGACATCGCCCGTGCGGTGGGGGCGAGCACGTCGACGCTCGCCCATTCGTTCAAGGAGATTATCGGTGTCTCGCCGTATCACTTCCTCAAGCAGTTGAGGCTAGAGCGCGCACGCGTCTTGATGATTCGAGAGGGCTGGGGCGTGAGCGAAGCCGCTGCTCGCACGGGCTATGCGAGTCCGTCGCATTTCGTGAAGGCATTTACCAGCTATTTTGGCGAGGCCCCGAGCCAATACGCGAACCAGTTTCGCGGCAAGCCGACGCTCAATGTGATGGAGACGACCGAACCGGGGACGTAATGGTGCAGGACCCCTCCTGGATCGACGTCATGGACGCCGACGACCTCTGGATCGGCGAAATGGTCGCTGTAGAGTCCGTGCTTGGTCCGCTGCTGATGATCAATATCGACGGTGCGGTTCTCGCGTATGAGAACCGTTGCCCGCACATGGGCGGCCGCCTCAGCGACGGCGAATTCGCCAATGGCGTCGTTGTGTGCCCGAATCACCGGTGGGAGTTCTGTGCACATAGCGGCCACGGAATCAACCCCAGCGGCCCGCAATTGAAGCCGTACCGGGTGCGGATCGTGAACGGGCGCATCCTGGTCGCATCGAGCCAGTCGTAGATTCTTCAGTTCAATTGCCCTAACGATGCGGCGGCCGCGCGTCACGCGTTAGCCGTGCCTCGAATCCCGCGTTGTACTGATACGCCTTGAGCGGCATCCGGCCGCCATGGCGTCGAATCCTGCGAGATTCGCGTGAATTCCTGCAAATGCAAGCCGGCGCGCTGTACGAGCCCGCAACCCTTGCCTTCAATGAAGGCAAGCCGGGCAGGCGGCGAGACATCGTTGATCCGCTTTGCCGGCGCATGCTTCGCGACTCAGGAGGGCACCATGCGATGCTGGTCAGTCTTTGGCGGTTGGCTGCCATGAAACCGCGCCCGACCGCTTCAGCCCGGTCGCCGGGCGCTGCGGGCTCCTTCTCGTTCGGCCCGTTCCGTTTGATTCCCGGGCAGCAATTGCTGCTCGAGGATGGCGCGCCTGTGCATATCGGCAGCCGCGCGCTGCTTCTTCTCACGGCGCTCGTCGAGAATGCGGGCGAACTGGTCAGCAAGAGCGACCTGATTGCGCGCGCGTGGCCAGACGCCGTGGTCGACGAGGGCAATCTCAAAGTCCATATCGCAGCGCTTCGCAGGGCGCTTGGAGACGGCCTGCGCGGAAACCGGTATCTCGCCACGATCAGCGGACGAGGCTACACCTTCGTCGCCCCGGTCGAGTACATCGAGCAAAAGGTGACGGCGCGGCGCAACGGCGCGGCTCTGGCCGCCTGCCGCCTTCCGGCGATACCGACCCACACGATCGGTCGCGCAGACGCCATCGAGAGGCTCGGCGATGCCTTGTCGCGCCAACGCCTCGTGACGGTGGTCGGCCCCGGCGGCATCGGCAAGACGGCCGTGGCGCTGTGTACGGCGCAAGGAGCGTGCGAGAACTATGCGCACGGCGTGAGCTTCGTCGATCTAGGGTCGGTAGCGGAACCGGGCGCATTCATTGCCACCGTTGCCGGTGCGCTCGGTCTAATCATTCGCAGTGCAGATAAACAGTCGGCAATCATGGCGCATCTACGCGAGCGGCAGATGCTGATCGTGCTCGACACCTGTGAACACGTGATAGACGAGGCGGCGCTGTTCGTGGAACAGGTGATGCGAGGCGCACCGAATGTCGCCATTATGGCGACGAGCCGTCAATCGCTGCGAGCCAGTGGCGAGTATTTGCACCGGTTGCTGCCGTTGCCGAGTCCACCCGACGCTGTCGGGCTCACGGCGTCGGAGGCGTTGACGTTCTCCGCTGTCCAGCTGTTCGTCGATCGCGCCGCTGCGGGCCAGCAGGGATTCGCATTGAGCGACGAGAATGCGCCGATCGTCGGAGAAATCTGTCGCAATCTGGACGGCCTGCCTCTCGCGATCGAACTGGTCGCGACACGCTTCGATGCATTCGGTCTGCGCGGGCTGTCCTTGCTGCTCGACGACAACAGACGGTTGTTGAATCAGAGCCGGCGTACGACGCTGTTGCGTCATCGGACGCTCGCAGCCGCGCTCGAATGGAGCTACGAGCTGTTGCCGAGAGTGGAGCGTACGATACTGCGACGCCTTTCCTTGTTCGCGAGTCCGTTTACGCTCGAAGCTGCGAGCGCGCTCGCAGAAGATGGAGAGATCACCACGAGCGATGTGATTGGCAGCGTGGCCCAGCTCGTCGAAAAATCGCTCCTGTCAGCCGACGTGAGCGGTTCGACCACTCGATATCGCTTGCTCAATACCACGCGCGCTTATGCGCTGCAAAAACTTGCCGATGGCGGTGAGCTAGAGCAGATCACACGGCGCTACGCCGAACGGCTTCCCGGTTTGTTCGCGCCGACCGAGGCAAAAACCGCCATGGAGCCACGCAGGAAGTCGCGCGCGAATGATCAGCGAAAGCAATGAGTCTGGTTCGTGGGAGATTGCGCTGGCGGATCGCCGCTGCCTTGCGTCTGTGCCGCTTGCCGGGCAGCGAGGCGGGCTTCGGCCGCCTCGATGTTGAGAGGGAAGCGAAGTTCGGACGCCTGGGTGGGCCAAAAGCCTTCGCTTTCCAGGTCATAGAGATGCTGCAGCACCTCGGCTCGCGTGCATGGACCTGACGCCTGTTGGGCGAGAGAAGCGGCGGGCGATAGTCCGAGCTGGACGACGACTATCGTGAGAATACGCAAATCCATTTCGCTGATCCCGCCGTGTAGACGAAGCCGTCAAGCTGCACTGTCTTATGCCGCTAACTTCCGGTGAACAAGTTGCAGTAACTGTGCGGACCCACACATTCGCCATTGCCTGGTGTATTCCCGTTCTGCATTTGTTGCATACCCGGAGACCCGCTCTGGGAGTCGTTTGCCGGCATGGCGGATTGCGCCTGAGAAAGCACGGGCACCAGAAAGACAAAAAGAATGGTTGCTTTCATGAGCTTCATGTTCATACTCCTCGAGTGGCCTGAATCACGGCAAAGCCATATTCGCATTGCCTGCCCGTCGCGGCTTTCCAGAAAGCGCTGCAAGTTGCGGCTTTGCCCGAATCGGCGCATAGCCCCCCCTCTCTGACAAATCGATTGGCATGTCTTAATATTTAGCGAACGGTTCGCGTAGGCAGTCAACGCGAGTTTCGCGCCAATGTTTTCATGGAGGTCGAGATGAATATCGATTTGAGTGGCAAGAGTGCGGTGGTCAGCGGGTCCAGTTCCGGTATCGGGCTTGCAATCGCAACGGGGCTCGCTGCAAGCGGCGCACTGACGATCGTTAATGGACGCAAACAGCACGCAGTGGACAGCGCCATCGCGCGTATCAAAGCCAGCGTGCCGGGCGCGAACGTCAGCGGCGTGGCGTGTGACCTCGGCACGCTCGAAGGCGTCACTGCGTTTGTCGAGCAGGTGCCCGAAGCGGACATCCTCGTGAACAACCTTGGCTTCTTCGGGCCCGGCGATATCCTGAGCACGGTGGACTCGGAATGGGAGCGCTACTTCCAGGTCAACGTGATGTCGGGCGTGCGCATGACGCGCGCCTATCTCGACGGCATGATGCGCCGGCGCTGGGGCAGAATCGTGTTCATTTCGTCGGAATCGGGACTGGCGATACCGCCCGATATGCTCGCATACGGCTTCACGAAAACGGCCCAATTGAGCATTTCACGGGGCGTCGCAAAGTTCGCCGCAAATAGCGGCGTGACCGTGAACGCGGTATTGCCCGGGCCGACGCTCTCCGAAGGCGCGCTCGATATGGTCGCCGCAACCGCGAAAGCGCAAGGCAAGACGCCGGATCAGGTGCTCAACGAATTTGTCATCAATACGCGTGGTTCGTCGATTATCCGGCGCGCCGCGACGACCGAAGAAGTGGCCAATATGGTGATCTACGTCTGCTCGCAGCAGGCTTCGGCCACGACGGGCGCTGCACTGAAAGTGGAAGGCGGGATCGTCGATACGATCGGCTGACGCACACGCGAGCAGGCATAGCCGGGCCTACCTCGTCCGCCAGGGCGGCTCGGCTTCCTCGACCCTTCTGTCCGGGCGCAAGTAGTCGAACGCGAGCGAGGCCAGTGCCGCCGTCTTGAGGACGGTTTCAACCAGCGAGAGGCAAAAGAACCACGGCGAAAGCGAGTACATACGCGGCAGCGCCATGGCGATGACGATGATGCTCACGGCACAGCAAAACGAAAACACGGCGAGCGCAAGATGGGCGCGGCGCAGTGTCCAGATCACGATGACGGTGAGGATCACTTTGGCGACGAGCAACGCCGCGACAGGAAGCACCTCCGTCTCGCCTGCGAGTTCCCAGCGGGTTTCGAAGAGCGCCCACAGCCAGACCATGACGATCGACGCCTTCGACATCGTTCCCAGCGCAATGCGTTGGGGCAGGGTGGTTTCACTCGTATCGATGTCGACAAAGGAGTGCGGGAATTCTGCGTGTGCAAAGTAACTGTCTTCGGCTTTCATGACAACCTCAACGACTTCGGGTAGAACACGATCGACTACGCGAAGCCAGTATGGAGGCGGTGTAGCAAGTGTTCTTTCTCGATGGACGCGCAAATTGCGCAGAAAAACGGGCCCGCGCGGCCCGGAAGAGAGGCGCGAAGCCCGACGTAGCGTAGCTACCTTTTTTAACCGAAATTTACTGTCATTTCACCGGCGCCGTTTCTAAGCTTTGAGGAACTGCGGCGCGGCGATAGAGGCCTGTGATCGACCGTGGGATTTGCCATGCATGAAAAAGCGTACGCGGCGGAGTGCGAAGCCGTTGAAATCCATTGCACGAAGGAGTCGGAGGCAGACAAGCGTGGCCGCACGTTGTTTGCCCTTGCGCTCGGGAGCTTTTGCATCGGCACCTCGGAGTTCGCGAGCATGGGCATTCTGCAGCTCTTCGCGTCGGACCTCGATATCAGTATTCCGCGCGCGACCCATGCGGTCACGGCCTATGCGTTTGGCGTCGTCATTGGCGCGCCGGTGTTGACGTTGGCGGCGGCAAGGCTGAACCGGCGAACGCTCTTGCTGATCCTGATGGCGGTGTTCGCCGCGGGCAACCTGCTTTCCGCCGCGGCGACCCATATCGGCATGCTCGCAGTCGCCCGGTTCATCAGCGGTTTGCCACAAGGCGCGTATTTCGGCGCCGGCGCTTTTGTGGCGTCGTATATCGTTGGGCCCGGCGCGTCGGGCAAGGCGTTTGCATTCGTGATGACCGGGCTGACGATAGCGACGATATTCGGTTCGCCGCTCGCGACATTCCTCGGGCAGACACTCGGCTGGCGGGAAACGTATATTGCCGTCGGCGTGCTGGCGCTGCTCGCGCTTGCCGCGTTGTGGGCCTGGGTGCCGGTGAACGATGCGTTGAATGGCGGCCCGTTGAAGCAGGAACTCGGCGCGCTGCGCAAGCCGTCGGTCTGGGTCATGATGAGCGTCGCCGCGCTGGGTGTCGGCAGTATCTTTGCGGTCTACACGTTCATTGGACCCTTCGTTACCGACGTCGCCAGGTTGCACGCATCGGCGATTCCCGTTGCACTGGCGCTCTTCGGTATCGGCATGACGCTCGGCAATGCCGCGGGAGGGCACATTGCCGACAAGCACAACGCGATGGGACTGTTATTGGGCTTCGGTTCTGCGCTCGTCGTATTAGCGCTGCTGGCGCTGTTCGGCGACTCGGTGTGGGTGCTGATGCTTTCGCTGCTTGGTATCGGTGCGACCATGATGGGCGCCATTCCGACCATCCAGGTTCGTCTCACGGCACTCGCGCCTGAAGCCGCGACGCTGATGGGGGCCATGAATCTCGCTTCGCTGAACGTCGCGAATGCGCTTGGCGCCTGGGCCGGGGCGCTGGCGATCGGAGCCGGGTGGGGCCTGCTGTCCGCGGTTTGGGCGGGTTTTGCGTTGACGCTCGCGGGGCTGCTGGTTTTCGCCTTCACGTTTGGCGCGCGCCGCCTGGTCTGAATGGAAGTGAACTAAAGAAGGCGCGGGGCTTCAATCCGCGCGTGGAGACCTCGCTTTATCAAGCGCACATTTGACGCTCCTTGCGACGATATCGAAGTCCGTAGGTTTGGGCAGGTAGGCCAGCGCGCCGTTGGCGAGGACAGCGGCTTCGTCGCGTGCGGTGGGATAGCCCGTGAGGAAGATGGTGGGAGGCGCGTAGCCGTTGGCCAGCAGGCAGGCATGCATTTCGATGCCCGACATGCCCGGCATACTGACGTCGCTGATCAGACAGTTTGTTTGGCTAACGGCGCCCGAATCCAGAAACGCGGCCGCGGATTCGAATGTCAGGACTTCCCAACCCATCGACCGTATGGCGCTCGCCGTTGCAATGCGCATGGATTCGTCGTCTTCGACTATGGAAACAAGGGCGACAGGCGTCACGATGTGCACCTAATGGGGAACAGAAGATCTGCCTCGTAGACTAGTCCGACAAACAACTTTCGATAACCATACGTTCGTATAATATCGGCTGTCATCTGGCCGGTTTGGAGTTTTAGCGCGCTGCTACAATGGAATCGGGGTAGAGTCGTCGGTCCTTAATCGTTTTCTTACGTATGCAGCGTACGCTGAGCGGTGCAATCGCCTGCCGCGACACGCGAGCGTCGTGACGCCCGAGGAAAGTCGGATGACTATCATGGCCAGGTCGACTACAGCGGACAACAGCGGCACGCCAGGGCCGTCGGTTGTCTATGTGATCGACGACGACGAGGAAATGAGACTCGCGCTAGGCGGCCTGCTTCGCTCGGTTGGACATCGTGTGGAGCTTTTCGATTCGCCGCACGCGTTCGTCAATTTTGCGCGCGACGATGTGCCGAGCTGCCTCATTCTCGACGTGCGGCTGAAGGGAGAAAACGGGCTCGCGTTCCAGCGGTCGATAGCGAAAATCGCGCCGCATATTCCGATCCTTTTCATCTCCGGTTATGCCGACGTCGAGATGTCGGTCAAAGCGATGAAAGCAGGAGCGGTGGACTTCTTCACGAAGCCGTTTCGTGAGCAGGACATGCTCGATGCGGTGGCGCAGGCGCTCATGCGCGACGCGGCACGCCTCTCTTCGGACTCCGCACTGGCCGAACTGCGCCAACGTTTCGAAGCGCTCACGCCGAAAGAGCACGAGGTGCTGGAGTTCGTGCTAGCCGGTCTGCTGAACAAGCAGATCGCCGAGGAAATGCATGTCAGCGAGATCACGGTGAAATTGCATCGCGGACAGGTCATGCGCAAGATGGGCATTCATTCGGTGGTCGATCTTGTCCGCCAGGCGCAAATGCTGGGCGTAGTGCCTCGCACGCCGACACGCCGCCGCTCATAGCACACCATCGTCTGATCCATTGCGCCGATTCACGCACGCGCCAGAAATAATTTTTCTTGAGTTAAACGAAAGTATTAGACAGAAGCGCTTTCCACGTCACGCCACAGCCGCTCGTATGGCTGGTATTGCGTGCGACGCGGCGGTATCGTTCGGACAACTACCAGGGAGACTCATACCAGAGTGGGAGTCAGAGATGAGTATTCGAAGCAGTTTGTTGAACGGTCCGCTGGGATTTGGCGCCGCCCCACTCGGGAACATGTTCCGCAATATTCCCGAGGAAGAAGCGCTGGAAACGGTCGAGTCGGCGTGGCAGCAGGGTGTACGTTATTTCGATACCGCACCGTTTTACGGCGCAGGGCTTTCCGAGTTGCGTATCGGCAAAGCGCTGTCGAAGCACAAACGCGACGACTATATTCTCAGCACCAAAGTCGGCCGCCTGATTCTCGATGAAGTCGAAACCGGCGAGCGGGATTTTGGCGAAAAGGGCGGACTGTTCGAATTTGCACTGCCGAACAAGATTCTCTACGACTACTCAGAGCGCGGCACCATGCAATCGCTCGAAGACAGCATGAAACGTCTTCAGGTCGATCGCATCGATTTCGTCTGGGTCCACGATATCGCGCAGGACTTCCATGGCGACGCGTGGCTCAAGGAATTCGAAGTGGCGCACACCGGCGCATTTCGCGCGTTGTCGAAGCTGCTCGACGAGGGCGTCATCAAAGGTTGGGGCCTCGGTGTGAATCGCGTCGAACCGATCGAGTTGACGCTCGGGCTGGCTGATGCGAAGCCCAATGGCATGCTGGTGGCGGGGCGCTATACGCTTCTGGATCATGAAGTCGCGCTGCAGCGGTTGATGCCCGCCGCGCTCGAGAAAGGGGTCGACATTGTCGTGGGTGGCCCGTATAGCTCGGGCGTGCTGGCCGGCGGCACGCATTTCGAATATCAGAAGGCTTCACCGGAAATCCTTGCAAAGGTCGCGCGAATTCGGGCGCTCGCGGAACGCTACGCGATTCCCGTCAAGGCAGCGGCCCTGCAGTTCGTGCTCGCGCATCCAGCCACGGCCGCGGTCATACCGGGCGCGAGCCGGCCCGAGCGTATCGCGGAAGACGTCGCCGCGCTGAAGGTGCCGATTCCTCATGACTTCTGGCGCGAGATGCGGGAGCAGGGCCTGGTATCGCCGCTGGCGCCGTTACCCATCGACAGCAAGTAGGGGGACATCATGGCGGAAGCTTTCGCAGCGCTCGAAGTCGCGTTGCCGGCCGCAAAGGTCTGGCAATTGATCGGTGGGTTCGGTTCGTTACCTGACTGGTTGCCCTATATACCGAAGAGCGAATTGACTGATGGCGGCCGTGTGCGTCATCTCGCCAATCCAGCTGGCGATCCGATTGTCGAGCGCATGCTTTCGTTTAGCGAAGCTTCGCGCAGCTACAGCTATGCGATCCTGAAAGCGCCCTTTCCAGTGAGCGATTATGTTTCGACATTGAGCGTGGTGGAGAAGGGTGCAATGACCTGTCGCGTGGAGTGGTCGGGCAAGTTTGTGCCGGTTGGCGTGACGGAGCAGGAAGCGTCGCGCCTTTTCGCGCAAATCTATGAAGGCGGACTTGACGCGCTCAAGGCGCAATTGGCAAAGCACACATGATTCCGGCACATACGGCCTAAATAACTATCCTCATACCGATGCGCCGTATACGAGGTTGTGTGGCGCCTCACTGATTTGATTGCGCTAACGGGTTCGCATGGCGGTGGCGATAACGCCGGTATATATTAGCTTTGTCGAATCCCTTTGGGGCACTTCAGTGAGCGATAAGCATGCGGTCACCCACGGCGGTGAGGCGCCAACGGTCTTCCTGGTCGACGACGACGACGACGTCAGGGAGTCGCTCGAGCAATTGCTGAGGTCGGTGGGAATAAAGGCAAGTGCGTTCTCACGCGGCGAGGCGTTGATCGACGCGTTCGAAAGCGGCACTATTCGCAGTCCCGCGTGTATCGTGCTGGACGTTCGCCTTCGCGGCGCGAGCGGGCTGATGGTGCAGCAGGCACTTTCGCAGCGCGGCATTGCGCATCCCGTCATTTTCATCACGGGTCATGGCGACATCGTGATGACAGTGAAAGCGATGAAGGCCGGTGCGGTCAATTTCCTCACCAAGCCCGTGCGCGACCAGGATCTGCTCGAGGCGATAGCGGAAGCGGTCGACCTCGATCGGCGACGGATCGAGGATGTCGCGGCGGCGCAGGACGTCAAAAGCCGCTGGCTCGAATTGACGCCGCGCCAGAGGCAGGTCATGCATTGCGTTGCTTGTGGCGCATCGAATCGCGAGATCGCCGACGAGTTGGGCATCACGGAAATCACGGTGAAGATCTATCGCGGCGAGGGCATGCGACGCCTCGGAACAAAGACCCTCAGCGAGTTCCTCTCCAAGGCGGAGATGCTCGGAATCATCGACGGGACGTCGCACGATCTGCTCCGCGCTAATTGACGAACCTGGGGCGGCGCATGCAGCCGCCGCCCGAACCCCGAACCACGCACATCAGTGGCCGGCTTCGCGCATACGCACGTTGTTGGTCACGTTCGACACGCCCGGTACGCCGGCGGCAGCCGTGCCGGCGAGCTGGATCTGATCCTCATCCGGTACCGTCCCGTCGAGCGTGATTTTGCCGCTGCGCGCGACGACGATGATGCCGCCCGCGTCAAGATCCTTGGTCTTCGTGAGCGTGCGCCTCACCTGGTTTTCGAGTTGGCGATTCTGGGCCCGGATGGTCTCTTTGCTGACCGTTGTCGATGTGGGCGCCGACGCGTCGGTTTGAGCCAATGACGGGCCGACAGCAAGAGCGGAAGTGACCGTCAAAGCCACGATGGGCAAAAGCTTGCGTAAGAACATCGCTGTGCTCCTTGGAAGAAGGAGGGGTTACGCCCCGTGAGAATGGCGTCTGAACATCGCCCTCCAGGAGCATTTTCAGCTGTTTCGTTTGCCGAAGTCTTTCCCAATCGCACCGCATTTTAAGCGGCGCATCACTTTCGATCACCCTGGCGCCAGCCGACCGCGATACTACGACGCTTTACCACTTTTAACTTCCTGTCCCGGTGCACGGGTGGCATATTGGACTCAACACCCGGCGTTCAGTTGATCATTCGGCTTGCCCATTCATTCATGATGGATGCGGTCTATTCAAATTATTCGACACGCAGACGCGAGAGGCAGATTCATGGTCGAGATCGTTCACCCGGGGCAGATCTTGCTCAGCAAGCTCGATGGATTTCGTCTGGAATTCGCGGACTCGAATGCTCGCGCCGATATTGTGTTGCAGCGGCCGCCACTCAATATCGTGAGCCTCGAAGAGCGTGAACAATTGCGCGTGGTGTTCGAGGCACTGGACGAAGACCCCCGTGTTCGCGTGATCGTCCTTCGCTCGGCGGGTGAGCATTTTTCCGGGGGCGGTGATCTCAGCGGACTGGCCGAAGCCTCTGCTGAGCGCATTTCGCGGCTGGCGTGGAGCGTATCTGCGCCTGCGCGCTGCGGCAAGCCCGTGATCGCCGCGAATCGCGGCTACTGCTTTGGGGTGGGATTCGAGCTGTCGCTGGCCTGCGATTTTCGTCTTGCAACTGAGACGACGTTATATGCGTTGTCCGAACGCAGACTCGGCGAGTTGCCGGGATCGGGAGGCGCGGCCCGGCTCAAGAAAATGGTGGGAACGTGCCGCACCAAGGATATCGTGATGCGTTCGCGCCAGATTCCCGGGCCGCAGGCTTATGACTGGGGCATTGCGACGGAGTTCGTGCCAGATAGCGATCTGGAGAGCGCCACCGACGAGATGGTGTCCGAATTGCTCGCGCTCTCGCCGTCGGCGCAGCGCGCGGCGAAGCGCCTTCTGAACGCCATCGACGACACGTCGCTATCGATGGGGATCGCATTGTATGGCCATCTCAACGGCAGGCTGCATGTTCCCGGCGAGTATCGGGAAAGAATGGAAGCGTCCGGCGAGAAGTGATGGCCGGTTGCAGCATGTGCTCAATGATTCTCGAGGTCCAGCTTATGAATATCAGCGTTTTCGCGAGCATCGTCCCCAGGCCGGAGCATGTTGAGGACGTGGAGGAAGAATTGCTCAGGATGGTGAGCGCGTCGCGCAAGGAGCCCGGCAACTTGCGTTACGACCTCTATCGCATTTCGGAAGGGCCAACGAGCTTCCATTTGTTCGAGACCTACGACGGTCCTGCCGCAATGGATGCGCACAGGGCGAGCGCGCACTATCAGAACTATCGGGCCAAGGTCGTGAACTGGCTGCTTTCTGCACCGGACGTCAAGGTGCTGACCGCGCTCGAAGCCGCCAGTTAACCATATTGTCTGTGCTCACTCGCTTTCAAAGAGGTCTCTGAAGCGGCGAGGCTGCGAGCGCAAATAGGGCTTCGGCGCGCGAACATGCGCGCCAAGGTCCGCCGCGGCATGCCAGGGCCAGCGCGGGTCGTAGAGTATCGCCCGGGCCAGCGCAATAAAATCGGCGTCTCCGGTCGACACGATGGCGTCGGCTTGCTCGAAGCCCGTGATCAATCCAACTGCGACCACCGGCATCGAAACGGTTTCCTTGACCGCACGCGCGAGCGGCACCTGGTAGTTGGGTCCCACTGGAATCTTTTGGTCGGGGTGCAGGCCGCCGCTGGTGACGTGGATGGCGTCACACCCGCGCGCTTCGAGCGCCGCGGAAAATGCGATGGTCTGCTCGATATCCCAGCCGCCTTCGACCCAGTCGGTGCCCGATACGCGCACGGTGATCGGCTTGTTGCGGGGAAAGGCTTCGCGAACCTCGTCGAATACTTCGAGCGGAAAACGCATGCGGTTTTCGAGCGTGCCGCCGTATTCGTCGGTGCGCCGGTTCGAGAGCGGCGAAAGAAACTGGTGCAGAAGATAGCCGTGGCCGATATGCAGCTGAATCAGGTCGATGCCGATGCGATGTGCGCGATGCGTCGCGGCGACAAACGCGTGACGCACACGGCGAAGCCCTTCGTGATCGAGTTCGACAGGTGGAACGTAGTTTTCTGCATACGCCACCGGCGAGGGCGCTTCGGTTTGCCAGCCGAGCGCGTGGTCAGGCGGGAATTGAGCGGGCTTTTTCCACGGCACCTCCGTTGAGGCTTTACGCCCGGCATGACTCAGTTGAATGCCGACGGGGACGTCCGAGCAGTGACGGATCGCCTCCAGCGTGCGCCGCATCGCGGCTTCCGTCTGGTCGTCATAGAGCCCCACGTCCGCATAGGTGATACGGCCTTCGGGCACCACGGCCGTCGCTTCGATGGTGAGCAGCGCCGCGCCGGAGATGGCCAGGTGGCCCAGATGCACGACATGCCAGTCGTTCATGCAGCCGTGCTTCGCGGAGTACTGGCACATCGGCGCGATGATGATGCGGTTTGCCAGTTCGAGATTGCCAACTCTCATCGGCATAAACAAGGCAGGGTTCGCCAAGATGGCCTCCGTACGCGTAGACGTGAAACAGGCAGGGACCAGGATAATGCGGCGCGTGGCAGACGCATAGCCCTACGATGGGTTCGAAGCGCTCGCGCAATCCGTATAAGGCTTATACCAAGGTTTAGGGTCCCGCCGATTCGAGTTTTGCGAGGCGGGTGCGCCGATGGTCGATTCGTTCGCGTCGCGCGACGATGCTTCCCATACGAACGTATAGTGCCTGCACGGCGGGCGGCGATTGACGTATGCCATGGTAGCGTGGACTTGCCTTCAGCGGACGACTACTCTGAAATCGTCGTGAGGAGTGCCGGCATGTGGCTCACGCGGCGGGTCTTCTGGAGTCAGTAAACATGTATCAGTCTGAGAAAGTGACGTTACACAACTGGATCATCGTTTGCAGCGATGCGTATATGGAATTTACCTTCGTCCCGTGGCTCGGCCGAAATGTCTATCGGCGCACTGTCGACTATCGGGACGTCTGCATGCAATAGCCGACGTATTCCCCGCGTGAAATAGGTTGGACAGGTCATGGCGCAGCCTGCGTGTCATTCCAATGAAAGCCACCTCTGAGGATCTCACCATCTTCGTCAGCGTTGTCGAATCGGGTTCGATTACAGCGGCGTCGCAAAGCCTTGGCCTTGCCCCCTCGGCGGTCAGCCGTACGCTGTCGAAGCTGGAAGAGAAGGTCGGTGCGACTCTGCTCAACCGCACGACGCGCCGCATGCATCTCACGGAGGAAGGCGCGTTCTACCTCGGCCATGCCAGGGAAATTCTGCACCGCATGGAAGACCTCGAAGAGCGTCTCACATGGCGCCTGCAAGCGCCGGTGGGAAGGTTGCGCATCAATGCCGCGTCCGCTTTCATGCTGCATGCGATCGTGCCGCACATCGGGGAATTCCGCCGTATTTATCCCGACATCGAACTCCAGCTCAACACGAGCGAATTCAACATCGACCTGTTGGCCGAGAGCACCGATATTGCAATTCGCACGGGCGCGTTGAGCGATTCGACGCTGCGCGCGCGGCCGTTGGGCGCGGTGCAAATGCAGGTGGTGGCCAGCCCCGAATACATCGTTCGCCACGGCGAACCTGCGAGTGTTCAGGGCCTGGCCGGCCACTTGCTGATTGGCTTCACGGAGCGCGAGTGGCGCAACGTCTGGCCCATGCGCAGCGCCGACGGAAAGTGTCTTCAGGTGCGTCCTGCCTTGAGCGCCTCGAGCGGCGAGACGATCCGTCAACTGGCGCTGGCGGGGCAGGGTATCGCCTGTCTTGCCAACTTCACGACCGCGCAGGACATCGCCGCCGGCCGCCTCGTGAAACTGACGTTCGAGGCCTTGAACAACGAGCTGCAACCAGTGCACGCGGTGTTCTACCGCAACTTGACGCTCTCCATCCGCATTCAGTGCTTTCTCGACTTCATTCAGTCACGCCTGAAAAACACGCTCATTGCGCTCGACTGACCCTGGGAGCCGGTGTGGACAATCCGCTGATCTTCGGCTTCGCGCTGGTGGCCATCGACGTCGCGGTGTGGCGCAGCGCCGTGCCGCGCAACGAAGTGGCGAGACTCCTCACGCGACTGTGCATCTATGGGGCGCTGAGTGCGCTGCTGTTCAGTTCGGGGCTGAGTCCTTTCTCCCAGCCGCCGTTCGAAGGCTCTCGCGCGCTGCATGTGGCGGGCGCGGTGCTCGAGATCATCTGGTGGCTGACCGGCGCGCGCCTTTTGAGCATCGTGCTCGATACCCTGTTCCTGCCGGAGACGTGGCGCCGTCAACGGCTCTTCGAAGACGTATTCGGCGCGGTCGCGTTTCTTGCCGCCGTGGTCGCCTCGCTGGCCTTCGTTCTCGAACTGCCGGTGCGTGGTCTCGTTGCCACGTCTGGCGCGCTCGCGATCGTTCTGGGCCTCGCGATCCAGAGTACGCTCAGCGACGTCTTTGCGGGCATCGTGATCAATACCACCGAGCCATATGAAGTCGGCAACTGGGTTTCCATCGACGGCGTGGAAGGCAAGGTGCTGGAGATGAACTGGCGCGCAACGCATTTGCTGACCGGGCAGGGCGACGTCATCATCGTGCCGAACGCCGTGGCCGCGAAGGCGAAGATCACCAACAGCAGCCGCCCCGCGGCGCTGCACGGCCTGACCATCACGCTCGAAATCACGCCCGAGGCGCGGCCCGGTGTCGTACTCGATGCGCTACGTCTCGCGCTCGAGGGCGTGCGCGCGGTGCTCGCCGACCCCGCGCCGTCGGTGCTCGTGAAGGGGGCGAGCGTCCAGTCGCTCTCGTACGAAGTGACCGCCTTTGTCGACGACATGGGCAAGAAAGCCGCGGTGTCCAACGAGCTTTACGATCTTTGCTATCGGCATCTCGCTGCGGCCGGGGTCGACCTCAGAGCCCCCGGCGATTCCCGCCCGCGCGACCCGACGGCGGGCTCGGGCGATGGGCGCATCGACGTGCTGCGCCGCGTTCAACTGTTCGCCGCCTTGCCGCTCGAAGAACTCGCGCGACTCGCACAGGCGCTGTCCTGCCACGCCTACGAAGCGGGCGAGGTGCTGATCACATCGGGCAGCGTGTCCGACGCGCTCATGATCGTCGATTCCGGCGTGCTCTCTGCGGTGACCAGCAAAGGCGCGGAACAGATCGAGGTGGCGCGGTTCGGCCCGGGCGAAACGTGTGGCGAAGACGGCTTGCTTGCAGGCCTCGCGGCACGCGTGACGGTCACGGCTCTCACGAATGGCGTGATCTATCGCGCCAAGAAAGACGCGCTGACGCCCCTCTTCAAGAACTACCCGCACATCGTCCAGTCGATGTGCGGACTGCTTTCACGCCGTCAACAGACCCTCGACCGGATGGGCACGTCAAAGCCCGCCGCCCAGTCGGAAGAGTCGTTCTTTCAGTGGCTGATCGACAGGGTCCGCGAGCTGCATGACCTGACGTTTTGAGTCGCGCAACACGGCATCGGCGTTGTCCCCTTGCAAGGTCTTTTGCGCACTCGCAGGGGATCCGGCGCGAATCAGCCTGTTTGATTATCGTTAGCAGTGCGTCACACGACACGGTACGGATATTCGAGGGGCGACATGCCACGATCCTACGATAGCCTCACGCTGGACGATGCGAAGAAGATGGTTGGCGCCGCCGAGGCGCGAGCCACGAGCCTTGGCATCGCGTACAACATCGCGGTGGTCGACGCGGGCGGACATCTGATCGCGTTTCTTCGTCAGGACGGCGCGCTGATCGGCAGCATCGATCTTGCGATCGACAAGGCAGCGACCGCCCGGATCTTCGACACGGCGACCGCCGATCTGGCGACGCTCGCCCAGTCGGGAAAGCCGCTCTACGGCATACAGGAATCCAACGCCGGCAAGGTGGTGATCTTCGGCGGAGGCATTCCGATCGTTTTCAAAGGGAACGTCATTGGCGCAGTGGGCACGAGTGCGGGAACCGTCGAGCAGGACATCGAGGTTGCCGAGGCGGCGCTCGCCGCGCTCGCCTTCTGAACGCTCATGGCGAATTGAGGCATCGATGGAAAACGACCAACCGGAAATGACCCGCTCGACGGATACCGATGCGCCGATCTCGGTGCTGTCGAGCCCGCAGGAGCAGATGTTTCCGCTGCTGCCGGAGCGCGAAATCGAAAGGGCGCGCGCGTTCGGCACGGTGATGCAGTGGCGGGCCGGCGAACTGATGTTCTCGATGGGACACCCGGCTCCCGGCCTCGTCGTCATGCTCGAAGGGCATGTGCGTGTGATCCGGCGCGATGCGCTGGGCCGTGTCCATCGCACCTTCGAGTATCGTCCGCGTCAGTTCATGGGGGAGATCGCGCAGCTGTTCGATCATCCGTGCCTTGGCGACGGCGTCGTCATCGAAAACACGACCGCCATCGTGATTCAGTCGGAGGATCTACGCAGGCTGCTTGTCATGGAGGCCGAACTGGGCGAGAAGATCATGCGCGCGCTGATTCTACGGCGCGTCAGCTTGATCGAGCGCGGCAGCGGCCCCGTGCTGATCGGCGAATCGACCGACGCCCGCCTGATCGCGCTGCAGGATCTGCTCAGACGAAACTCGTATCCGTATTCGCTGATCGACGCGCGCGAAGATCCCGAAACCGTGTCGCTGCTGCAACGCCTCTCGGCAACCGAGGCCGATTTCCCGGTCGTCGTCTGTCCGGACGGCACGGTGCTGCGCGCACCGGATGAGAGCGAGCTTGCGACGCGTCTTGGCTGGCTGCCCGATTTCGACCCCGGGCATGTCTACGACGTGCTCATCGTCGGTGCCGGGCCCGCCGGGCTGGCGGCGGCCGTGTACGCGGCTTCCGAGGGTTTGTCGGTGGCGATGTTCGACAGCTGGGGCCCCGGCGGGCAGGCCGGCACGAGTGCCCGGATCGAGAACTATCTGGGCTTTCCGGCCGGCATTTCCGGAGAGGCGTTGACCGGACGGGCCTTCATGCAGGTACAGAAGTTCGGCGTCCATATTTCGATTCCGACGCGCGTCACTTCGCTTTGTTGCGATGGCGTCCCGCTCGCGGTGGGGCTCGACGGCGGCAAGCGCATTGCCTCGCATACCATAGTGATTGCCTGTGGCGCCGTCTACGCGAAACCGGACATCGAAGGCCTCGAGCGCTTGACGGGCCGGGGCGTGTTCTTCGGATCGTCGCCGGTCGAGGCGAAACTGTGTCAGGGGCTGGAAGTCGTGGTCGTGGGCGGCGGCAACTCTTCCGGACAGGGTGTGGTGTATCTGGCGTCTCATGCCCGGCATGTGCACCTCATCGTGCGCGATCACAGTCTTGCGGAGCATATGTCGCAGTACCTGATCGACCGGATCGCCCGGCTACCCAACGTGACGCTCCATACCGACACGCAAGTGACCTCCCTCGCCGAGGACGATGGTGGGCTCGCCGGTGTCAGGTGCGAAGGCGCGCAAGGTGAACTTTCATTCAGCGTACGGCATCTCTTTCTCTTCACCGGCGCACAGCCGAACACCCAATGGCTCGACGGGTGCCGCATCGAGACCGATGCCAAAGGCTTCGTGCTGACGGGCACAGAGGTGCATGGCGCGCGCGACGAAGGCGGCCACACCCTGGAAACGAGCGTAAGCGGCGTGTTCGCGATCGGCGACGTGCGCTCGGGATCGACCAAGCGCGTGTCGGCCGCGGTCGGCGAGGGCGCGGGCGTGGTGCCGCAAATCCACGGCGTCCTGCCCGAGCGGCAATCGCGCGCGCGGGAGGCGATCCGGCGGGTCGTGTGACCATGCTGGTATATTGGCCGGTGTCAGCCAGATATCAGGTGAAGCGTGGTGGCCAATCATCCAGATGCCGCGGGCGAAGCCTTTCTGTTCGGCGCTTTCCAGCTCATACCCGCGCAGCGGATGCTGTTCAATGGCGGCAATGCGGTGCGGGTGGGCAACCGCGCGCTGGAGATTCTCGTTGCGCTCGTGGAGCGTGGCGGCGAACTGGTCACGAAGCAGGAATTGATGGCGCGGGCCTGGCCGAACACCGTGGTCGAGGAAGGCAACCTCAAGGTGCAAATCGCCGCGTTGCGAAAGGCGCTAGGCGAAGGCCCGCACGATCAGCGTTATCTAACCACGGTGGTGGGCCGCGGCTATCGCTTCGTCGCACCGGTGGAACGGGTATTGCCCGCGCCGGATGAGGCGCATGGCGGCGCAGAGCCTCGCCTCGGCAACCCTGTTCCGCTGGCACTGGTGCGCCCGCTCGGGCGCGCGTCCGACATTCAGGCGCTGCTTAAATCCTTGCTCGACGCGCGGCTCGTGACCGTTGCGGGTCCGGGCGGAATCGGCAAGACGACGGTGGCGTTGGCGCTCGCGCGGCAAATGGCCGAAGCGGGCGAGCACGAGGTCTGGTTCGTCGACCTCTCGACGATTGCCGACGCGCATCTCGTGCCCAATGTCGTCGCGGCGGCGTTGGGCTTGGCCGTGCATTCGAACGACGTCGCCTCGGCGCTGGCGAGCTATTTCGCGCTGCGCGAGCGCCCACAGCTCGTCGTGCTCGACAGTTGCGAGCACGTCATCGAAGCCGCCTGCGCCATCGTCGAGCGTATCGTTTGCGCCTCGCCGCGGGTGCTGGTGCTCGCCACCAGCCGCGAGCCGCTGGCGGCGGCCGGCGAGCACGTGTGCCGCCTCGAGCCGCTAGCCAGCCCGCTTGCCACTGAGGGGCTGACCGCAGACGTCGCGCTGCGCTATCCGGCGGTGCAACTGTTCATGGAGCGTGCGAGCGCGAGGCGCGGCGACTTCGAACTCGACGACGACGACGCGCCCGTGGTCGGCGAAATTTGCCGGCGGCTCGACGGCATCGCGCTCGCGATCGAACTCGCGGCCACGCGTCTCGATGCATTCGGCGTGCGCGAATTGCTGGGCCTGCTCGACGACCGCTTTTTCGCGCTCGGGCAGGGGCGGCGCACGGCCCCCGAGCGGCACCGGACGCTGGCCGCGATGCTGGACTGGAGTCATCAATTGCTGCCCGCGGTCGAGCGTGTCGTCTTGCGCCGCGTCGGGATATTCGCGGGCAGCTTCGTGCTGCGTTCGGCCGAAGCGGTGGCGGCCGGAGACGGCATTTCCAGCCGCGATGCGATCGATGCGATCGCGAGCCTCGTGGCGAAGTCGATGGTCACCGCGGACGTACGCGGCGAAACCGTGCACTACCGGCTGCTCGATTCGACGCGCGACTATGCGCGCCGCAAGCTTGCCGACGCGGGCGAACTGGACACCGTCGCGCGCCGTCACGCCGGACATTTTCTCGACATGTACGCACGCGCCGAGGATCAATGGAGCACGCAGCCGGAACGCCGCTGGGTGGAGGGGCATTTGCGCGCGATCGACGACGGGCGCGCGGCGCTCGACTGGGCGTTTGCGGCACGGGCGGAGGCCGAGCTTGGCGCGGCGCTCACGGTAGCGGCCATCCCGGCGTGGCTGCGCCTGTCGTCGCTCGAGGAATGCCGCAAGCGCGTGCAGCAGGCGTTGTTGGGCATCGATGGCGGCTCGCCCGCATTCGAGCGCTATCGCATGAAGCTTCATACGGCGCTGGCTGCAGCGGCCATGTACACGTGCGGCGTGATTCCCGAGGTCGACGCCGCGTGGAGAACGGCATTGACGATTGCGCGAGCGCTCGATGACAAGGAATATCAGTTGCGCGCATTGTTTGCGGGCTGTTGCGCGCTGGTTTATGCCGGCAAGAACTGCGCAGCCGACGCACTGCTCGAAAATTTCCGCTTCGTGGCACAGGCATCGGGCAACGCCGTCGCGCTTTCGGATGGCGACAGGCTCACTGCGTTCACCTGGCATCACATGGGCAAGCAGGCGGAAACGCGCGAACATCTCGAGCGCGTGCTGAGCCGCCATCTCGCGCCGCTCCAGCGGCCGCAACTCTCGCCGGTCCACGTCGACTGGCGCAACGGCTCCAGAACCATCCTGTCCAACGTGTTGTGGATTCAGGGGCTGGCCGATCAGGCGCTGCGGCTGGAACACGAAGCAAGAAGCGACGCGCAGGCCAGCGGCCATCCGTTGACGCTCGGCTATGTGCTCGCGCTTGCATCGGTGCCGATCGCCCTGCAGGTGGGGGATCTGGTCGCGGCGCGAGCCCATCTCAAGCGTTTGCAGGACCACCTCGCAAAGCATGGGCTCGTCATTTTCGAAGCGATGCCATGTTGCCTGCACGGCGCCGTGCTGATCGAGTGCGGCGAGCCGTCCGGTCTGCCGATACTGCGTGCCGGGCTGGAGCAGTACAGGCGCGAGCATATCGGTCTGCGCTATGCGATGTACGCGGGGGTCTACGCGCGCGGGCTGCGCGCGTTTGGGCGCAACGTGGAAGCGCGCGCGGTCGTCGAGGAAGCACTGGAATGGGCGAACGCGCACGACGAGTTGTGGTGCATGCCGGAACTGTTGCGCATCAAGGGAGAAATACTCGAAGAGAACGACGCGCTCGATATGCTGGGCCTGTCTGAGAGCCTGTATCAGCAGGCAATCGAGCTTTCCTGTCAGCAAGGCGCACTGTCCTGGGCGCTGCGCGCGGCAACCAGCCTCGCTCGACTGAGCCACAGGTTTGGCAAGACGCATCACGCCCAAACTGTGCTGGTTTCCGTCTATGAGCAATTCACCGAGGGGTTCGAGACGGTGGACCTCCAGGCAGCGCAAGCGAAGCTGGACGGTCCGCACAGAAGCCACGTGTAGCGCGTCAGCGCGTCAGCGTGTCGGGCGTGGCGCGACATGCCACGTTGGCAAGGTCACGCGCTCCCAGGCGCACCGTCGCCCCGTGCTTGCCGCGCCAGCGATGCGGCGTATCGTCGACGTGGCGTCGAAACACGGTGGTGAAGTGCGCCTGCGTACGGAATCCCACGCTAAAGGCAATATCGGCGACCGTCGACTTCGTGGTGGCGAGCAGCGTTTGGGCGTGTTCGATGCGTCTGCGAAGGATGAACGTATGCGGCGAGGTGCCCGTCGCGGCGCGAAAGCGCGCCGCAAAGTGCATGGGCGACAGACCGACCGCCGCGCCCAGTTCGGCCGACGTCATGCTCTGGTCGATACGCTGGTCGATGAAATCGATTGCCATCTTCACGCGCCACGCCTCGAGCGGCGAGACGGAGGGCGCGCGAGCGGGTTTGATCGTGGCGCGCAGGACCATGATTTCGAGCAGGCGCGCGAGAATGGACAACATGATGCCGTCCGCGTAAAACGTGCTCGTGGAGGTTTTGCCGTGAATCGCGCGCAACAGCGTGCCGGTCAGCTTGAAGACCACCGGATCGCGAAGATGCTGCGGCTCGGACAAAACGGAATCGATTTCCGGCACCTCGTCGTTGTCCAGCCACTCGGTGAGCCAGTATGGCGGAACATGAAGATGCAGGAAGTCGCTCGGCGTCGCGAAACGCGCATCGATCTGGGAACCGGCGGGTATCACGAGCACCGCGCCTCGATCGACGACGCCGTCATGAAATGACACGCCGTCTATCGCCAGCGTCAGGAGCGACTGGTTCAGGCAAAGCGCGACGAGAATGCACTGGCTGTCGATGCGCGTGCCCCATGCCTTGGGCGTTGCACTCGTCCAGCGCAGCACTTCGGGAAGCACGAGGCTGCGATCCGGTTCACACGATATGGTTTCCGATGACCTCGCATACTGGCCGATGAGAAGTGGCGCGTTCATGGATCTCTCCTCCGTGTCCGTGCGGGAACCTGTCAGCACGATATCGCGTGGCGGCCGGCGCGGGTAGTCTACGGGGGTATGGGCCGGCGCCCCGAGGAACCCCCGCAGTATTAAACGAAGGTATAGGAAAGCACCGAAATAAAAAAAGCGTGCGTTCAGAAAATACGCGGGGACGGGTATCGGGAACAATGACTTGTGTCGTGCCTTCGTGCGGGCACGAGCAGATCCTCGGGGGAGTCCATGGATAACCTGACCCGGCGCCAGTTCCTCAAGCTCACTGCAACCACATTGGCGAGTTCGAGTCTCGCACTCACCGGGTTTTCGCCCGCCACCGCGCTGGCGGAGGTGCGCCAATACAAGCTCATGCGCACCACGGAGGTGAGAAACACCTGCACGTACTGTTCGGTAGGCTGCGGGATCCTGATGTACGCGCTCGGCGACGACGCCAAAAACGCCAAGGGCAGCATCATTCATATCGAAGGCGACCCCGACCACCCTGTGAATCGCGGCACGCTATGTCCGAAGGGCGCCAGTCTGCTCGACATCGTGCACAGCGAAGCGCGGCTCAAACTGCCCGAATACCGCGCGGCGGGATCGGACAAGTGGGTGCCCATCTCCTGGAACGAAGCGTTCGATCGTATCGCCGCGCTGATGAAAGCCGACCGCGACGCGAATTTCATTCATCGAACGGACGAGGGAAGAGTCGTCAACCGTTGGACCACCACAGGATTTCTCGCCGCCTCGGCCGCGAGCAACGAGGCCGGCTATCTCACCCATAAGGTCGTGCGCAGCCTGGGAATGCTCGCATTCGACAATCAGGCGCGTGTCTGACACGGCCCGACGGTGGCAGGTCTTGCCCCGACGTTCGGCCGCGGTTCGATGACGAATCACTGGGTGGATATCCGCAATGCCGATGTCATTCTGGTCATGGGCGGCAATGCGGCCGAGGCGCATCCATGCGGATTCAAATGGGTGGTCGAAGCGAAGGCGCATCGCGGCGCACAGCTCGTGGTGGTCGATCCACGCTTTACACGCACCGCTTCGGTGGCGGACTACTATGCGCCGATCCGCACCGGAACCGATATCGCTTTTCTGGGCGGCGTCATCAACTACCTGCTGACGAACGACAAGATCCAGCACGAGTATGTGAAGCACTACACCGACTTCGGCTTCATCGTCAGGGAGGACTTCGCTTTCGATAACGGGCTCTATTCGGGCTACGACGCCGGCAAGCGATCGTATGACAAGAGCACTTGGGAATATGAACTCGATGAAACCGGATTCGTGAAGACCGACGCGACGTTGTCGCATCCACGGTGCGTCTATCAATTGATGAAAGGACACTTCTCGCGGTACACGCCGCAAATGGTGGAAAAAATCTGCGGCACCCCGCAGGAGAAGTTCTTGCACGTATGCGAAATTCTCGCCAGTACCGCGGCGCCCAATCGTGCAGGGACGCTTCTCTACGCGCTCGGCTGGACACATCACTCGATCGGCTCACAGATCATTCGCACAGGCGCCATGGTTCAGCTGCTGCTGGGCAACATAGGCATCTCGGGCGGCGGCGTGAACGCCTTGCGCGGCCACTCCAATATCCAGGGTTTGACCGACCTCGGGCTATTGAGCGAGATGTTGCCCGGTTACATGGTGTTGCCGTGGGAAGACGAACAGGACTACGAGGCGTATATCGAGCGCCATGCACTGAAGCCTCTGCGTCCCAATCAATTGAGCTACTACCAGAATTACCGGGCCTTTTTCGTGAGCATGATGAAGTCCTGGTGGGGCGATGCGGCGACGAAAGAGAACAACTGGGCCTACGACTATCTGCCGAAGCCGGATAAAACCTATGACCTGATTCAAAACGTCGAGTCGATGAGCCAGGGAAAGATGACGGGGTATGTCTGCCAGGGTTTCAACATGATTGCTTCGGCGCCGAACAAGGCCAAGGTCTTCGAGGGGCTGTGCAAGCTCAAGTGGCTCGTCATCATGGACCCGCTCGCCACGGAAACGTCCGAATACTGGAAGGACTTTGGCGACTTTCACAAGGCCGATCCGGCGAAGATCCAGACGGAGGTGTTTCGGCTGCCTACCACCTGCTTCGCGGAAGAGAACGGCTCGGTGGTCAGTTCTTCGCGCGTCCTTCAATGGCATTGGAAGGGCGCCGAGCCGCCCGGCGACGCCCTCGGCGATGCCGAGATCATGTCGAACCTCTTCATCCGGATGCGGGAGCTGTATCGCAAGCAAGGCGGGGCGTACGCCGACCCGATACTGAAGCTCAACTGGCCCTACGCGGACCCGCAAAGCCCCACGCCCGAGGAACTGGCCAAAGAGTACAACGGCTCGGCGCTGGCGGACCTCGGCGATCCGCACAACGCCGGCGCGATGGCCGTGAAAGCCGGCCAGCAACTCTCGGGCTTTTCGCAGCTTCGCGACGATGGCAGTACCGCGAGCGGATGCTGGATCTTTTGCGGCGCGTGGACGGAGGCGGGAAACATGATGGCCCGCCGCGACAATAGCGATCCCACCGGTATCGGGCAGTCGCTTGGCTGGGCGTGGGCGTGGCCCGAGAATCGACGAATCCTCTATAACCGGGCTTCCTGCGACCTGAATGGACAACCCTTCGATCCGAGCCGCACGATCCTCAAATGGAATGGGCGCCAATGGACCGGCGCGGATATTGCCGACTACAAGGAAGACGAAGCGCCCTCGCTTGGCATGGGGCCTTTCATCATGAACCCGGAAGGCGTGGCGCGCTTTTTCGCACGGCGGCAGATGAACGAAGGGCCGTTCCCCGAGCACTACGAGCCGTTCGAAACGCCCATTGGTTTCAATCCGCTTCATCCGGATCATCCCGACGTGACGAACAATCCGGTTGCGCGCGTATTCGCGCGTGACAGAAGGGATTTCGGCACAGCCGCCGAATTTCCGTATACGGCCACGACGTATCGATTGACCGAGCATTTCCACTTCTGGACCAAGCATGCGCGCCTGAACGCCATCATCCAGCCGGCGCAATTCGTCGAGATCGGCGATGAACTCGCCGATGAGCTGCGGATCGTTTCGGGCGACAGCGTGAAGGTGTCGTCGAAGCGCGGTTACATCGTTGCGGTCGCCCTCGTGACGAAGCGCATCCGGCCGCTCATGGTGGATGGCAAAAAGGTTCACACGGTAGGCGTGCCGCTGCATTGGGGCTATAAGGGGCTCGCCAAACCCGGCTATCTCGCCAATACGCTGACCCCATCGGTCGGCGACGCCAATACGCAGACGCCGGAATTCAAGTCTTTCCTCGTCAAGGTCGAAAAGGTGTGAGGTGCAAACGTGTCCCTGCAATCACTGGATATCAGGCGGCTGTCCGCCACGACCGTGCCACCGCCGGGCGACCGGGTTCCTGTTACCGGCACGGTGGCCAAGCTGATCGACGTTTCGAAATGCATCGGGTGCAAGGCATGTCAGACCGCCTGCATGGAGTGGAACGACCTGAGAGACGAGATTGGCGAGAACGTCGGGGTGTATGACAACCCGCGTGATCTATCGGAGCACTCGTGGACCGTCATGCGATTCACGGAATACGTGAATCCCAAGGGCGATCTGGAGTGGCTCATCCGCAAGGATGGCTGCATGCATTGCGAGGATCCCGGCTGTCTCAAGGCCTGCCCGTCGCCGGGCGCCATCGTGCAGTACACGAATGGCATCGTCGACTTTCATGAAGAGAATTGCATTGGTTGTGGCTACTGCATAGCCGGATGTCCGTTCAATATTCCGAGGCTTTCGAAGACCGACCACCGCATGTACAAGTGCACGCTCTGCTCGGATCGTGTTGCCGTGGGTCAGGAGCCCGCCTGCTCGAAGACCTGCCCGACCGGGGCGATCATGTTCGGCACCAAGGAAGACATGAAGGCGCAAGCCGCCGATCGAATCGTCGATTTGAAGCGGCGCGGTTTCGAGAATGCAGGGCTCTATGATCCGGCCGGTGTTGGCGGCACGCACGTCATGTATGTCCTCCATCACGCGGATCAGCCCTCTCTCTATCACGGTCTGCCCGACCGGCCGCGAATCAATCCGCTCGTCATGGTGTGGAAGAGCATTGCCAAGCCGCTGGCGCTGGCGGTGCTGTTTCTCACGCTTCTGACGACCTTTTTTCACTACGTCCGGATCGGGCCGAACCGGGTGCACGAGTCCGATGAGGAAGCGGCGCGCGCTGATATAGAGGCCAGCCAGGAGGCAAAAGATGAACAGCACTAATCGCAGGCCCGATCTCCTGATCGAGCGTTATAACGCCAACGAACGGACCATTCACTGGATCACGGCACTGAGTTTCATCTTGCTCGCGTTGTCGGGGCTTGCGCTGTTTCATCCGGCCATGTTCTGGCTTTCGGCGCTGTTCGGCGGCGGCCAGTGGATGAGAATCCTGCATCCGTTCATCGGCCTCGTGATGTTCTCGGCGTTCTCTTGCCTTGCGATTCGCTACTGGCGCCACAACCTCATCGAACTCAGTGACATTCAATGGCTTCTTCGCATCTTGCAGATTCTCCAGAATCGCGACGAAGGTCTTCCCGAGGTGGCTCGGTACAACGGCGGCCAGAAAATGCTGTTCTGGACGCTGTTGCCTTGCATGATCGCGCTACTGCTATCTGGCATCGTCATCTGGCGTCGCTATTTCTCTGCATACTTCGCCATTGACGTTCTTCGCTTCGCCGCGCTGGTGCATTCGATCGTTGCGTTCGTCCT
Organism: Paraburkholderia sp. BR10936; assembly: GCF_040965735.1. Classification (NCBI taxonomy): domain Bacteria; kingdom Pseudomonadati; phylum Pseudomonadota; class Betaproteobacteria; order Burkholderiales; family Burkholderiaceae; genus Paraburkholderia; species Paraburkholderia sp. BR10936. The sequence continues at coordinate 112,311 of NZ_JBFRCM010000011.1, forward strand.
GATCCTTGCGATCATGGTGCACGTCTACGCCGGAATCTGGATCGACGGCACGCTGGGTGCGATGCTTCACGGCTATGTCACGCCGGGGTGGGCGAGAAAGCACCACCCGCGGTGGTTCCGGTCGGTGATCAAGTCACAGCATCTGAAGTGATCGAACGTTCAGCCGCCATCAACGCTGCAGCGCCACGACAAGAAAATGAAAGGGCATGGCGAGCAGAACGGTAAAGACGAAGCCGAGCAGCCAGAGTATGGCGAACCACGTCATACGCTTGCCGAGGGTGGGCTGCTCTTCGTGCGGGGTATCCGACATGGTTCTCTCCTCCGTCAATGTTACTGGCTGCCTTGCTGGACTTTGCCGCGAAATACCCAGTAGCCCGCCGTCGTATACACGACAATGATCGGGATGATGATCACGGCGCCGACGAGCGCAAATACCTGGCTCGACCGCGGTGAAGCGGCTTGCCACAGCGTCACGGAACGGGGAATGGCATACGGCCAAATGCTGATCAGCAGGCCAAGGTAGCCGAGAAGAATCAGAACGTTGCAGAGCACGAACGGCGCGAAATCGGAGCGTCTCTTGACCGCGCGATACATGGCGACCGCCGTCACCGCAACGAGAATCGGGACCGGGTAAAGGCTATAGCGGAATGAGGAACTGAACCATCGCGCGGCGACTTCGGCGTCCGTGAGCGGCGTCCAGATGCTCACGGCGACGATGAACGCCAGCAACGCGAGCGTCATGGGCCAAACGATGCCGAACAGGCTGTCCTGCAGATCGCCCTCCGTCTTCATGACGAGGTAGGTGGCGCCCTGCAGCGCATAGGTGACCATGAGGCCCATGCCGGTGAGGAAGCTGAAGGGGGACACCCAGAAGAACGGGTCCCCAGAGAAAACGCCGTCTTTCACGGGAATGCCCTGCAGGTAGGAGCCGAGGATTACCCCCTGGAAAAATGCGGCGCCGGCGGACCCGCATATGAAGGCGAGACTCCAGAGGTTTTTCGTCCGGTTCGCCTTGCCACGCAGCTCGAATGAAACGCCGCGAAAGATCAGGCACACGAGCATGAAGATGATCGGCAAATAAAGCCCTGAAAGCGCGACGGCGTAGACCATGGGAAAGGCGGCGAACAACGCTGCGCCGCCCAATACGAGCCACGTCTCATTGCCGTCCCATACGGGGGCGATGCTGTGCATCAGCATGTCGCGGATCGTGTCGGAGGGGAAGAAGGGGAAAATCATCCCGATGCCCAGATCGAACCCGTCGAGGACGATATACATGAAAAGACCAATGGCGATGATGGTTGCCCAGACTACCGTGACATCCATGGCAGGCTCCTGAAGAATTGCGCATCTGGCTTGGTGTACAACTACTCGGTGGCCGCGGCAAGCGGACGGCGGCCTCCCACTCCGGGGTGATCGGCGACTTTGGCGGGCGCCGCGGGTTCGTTGTCCAGCGGCGGCCCGGCGTAGATGAGCTTAAGGATGTAATAGACGCCCGTACCGAAGACCAGCACATAAACCATGAAGAACACCAGCAGGGAAACGCCCGCGCTTTGGGAGGTCAAAGGTGAGACGGCATCTCTCGTTCGCAATACGCCGAATACGACCCAGGGCTGGCGGCCCGCTTCGGTGGTGATCCAGCCAGCAATGAGGGAGACGATACCCATTGGGCCCATGATGACGGTGAGCCATTGGTAGGCGCGAAACTCGAAGAGTCTCGTCCCGCGTCGAAGGAGCGCGCCCACGAGCGCGGTCAGGATCATCAGTACGCCAAGCCCGGCCATGATCCGGAACGTCCAGAAAATCAGGCTCGAATTCGGGCGGTCTTCTTTGGGAAACTCCTTGAGCCCACGAATTTCGCCATCCCAGCTATGCGTGAGGATCAGGCTGCCAAGATGGGGAATCCGGATCGCATAGCGCGTCACTTCCGCGTTCATGTCGGGAAAGCCGATCAGATTGAGCGCCGTGCCGCCTTTTTCCGTTTCCCATAGACCTTCGATCGCGGCGATCTTGACGGGCTGATAGCGACGGGTGTTCAAGCCATGCTGGTCGCCGACAAAGGCCTGTATCGGGGCGAGCAAGAGGAGCAGCCAGAGCGCCATCGAATACATGGTCTTAACCTCTGGGTCGCGCCGCCCGTGCAGAAGATGCCACCCGCCTGTTCCGGCAACGACCAGCGCAGCGACGATAAACGCCGCCATCGTCATGTGCGCAAGGCGATAGGGAAAAGACGGATTGAAAATGACGGCGAGCCAGTCCACGGGAACGACATGACCGTCTTCGATCCTGAATCCCCGTGGGGTTTGCATCCAGCTGTTGGATGCCAGAATCCAGAACGTGGAGATGAGTGTTCCGATGGCAACCAGCAGCGTGGCCGCAAAGTGGGCCTTCGCGCCCACCTTTTCCCAACCGAACAGCATGATGCCCAGAAATCCGGCTTCGAGAAAGAAGGCGGTCATCACCTCGTAGGTGAGAAGCGGACCGGTAATCGGGCCGGCAAAGCGCGAGAAACCCGCCCAGTTCGTGCCGAACTGATAGGCCATGACAACACCCGAAACGACACCCATGCCGAAGCCGACGGCGAATATCTTCGCCCAATACATGGACAATGCCTTGTAATGCGGCTTGCCGGTTTTCAGGTAGCACGCCTCGAGGACCGCAAGGAAACTCGCGAGGCCGATACTGAGCGCGGGAAAAATGATATGGACGGATACGGTGAAGGCAAACTGAAGCCGTGACAGATCGAGCGCGTTGGCATCCATCGTGAGCCCCTTCTAGCAGGATGAGCGGACCGCATCCGGTCCGACATCAGCACACTAGCGCGCCGCGACAGTGTTGGAAACACTACCGCGGTATGCGACACGCGGCACGCAATGCCACTGACCTATACCGTCGTATAGGGATAAAGTGCAACGGGCGTGAAAACGCGGGATGGCATGAAGCGATCGAAGTGACGAGCAGGATTTCAGGCCTTCCCGACCGCCTGTCGAACCTTCTCGAGTATGACGCACGAGTCGACCGGTTTCTCGAGATAGGCCAGCGCGCCGTTGGCGAGCGCGACGGATTCGTCCTGCGCGGTTGGGTAAGCGGTAATGAAGATGGTTGGCGGTGCGTTGCCTTGCGAGCGCAACTGCGCATGCATTTCCAGGCCCGACATGCCCGGCATGGTGACGTCCGAGATGAGGCACCGCGTTTTGCGCACGGCGCCTGAACGGAGGAACGCGTCGGCTGAGTCGAAAGTCAAGACTTCCCATCCCAAGGCTCGAATGAGACTCTCGATTGATTCCCGAACCGACTCGTCGTCCTCGACTATCGAGACAAGAGCGACTGGAGTCACGCGATCCCTCGGACGGACTGCCCAGGCGGAGTGCGGCAGTCCTGCAGGTTGTTAGACTTTCGCATTGCAGAATAGTCCCGCATAGGTGGCGTGATAACCATACGAAGGTATAAAAGTGCACGACGCATTGGCCATTCCTTTCAGTCAGCCAACTCGAAGGCGTGCGCAAGCACTGTGCCCTCGGTGAGTATGTAAGCGTTATCTACATCAGGGCTATTGGAGCCAGTCGAAAGCGTTCCTCCAGCACGGAATTAAACGAAGGTATAGGGTTGCGGAAAATTCATGCGCGCGGCACAACCCTTTGTAGGGCTGTCTCATCGCGACGATCGGCGATACCTTGGTGATACGCCGGACCGGTTCATCGAACCGGCTCTGATTGCCGATAGCAAGGAGGCGCCGATGTTGACCAACACAAACTTCGTCGATCCCTGGATTCGCACGATAGGTCTGCTGTCCATACCGGGGACTTCGGAAATCGTCGACGTGGAGCCCGTTCCTCTTGTGAAATGCCGGCACCGCGCGGAAGCCAACGTTTCGGACTGGCGTCCATTCGTGCGTATCATCGACCGGCCAAGCGCACACTCGATGACGATCGACTGGCGCGATCCGACCAAATGCTGCTACCGGGAGCAGCTGTGGGTGGCCGCGCATTCCCGCGTGAGCGGCCGTTGCGCGATGAGCGGAAAATCGATCGCACCAGGCGACGAGATCTTTCGTCCGCGCCCCACGAGACCGGCGCCGAGGAACGTTGGCGCGATGATTCTCGCTTCGGCCGTGGACGCCTGCTACCCGTACGGTTCGCAGGAGGAATGGAACGTAGAAGCCTCCGCATTGACGGCGTTACGTTAAAAGGAGATTTGCCTTCAGGTCGTCAATGAATGGCAATCTTTTCATTCCGATGCACGGGGTGGCGCAATTGATCGGTCGCCAGTCACGAATCGCCGTGGCTCCAGAATATTCCTCGCTATTTCACGAAAGAGGTGGCCCGTTGATCGCGCTAATATAAATGCCAGAACGATTCCGAACGATCGAGTGGAGGAGTCGTATGGCGCGCGGTTGACGGGTGAGGTCAAGCGGACATGATGACGACCTGGGAGGGCTTGCGCAAAGAATTTGCCGACGTGTACGGCGACGAGCTGCCGCGTATCGTGCACGCGTTCAAGGCTGCGCTGGCCGTGATCATCAGCATGCTGATATGCATGCGGCTCGAACTACGCGCACCCGGCACGGCCATGGTCTCGGCGGTGATCGTGATGTTCCATCAGCAAAGCGGAATGGTGATCGCGCGCGCGTTTTATCGGACCCTGGGCATTATCTGTGGATGCTTTGCAGGACTGATGCTGATCATCCTGTTCGCGCAGCAGCCCGGTCTTTTCCTGGGCGGTCTAGCAATCTGGGTCGGGCTCTTCGTCGCGGGGGCTTCGTACTATAAGAACTATCAGTCGTACGGCTTCGTGTTGTCCGGCTACGCGGCGTGTATTACCACGGTGCCCGAGTGGTCGACGCCCTATGACGTGACGTACAACATCATCTATACGATAAGCGAAGTCCTCATTGGTGTGGCGAGCGGCAGTCTCGTGAGTGCGCTGGTTTTTCCGCAGAGGGTCGTGCCCGCGCTCATCAAATGGCGTGCAAACGCGATGACGCTATTGTTGAACTCGCTGCGCGGCGCGGTGCGCGGCGAGCCTGGATATGAACCGGTTGAAACCTACCTCAAGCTGGTTCGCGAGAGCGCAACGATGGAGGGGTTGCGCACGGCTGCCGTGTTTGAAGAGCCGGAAATGCGTTTGCGCGACGAGGGGCTCCTGGAGTTGGACAAGACATTCCTCGGTGTCGTCACGCGCATCTTTTCCGTCTTCCGTGCGCAGCGCAACTCGGCGAATACAGGCAAGGCGCTTCGCCCGATCATTGACGCGATATTCGGCAAGGTGGCGAATGTCATTGCGAACGAGAATGCCGACTGCCTGGAAACGGCGAGCGGACTCCAGCGCATGATCGAGAGATTGAGCGCACTGGAAGCGTCGTTGCTGCTTTATCTCGACCGCAGGACGAGCGGCAACGAACAGCAGGACGAGTCCGGGTACGAGGCCATCGCCATGGTCGCGGCCGAGGCCTGGTCGGCGGTCGTGGCGCTCCGCCTGTTCTGCAATACCTGCAAGGTACTGCTCGACCCGCCGAGAGTACGGCTCATGCAGCCCGTCGCCGAAGCGGTCGCGTTCATTCGCAGTGTTCCGCTGCATACGAGTGGCTTCACGGCGGCGATAGCGGGCTTGCGCGCGGCGCTGGCGGTGGCAGCCGTCGGATACGCGTGGGTGCTCTCGGGATGGGACAACGGCTATAGCGCTGTCGTGGCGGCAGGCATTACCAGTGGATTCTTTTCATTGAGCCCGACACCAGCCGTCGCGAGCTGGCAAGTCTTTGTCGGATGCCTGATCGCGTGGATCGTTGGCTTTGGCGTGAACTTCTTCGTGATGCCCGCATTGGGCGACGACGTCACGCTGTTCGCGCTGTGTCTGGGCATCGTGCTGTTCCTCGGGAGCTACGTCAATACGTTTCCGCGTGTCGCGCTTTTCGGCGCTGGGTTCAACATTTACTTCTGTTATGTGCTCACGCCAACGAACGTCGCGGTCTACAACCCGCCGTATATTCTCGACCGCGGATTCGGCCTGCTCATCGGCATTGGTGTCTCCGCCGTCGCCTTTTCCCTCGTGGTTTCGCGGGAAGGCGCCTGGATGGCGAGCCGCTCCGCGACGCGGATTCGCTCGATCGTGGAGCGCGCGGCGCGCGATCCTGTCGATACGAACGACGCCATACAGGTCGGAATCGCAATGCGCGACCTGATCGTGCATATCTCGACGTTGCCGCACGTCACGCCGGATCAACTGCAGCGCGCCACGAGTTGGGCCTTCGACCAGCTATGGATCGTCAACACGTTGATGAAGGTGCGCAATCTCGAGTTCACACAGCCGGATCTGCTTCCACCGGCGTGGGGCGAAGCGCAGGCTGAATGGCTCAGCGCGATGGAACGACTGGCGCAGCGCGCCGATTCCGCATCGGTCGAAACGGCGCTCGCGGCAATCAGGCGGGCATTGACGGCGCTGGCCGGCCCCCCTGGCGATCCGGCATCGGACGAATGCCGCGCGATACTGAAGATGCGCGCGCGGCTCTATTCGACCTGGGCGGCGCTGACCGACCAGTTGCCGCGCCTGACGGCAGTCACGGCGGCCGAGTCATGAGCGCCTGCGCGGGTTCCGGTGCTGGAGCGTTCGCGCTGCGGGTCGTGTCGTCGATGGCGCTCGCGGTGCTCGCGGGCTGCATCGACGGCGCGGGAATCAAGCCTGAGGCTTCTTATATCGATCCCGGCGGTGTGGACGCGGGCAGCGCAATGCGCACCGCAGTCATCGATGCGAAGTGGCCCACGAGCGACTGGTGGCTCGCCTGGCGAGACCCGCAGCTCGACATGTTGATGCAGCAGGCCGATAAGGGCAGCCCAACGCTCGCGATCGTGAGATCGCGCGTCACCGCCGCGATCTGGGAGGCGCGCGCAGCGCATGCGGACGAACTGCCCGACATCGAGGGCGATGGCCACTTCGCCCGCACGCGCTTCCCGCGCTACGCAACCCCTTCGCCGCCCGGCGGCACCACGGTCTGGAACAATGCCGCCGCGGTCACGCTTTCGTGGGACCTCGACTTCTGGGGCAAGAATCGCGCAATCGAGCAGGGCGCACTCAATCACGTGCAGGCTTCGGTGGCGGACGCACAGTTCGCCAAAGTCGAACTCGAAACGGCCGTTGCGCGCACCTATACGCGTTTCGCGCTTCAGGAAGCGCTGCTCGCGGTTTACCGGTCGATCAACGAGGAACAGGTGCGCAACCTGGATATCGCGGTCAAGCGCCGCGCGGCGGGCATCAGTGGCGAGATCGATGCGAGTCAGGCGAAAGCACAATATGAAGCAGGCCGAACCGATATCGCACGCACGCTGAACGAGATCGCGCTTGCGCGCTTACAGATTGCATATCTAGTCGGCGAGGGGCCCGGTTTCGGTGATCATCTCAAGGCGCCGACGCTGCCGGGCAACGTTGCCACGGCGCTGCCTTCGGCATTGCCCGCGGAACTCGTCGGCCATCGCGCCGACGTCGTCGCGCAACGATGGCGGGCCGCGGAAGCGGCAAAGAAGATCGACGCCGCGCACGCGGACTTTTACCCCAACATCGATCTCGTCGCCAGCGCCTCGCTCGCGTCATTGGCGCCGTTCGGCGGATTCTTCAACTTCATCAATAGCGACGCAGTCGGGCATAGCATCGGCATTGCCGGGTCATTGCCGATCTTCGATGCGGGCCGCCGGCGCGCCAACTTCGGCGTGGCTAATGCCGAATACGACGACGCGGTGCTCAAGTACAACGACACGGTGTTGTCCGCCATGCAGAGCGTCGCTCAGGACGTGACGTCGCTGCAGTCGCTCGGCGTTCAGCAGCAATCAGCCGAAGCGGCGTGGCAATCGTCGCGGCGCGCCTACGATCTCGCGGTCAGCGGCTATCGAGGCGGGATCACCGAGTACCTCGATGTGCTGGTGGCGCAAAAGATCATGCTCGAACAAGAGCGCGATCTCACCCTGATCCATGCGCAACGCGTCGACGCATGGGTGCTGCTGATGAAAGACCTGGGCGGAGGCGCGCAGATCCACGTAATGCCGGTTGGCGCAAAGGAAGGGGAAAGCGATGCCCGTGGAAATTGACCTGTACGGCTTTTTTGCGCCCACGCTGCTACTCGTGTTTCTAGGGAGCGTCGTCGTATTCGTCGCGCTGGACATGTTGTTGGCGAAGGTCGGTGCCTATCAGTTCGCGTGGCATCCGGGCCTGTTCCGGGTTGCGGTCTTCGTGGCTCTGTTTTGCGGCGCGGCTCTGATCGTCCAGAGGGCGTGAATACCGATGCCCGCGGGCCGCCGCATGAAAACGAGGCGATAGATGAACAAGCCGTATTTCATACGCTTTGCGACAACGCTGATCGCGGTCGTGATTGCGCTCGTGCTCATGCATGCGATCTGGGATCGTTATATGTATTCGCCTTGGACGCGCGACGGACGCGTGCGGGCAAACGTCATCAATCTTTCGACCGACGTTTCGGGAATCGTGAAGGAAGTTCGGGTCAAGGACAACGAATGGGTTCACAAGGGCGAAGTGCTGTACGTGCTCGATCCGAACCGCTTCGTCTATGCGTTGCAGCAGGCCGATGCGGATGTCGCGCGCGCGCAGGCGCAGTTGCTTCAGTCCGAGTCGCTTTCGAATGCGAGCCAGTACGAACTGAAGATGCGCAAGGATCAGGCAGCGAGGCGCGAGAAGCTCTCGGCCGATGTCGTGTCTGAGGAACTGCGATCGGACTACGCCTGGCAGTCGCAGCAATCCCAATCCACGCTCGATGCGGCGCGGGCCGCTCACGCGGCCGCCGAGGCGAGCCTCAAAGCCGCGCTCGTACACCGCGAGACTGCACGGCTCGACCTCGAAAGAAGCAGTGTGCGCGCGCCGACGGATGGCTACATCACGAACCTGAACCTCTTTCCAGGGGACTTCGCGACGGCAGGCGTCGCGCGTATGGCCATGATCGATTCGCACTCGTTCTGGGTGTACGGCTACTTCGAGGAAACCAAGATACAGGGCGTTCAGATCGGCGAGCACGCCATTGTCCGGCTGCTGGGCGCGAAGGTGGACATCGACGGGCATGTCGATAGCATCGCGAGCGGCATCGTGGATCGCGACAATCCCACGGGGCAGAGTGAACTGCTGGCGAACGTCGACCCGGTGTTTACCTGGATACGCCTTGCCCAGAGAGTGCCCGTGCGGATACACCTGGATAACGTTCCGCGCAACGTCCATCTCGCGATGGGCATGACGTGCACGATTACGCTCAGCGCGGCAAAGCAGTCTGGATGACGCGAGCGTGGCGACGCTTGGCGCGTCGTCCTCGTGGGGAGCGGAAAAATCGCGTGTTTTCAAAAAAGACGCTCATACAGTCGATGGCTATTCTGGATTCGGCCGCCTTGAGAAAAGGAGAGCACGTCATGTTGCAGGAGAGCTACCCGTACTACCTTGCGAACGAGGCAGTCGCCGCCAATACCGACCTGGAGGTGACGGACAAGTTCAGCGGCGAAGTCGCCACGCGCGTCGCGCTGGCCGACGCGAAAACGATCGACAAGGCCATAGGCTTCGCCGAAGCGGCCATGCCCGAGATGCGCAAGTTTGCCCCGTATAAACGTCAAGCCGTGCTCGAGCACTGCGTGGCGCGTTTTCGCGAGCGTGCCGAAGAAATGGCGGTGGCGCTGTGTATCGAGGCGGGCAAGCCGATCAAGGATTCGCGTGGTGAGGTGAGCCGCCTGATCGACACGTTCAAGGTCGCGGCAGAGGAGTCGGTGCGAATCGGTGGCGAAATCATCAATCTCGAGATTTCGCAGCGTGCCAGGGGATACCAGGGTTACGTGAAGCGGGTTCCCATCGGTCCGTGCTCGTTCGTCTCCCCGTTCAACTTCCCCCTGAACCTCGCCGCCCACAAGGTGGCGCCGGCGCTGGCCTGCGGCGTTCCGTTCGTGTTGAAGCCCGCGAGCCGCACGCCCATCGGCGCCCTCATTATCGGTGAGGTCATGGCGGAAACCGATCTGCCCAGGGGCGCGTTTTCGATTCTTCCTGCCCATCGAGACGGCGCCGATCTCTTCACGACCGACGAGCGTTTCAAGTTGCTTTCGTTCACGGGTTCGCCCGGAGTGGGGTGGGAACTGAAGGCGAAAGCGGGCAAGAAGAAGGTCGTGCTGGAACTCGGCGGCAATGCGGCAGTGATCGTCGATAGCGATCAGCGCGAAAAGCTCGACTATGTCGTCGAGCGGCTCGCGTTTGGCGCGTTTTATCAGTCGGGTCAGAGCTGCATTCATGTGCAGCGGATTCTCGTGCACGCTTCGATTTATGACGAATTGCGCGAGAAGTTGATTGCAAAAACGAAATCGCTCAAGGCGGGAGACCCGAAGGACGAGGCCACCTTTGTCGGCCCGATGATATCGGTGTCCGAGTCGCGTCGGCTCGCGGGCTGGATGGAAAGCGCGGTGGCGGCTGGCGCGTCGATCATCGCGGGCGGGAAGGTGGAAGGCGCGATGTTCGAGGCGACACTCGTCGAGAATGTCGGGCGCGAAACCGATCTCTATCGGAAGGAGGCGTTCGGGCCCGTCGCCATTCTCGAGAAATTCGACGATTTCGAAAAAGCGCTCGTCACGGTCAACGATAGCGATTTCGGCCTGCAGGCAGGCGTGTTTACCGATTCGCTTTCGCACGCGCACCGCGCGTGGGATGAACTGGACGTGGGCGGTGTGGTCATCAACGACATTTCGTCCTTCCGCGTCGACAACATGCCGTATGGCGGCGTGAAAGATTCAGGCATCGGGCGTGAAGGCGTGCGATACGCGATCGAGGACATGACGGAGCTGCGTTTGATGGTCATGAAGCAGAGTTGAGTACCGCGCATGGATTTCGCCGGAGACGCACTGATCAGGAGTTTCGATGGTAACGCTTGAAGTCAACGGTCAGCAGCGTACGGTGGACGCGCCGCCCGACATGCCTGTGCTGTGGGTGTTGCGTGACCTCGTCGGGCTCACGGGCACCAAGTTTGGCTGCGGAATCGCGCAGTGCGGCGCCTGCACCATCCATGTCGACGGCGTCGCGGTCCGCTCGTGCGTCTATCCGGTCGGGGCCGTGGGCGAGCGCAAGATCACGACCATCGAGGCAGTCGGCGATACGGCCGCGGGAAAACGCATTCAGGCCGCGTGGCGCAAGCTCGACGTGGTCCAGTGCGGCTATTGCCAGTCGGGACAAGTGATGCAGGCGGCGTCGCTGCTTGCGCAGAACGGCAACCCGAGCGACGCCGATATCGATGCTGCGATGGCGGGCAATATCTGCCGTTGCGGCACCTATAACCGCATTCGCGCGGCCATCAAACAGGCGGTCAAGGAGGCGTGACGTGTCGCAGGGACTCGTTGATGCGCAAAATGGCGAACCGCGGGACGAAGCGCTAGCAGGCCTCACACGCAGGGCTTTTCTGAAGTTCAGCGCGAGCGTGGCGGTACTGGGCAGCGGCGGGTTGATACTCGGGTTCAGCTTGCCCGCGCGCAGCGAGGGCGACGTAGGCAAGACGGTGATTGGCGGCGACGGCGTCGAGACTGCGCAGAGCGCGGTGTTTGCGCCGAATGCGTTCGTGCAGATCGACACGTCGGGCAAGGTGACGCTCATTATCCCGAAGGTCGAAATGGGACAGGGCGTGTACACCTCGATCCCGATGCTGATCGCAGAAGAGCTGGAAGTCCCGCTCGACAGCATCACGCTCGACCACGCGCCGCCCAATGAGAAGCTGTTCTTCGATCCGTTGCTGGGCGGTCAGTTGACGGGCGGATCGACGTCGATCCGCTACGCGTGGGAGCCAATGCGGCGCGCCGGCGCCACGGCGCGGACGCTGCTCGTCAACGCCGCCGCGCAGCGGTGGCAGGTCGACCCCGCGACGTGCCACGCGCAGAACGGCCAGGTGATTCACGCCGCCACGAATCGCACGCTCGCCTACGGCCAACTCACGGAAGCCGCCGGCAAGCTGCCGGTTCCGGGCGAGGTCACGCTAAAGGACCCGAAAGACTTCAAGCTCATCGGCACGATGGCGCGACGGCTCGACTCGCCCGAAAAGGTGGACGGCAGTGCGATGTTCGGGCTGGATGTGCGGCTGCCCGGCATGGTGTACGCGGTGATCGTCAACTGCCCCGTGTTCGGCGGAAAACTCGCCGCAGTGGACGATAGCGCGGCGAGGAAGATCCCGGGCGTGCGCCAGATCGTCAAGATCGACAATGCCGTGGCCGTGGTCGGCGACCATACCTGGGCGGCGAAGCGCGGCGCGGCGGCGTTGAAGATCAGCTGGGACGCAGGGGCGGGCGCGTCGGTGTCCATCAAGACGATCGTCGACGACCTCGAGCGGGCTTCACAGCGCGAAGGTGCCGTCGCGCGAAAGGAAGGGGACGTGGACCGCGCATTCGCAGGTGCAAAGACGCGTGTGGATGCGGTCTATCGGCAGCCGTTCCTTGCGCACGCAACGATGGAACCGATGAATTGCACGGTGCATGTGCAGCAGGATAGCTGCGATATCTGGGTCGGCACGCAGGTCCCCACACGCGCGCGTGACGCAGGCGCAAAAATTACCGGTCTCCCGGCGGATAAGGTCGTGGTGCACAACTTCCTGCTCGGCGGCGGATTCGGGCGGCGGCTCGAGGTGGATGGCGTCACACAGGCGGTGAAAGTCGCGAAGCAGGTGGACGCGCCCGTCAAGGTGACTTGGACGCGCGAGGAGGACATCCAGCACGACATGTACCGGCCTTACTACTACGACCGCATTTCGGCGGGTCTCGACGAGCACGGCAAACCGGTTGCATGGCAGCATCGCATTGCCGGATCGTCGATCCTTTCGCGGTTCGCGCCTTCGACGATCAAGAACGGCGTCGATCCCGATGCGGTGGAAGTTGCGGCGGCGCTTCCCTACGATTTGCCTAATCAGCTTGTCGACTACGTGCGGCAAGAGCCGGATGCGGTCCCTACTGCATTCTGGCGAGGTGTCGGTCCAACTCGTGGTACGTTCGTCGTCGAAAGCTTTGTCGATGAGCTTGCGGTGCAGACCAAAACCGATCCCGTGCAGTATCGCCGCGAACTGCTCGGCAAGTCGCCGCGCGCGCTTAACGTTCTCAACATCGCGGCACAGCTTTCGGGTTGGGGAAGCGCATTGCCGAAGGGGCAGGGGCGAGGTGTTTCCGTCATGCACGCCTTTGGCAGCTATCTTTCGATGGTCGCCGAAGTCACGGTCGAGCAGGGTGAAGTGCGCGTGAATCGTGTCGTGTGCGCCGTGGATTGCGGGATGTTCGTCAATCCGAACACGGTGGAGGCGCAGATTCAGGGCGGCGTAATCTTCGCCATCACGGGCGCGCTTTACAGCGAGGTGACGGTCGAACGCGGACGCGTGCTGCAAAGCAACTTTACGGACTACCGCATACTGCGCATTCACGAGGCGCCCGAAATTCTCGTGCATATCGTCAAGAGCGGCGAAGCGCCTGGCGGAATCGGAGAGCCCGGCACGTCGGCGGCAATGCCCGCAATCGCAAATGCAATTTATGCGGCAACTGGCCAGCGTTTGCGTGATCTGCCGGTGGGCAAGCAGTTGCGGTCCGTATAGACGGAGGCCAACGATGAGAACGGCATTGAAGGCACTCGTCCGCAGTTGCGAACTTGCCTTGTTGATGGTTTCGAACCTGGCTTTCGCGGATGACGCGGCGCTGATCCAGCGTGGCGAATATCTCGCGAAGGTGGGCGATTGCGTTGCCTGCCACTTGACGCAAAACGGCAAACCGTTCGTGGGGGCACTGAAAATGATGACGCCGATGGGCGCCATCTATTCGACGAACATCACGCCCGATCCCGATACCGGCATTGGCCGCTACACGGAGGCGGACTTCGCACGCGCCTTGCGTGAAGGCATGGCCAGAGACGGCCACAATCTGTATCCGGCCATGCCTTACCCATCGTATGCGAAGGTCAGCGACAGCGACGTGCACGCGCTTTATACCTACTTCATGAAAGGCGTTGAACCGGTCAAGCACGCGAATCGCGAGTCCGATATCAAATGGCCGTTGAACATGAGATGGCCACTCATGTTCTGGAATATGGTGTTTCTGCACAAGGGCGCGTATGAAGACAAGGCGGCCAAGGATGTCGCCTGGAATCGCGGAGCTTATCTGGTTCAAGGGCTCGGTCACTGCGGATCGTGCCATACGCCACGCGGCATCGGCTTCCAGGAGAAGGCGCTCGACGAGAGCGACGGCGTCTATTTGACGGGCGCGCCCGTGGATAACTGGTTCGCTTCGAATCTCACGGGAGACCACAATGCGGGGTTGGGTCGCTGGTCGCAGGCGGATATCGCGCAGTTCCTGAAAACAGGGGCGAATCTGCACGCGGCTGCATTCGGTTCGATGACGAGTGTGATCAACCATAGCAGTCAGGCGATGTCCGATGCCGACCTCGCGGCGATTTCGCGCTATCTGAAATCGCTGCCCGCAGCAGGCGGATCGGGCGGTCCTGACTATGCGTACGACGCCAAAGCGACGAAGGTGTCGCTCGGGCGCCCGGCAAACGACGCCGGTGCGCGCCTCTATACGGCTTTCTGCATGCATTGTCACGGCCCGGACGGAAGAGGGTTCCCACCGCTGCTGGCGCCGCTTGCCGGCAACCCGAACGTACTGGCAGAACAGCCGCTCTCTTTGATCAACGTGACCTTGAATGGCACGGAAGACATCATCATCGGCGGTGTACCGGCGCCATACCCGATGCCCAAATTCGCGGACGTGCTCGACGACGAGCAGATCGCCAATGTTCTGACGTTTATACGCAGCGGCTGGAATAACGGGGCGCCGCCAGTTTCCGCGCGTGAAGTGGAAAAGCTCCGTCAGCAAACAGTGAAAGGTTCGGCGCAATAGCAGGCAATAGGTAACACGGCAACACGGCCACCATTCCTCCAGGCGGCCGCGCTATTTCCGGAATCCCGAACCGGAACGCGCGTAAAGCACGGCATCAGGTTGTCGTGTATAACGTCGATACCTCTAGACCTGCCCTTCTTGTGACACGCGCCCGCAGGCGTCTGTCTCCTCGATGTCCTCACGCTTGGCGCCCCAATTGTTCGCGGTCAATGCTGGTTGCAGCTAGCCGTTTGGTAGTCGCCAAACATGCTATTGGCATAGACTGAAGCAGGGCATCGAGTTATTACGGCAAGGCGCGGTTATTTGAATTGCCGATGCATCTCGCCAGCTTCCTGGGAGTATCAGTCGATGCGATTGGCCCCTTGGCCCGACGCTAAGTCTGTCGAATCGCTTCAAGCCGCGTGGAATGATGGCGCCTTTGTCGTCTGCCGCGGCAAACGGCGAATGGATGATGACACGCGCGAATCCGTGCTGATCGTGTGCCCGGCGCGCAATCTGCCGAATCGTGAGGCGGTGGGCCGCCTCGCGCACGAATACGCGCTCGCCGACAAGCTCGACTGCTCCGCCGCGGCGCGTCCGCTGCAACTGCTGGACGAGCAGGGGCAGACAATGCTGGTGCTCGAAGACGCCGGCGACGAGCCTCTCGAAACGCTTTCCGTTCCCGTGACGCCAGTCGAATTTCTGCGCCTTGCCGTGACCATCGCGAACGCATTGGGCAAAGTGCATGCAAGGGGGATCGTCCACCGCGACATCAATCCGCGACATATTTTGTTGAACAAAGGGAACGGCGCGGTGCGTTTCACGGGCTTTGGCATCGCTTCGGTGATTCAGCGCGAACGCCAGTTGCCGGTGCCTCCGGAATTCATCGCGGGAACGCTCGCTTTCATGGCGCCCGAGCAGACCGGGCGGATGAACCGATCGATCGATTCGCGCAGCGATCTCTATGCGCTGGGCGTGGTCTTCTACTGGTTGCTGACAGGGCAGTTGCCGTTTAGCGCAACCGATCCGATGGAACTCGTGCATTGCCATATCGCACGACAACCTCCTTCGCCGGCCGATCTCGTGGCGTCGCTCGCGCAGCCGATTTCGGCAATCGTCATGAAGCTGCTGGGCAAGACGGCCGAAGATCGATATCAAACGGCGGCCGGCATTGTCCACGATCTGCGGCGCTGCCTCGCTCACTGGGAGACACACGGGCATATTGCGAGCTTCGCGCTTGCGCAATTCGACATGCCCGATCAATTGCTGATACCGGAAACGCTCTATGGCCGCACTGCGGAAGTTGCCGCGCTTCTTGCCGCCTTCGAGCGTGTGTCGAAGGAAGGACGCAGCGAACTCGTGCTCGTTGCCGGTTACTCGGGCGTCGGAAAATCAGCGGTCGTCAACGAATTGCACAAGGCCCTCGTGCCCAGCAGAGGGCTTTTTCTCGCCGGGAAGTTCGACCAGTTTGCGCGTGATATTCCCTACGCGTCGCTCGCCATGGCGTTTCGCTCCGGCGTTCGATTGCTGTTGGGCGAGAGTGAAGACGAGCTCGCGGTGTGGCGCGACGAATTTCGGCGCGCATTGGGCCCCAACGGTCAACTCATCGTCGATCTGGTGCCCGAACTGGCCATGATCATCGGCGAGCAGTTGCCCGTGCCGCTTCTGGCTGCGCAGGACGCGCGAAGGCGCTTCCATCTCGTCTTTCGCCGTTTCATTTCCGTATTCGCTCGCCCCGAGCACCCACTCACGATTTTTATCGACGATCTGCAATGGCTCGACATTGCGACGCTCGATTTCCTCGAAGACCTGGTCGTTCAGGGCGACACAGAGCATCTGCTGGTCGTGGGCGCATACCGGAACAACGAGGTGGGTGCGGAGCATCCGCTCGCACAGAAAATGGACGCCATCCGCGCGTCCCGCGCGCCTGTGCAAGACATCGTGCTCGCGCCCCTCGCGAATCTGCATCTCGAACAACTCGTGTGTGATGCGTTGCATTGCCCCACCACACGCGCCGTACCGCTGGCCCGTTTGCTGCACAAGAAGACCGGCGGCAATCCTTTTTTCACGCTGCAGTTCCTCTCGGCGCTTGCCGACGAGGGCTTGCTGACGTTCGATCACGTTGCCAGCCGATGGTCATGGGATCTCCAGCAAATTCACGCCAAGGGCTACACGGAGAACGTCGTCGCGCTGATGCTGGACAAGCTGGGGCGGCTGCCCGAGCGCACGCAGATCGTCCTGAAGCAGTTTGCCTGTATCGGCAATGCGGCCAACGTCGCGCTGCTCGAGACGATCTGCGAGTTGCCGGATGAGGCAATACGCGAAGCGCTTGCGCCTGCGGTGCAGGCCGGACTGGTACTTTGCGCCGGCGGGGCTTATCGCTTTCTTCACGACCGGGTGCAGGAAGCCGCATACACGCTCGTTGACGAATCGGCGCGAACGTCGATGCATTTGCGCATAGGCAGGCGGCTGCTCGACAATACGCCGCCAGCGAATCGTGAAGACGCAGTGTTTGACATAGTCAGCCAGTTCAATCGCGCCACGCGGCAACTCGAGGAGCGCGCGGAACGCGAACAGGTGGCGCAACTCAATCTCATGGCGGCGCAACGCGCAAAAGCCGCGACCGCATTTGATTCCGCGCTCGCCTATCTTTGTGCCGGCCGTTCGCTGTTGACGGACACCGACTGGCTCGCCAACTACGATCTGCTTTTCTCGATTGAATATCTGTTCGCCGAGTGCGAACTGCTGAGCACGAAAACGTATTCGGCGCAAACGCGGCTCTTGGAACTGGTGCGACGCGCGAGAACACGGCATCACGCTGCGATGGTGACGCGATTGCGCATCACGCTCCATACGACACTCGACCAGAGCGAGCGCAGCGTTGAGATCTGCCTGCAATACCTGCGGGAGGGCGGAACGGACTGGTCGCCCCATCCCGACGAATGGGCGGTGCGGCACGAATTCGAACGTATCGCCGCGTTGCTTGGCGAGCGGGAGATCGAAGACCTGATCGATTTGCCCTTGCTCGCCGATTCCGAAGTGCAGGATACGCTCGACGTGTTGACGGAAATCGTGACACCGGCATTCTTCACCGATCAGCATCTCTGCGCGTTGGTACTGTGCCGGATGGTCAACCTGAGCCTCGAATACGGCAATAGCGACGCATCCTGCTATGCCTATGTGTGGCTCGCAACGTATGCCGGTCCGGTTTTCGATCAATACGAGGCCGGCTATCGCTTTGGGCGGCTCGGCCTCGATCTGGTCGAGAAAAAGCGCCTCACGAAGTACAGAGCCCGAACCTATACCTCTTTCGGCAATATCGTGGTGCCATGGGCGCGTCATGTCCTCGAAGGCCACGAGCCGATACGGCGGGCGCTCGAGATGGCGAACGAAAGCGGAGACCTGACCTATACGCTGTATATCCTTTGCGATCTGACGCAGAATCTCGTCTCGGTCGGCGACAATCTCGAAGATGTGCAGGCCGAAGTAGACAGGGCAGTGGCGATATCCGAACGCGCCCGGTTTCAGCTCGTCACCGACATGCTCGTCACGTATCGGGGTCTCGTGAGGACCCTGCGCGGGGAGACGGAACGTCTTGGCTCGTTCGATGACGCGCAATTCGACGAGGCGGCATTCGAATGCCACCTGCACAGTTCCCCGAGCCTGGCGCTCCCCGCGTTCGACTACTGGACGCGCAAATTGCAGGCGAGATATATCGCCGACGAATTTGCTGAGGCGCTCGATGCGAAACGACACGCCGAAAAGGTGTTGTGGGTCGCGACCTCGCAGTTCGAAACGGCGGAGTTTCACTTCTACGGCGCGCTCAGTCATGCGGCCTGCTGGAACGAAGCGGACATGCCGGACCGGCAGGCACATGTCGATGCGATCCGTGTTCATTTGGCACATCTGGAGAAATGGGCCTCGCATTGCCCGCAAAATTTCGTGAGCCGCGCGGCGCTCGCGGGTGCAGAAATGGCGCGTATTCGTGGAGACATAGCGCAGGCGGAACAGCGATACGATCTCGCGATCCGCTCTGCGCGCGAGAACGGCTTCATCCATAACGAGGCGGTCGCGTGTCAGGCAGCCGCGCGTTTCTACGCCGCGCGCGGACTGGCCGAAATTGGCGACATGTACATGGGGAACGCACGGCAGGCGTTCGCGCGATGGGGCGCGAAAGGCAAGGTTC
Organism: Paraburkholderia sp. BR10936; assembly: GCF_040965735.1. NCBI lineage: Bacteria > Pseudomonadati > Pseudomonadota > Betaproteobacteria > Burkholderiales > Burkholderiaceae > Paraburkholderia > Paraburkholderia sp. BR10936. Next base: position 131,337 of record NZ_JBFRCM010000011.1, read on the forward strand.
GGCAACTCGACGCTTTGCATCCGCGCATCGAGCAACCCAGCCAGCCTTACTCGGTGGTCAGCAGCATGGAAGCGTCTGTCGAGCATCTCGATCTCGCCACGGTCATCAGGGTCTCGAAAGCGATTTCGAGCGAGATCGTGCTCGACGACCTGATTCAAACGGTGATGCGCACGGCCGTCGAACATGCGGGCGCGGACCGCGGTCTGTTGATCGTCGTAAGCGACGCCGCCTTTCACATCGAGGCCGAAGCAACCACAGGCGGCGGGGTGATCGCGGTCAGTCTGGAGAAGTCGGCCGTGGAGAGCGGGCGCTTGCCTGTATCGATATTTCAGTATGTGATCAGGACGCGCGAGAACGTCATCATTCACGACGCGAGCGCCCGGCACGACTTTTCATCGGATCGGTACTTTCTGGAGCGCCATACGCACTCGGTGGCCTGCATGCCTTTGCTGCACCAGGGCAAACCGGTTGCCTTGCTCTACCTCGAAAACAATCTCGCCTCCAGCGTGTTCACCGCGAGCCGGGTGGCTGTGCTGAAACTGCTGGCCTCCCAAGCTGCGATTTCGTTCGAGAATTCCCGCCTGTATCGCGATCTCGCGGAGCGCGAGGCGAAAATTCGCCGTCTCGTCGATGCGAATATCGTGGGCGTCTTTATCTGGGATTTCGTGGGCCCGATTTACGAAGCCAACGAGGCGTTTCTGCGCATGATCGGTTACAGCAAGGACGACCTTGCAGCGGGGCTCGTCGACTGCACGCGGATTACGCCCGACGAGTGGCATGAGCAGGATCTGGCGGCCATTGCCGAATTGAGAAAGAAGGGTGTGCTGCCGCCGATCGAGAAGGAGTATATCCGCGCCGACGGCAGCCGCGTCGCGGTGCTGCTGGGTGCCGCGATGTTCAGCAGTTCACCGGAGCAGGTGGTGGCGTTCGTCGTCGATCTCACGGAGCGCAAACGTGCCGAGGCGGACGCGAGGAGCCATGAGCAACGCTCGCACGAAATCGAAATGGAGCTGACCCACGCGAACCGCGTTGCCTCGCTGGGGCATCTCACCGCTTCGATCAGTCATGAGATCACGCAGCCTATCGCGTCGGCGGTGTTCAATGCGCAAGCCGCCACGCACTGGCTGGACGCAAGCCCGCCCAATCTGGGCGAGGTGCGTGCGGCTATCGCGCGCGTCGTGAAGAACGGTACGCGCGCCAATGACGTGATTCGACGAATCAGGGCGCTTGTCAAAAAGCAGTTGGCGAAGCAGGAGCTATTTCTGGTCAACGACGCGATTCGCGAGGTCATCGTGCTAACGCGCGGCGAAGCGTCGAAACACCATGTTACGTTGCACGAACAGCTGGAGGCGGATGTGCCGACGGTGGAGGGTGACCGCGTCCAGTTTCAACAGGTCGTCATGAACCTGATCATCAACGCGGTCGAGGCGATGAGCGATTGCGCCGACGGCGTGCGGCAACTGACGATCGCCACGCGCGCCGGCGACGCCAACACCGTACGGATAACGGTCAGCGATACAGGACCGGGCATCGGCGAAACTGACGCCGAACGGCTGTTCGAACCGTTCTTCACCACGAAGGCTTCCGGCATGGGGATGGGCCTGTCGATCTGCCGATCCATCGTCGAGGCGCACGGGGGCACGTTGCAGGTTCATGCGAACGTGCCGACGGGCGCCGTATTCGAGTTCGAGTTGCCGGGCGCCGATTACGGAGCACCGTGAGGGCTCGGGTATGCCTGTGAACTAGTTGCGGCTGGAGGTCTTGCCGGCAACCAGGCCGTTATCGACTGGCATGTCCGAAACGGTATCGCCCCACGGCGCCATCGCTTCAAAGACACCGTCGCGCCGGATCAGCGCGTGCAAAAGCGCGGCAGCGATATGAGCGACGATGAGAAAGAAAAATAGCAGCGCGAGAATTTTGTGCGAGTTCCAGAACAGCGTGTGCAAAGCGTCGCTGTGCGGCGCGATGGCAGGCAAGCGCACGCCGGCAACCACCACCGGATAGTCGCCGGCCGAGAGCATGCTCCAGCCAAGCAGCGGCAACGCGATCATCAAGACATAGAAGGCAAGATGCGAAAGATGCGCGGCAAGCTTCATGACAGGCGGCATCGCGGCGGGCAACGGCGGCGCGCCTTTTACAAGTCTTACCGCGAGACGAATCAAGGCGAGCACGAGAATCAGAATGCCGAGCGGCTTGTGTATGGAAAGCAGCGTGAGATGATCGGGGCGCATGATGGACACCATACCCACGCCGATGAACAACATCGCGAGAATCGCAAGCGCCATGAGCCAGTGAAGAAGACGCTGTAGCGCCGAGAAGCGTTGGCCGGTCGGGTTCATTGTGCTACTCCTGCCGCAGCGGTACGGGGATAATCGCCGGCTTCCGCGGTTCTTCTGTTGAACGACACGGAATAGGCGGCTGAACGCGCCGCAGGGAACGGATCGTCTGAAACATGCATGCCAGGCGGAAGCACCGTAGGGTCGAAGTTGAGGTCGCGGCACGGGCCATCGGCTTCCGGCTCGATCGCTTGCACGACCAGGGTGCCCGCTGAAATCTTGCGGCGATCGTCGGGCCATGCCTTGCTCGGATCGGCGCTCGGGTCGCCGGGATTGGCGACGGTGACGATCATCGTCCATCGTTGCGGCGCATCGGCTACGCGCTGGACGATATCCGCATCGAGAAAATTGGGCCCGCGCTGTTTCAACTGTTCGGCAGAGAGCAGTTCAGGCTTCGCAGAAGGCACGAAGGACCAGCGCACCGTGCTGTCCTGCCCGGCCGTGTTGGTAAAGACAAAGCTGTCGAGGCTGTTGAACTGCTCCTCGGCAAACGAGGACGTCATCGGCGTCTTCGTGAGCCACGCGCCGAAAGCGGGGAACTCCGGGTGAGCTGCAATGAACTGCTTCATCGCGTCGGGGTCGTCCTTCTTTCCCAACGCCTGCAGCAACGCATAGAACGCCTCGGGCGTCGACACCGCAAAGAATGGCGCATCGATCATGGCAGAGCGCCACTCGCTGCCGTCAGGGGTGACGACGCGCAGGCCGAGTCCGCGCACCCGAACCGCCGCATCGGCCGCCTTGGGATCGGGGGAGCCGAGATTGAAACGCCCGGTCACGGGATAGGTGCCGGCAACGAACATTGGCGCCTTCGAAACGGACGCCGCCGCGCCGCTGGATTCGAATACACCCGTGAAGCAAATTCCCTTGGCGTGATTTCGCCGGAATCCGGGCGCAGCTCCACCGGGCGGCGCGAGCGCGTCGATGAGTTTGGCGGGCGTCAGCCGGCTGGGAGAAAGCCAGCCTGCCGTGAAGCAAAACGCGATGACGATCACCACAACGGCAAGCACGATGATGACGACCGAACGTGTCTGTGAGCGCGCGGTATTCGGCTTGGTATCCATCTGGCCCTCCCGATCGACAAACCGCTGGATGGTGATTGCTGCTCGCAGATTATGCGCTTTCTCGAAACGTCGCCGCTCCCAGTGTGCCCGCGCAAAAGCGTGCGGAAAGGAAAATCGGCAAATTTCCGTTCATCCCCGAAATCCATCGTATGTTTTTGAAAGAACCTCGATGGTATGCGGCGTAGCATCAACGCGGATTCATTTCGATTTCGTTTCGCCAAACAACGGAGGTGCCGTGATGAAGATTCAACAGGTAGTGACCGGATGTTTCGCACTGCTGTTTTCGTCGATGGTTTTTGCGCAGAACGCGGTCGAGTCGTCGGGTATGGTGGGAGCCGAGGCGAATGGCGATGCTGTGCAGAAGGCATCAAGCAAGTCATCCGCGCGCGAGGCGAATCGTCAGTTCGCACGCACCGTTCAGCGCGCGATCTATAAGGACCGCGCCCTTGGCGAAGCAGACATCATCGTTTTTGCCAATGCGGGAACGGGCAAGGTGGTTCTCGTCGGGCTGATCAACGATCCGACCCAGGAGCGCACCGCGATCGATGTAGCGCGTCAGGTTGCGGGGGTCACGGGAGTCACGAGCAAGCTCAGTTTGCACGAGGAAGGTAATTGACGAGCGTATGCGCTGTTGCGCTCGATCGGCATCGAATCGGGTTCGAATCGCCCTCGGCTCCGTCAAGCGGCCTCGGGCTTTTCGAACCAGTTTATTTTGCTGGGCCTATTTGTTCATGCTGTCCAACTTCTTCAGCAAGGCATGTGCGCCTGGTCCCGAGGATGCCGGATTCTGCCCCGTGATGAGCAATCCGGCTTCGAGAACGTACGGTTGCCAGTCTGCGACGCTCGAATAGTTGCCGCCTTTTGCCTTGAGTTCGTCTTCCACGAGAAATGGCACGACGTGTGTCAAGCCAACCGCGGCTTCCTCGGAATTGGAAAAACCTGTCACCGGCTTGCCTTTGACCATCGGTTCACCGTCCGCCCCCTTGACGTGACGCAGGACGCCGGGCGCATGGCAGACGAGCGCGACGGGTTTGCCTGCGCCTATCGTTCGCTCGATGAGCGAGATCGAATCCGCGTCTTCGGCGAGATCCCACATCGGACCGTGGCCACCCGGGTAGAAAACGGCGTCGAACGCGTCGTCGTGGGCAATATCTTTCAGTATCGCGGTGCTTGCGAGCGCCGCTTTCGCACTGGCGTCGGCCTCGAAGCGGCGAGTCATGTCGGTCTGGTTGGCGGGTTCGTTGCTCTTGGGATCGAGCGGCGCCGCGCCGCCCTTGGGCGACGCCAGCGTCAGCTCCACGTTCGCGTCCTTGAACACGTAGTACGGTGCGGCCAACTCCTCCAGCCAGAAGCCCGTCTTGCGGCCCGTATTGCCCAGTTGATCGTGCGACGTCAGGACTACCAGAATCTTCATGACTTTCTCCTTGCCCGGTGACGGGCGCTAGGGGACATCGAGGAGGTTTCATTGTGACTTGGGTTTGCCTGTCGTTGCTTCCGTAAATCGAGGCGTTATTTCGCTTTTGCACTGAAGACGTCAAACCGTGGCGAGTGCGCTGGCGATCGGATCCCTGCCGCCCGCGAAGCCGATGACCTTGCGCGACAGGGCCGCCTTGAGCGCTTCGACGACGACCTCGGCAACGTCTTCGCGCGCCACCGGTGGGTGCGGCGATCCCACGTTCGAGACGATCTGGATCGTGCCGACGCCGGGCTCCACGCTCAACTGGCCGGGCCGCAATACGACGTACTCCAGAGCGCTGGCAATCACGTAGTCGTCGGACGCCTGCTTCATTTCGGCGTAGTGGCGCAGCGCATCCGGCGCACGCCCGGGATCGAACGCCAGCAACGCGCTGATGACGATAAAGCGATCCACGCCTCGCTGCTTTGCGTAGTCCGCCGCGTGAATGACGGCGTCGCGGTCGATCTGACGCTCCTGATCCGCGCCTTCGGTTTCGGCGGAGCCGGCGGCATAAACAACGGCGTCTGTCCCCTCGAAAGCGTGCGAGAAGTCGCTGGCAAGGTCCGCGATCGCTGTTTCGGCGCCGAGGCGGTGGAATTCATCGGCTTTTGCAGCGTTGCGTATCAGCGCCCGAAAAGGGATGGCTGCAGCGTGCAGCTTTTGCGCGACCGGCCGGCCGGTGCGACCGCTCGCGCCGATTAGCAAGACCTTCATGACGCTCTCTCCTGGGGTTCATGGTCAGTTTCCGCAGTCTAGTCCGATCCGCACTACGCTGCTTAGCAGGCGTAGCGATGTTATCGATCCGCATGGCTTGCCGATTCAAACTGTGCGCAGGGGGTATTGCGCCAACTGCTTTAGATTCCAGGGGACAGCCCACACTTTCCGCAGTTTCAGGCTGGAGAGCCGACATGACGTTGCGATGTTCCATCGTGACCGTGAGCGTGACGCTGGCATGCGCCGCAGGACCGGTTCGAGCCTATTCCGTGACTAGCTATGAGGCGCTCGGTGCGAGCCGGGTCGAGGCGTGTTCCACGGCCCAAAAAAAAGCAGAAGCTGACACGGATGAGCGAGCCCACGGGCGACTGGAGAGCGTCGGCGGCTGTCAATGCAGCCATGAGAGCGACCCGAAGGAATCGGGACAATGGCGATGTTTCGTCGAAGCGATCCGCAGCAAATAGGTCATGTCGCCGGAAAATCGGCACATCAACCGAGACCCGCAAGGAGGTAGCGCATGTCAACCGATGCAACGTGTCCGTTCACCCATGCGGCGGGAGACGGGACCAACAACCTCGAATGGTGGCCGCATCGGCTTCGACTGGATCTGTTGAGCCAGCACTCGAGCAGATCGAACCCATTGGGATCCGAATTCAATTACGCCGTGGCCTTCGGGAAGCTCGACTTGGCTGCGCTGAAGAAAGACCTCGCTGCGCTCATGACCGACTCGCAGGAGTGGTGGCCCGCCGATTTCGGCCACTATGGACCGTTCTTCATTCGCATGGCCTGGCACGGCGCCGGCACGTACCGCACGGGTGACGGGCGCGGGGGCGCGGGGCGCGGCCAGCAGCGATTTGCGCCGCTCAATAGCTGGCCGGACAACGCGAACCTCGACAAGGCGCGACGTCTGCTTTGGCCGATCAAGCAGAAATACGGCCAGAATATTTCCTGGGCCGATTTGCTGATCCTGACCGGCAATGTCGCGCTCGAAACCATGGGCTTCAAGACGTTCGGCTATGGCGCCGGCCGCGAGGATACGTGGGAGCCCGACGACGAAATCTATTGGGGAAGCGAGAAGACCTGGCTCGGTGGGGACCTGCGTTACGGTAAGGGCGCCGCCCCTCGGGACGACAGCAAAGACGGCACACTCGTGGCCGATGTGGCGATTCACGGCGAGGAAGCAACCCGCACCGCAAGCGGCCGGCATCTGGAAGCGCCGCTTGCAGCCGTGCAGATGGGGCTGATCTACGTGAACCCCGAGGGCCCGGAGGGCAACCCCGACCCGGTGGCCGCTGCGCACGACGTACGCGAAACATTCGCACGCATGGCGATGAACGACGAGGAAACGGTCGCGCTGATCGCAGGCGGCCACTCGTTCGGCAAGACCCACGGAGCCGCGCCGGCCAGCCATGTCGGTCCCGAACCGGAGGCGGCGAGTCTCGAGCAACTGGGCCTGGGCTGGAAGAACAACTTCGGAACCGGCAACGCTGCCGACACGATCACGAGCGGTCTGGAAGTCACGTGGACGAACACCCCAACGCAATGGGGCATGGGCTTCTTCATGAACCTGTTCGGCTTCGAATGGGAACTGACGAAGAGCCCGGCTGGCGCGCATCAATGGGTCGCGAAGAACGCGAGCGCAACGATTCCCCACGCGCATGACCCGTCGAAGAAGCTGTTGCCGACCTTGCTCACTACGGACCTTTCGCTGCGTTTCGATCCCGCCTACGAGAAAATTTCGCGCCGCTTCATGGAGAATCCCGATCAATTCGCCGATGCGTTCGCGCGGGCCTGGTTCAAGCTCACGCATCGCGATATGGGGCCGCGCGCACGCTATCTCGGACCGGAAGTGCCGACCGAAGAACTGATCTGGCAGGACCCGATTCCGGCTGTCGATCACGAACTCGTCGACGAAAGCGACGTCGCCGCGCTCAAGCAAAAGATAGCGGACTCGGGGCTTACCGTTTCGCAACTGGTTTCGACGGCCTGGGCGTCGGCGTCGGTGTTTCGTGGCTCGGACAAGCGCGGCGGTGCCAACGGCGCGCGTATCCGCCTCGCGCCGCAAAAGGACTGGGCCGCGAATCAACCCGCACAGTTGGCGCAAGTGCTGGAATCGCTAGAAGCTATCCAGCGCACGTTCAACGACGCGCAGTCCAGCGGCAAGAAAATATCGCTGGCAGACCTGATCGTGCTGGCGGGCGGCGCGGGCATCGAAAGGGCGGCGCAAGACGCAGGCCACAACGTCGCCGTGCCGTTCGCGCCGGGCCGCATGGACGCCTCGCAGGAACAGACCGATGCGCACGCGTTCGACGCGCTGGAGCCGTTTGCCGACGGTTTCCGCAACTTCCTGAAGGGGACGTGCAGCGTACCTGCCGAGCACCTGCTGATCGACAAGGCGCAATTGCTCACGTTGAGCGCGCCGGAGATGACCGTGCTGATAGGTGGCCTGCGCGTGCTGAACTTGCATTCGGAAGGGGAGGCTCACGGCGTGTTCACCGAAAGACCGCAGACGCTGACCAACGACTTCTTCCGCAATTTGCTCGACATGAATACGCAATGGACGCCACGTTCGCCCGCGCAGGATGTCTTCGAAGGGCGTGATCGCAAAACGAGCGCGCTGAAATGGACCGGCACACGCGTCGATCTCGTCTTCGGTTCGAACGCGCAATTGCGTGCGCTATGCGAAGTCTACGCAAGCGACGACGCGCAAGAAAAGTTCGTGAGCGATTTTGTGTCCGCGTGGGCGAAGGTCATGAACCTCGACAGGTTCGATCTGGCATGATTTGCCGCGAGACGTCGGACCTCGTCTCGCGAAGAGCGGATCATTCCGCTCTTCGAATCGTCATGGTGGCCGCGAGGCCCGGATTATTGTCGGCGAACACCAGCGTGCCCTGATGGAGCGTAGCAACGGCCTTGACGAGCGCGAGCCCCAGGCCGACGCCGGGCGTACCTCTGCTGCGGTCGCCGCGATAGAAGCGTTCGGTGACTTTCGAGCGCTCGGCGACGGGGATGCCGGGGCCGTCGTCGGCAACCGTAATCTCGATCGAGTCCGAGGATTCGTCGAGTGAAACCGCCACCTCGCCGCCTTCCTGCGCGAACTTGAGGGCGTTGTCGATGAGATTCCCGATCGCTTGCGCCATCAACAGCGGATCGACGACGGCCATCAGCTTGCCTTGCTTGCGCAAATGGAGCGAGAGTGAAATGCCGCGCAACTCCGCGACGGGTTGATAGAACTCGACCGCATCGGAAACGATGGCGGTAAGGTCGGCTTCGATAAACCCCGAACGGCGCACGCCGGCGTCGATCTCGGCGAGGCGCAGCAGCGCATTGAAGATGCCGATGACGCGGTCGACGTCGGCGACGGCAACTTCGAGCTGATTCAATGTCTCGTCGTCGCCTTTCTTTTTCAGTCCGAGCATCAGGATTTCGAGTCGCGAGCGTAGCTCGGCAAGGGGCGTGCGCAGATCGTGAGCGATGGCGTTCGAGACGTGCTTGACCGCGCCGAGCACTTCGAGCAAGGCGTCCTGGGCGCGAATACGTGTCTTGATCTCCTCTTCGAGCCGCACGTTCTGCTCCTGCTGCGTGCGTTGCAGCGCGCGCAGCTTGAGATGAGTCTGCACGCGCACAGCGACTTCTTCCATCTGCAGCGGCTTGGTGACGAAGTCCATCGCCCCCACGCGGAACCCGTTGATCTTGTCCTCGGTCTGCGATAACGATGTCATGAAGATGACGGGGATATCGCGCGTTACCGGATTTTCCTTGAGCGCGCGGCAAGTTTGAAATCCGTCGAGGCCCGGCATGATGACATCGAGCAGGATGAGGTCGGGCTTGACGATTTCGGCGCGGCGCAGCGCCTCCTGGCCGTCACGCGCCACCGCCGCGCGCAGACCTTCGGCTTCGAGCGTTTCGACGACGAGACCCAGATTCGCCGCGGTGTCGTCCACGACGAGCACCACGGGAGCGTCATCGCTCCTTATTTCTCCCATTGTCCTTTCCCTTCACTGTTGAGATAGCGTTCAATCAAGGAAAGCAATGCCTGCGATTCATAGGTCATCGCAAGCTGCCGCAAACGCGCGGCGAATGGTTCGTATCGCTGGTTCAACGCCACCAGGTGATCGGCGTGCCGATGGATGTCGCGCATGGAGCCCAGCAGTGCGTAGCGGTGCAACTGCGCCAGTTCGCTTTGAGGCGGCACGACGATCGGCTGGGCATGTTGTTCCAGGTGGGCCGCCTTGTCGGATTGCGACGTGGCTTGCTGGAGTGTCATGCCGAGCAAACCGGCGATCGCCTGTAGCAATTGGGCGATATCGATTGGTTTGTCGAGGAAGAGACTCGCGCCAGCCTCGATATTGGCGCGTGCGTTCTGTTCGGATGCGTCGGCGGAGACGACGATAACGGGCATTGCCGCGAGATCGACTGACTTGCGCAGGTTGCGAAGCACTTCAATGCCGCCCATCACGGGCATGACCGTGTCGAGGATCATCAGATCCGGTTTGTTCGAGGCGATTTTATCGAGCGCGTCGCGTCCATCCGCGCTTTCGATCACTTCGAAGCCCATGCGCTCCAGCACGTCGGCGAGCAGGCGCCGGTTGGTCGCCACGTCGTCGACGAGGAGAATGCGCCGTCCTGCGCCGTCCAGATTGCCGCTTTCGAGGCTCGTTGCGCGTGCATCGACGTCGAGCGCGGAAGCGGGCGCCGCAAGTTCGAACCAGAACGTGCTGCCTTCTCCCACGGTGCTCGTCACAAAGATCTCGCCGCCCATCATGCGCACGAGCTGCCGGCTGATTGCGAGGCCGAGCCCTGCGCCGCCGGTGCGCCGCACGTGATCGCCCGCCTGCTCGAACGGTTGAAAGATCGCCTCCAGCCGATCGGCGCTGATGCCGACGCCGGTATCATGCACGTCGAAGCGCAACCGGTCTGCTTCGCCGGGTCTCACGGTAAGCCGGATTTCCCCGCGATCAGTGAATTTGACCGCATTGGCGAGCAGATTGAGCAGCACTTGCCGCAGACGGCGTTCGTCCACGCGCACCACGGCGGGCAGGTCGAGCGCCGGAACATAGTTGAGGACGAGATTCTTCTGTTGCGCTCGCACGCCAACGATCTCCGCGATCGTTTCGAGAAATGCGCCGAGCGACACCTCCGTCACCTGGAGTTCCAGCTTGCCCGCGCCAAGGCGCGTAAAGTCGAGAATGTCGTTGATGAGCGTGAGCAGATGGTGACCGCTCTGTTCGATTACACCGACGCCGGCCAGTTGCCGCGCATCGAGCGCCGAGTCGCGCAGCAGCATCTGCGCATAGCCCAGAATGCCGTTCAGCGGTGTGCGCAGTTCGTGGCTGATGTTCGCAAGAAACTGGTCCTTGGCCCGGTTGGCGGATTCAGCCGCTTCCTTGGCAACCCGCACCGTTTCTTCGAGCGCCTTGCGCGCCGAAATATCCTGGATGATGGCGATAACGTGACTGGGCTCGCTGGCTGTGCCGTGCTGAAGCGCGAGCGAGAGGCTAACCCAGATCAGTGCCTCGTCGGCGTTCACGAGGGGCACTTCTTCCGAGTAATGGGCGATTTTCCCTCCCGTCAGCAGGCGTAATTTCTCTTCGCTAGCCTCCCGATAATCCGCATGAACGAGCGCCTGCAGTCGCGTGTGCTGCAGTGCGTCCCGCGCATGGCCGAAGATCTCGCACGCGCGCTGATTGACGCGCAGGAAGCGGGCGTCCAGATCGCAATGCGCGACGCCCACGGCGGCGTTTTCGAACGTGCCGCGAAAGCGCTCCTCGCTGGCGCGCAGCGCCTGCTCGGTATGCTTGAGTTGAGTGATGTCCACGATGCTGCCGACGAAGCGCACCGGCTTGCCGCTCGCATCGTGCCGCGCCGTGCCGCGAACCAGCACCCAGCGGTCCGTTCCGTCGCGATGCCGCAGCCGGTTTTCGATTTCGAATATGCCGTGACTGTCCGCGAGAAATGTCTCCATGGCGCGGTCGGTGCTCACGCGATGGTCGGGGTGGAGAACGCTCATGTAGGCTTCATAGTCGAGACGCGCCTGTGGCGTCCCGAAGCCGAGCCATTCGTAGATATTCGAAAAGCGCGCAAAGCCCCGCTTGTAGTCGCCCTCAGGCATATCGATTTCCCACACGCCCACGTTCGACCCGTACATCGCCATTTCAAGCCGTGCATTCGTCTCGCGCAGAATCTCGGCTTCCTCGGCGCGGCGCTTTTGTGTGGCGTCGCGAAACACGATGACGACGCCGATGGTCTCGCCGCGTTCGTCGGTCATGGGTGTGCCGGTGCTCTCGACCGGTATTTCGCTGCCGCTGGGCGTCAGCAGGACGGCGCGGGCGGGCAGCCCGCTCTCGCGGTCGTTGCGCAGGACCGCGGCCATCGGGTCCGCAATCGGGGCGCGCGTGAGTTCGTCGAGCAGGCGGAACACGCCGGCGAGCGGCCGCCCGACGGCGTCGCCGCGTCGCCATCCGATCAGCACCTCGCCTGCGGGGTTCACGAAGGTCACGACCCCGGCAGCATCCGTGGCGATCACACCGTCGCCGATGCTCGAAAGCGTGACGGCGTAGCGTTGCTCGCTCTCGCGCAAGCGCCGTTCGGCGCGGTACTTGTAGAGCGCCATCTCCACGACGGTGCGCAGCTGGATGTCGTCGAACGGCTTGAGCACGTAGCCGAACGGCTCCGCCTGGGTGGCGCGCTGAACGGTTTCGTCGTCGGCATAGGCGGTGAGAAAAACCACCGGCACGTCACGCAGTTCGCGAATCCGGCGCGCCGCGTCGATGCCGTCGAGCTTGCCTTCGAGCCGCACGTCCATGAGCACCAGTTCGGGCGTGAGGCCGTTCTTCGCCTGCGCCACCAACGCAATCGCTTCCTCGCCGCTCACCGCGCTGCCGACCACGCGGTAGCCGCTGCGTGTCAACTGTTGCGCAATATCTCGCGCAACAATCCGGTCATCCTCGACGATCAAGATTCGTGCGGTCATGGCGAGTGTCGATCAGGGTTCGGCGGCGTCGAAATGAATCGTGAATGTGGTTCCCTGTTGCTGGCTGACGTCTACGCTGCCGCGCAGTTGCAGCACGAGATCGTGCACGAGCCGCAGGCCCAGCGTTTCGTCGCGCTCGAACGAGAATTCCGGCGCGAGCCCCACGCCGTCGTCAGCAACGCGCAACTCGCAGCGATGGCCGTCTATCGCGCGCAGGCCGATGTTCAGTACGCCCCCGCGCTGGTCGGGGAAAGCATGCTTGAGCGCATTGGAGACGAGTTCGTTGATGATGAGGCCGCACGAGACGGCGCGATTCATGTCGAGCTGGACGTCGTCGACGGCGATCTGCATCTCGACGCCCAGCCGTCCCATGTCGTAGACGCGCGCAAGATGGCCGCACAGTGTTTTCACGTGCACCGTCATGGGAATGCGCGCGAAGTTGCCCGCGCGGTACAGGTTCTCGTGAACCATGGCCATCGAGCGCACGCGATTGCGGCTGTCCGCGAACAGCTCGGCGACGGCTTTGTCTTCGACGCGTTCTGCCTGCAGGTTCAGCAGGCTGCTGATGAGCTGCAGATTGTTTTTGACGCGATGATGCACTTCGTGCAGTAGTGCGTCCTTTTCGGCGAGCAACGTCTGCTTTTCTTCGAGCGAGGCGTTTTCGAGTGAAATCGCCGCTTGAGAGGCAAGCAGCCGGAGCACGGCGAGCCTTGCCGGCGTGAAGGCGCCGGGCGCGAGTTCATTTTCCAGGTAGAGAACGCCTATCAGTTTCGACTGCTTGACGAGAGGCAGTGAGAGCACCGAGCGCGAGCGGTTGGCGACGAAATACTCATCGGCATAGAACGCTTCATCGGATGAAGCATCGTCGATCAGCACCTGGCGGCGCGTCCGTATGCTTTCGTGGAGCACCGCTTCGGCCAGTTCCAGCGGCGAGACCGGCTTGCGCTCGATGCTCACGTCCGTTCCCTGGCGCGTCGCCACCGCCACGGCTTCTATCCAAAGCTTCTCCTCACGCGGCAAAACGAGCAGGGCGCGCCGTGCCCCGGCGTGTTCGAGCACGATGGTCATCAGCGTATGGATCAGGCGGCCGGGAACAAGTTCGGCTGAAATCGCCTGAGAGGCCTTCATGACGGTATCGACGTCGATGTGGCCTGCAACGGTGTCCGGAGCCGGTCCGTATGCCGCCTGCTCGCGAAGCAGTTCGGGATAGCGCCTGTCGAGTTCTTTTACCCGCGTAATCGCACCCCAGCGCAGCCAGTCGAGTCTTGCATTGCGCAGATACATACCGGCAATGGTCGTGAAGCCGCGCTCCAGATAGAACATCGCGGCAATGTCTTGTGCGAGCGCTTCGTTGTGGATGAAACCATATTCGCGTGCGAGCCGGATGGCTTCTTCGTAGCAGCGCATTGCATCGAAATCGTGGCCTTGAAGGCGGGCGATTTCGCCGCGCACCAGAGCCGCGCGGCTACCGAAATTGCTCGGGCAGTGCGTGGCCCACAGTTCGAGCTGCTGATGGTGGGCCGCCAGTTTCTCCAGATTCTCGGCTTGTTCGTCGCCTGGTGCCTCGGCGTGCCAGCGTGCGCGCGTGAGCGCAGCGAAGAACTGGAATTCGGCCATTTCGAAGTGCCCGGAGGACGTCCACAGGAGCGGGGCCGCCTTGTTCCCGGCATCCATCGCATTCCTGATGTCGCCGGCCAGATAGCGTGCCTGCTGCTTGCGTATCCAGTACCAGCAGGCGGCGATTGCGAGGCTCGGGTCGCTTTCGAGGCGCCGTTCGAACGTATCGTCACAGAAGGGGGCATGTTCGTCGCCAGGATCGGCTGTGCCGGCGCGCAGCGAACGGATCAAGGCCAGTTGCGCCGTGATGATATCTACGATCAGGCCGAATTTTGCCGCCTGGACGATCTGCAGACGCCGTATCGCCTCCTGTTCCACCTCGCCGAGCGACTCTCCTGCGGCGAGCAGCGTGGTGACCGTGCAGCAGCTGCTAAAGCCGATATAGGTCAGGTCGCCGGCTTCGCTTGCGGCTTCGAAGGCGAGGCGCAGCAGCGGAATGCCCGTGCGGATCGGCTTGGTCCACGGCGTGACGTGATAGGCGAAACACATGTAGACGCGCGCCTTGAATCGGTCGAGCCCACGCTTGTCGACGAGCGCGAGCCCGAGCTGGCCAAAGCGGTAGCCAGCGTCGTAGTCGTCGAATAACGGTCCCGCAACCATGCCGAGGTAGGCATAGCCGAGCGATGAAGCGTCGCTGTTGCCGTGTGCGAGGCTCAGATTCGCCATTCGGCAAAGCACGAGGCAGACGAGATTCTCGTCGCTGAAGAACGCCGGCGGCAACACGGCCGTGAGCACGTTCATCGTCGCGGTCATTTCCGTATCGCCGAGCAACGGGAGATCGACGAGCGCTTCGATCGGCACATTGGCGATGCCATCGAGGAGCCGATCGTATTCCTCGCGCGCGGCGCTACGACCGGGATGGGCAACCCAGTCGATGCCGACATGCCGCAAATAGCTTAGACAGGTTTCGACAGCCACGTTGACCTGATCGAGCGCGGTATAAAGCGTGATGCGCAGGAAAGTGATGGCTGCGCGGTCGCATAAGGTGCGCGCGCGCTGATCGAGCATCGAGAGCCGCTCCTTGCTGCTCTCAGTGGCGCCGGTCAGGAATTCGCATTCGGCGCGTTGCGTTTCCAGCAGAAACTTGCGCGCGTAGTGATGATCCCATTCGTCGTCGCCGAGCAGTTCGCTGCCAACGGAAAGGTAGGTGAGCGCCGAGCCGTACGCCGATGAAGCGCGAGCGCGTCGCCCGGCCTCGAGGTTGAAGTCGACGACCCGTTCGCGCTCCTGCGAGGTATCGATGAGCGCGAGGACGCGGTTGTACTGGTTGACGATTTCAAAGACATCGCGCTCCTCGTCGGTCGGCGCCTGCGCGGCGAGAATGCGGCCAATGCGCAAATGGGCGCGCTCGCGCTCGTCTTCGCGAATCAGATCGTAGGTCGCTTCGTGCACGCGGTCATGGACGAAAGCGAAACCATTGCGGCGGCGATAAAGCAAACCCGCTTCCACGCCGCCGGCGAGTGTCGCTTCCACATCGGACTCGGTCATGCCGCTGATGCGCGCGAGCAGCGAGGAACTCGCGCGGCCGCCCAGGCAGGCAAACTGTGTGAGCAGTTGCTGAGTTGGCGCCGGCAGTCGTTCGATCTTCTCTACCATGAGATCCACGATGCTTTGCGCGAAGCTGGCCGCGCGCAACCTGTCGCTGTCCCAAAGCCAGATGCGGCGTTCGCGATCGAACACGAGATGATGCTCGTCGCTCAGGAACTTCAGGAACTGCACGACATAGAACGGGTTGCCTCCCGTTCGTTCGAAGACGAGTTTGCTCAAGTCGCGCAATTCGGCGCGCGTGGTTTTGAGGGCGTCGCCGATCAGTCGCAATACGTCGTCGAATTGCAGCGGCGCGAGCATGATTTCATCGACGTGCGTACCGGTCTGCCGGATCGAATCGATCGTCTGCCTCAGCGGATGCGTGAATCCCACTTCGTTGTCCCGATACGCGCCCACCAGCAGGACGTTTCGCACGTCGGACTGGCATAGTCGTTCGAGCAAGGCGAGCGTTGCGGTGTCGCTCCACTGCAGGTCGTCGAGAAACAGCACAAGTGGCCGCCCTTCATGCGGAAACGCGCCAATGAAGCGCGTAAAAACGGCGAGAAAGCGCGTGCGCGCGTCCTGGGGCGGAAGCTCCTGAACCGGTGCCTGCGGACCGATGATTTGTTCAAGCTCGGGAATCAGGCTGGTCATGAGTACGCCGTTTGCGCCGAGCGCTTCGACGAGGCGCGCGCGCAAGCCTTCGCGCGCGGCTGGACTGCCGTCGATCACCTGCCGGATCAGGTCCTGGAACGCTTGCGCGAGCGTGGCGTAGGGAATATCGCGCTTGTAGCGCTCGAACTTGCCGGATGCGAACCGCCCGCGCGAGCTGGACCCCGATGTCGCGCGCAGGCTGTTGACGAGCGTCGACTTGCCGATTCCCGAATAGCCGGAAACGAGCGCAAGCACGATCTCTTTATGTCGAACCACGCGGCTCAGTGCGGCTTCGAGCATTTCGACCTGCTTTTCGCGGCCATACAACCGAAACGGATATTGCAATTGGTCGGGCGAATCGGCCGCGCCCAGTTCGAACGATTCAATGCGGCCTGACTGGCGCCAGGCGTCGAGGCAGCATCGCAGGTCGTGTGCAAGTCCCTCTGCGGTCTGATAACGCCGCGCGGCGTCCTTGGCCAGCAAGCGCGCAATGATGTTGCTTACCGGATCGGGCACGGCAGTGCCTATGCACTCGGAAACCGGTATGGGCATTTGCGCGGTATGGCAATGCAGCCATTCCGAAGGCGAGCTTGCGCGATAGGGCAATTGACCCGTGAGCATTTCATGGAGGACGATGCCCAGCGAATAAAGATCGGCGCGCGAATCGCACCATCGGTTCATCAGGCCCGTGCGTTCGGGAGAAAGATAGGCAAGCGCTTCGCTCGCGAGCATGGGCAGATCGCGTATGGGGCGCTCGCGCGGC
Source organism: Paraburkholderia sp. BR10936 (assembly GCF_040965735.1). Lineage (NCBI taxonomy): Bacteria > Pseudomonadati > Pseudomonadota > Betaproteobacteria > Burkholderiales > Burkholderiaceae > Paraburkholderia > Paraburkholderia sp. BR10936. The sequence goes on from NZ_JBFRCM010000011.1 coordinate 148,438, forward strand.
TCTGCTGAAACGAGGCCTAGACCGGTGAAGGCGACTTCTTGTGTTTGCTCATCGAGAAGGATGTTGCCTGGCCTGATGTCGTTGTGCGTGAGCCCACGGTCGTGCAGCGTGCAGAGCGCCGCTGCAAGGTTTGTCGCGACCGTGAGAAAACGTTCGAGTGGAAACGGGCCTTTGAGCGCGGTGCGCAAGGGTATGCCGCCGGGGTCTTCCAGTACGAGCGTGACACTGCCGTGGTCTTGCAGCAGCGAATGCGGCGCGGCAACCCGTGCGTCCTGGAGCGCGGCGCGCATCCGGTAGGCGCGTTCGAGACACTCCTGACTTTCGGGCAGCGGCCGGTAGGCGGACAACGTAACGGTGAGCCAGCTCTGGCTTTCCCCATGACTGCGCAGGCGCGACAGGACGAACTGGCCGTCGTCGCTCAAGTTCGTTCGATCGTAGTCCGTGAGCCTCATGGTTGCGCCCTCGCGAGAGACGCCGCGATTCAAGGATTGGCCGTCAGCATGTAACCCGCATTGCGGACCGTCCGGAGCATGGACCGCTCAAAACCGGTGTCGATCTTCTGACGCAGTTTGCTCACGTGCACGTCGATGACGTTGGTTTGCGGATCGAAATGGTATTCCCAGATGTTTTCGAGCAGCATCGTGCGCGTCACGACCTGCTCGGCATGGCGCATCAAATACTCGAGCAGCTTGAACTCGCGAGGCTTGAGGACGAGCGCCTTGCCGTCACGCGCGACCTTGCGCGAGAGAAGGTCCATGCATAATTCCCCGACTTTTAGGGTCGTATCATAGTGATTGTCCTGGCTGCGCCGCGCCAACGCCTCAAGCCGCGCGACGACTTCGCCGAAGGAAAACGGCTTCACGACGTAGTCGTCGCCGCCCGCCTTCAGGCCGCGAATGCGCTCGTCCACTTCGTCGAGTGCGCTCAGGATCAGCACCGGGACCTTATTGCCGGATGCGCGCAGCGCCGCAACGATGCCAAGTCCGTCGATTCCACCGGGAAGCATGCGGTCGAGAATAATGGCATCGTAAGCTTCGCCGATTGCGAGTGCCATGCCATCGCGGCCATTGTCCGCCCAGTCGACGACATGGCCGGTTTCGTGCAAGCCCTTTCTCAGGAAGCCTGCCACCTGCTGATTGTCTTCGACCAGGAGAATTTTCATGTCCATTACTCGCGGTCAGCGCAACGAGCGTAAGACGTGCGCTGTCACAAGACCACTGAAACATGGCGGGCGGGCGCCCGGGATCCTGCCGCTTCGAGCACCTATTATCGCGCGGAGCGCGCGGACGGGGCTTCGACCGCAGATTAAATTTTTTTAACGTAGCCGCCTCGCCGGACCGAACTTGCCCGGCTAGTGCCATGAGAGAAGGTTGAGATGTCGCCTTAAATAAGATTAACGTTTCGGCCACCTTCTGCATAGCTGCGTCGGCCTAACATGGCAGCGTGATCTTTTCCGTGTAGCGCCATGAGCGAGATCGTCTTTACGTGCCAGGCGGAGGAAGTGGCGGGCGCGCCTTCCGAATGGAGTGCGCCTTGGGCTCAACCTGCTTTCGAAATCCTAACGATTAATGGCGTGACGCGTGAGCTCTCGCTTGCTGAGGGGAATATGCACCAGGGGACGATCCGCGCGAGAGCAGTTTTCGATTCGGTGTTTGAATTCGGACCGTTTACTTTCATGCCGGCGCGGCGGCTGCTGCTCGACGGCGAATCGCGCGTGCGGATTGGAAGCCGTGCCCTGGAGCTATTGGCGGTGCTGGTGGAACGTGCCGGCGAAGTCGTGACGAGGCAGGAGTTGATGGCGCGCGGCTGGCCGAGGTCCGTTGTTGACGAGGGCAATCTCAAGGTTCAAATCGCTGCCTTGCGCAAGGCGCTCGGAGAAACGAGTCTCGGTGAATGCTATCTGGCGACGGTCGTGGGGCAGGGTTATCGGTTTGTGGCGCCTGTCAGGACGACGACGCCGCTTGCAGACAATCCGCGGCCCCGCGAACGCCAGGGTGCCGCGCACAACGTGCCCGCGGGCCTCATGCGGCTGTTCGGGCGCACGGCAGACATCGTAGCCATTCTCGCGCGGCTGCCGTGCACGCGCATCATGACGGTCACGGGCGAGGGCGGCGTCGGCAAGACGAGCATCGCGCTGGCGGTCGCCCGATCGATCGTTGAAACGTCCCACTACGACGTTTGGTACGTCGACCTTTCCGCGCTTCCTGATCCGCGCTTCGTGCCGTGCGCGATCGCAACCGCGGTTGGCTTGACTGCGCATTCAAGCGATATCGCCTCGGCGCTCTCGGCATACCTTTGCTCGCGCAGCCGTCCGCAGTGGCTCGTCCTCGACAACTGCGAGCATGTCGTCGAAGCGGCGTCGGCCATCGCAGGGCGCCTGGTTTCGGCGGCGCCGCGCATGCGGATTCTCGCCACGTGCCGCGAGCCGCTTCATGCGACTGGAGAAAAGGTGTACCGGCTCGCGCCGCTCGGGAGTCCGGTCGAATCGGCGGGGCTCGGCGCGAGCGAAGCGCTCCAGTACCCGGCGATCCAGCTCTTCGCGGAGCGCGCCGCGGCTCGCTGTAGCGACTTTGCGCTGTGCGACGACAACGCGCCCGTGGTTGCAGAAATCTGCCGCCGGCTCGATGGCATTCCGCTGGCGATCGGACTGGCGGCGGCGCGTCTCGATGCATTTTGCGTTCGCGAACTGCTGGCTCAGCTCGACGACCGTTTTATCGCTCTCGGCAGCGGTCAGCGTACGGGAGCGCAGCGGCACAGGAGCTTGCTCGCGACGCTCGACTGGGGCCATCAATCGCTGACTGAACTCGAGCGTCTCGTCTTGCGGCGCCTCGGCGTGTTCGCCGGTGCGTTTTGCCTCGATTCTGCCATTACGGTTGCTGCCGACGAGGAACCTCGGGCGGCTCGAATCAGCGACGCGCTGGCGAGCCTGGTTGAGAAGTCATGGGTAACGGTCGAACTGAACGGCGAGAAGGTGCGCTACCGGCTATTGGAGACGACGCGCCATTATGCCCGCCGCAAGCTCGCGGAGGCAGGTGAACTCGAACTGGTAACCCGCCGATAAGCGTTGAGACTGGTTGTTGAGCATTCCTGGGTGACGGTAGCTGGGGCGAAGATGAATGTGCTGCTCGCGGTAGACAATGTTCGCGTTGCCCGCCATCTCGAGGCTGGGTTGCTGAAAGCCGGCCATTGCGTGGAATTCGCCGAGACCGGGCGCAAGCGAATCTTTCTTGCTGCCATTGAAACCTACGATGCAATCATATGGAACCGGAACCTGCCCGGCACGATTGCCGGCATCGGCGTTGTGTCGACGCTGCGTAGTTCAAGCAACGAGATACCGATTCTTCTAATCAGCGAGCCCGCGTCCGCAAGCGAGCGCGCACGAGATTCAACCGAAGGCGCGACCGATCGCGATGACGATCCGGCCCAGTTTGCGGAACTAGTCGCGTGGCTGGATGTATTGATCGGCTCGTCACGCGGCCGCACACCTGAAGCCGGGCGAAGCTACGGGAGTTTGCGCCCCGGAAATCGGGAGACAATACACCCGCAAACGCGGCTGGATGCGATCGAATCCATGCTCGCTCAGGTGCAGAGACTGAGCGAGACGGAAAGTTGGTGGTGGAATATTGAAACGGGTGAAATATGCCCTTCTTTGAAAATCGGGGCAATGCTTAGACTCCTCGCAAAAGGGACACCACATCAAACGATAAGCGGCTCGCTCGAGGCCATCCATTCGGACGACAGGACACGTGTTTCAGCGGTGATTTCCGAGGCGATAGAGAAGCGACAGGATTTCGACGTGCAGTTCAGAATCGTTGACGAGGATGCAGTACGATACTTTCGCACTGTTGGCGAGGGGCGAAGACGCCAAAACGGTGACCTGTTCTACCTTTGCAGCAGCATGGACGTGACGGGGCGAGAGCGGCGCAAGGAAGCGTTGTGCCGCGCCGAAGCGGAGATTGCGCATCTGGCGCGGGTGCATGCGCTCGGAAAGGTTACGTCGTCTATCGTGCATGAAGTGAATCAGCCTCTTTCCGCCATCGTGACCTACGGTACCGCCGCATTGCACTGGCTGCACCGCGAACCACCGGATGTCGACGAGGCAAGCATCGCCATGAACAGAATTATCCGCGATGCCACTCGCGCGAGGGACGTCATTACGCGAATACGCCGGCTGTCAAAGAACGGAATGCCGCAGAAGGCCCGATTTTCGATTACTGAGATCATCGAAGAGACGTTGACGTTGCTCGCCCGCGATCTTCACACGAGACACATAGCGATCGAATACGCCGTCTCGCACGCACTGCCAGCAGTCTCGGGCGATCGCGTGCAGATCCAGCAAGTCCTTATCAATCTCATTCTGAATGCCATCGAGTCACTCGAAGCAACTCATTCGCAGATTCGGATAATTACCGTTTCGGCAGAGGCGGTTAACACGGGTCAACTGCGCGTGGTCGTGCGTGACAACGGCCCGGGCGTCGCCCCCGACGCCAGGGAGCGCCTGTTCGAGCCATTCTTTTCGACCAAGGACGAAGGCCTTGGCATGGGGCTTTCGGTCTGTCGGTCGATCATTGAGGCACACAACGGCGCTCTGGCATTGTTGTCGATGGAAGAGCCCGGTGCGGCGTTCGAATTCATGCTGCCTGTCACGCAAACTCCTTGAACGAAGGGTGTATCGGGCGCTTGCGCACTTCCCCGTGCGCTTTGGAAAGCGCCAGCAAAACGCCGGACGTAACATTCTCTGGGCCGGAAGCGTGGCACGCCTGGGCGGACGCGCGTATGCGTGAACAGGATCGGCAAGCGGAAAAAGTTGCGTGTTCAACATTATCGTGGAGACGGCGATGAAGAGTGACGTGGTGGCACTGGAGGATGCATCGGTATCGCGCAACCCGGCAACGGGTGAGGTCATCATGACCTACCCGCTTCAGCGGCCACACGAAGTCGAGCAGATGCTGGCGGACAACGCGGCTGCCGCGAGAAGCTGGCGCGCCACGGCGATGACGGAACGCGTCAGCTGCTACCGGCGGCTCGCAACGACACTGCGTGAAAGAATCGAGCCGCTGGCGCTGCTGGCCACGAGCGAGATGGGCAAGACGATCGGCGCCGCTCGTGCCGAGGTCGAAAAGTGCGCGGCGGCGGTGGACTGGTTCAGCGAACACGGTCCCGCAATGCTGGCCGACGAGCCCGCGCCCGTGGATAACGGCGATTGCGTGTACGTGTCCTTTCTGCCGATCGGCACCGTGCTCGGCGTGATGCCGTGGAACTTCCCGTACTGGCAGGTCATGCGCGCAGCGGCGCCCATCATGTTGTCGGGCAACGGGTTTGTCCTGAAGCACGCGCCGAACGTCATGGGCTGCGCGTATGCGCTTCAGCAAGCCTTCGAGGCGAGCGGATTTCCGAAGGGGACGTTCGGCATCCTTCACGTAGGCAACGAGATGGTGGCGCGGGTCATCGAGGACCCGCGCACCTCGGCCGTGACGGTGACGGGCGGCATGCGGGCCGGTTCCGCGGTGGCGTCGATCGCGGGCAAGGCGATCAAGAAGAGTCTCCTCGAACTCGGTGGCGCAGATGCGTTCATCGTGCTCGCCGACGCCGATCTAGACCGCGCAGTGGAAGTCGGCATCGAGGCGCGTTTCCAGAACGCGGGGCAGGTGTGCCTCGCCGCGAAGCGCTTTATCCTGGAGCGGCCGATCGCGGAAGCATTCACACGCAAATACGTCGCCGCGGCGTCAAAAGTCAAGACCGGCAATCCACTCGACCCCGCCACGACGATCGGACCGATCGCACGCAGCGATCTTCGTGACGGCGTGCACGACCAGGTCGTCAGAACGATAGCGAGCGGCGCGACAGTGCTGCTCGGCGGGAAGATGATCGAAGGCCCGGGTTTTTTCTACGAACCCACGGTGCTGGGCGATGTCGCGCCGGGAATGGCCGCGTTCGACGAGGAGATTTTCGGACCCGTCGCCGCGCTCACGGTGGCGGACGATCTGGAGGATGCGATCCGTCTTGCCAATATGAGCGACTACGGGCTGAGCGGCAATCTGTGGACGTCGGATACGGCGAAGGCGAGTGAGATCGCAAGGCGGCTTGAAACCGGGGGCGTGTTCGTGAATGGGTTCAGCGCTTCGAATCCGCGCGTTCCGGTGGGGGGCGTGAAAAAGAGTGGGTACGGTCGGGAGCTCTCGCATTTCGGTTTGCGCGAATTCGTCAATGCGCAGGGCGTCTGGGTCAAGAAGGTGCCGTGAATAAAATGCGTGCGTTACCGAAAGAACGATAACGTTTGCCTCGATACCATGATGGTGTGTTGGTTGCTTCAACCATCGTCCTGAAGAAAAGGGGAAATCGTGGCTACATCAAGCGCAAACCATTCATCGGATCGCCGGTACGTGTTGACCGCCGGAGCGGGCGCGGCAGTCGCGGCAATCGCGGCGCCGGCCGTTGCCATGGCAGAAGCGACCGTTGGAAACGGGCACACGCACACCGCTTCCCGCCATGCCGCCGACTTGGTCATGGCCAAAGACGGCACGCGAATTTTCTTCAAGGATTGGGGCAGCGGCAAGCCGGTGGTGCTTTCGCATGGCTGGCCGCTCGACGCGGACGCATGGGATGCCCAGATGCTGTTCCTCGTGCACAACGGCTACCGCGTCGTCGCGCACGATCGCCGCGGCCACGGGCGCTCTGGCCAGTCCGCGTCGGGCAACGACGTGGACACCTACGCCGACGATCTCGCAACCGTGATCAACGCACTCGACCTGAAGGGGGCGGCGCTCGTTGGCCACTCGATGGGCGGCGGCGAGGTTGCACGCTATATTGGGCGCCACGGATCGTCGCGGGTGGCCAAGGCCGTGCTGATCAGCGCCGTCGTGCCATACATGGTCAAGACCGACAACAATCCGGACGGCTTGCCTGAATCCGCATTCGACGGCATCCGCAAGAACCTGACCGGCAACCGGTCCGTGTTCTTCAAGAACCTGGCGCTGCCTTTTTACGGCTTCAACCGGCCCAATGCAAAAGTCGAGCAAGGCACCATCGACGAATTCTGGCGCGAGGCGATGGGCGGGTCGATCCTTGCACAATATCAATGCGTCAAGCAGTTCGAGGTGGATTACACCGGGGACCTGAAGAAGTTCGATGTGCCGACGCTGGTCCTTCACGGCGACGACGACCAACTCGTGCCGGTCGACGTTGCAGGGCGGATGACGGCGAAAATCGTGAAGAATGCAACCCTGAAGGTTTATCCGGGTGGGGCGCACGGCATGTGCACGACGGAGGCCGACAAGGTCAATGCCGATCTGCTCGCCTTCTTGCAAGGCTGATCCACGCTTTCCTCGATTGTGCGAATGCGTCGCGTGGCGCAGCATCTATCCCATCAATTCGCGCAATGAACGGTTCGGATCTGTCGATTGCCTGCAGAAGCTCGCGAGGGATATCGAAAGCCAACGCGATGTGAGCCTCTCGGCCGACTTCGACAGTCATTGATGCATCATGGCTGACAGGGGCCGCTGCGAATCCGGTTTGTGATCGGGGTCGCGGCGGCCCTTGTCACATTCGCATGGCCGGTTCGACTCCAGCGTAGCGATCGACCTTGAATTCCAGTGCGTTTCAGGAAGATCGACGCGCGAAACCGTCAGATACTTTCCTCAGGAGGGTGGGTAGCGCCCTGAAAGGAAAGCAAATGAACCGCAGACAAATGATGCAATCGACGCTCCTCGCATCGCTCGCCGTGGGTGGCAGTTCCACGTGGGTATCGGCGGGGGGCGCGGAGCAACCGGAGCCCGCCGCGGGCTTTCGCGAGGAAAGCGATAGTCTTGGCGTCGTCAATGTACCGGCAGACAAACTGTGGGGCGCACAAACCCAACGCTCGCTCCAGCATTTCAGCATCGGCGACGATCTGATTCCGCGTGAAATGATCATTACCTACGCGATTCTGAAAAAGGCGGCAGCCAACGTCAATTTCAAGGAACAGCGGCTTGGAGCGGTTCAGCACGATCTCATCGTCAAGGTATGCGACGAGATACTCGCCGGCCAGCATCACGACATGTTTCCGCTGCACGTATGGATGACCGGCAGCGGTACGCAGTTCAACATGAACGTCAATGAGGTGATATCGAATCGCTGCTGTCAACTAGCCGGCACACCGCTCGGCAGCAAGACACCCGTGCATCCGAACGATCATGTGAACATGTCACAATCGTCGAACGACTCGTTTCCGAGCGCCATGTACATGGCAGCGGCAATCAACGTCAAGGAGCGGCTCGCGCCGACGGTTACCGCCTTGCGCGACGCGATTGGTGTGAAAGCGATTGCCTGGAAGGACATAGTCAAGATCGGGCGGACCCATATGCAGGACGCGACTCCGATCACTCTGGGACAGGAGTGGTCTGGCTACGAGGGCATGCTCACCGATAACCTGGAGCGACTCGACGACGCGCTAAAAGGTGTCTATCGCCTTGCGCTCGGCGGCACGGCGGTCGGCACAGGCCTGAATTCCACGCCTGAATTCGCAGGCGCAGCCGCTGCCGAGATTGCCCTCTTGACGAATCTTCCGTTCGTCACAGCCCCGAACAAGTTCACCGTGCAAGGCGCGCACGATGCGCTCATCCATTTGTCCGGCACGATGCGCACGCTCGCATGTTCGCTCTACAAGATCGCCAACGACATTCGGCTGATGTCCTGTGGGCCTCGCGCCGGATTCGCAGAACTGATCATTCCTGAGAACGAGCCGGGTTCGTCGATCATGCCTGGCAAGGTCAACCCTACGCAGGCCGAGGCGCTCGCGATGGTCGCAACGCAAGTGATCGGCGACGATGTGGCAACGGGTATCGGCGGCGCGAGCGGCTATCTGGAGATGAACGTCTACAAGCCGCTGATCATCTTCGACATCATGCACTCCATCGCTATCGTGAGCGACTCGTGCACGAACTTTCGGAAGTTTCTGGTGGAAGGCACGAAGCCGAATCTGAAGAAAATCCAGGAAGATGTCGATCGTTCGTTGATGCTCGTAACGGCGCTTTCGCCGGTTATCGGCTATGATAAATCGTCGAAGATCGCGCACTACGCATACGATAACGATCTCACGCTCAAGCAGGCAGCCTTGAAACTCGGCTATGTGACGGAAGCGCAATTTGACCAGATCGTCGATCCCAAGAAGATGGTCAGACCGTACGTTGCGCATCAATGACTGCCGATCGCGAGTAACATCTGCTGGATCCAAACGCCACCTGGCTGCTGCAGGCGCACGCGGATCGCCCGGATTTTCGTGCTGCGCTAAGTGCGCTTCGAAAGCGCTCGAGCGCGCCAGGCTGCGCCTTCTTGGCGATAATTGAGCATGACGGTGTTATGGACAACCTTGCCAGGCTGGTATCTATCGTCAGTCGCCGGACTTTCAGGGCTGAAGGTCATGTCTTCGCCGTCACGCCCGAGCGAGTGGCAATTGCGGAGGGCGTGCGCGCCGCCGTGGCGATGGCGCCGATGCTGGCCGCGGCAGTGCTGCTGGCACGACCTGAGGTTGCGCTTGGCGCCGTTGCGGCTTTCTGGAACTGCCTGTGCGATCCCCAAGGGGAGAAAGCCGCGCGCCTCAAAGCGATGGGCACCTTCACGATCCTCGGCGGCATCGCCATGCCGCTCTCTGCCTACGCAGCGAGTTGGGGCTATTTCGCAAGTCTCGTCACGTTGTTTGTCCTGGTGTTCCTGTGCGGACTGGCGCGATCCTACAAACCGGCGCTTGGCCCGATGCCCACGCAGGCGGGCCTCGTTGCCTCGCTTGCCGTCGTCATTGGGGTTGCGTTAGCGAGACCCCTGTTCGGCGCGCTCGAATTAGGCGGATATTTTTTGCTCGGCTCCGCCTGGACCATGCTGTTCTGTGTCTTCCTCTGGCCAATTCCATTCCGGCAATCGGCCAATCTGATGCTTTCGACGATCTTCGGAAGGCTGGAGATCATGACGGGTTTTTTGCTGGTGCTGGATCCGCTCCCAGGCGCGAATGTCACTGGTTGGGAGGAGTTCGATACGGTGCACCGCCGGGGTGTACGCATGTCTATCGAACGGGGCAGGGCGTTGGCGGCCCTCGACACCAGCAATGGATCGCGGCTTGGGCCGTATATCGATACGGCGGCTAGAATATTTTCCGCGTTGATTGCCATCGGTCACTCTCGGCGCATGTCAGAAACGGCCCTCAACGCGAATTCGCGCGACCTGCTGCAAGGACTGCTGCAGGTGCTTCAGGAACTGAGCGCCCACGCTCTGCTGGATCGTCCGCTTCCCGATGCGGTTGGCGTGCAGTCGAACGCTCTTGTGCGCCAGGCTGCGGGTCAGGACGACATGGCAGCACGCGCCGTGGCGTTTGCGGCAAGCGCCATTGTTCGCCTCGCGAAGGGTGGGTTAGCCTCAGTCGTCGGCAGCACGGCGTCCCCGGTCGCTGCAGCGCATATGCGCCAGTTAGTGGACTCGCTGGTTTGGCGCCACGCGCTAAGAGTTGCGATTGCGACGGTAATCGCTTTTGCCATTGGTACCTGGCTAAACGTCACGCTCGCCTATTGGGGCGCGCTGGCCGCAATCATCGTGACGCAACCGATTTCCTCCAACACATGGCTGCGCGTTTTGGAGAGAGCAATCGGCAGCCTCATTGGCGGACTGATTGCCGCGGCACTTCTGGCGACGCTGCCGGGTCCTGGCGCAATGCTCCTCGCCATTCTGCCGCTTGCCGCCGCGGCCATTGCCTCGAGGCTGGTGAGCTACGGCTTGTTCGTGATCTTTCTGTGTCCCATGTTCATGCTGGTTTCCGACTTCATTCACCCGACGGGCGGCTTGATTGCTGCACGCTTTGTAAATGAGGTCATTGGCGCCTTTGTGGGCGTGGCGGCCAGCTTCCTCTTGTGGCCTGAGCGGAGCAGCGACACGCTTACAGCGGCGGTTTCCGCCGCGATCTCTGCGAACATGCGCTTCGCGTCAGCCGCGCTGCGTCTGGACGGCGGCTCTGCCGCTACGCTTGATAACCTGCAACGAGACGCCGGGCTCGCAAGCACTCGCCTGGAAGCTGCACGAGAGCGCCTGCTTCTGGAGGGGCGTTGGCGATCTGCGTGGCTTGAGCACCTGCGGGACGTCATCGTGGCTTTGCGCTCGGTTTCCGGTGCTGCCGCGGTGCTCGAGGTCCTGCGGGAAGGAGACCCCGGCGCAGTAGATCGCCAAAGGGCTGACGGCTACGATGCGATGACCGTACAGCTGCTGCACGCGCTGGCCTCCCGGACTACCTGGCAGTTACCGGCGGCTCAACCGGCCGGCGTTGCCGAAGACGACCTCGGGCAGGCGATCCTCAACTTTGTAAGTGCTTTCAATGCGTACGTTTCCAGATAGGTGAGATACGTGCATTTCGATAAAAAGCAGTCGTTTTGGTCATCGCTACTCTGCCGATCCACATAGAATGACTTCGGCCTCATGTCTTCGCATAGGAAAGGTGCTAGCCATGGCAAAGCAGAATCTGACGTTTCTACTGAACAAGAATCTGGATTTTCCCGTCACCGCTGAACCCTGGACAAGCCTGCTGTCGGAGGCAGGCATGAACGCCGAGGTGACGACGGACATTCCGGAGATGAACCGGCTGCTCGAGGCTGGCAGCCCGAATATGGCGTATGTTCCAGGGGCGGGTTTCTGCGTGATGATGCGAAAGGGTAATCCGCACTATCGCGGCCTTGTCATCGCAACGTCAAAGTTCTCCGGTCAACCCGCTCAACGCACGCTGCTTGTAGTTCGTCACGACGATCAGGCAAACAGCCTCGACGACCTTGAAGGATCGACCTACGGATACCTGAACAGGTCCTGTTCTTCCAGTTTCTTTCCGCCTGCCATTATGTTGAACGAGAAAGGAAAGAAGCTTGAAACCTTCTTCGAACTCAAGCAGGTTGCGGGATGGCAGGACCGGGTCGACGCAGTGGTCGCGAAGTCCATCCGTGCAACGATGATTCTGGAAGACGTATGGAAGATGACACCCGCGAACGTGCAGGCGACGAAGGTCATCGGCGAATATAATTCTTGCGTACCCGCCGTCCTTATCGTGCGCAAGGATCTCAGTGCGGATGTCGCGACGGCATTTCGGGAGCAGCTCTTGAGCTACATGCCGGACTGGAAAAACGTCTACGGGGCCTTCCGGCCGTTTTATTTAGCCGATATCCAGACCTTTTACCACCAGGTTTGCCAACTGCCTGACGATGAGGTTTGATTGGCGTGAAGACGAATCGTGACACGTGGGGCCGGTTGAAGCCAGAACCGTTTATGCGCTTCTAGCCGTGATGCTCAAGTGCAAAGTCGAGCGAGAACCGTGCGGCATTGACGCTGTTCAATAATTTCTTGGCTGCACGTTGCCGATCGGACGGTAGCTCGAGCAGTTCTCCAACCAATGCATTCGTTGCGTCTTCGAGTTCGCTGTCCATCGCGAATTCAGTGGCAATGCCCCAGTCATAGGCCTGCACCCCGCAGATAAGCCGCGAGCGCATGACGATGTCCTTTGTACGCCCGGTACCGATCAAGTCACGGAGGGACGCCACGCTCTCGAAGCGGACGCCGTGGCCCGCGTTTTGCTCCGGAAGTCCGTACAGTGTCGTTTCCGTGGCTAGCCGCAGGTCGCACGCGAGGGACAACTCGAACGCAGCGCCGAAGCAATAACCTCTGGTCGCGGCAATGACCGGCTTGCTGCAACGCGATGGTGCACTTAGCGCCCACGCAAGCCTCGACTCATGGTCTGTAGAGACGTCAATAGACTCGTGCTTGAAGTGTCCGCTGGAGAAGTGTTCGCCAGCACCGCGCAGCACGATCACGCGGACGGCCGAGTCAGTGTCCAGAGTCTCGAACACGCGACGCAATTGCTCGCATTGCGTGAGGGACATCAGATTGAAGGGCGAGCGGTCGAGCACGATTTCGGCACAGGAGTTCTTCGGACTGAATTCGACGCGGAAGCCGTCGAAACGGGTTGGCAATCCGGGTGCCTGAAAGGCAAGCGTCGTCATGGTTTCCTCAGATGCTAAATCGCATATCGTCGAGCAACGCATTCATATGAACATGCGAGGTGTTACGATTTCAGCGCCGATGCGCCGCGGTTCCGCAAGGCTCAATATCAATCTAACACGAGTTAGTAAATTTTCAACCGCAAAGTCACTTTGAGCCGGAAAGCGGAGATTTTGGGGCATTTGCCCTTGAAATCCTGAGCCACCAGCAAGCCGAAGAAGCCTTCCGCGTGGGAGGCCGGTATTTCCTTCCTCGCGCCGCAATCTCATCTTCAAGACGTTCGCAAATCACGCACTGCAAGCCGGACCGCCGTATGCCCACTTGAATGTTTCTGGCGAATTGCCTAGCCTGATATCAGGTTTCATCGGCAAGATCGGGAGTGTACGCATGGACGCACGAAGGCGTCCATTTTTTACACCCGGAACTAACGCGCGTTAGCGCTGCGATCCTCAGGAATGTCATGGCAACGGCTCCGGCAACAGGCGGTCGTAGGTCGCTTATCGCAATCGTGCGTCCGTCCGCGCGGCGGCGCAACGGGGAAGCGCTCACGGCGTGGATGCTGATTCTGCCTTCGCTGATCGGTCTAGTCGTGTTTTATCTGTTGCCGACGGTGAGGGCGATAGGGGTCAGCACAACCGACTGGAACCTCATGGCTGCGCCACGCGCCGTCGGAATGGATAACTATCGCGCTATGCTCGCCGATGGTGATTTCTGGCACGCACTCGAACTATCCGCATACTACGTCTTCCTGAATATACCGACGCAGACAGTGATCGGCCTGCTGCTCGCGGTACTGATGGACCGTCTATGTGGAGCGATTGCCATACGCGCGATCGTGCTGTTGCCTTTTCTTCTCTCCAATGTGCTCGTCGCACTGATGTGGGTATGGCTGCTCGATCCGATGCTCGGCTGGGTCAACGCGATGCTCGAGTCAATCGGCTTTGCAAACCGGTCATTTTTCGGCTCGCCGGTCGAGGCGCTCGCCACAGTCGCGGCTGTCAATACCTGGCGATATACAGGCATGGTCGCATTGCTGTTTCTGGCTGGCCTGCAGCGCATTCCCCGCTGTCTTTACGAAGCGGCACTACTGGATGGCGCCGGAGAATGGCAGCTGTTTCGCAGCATTACGGTTCCGTTGCTGAGGCCTGTGATGTTGTTCGTGATTGTCACGAGCATAACCGGTGCGTTCCAGATCTTCGATACGGTCGCCGTGGCAACACATGGCGGCCCGGCCAGCTCGACGCGCGTGATCGTCTACTACATCTACGAAAACGCGTTCAAATTCCACAGGATGGGCTATGCGTGCGCCATGTCGATCGCATTGCTGTCCATCATGGCTTTGTATAGTGCGGTGCAGATGCGCCTTTTTCATGCAAGCGAGTCTGAGCTGGCTCATTTAAGTTTCGATCTCGGTACGCTCGACCACGTGGTCACTACGCCAGCGCGTGTTGTGTGTATCAGCACGGGACGAGTGCTTGCCTGGTGTGTGCTCGCGGCGATGATCGCTGTGACGCTGGTTCCGCTCTTGATGGTCCTGCGCACTGCGCTTACACCGCCCGCTGACTTGTACACGTCAACTGGAAGATGGTTGTCACCGGCATTCACGCTGGAGAATTTTCTTCGTGCCCTCGGATTGGTGAACGATAACGTCGCTCTTGCCGATGGGGGATCCGGCGGCAACATCAATTTGCTGAGATCACTGCTGAATTCGGTGATCTTTACAGGGCTCATAGTGGTGGGTCAGGTTGTGTTCAGCGCCATGGCCGCCTATGCGTTCGCGCGCTTGCGTTTCCCTGCGCGCGAGCCGTTGTTTGCGCTGTTCCTCGTCTCCCTGATGTTGCCGAATATCGTTCTGTTCATCCCGAACTTTATTCTGATCAAGGAACTGGGGTGGCTCAACACCTATGCAGGCATGGTGGCGCCGTTTTTTCTTGTATGGGCGTTTGCGATCTTCTTCCTCCGCCAGTCTTTTTTATCGATTCCGCGCGACCTGGAGGAGGCGGCGCTTCTCGACGGCGCATCGTACTGGAAGATATTCTGGCGCATCGTTGTTCCGGTGAGCCGGGCGCCGATAGCGACAGTCGCGATTCTATCGGCCGTTAACGCCTGGAATGAATTCCTTTGGCCGTTCATCGTGGCGAACGCCGACGACATGCAGGTGCTCACCGTTGCCTTGCAGGCGTTCAAGTCGCAAGCTCCCCAAGGCGCCCCGGACTGGACCGGCCTGATGGCTGCCGCCTGTCTGGCCGCGCTTCCGATGCTCGCTTTGCTGATTGCCTTCGGGCGTTATGTGGTCGAATCGTACAGGCCGGTCCGGACGCGCATATGAAGGGTCCCTCACCCCGCAGCGGGCGACATCCGATCCCGCAGATTACTGCGGCGTTCACTGCGATGGCTGCGGCGATCGTCGCGCACGCGGCCGGCAGCGTCGAGATCAGGTATGCCCTCTGGGACGCGAATCAGCGACCCGCATATCAGTCGTGCGCCACGCAGTTCGAGAAAGAAAACCCCGGAATCCATATCAGGATCTCGCAGGTCGGATGGTCGGACTACTGGACTGTGCTCACGACGCAGTTCGTGTCAGGCACGGCGCCCGACGTGTTCGCGAATCACTTGATGAAATATCCTGAGATGGTGACCAACGGGCAACTCGTCGATCTGACTCCGTACATCCACCGGGACAAGGTCGCGACTGGCAGCTTCTATCCTGCATTGCTGATGAACTGGTCGAGGAACGGACATCAATACGGCTTGCCGAAGGACTGGGATACCGTTGCGCTGGTCTATAACAAGCAGATGTTCAGGGATGCGGGCATCGCCCCGGCGGCGATCACAGACTGGACATGGAATGACCTGGATGGCGGTACCTTCGGGAAGGCGATCGCAAGGCTTACGATCGATACCAACGGCAATCGTGGGGATTCGAAGCAGTTCGACCCGCAGCACGTCAAGGTGCGCGGATATCAGATCGGTCGGGCGGGGGGCATGATGGGGCAGACCGAATGGAGCTCGTTTGCGGTGTCTGAAGGCTTCAAATATAACGATGGCCCATGGACCACTCTCTACTACTATGACGATCCGCGGCTGGCGCGCACGCTCGAGTGGATCGTAGGCTTGTCGAAGAGGGGCTATTCGGCCCCTTTCGAAGAAGCCAGCAGGCTGGGAAGTTCAGCCATGCTTGCCGCAGGAAAGGTCGCCATGGTGAGCGACGGCTCGTGGATGGTCAACTGGTATGCGCAGAACGCGAAATTCGAGGTCGGATATGCGGTGCTGCCTAAAGGTTCGGCCGGTCGTGCGTCCATGTTCAATGGGCTGGCGGACTCGATCTGGAGTGGCAGTGTCCATAAGGAAGAGTCGTGGAGGTGGGTCAGATTTCTGGCTTCCACGACTTGCCAGAAGATCGTTGCACAGGACGGCGTGGTGTTTCCCGCAATACAGGGTCTCGACAGGATCACGGTCGATGTGCATGCAAAACGCAATATCGATACGCAGGCCTTCCTCGATATGAGGCAGGCAACGACATACCAGCCTCCCATCGCAACGGGTGCCGCGCAGATCGACGCGATCATGGATACGACCATCGAATCCATCTTTTTGGGCCGCGTCGATGCTGCGATAGCGCTCAAAGAGGCGAATGAGAAGGTCAACGAGGTCGGGCGACGCCAGGAGTCACGCGCGCCCATCCAGGGGCACACAACGGAGTAGACGTGCATGTCATCGAGACAGCCAGTCAAGATCGCCTTGATCGGAGCGGGTAGCACGGTATTCGCGCGCAATCTGCTCGGCGACATTTTCAGCTATCCGGAACTCGCGGACGCGAGCATTGCCCTGCACGATATCGACGAGCGGCGGTTGGAGCTCTCCGCTCTCGTTGCGAACAGGGTGGCGGGGCAACTGCGGGCGAGTCCCCAGATTGTGGCGACGGCCGATCGCGTACGCGCGTTCGATGGCGCCGACTACGTGCTGAATCTGATTCAGGTTGGCGGCTATCAGCCAGCCACCGTGACCGACTTCGAAATCCCGAAACGGTACGGACTTGAGCAAACCATCGGCGACACCATCGGCATCGGCGGGATCATGCGAGGGCTGCGGACCATTCCGGTCATGCTCGAATTGCTCGCCGATATGGAGCGCGTCTGTCCCCATGCCGTGCATCTGAACTACGTGAATCCCATGGCGATCGTGTGTTGGGCGATGTACCGCGCGTCGTCGATCCGCACGATCGGGCTATGTCACAGTGTGCAGGCCACAGCGGCGGAACTCGCGAAGGACATTGGCGTGCCGTTCGATGAGATCCGATACACGTGCGCCGGCATCAATCACATGGCGTTCTTCCTGACATTTGGGCGACGCGGCGAAGATCTCTATCCCGAGCTGCATCGGGTGCGGACGCAGGGGCGTGTTCCCGACACGAATCGCGTCCGATACGAGATGCTCCATCGGCTCGGCTATTTCCCGACGGAATCGAGCGAACATTTTAGCGAGTATGTGCCCTGGTTCATCAAGCGCGGACGCGAAGACCTGCTCGACAGGTTCAATATCCCTGTGGACGAATACCTCGGCCGCTGCCAGGTCTATGAGGCTTCAAGGGAGTTCATGGAAAGGGAACTTCGTGAGCCTGGGTCGCAGGATCCAGAGGGCTTGCGAGCCGTGTTACTCGAGCATGGGTTCAAGGTCATGGACAAGCGTCATGACGGTGCGGTAGCGAGTCTCGAAGGTCTACGCACGATTACGCGCTCGCAGGAATTCGGGGCGACAATTATCCACTCGATTGAGTCCGGCACGCGCAACGTTGTCTATGGCAACGTACCCAACGCTGCGCTCATCGATAACTTGCCGCAAGGATGTTGCGTCGAGGTCCCCTGCCTGGTTGATGCGAATGGCGTGCAGCCGACCCATATCGGGGCCTTGCCGCCCCAGCTTGCTGCACTGATGCGCACGAATATCGGCGTGCAGGAGTTGACCGTCGAGGCTGCGCTCACGGGACGCCGCGATCACGTTTACCATGCCGCGATGCTGGACCCGCATACGGCGGCGGAACTGGATGTCGACCAGATCGTGGCGCTAGTCGATGATTTGCTCGACGCGCATCGCGACTGGCTTCCCGAGAGTCTGTCGAAGCGCATGCATGCCTGAACCGGGAGCCGATGCGCAAGTTCAGCGCAACGCATTCACGCTTACGCAGGTATGACGCGCCGCGTCGGTTGTGAATATAAAAAATGAGCCGAAAGATCACCACAACGAGAGTCACGAGCAGCCAGGTGGCAAAGCTTGCGGGCGTCTCGCGCACGACGGTCTCGTTTGTGCTCAACGATGTCCCGCATATGGGCATCAGCGAAGAGACGCGGGAGCGCGTGCTGAACGCTGCCCGTCAGTTGGGCTATGTGCCAAACGCGGCTGCGCGTTCGCTGGTGAGCGGCGCAACCCGCACCGTGGCGCTCGTGACGCCGCATAGCGAACACCTGAAGGTCGATGCCTTCATTCCGCGCATGCTTGCGGGAGTAAACGACACCTGTCACGCTCACGGATACAAGGTGATATTCGAGCCGATCATCGAGACGGGGCGTGCAGCGGGCGGCTTCCTCGAACTGGTCGACAGCCGCCGTATCGACGGACTCATTGCCATCAACACGCCGCGCTCCGACGACGTACACCTTGTGCGTCTCGCGTCCGAAGGCTTTCCGCTTGTGGTCTTCGGATCGAAGCTCGACGAACACGCGAACCTCTATAGCATCGACGTCGACATGCGCGAAGCGTCGCGCGTCGCAACGCGGCATCTTCTCGCGCTCGGGCACAAGCGAGTCGCCTATCTCGGGTTTGCATCCGACGAGTACCACGGGGTCACGGAGCGCCTCTACGGCTATCGCGACGCCTTGCGGGAGTTTGGTCTCGGCGTGGAAGCCGAGCGTGTCGGATTCGCGAACTTCAATGCGCAAAGCGGTTACGACGCCATGAACGCGATGCTCGAGCACGGTCCGTCTTTCACCGCACTGTTTGCAGGCAACGACACCGTCGCATTCGGTGCAATGGCCGCATTGCGCAAGGCTGGCTTGCGCATCCCCGATGACGTTGCAGTCGTCGGCTATGACGATATTCCGCTGGCCGCTTTTGCGACTCCGCCACTGACGACGATGCGGACCTTGCCTTATGAGCAGGCATGCGAGGCGTCTAACCTGCTGGTACGCCTTATGGCTGGCGAACGACCCGACGAGTTGCATTCGATGATGGCGGTTCCGCTCATCGTGCGTGAGTCTTGCGGCAGCGCAATCAGACAGGCGTAGCCGCTGACATGGCTTTTACTCGCGTTTCCTGACTGGAAGTCAGACGACTTACCGATTTTGAAATAGAAAGTAATGTTTCTCAGTGCCTCGCGCAAACTAATTCGACACCAAATGTTGTATTCGTCGTTCGATGTGGCATAGTGGAAAAAACTAACTTATCAAAGGAAATCCACGAATGGCTACGCTCCAATCGATTCAGGCAAGAATCGCAAAGCTGCAGGCTCAGGCAGAATCGCTGGTAACGACGAAATCGTCGGCGGTACTCGAGAAGATTCGCGGCCTGATGGAAAGGCATGCCGTGACGGTTGCCGACATCGAGGCATTTGTCGGCAAGCGGCGCGGCCGCAAGCCGGGAAAGGCCGTTGTCGCGAAGCAGGGCTCGTCGGCAGCGAAATATCGCGATCCCAAAACTGGCGCGACCTGGACCGGCCATGGTCGTGCTCCCGCGTGGATTGCAAACGCCAAGGACCGAAGCAAGTTCCTGATTGCAGGCGCGGCGCCGAAACCGGCTGCTGCAGTGAAGGCGCCCAAGGCAGGTAACTACGTGCGCGGGCCGCAACCGCCAAAATATCGCGACCCGAAAACCGGCGCGACGTGGTCCGGTCGTGGCATCGCACCGGCATGGCTCGCTGGCGCGAAGGACCGGTCGAAGTTTTTGATTGAAAAGGCCGAGCCTGTAGTGAAGACAGCCAAGGCGCCGGCAGCGAAGAAGGCCGCCGCAAAAAAGAACGCTGCATCGAAAAAGGCTGCTGTCAAGAAGGTATCTTCGCCGGCACGCAAAGCTGCGCCGAAGAACGGCGCAGCGGCGAAATCGCCGGCCGTCCGCAAGGCCCGTGCGCCGAAGCTTGTGGTGAAATCAACGGCGCCCGTCGAAGTTGCCGCGCCTGCGGCGGGCACTGAAGCTGTGAGCACGGCCGCTGCGGCCTGAGTTGCGCACACCGGGCTCCGGAAGCCTGCTTCCGGCCCGGTTCAGCGCTTGTTACTCGTGGCGGGGACCGCTTGAACACACGGACGGTTGCTGGCATCGACGTGGGCGGTGACAAGAAGGGCTGCCATCTGGTCATTCTGGAGGGCAGTCGAGCTTTCCGGCCTGCCGATACCATAACCCCGCAGGAGATGCTGCGAGCCTGCCTCGAGTACGGCGTGCAGGCCGTCGGGATCGATGCTCCATGCCAATGGGGTATCGAACATAAAGGGCGGCGTGCGGAACGGGAACTTGCGCGGCAACGCATCTTTTCCTTCGCCACGCCAACCCGACAACGGGCCGATGAGAATCCTGGGCGCTTCTACCGGTGGATGTTCAACGGAGAAGCCATTTACCAAGTCTTTTCTTCCGACTATCCGCTACTGTCATCTCGCGATTTCCAGGGCGGGCGTGTTAGCTTCGAAACATTTCCTCATGCTGTGACTTGCGCTCTCCGCGGCAAGGATGGGACGTCTGCGAAGGAGAAGCGCCGGCAACGGCCAGAAGTACTGGAAAGCGCTATGATCGACGCCTCTGGCTTGAAATCGATTGACGACTTCGATGCCGCGCTGTGTGCGCTGACCGCGAGATACCTGGTTGAGGGGCGCACATATGCTTACGGCGACGTGAAAGGTGGTTACATTCATGTTCCGATTCCACTGGCCTTGAACACGTATTGACGCTGAAACCGCGCCGCCGTGCGGGAACGCGTTGCAGTTGGCTTGCCGTGCGTTATGTGCCACTGCAGTTGTCACAAGGGCAATCACAGCTATTGACTGGATTCTGCACCCTCATCCCTTTCCGAGCGGCGGCCGACGTGAGAATCCCGCCATATTGCTCAACTGGGCCAGTTCATTGGCCGCCTCGAGTAGCAGTCCAGAGTACTCGTGAATCTTCCCGGTCGTTAGCCGTACCCGGGGACCGGCAACACTGATGACGCCGACGCAGCGCGAACCGTTCACCACGGGCGCCGCCACTGCCGACATACGCGGGGCAAACACCTCGTCGATCATCGCGTAGCCACGCACGCGCGCAGCATGCACGAAACCCAACAGCGCTTTTAGTGTCGTCGGCGCGTTGGGTCCGAACTCATTCGGCTGTCCGAAGCCTTGCTTCAAGACCAGCGAGGCCGCCTGTTCATCGGTCATCGTCATGAGCCATGCATGTCCGGTCGACGTGCATGAAAGTCGTGCCGCCTGGCCCATGTCGGGATCGTAGCGGAAGCCGGTGCGCTGTCCGTCCGCCTTCCCGACCCAGATGATCGCTTCGCCATCCACCAGCGACAGTCGCGCGAGTTCGCCTGTCTGGGCAGCGACGCGTTCGATGATCGGCTGGGCGATGTCCGCGATGCCCGTGAGGCTCAGGAATTCGAGTCCGTTCGACGTCATGCGCATGGTAAGGATGTAGCGGCTGTGATCGACCCGCTGCCTGACATACCCGCTTTCGATGAGTTCGGCGAGCAGGCGGTGGCAGGTGCTGCGCGGCAGAGACAAGGCATCGGCAATAGCCGCGAGGCCTGCACCTTCGCCTTGCGACGCCAGCAGATCGAGAATTCTCAGGCCGTTTCTAAGCGACATTTTTGGCCAACTTCCATATTATGAAATGGAGTTCCGGTGCGGAACGCCCCGCCTGTCCAGCGCAAACAATAGCACCTGTTCGTCGCCAGAAACGAACGCTTCGCCATATCGAGAATCCAGGAGACAACATGTCATTTTTTGCTGATTCGGACCTCGCCGGGGAAGGGCGGTCCGCGCAAGCTCACTTGATGGCGCGTCGGGCAGTAGCGGGGGCAACCGTCGGTACAGCGCTCGAATGGTTCGACTTTGCGCTGTATGGCGTCGTCGCGGCCACGATCTTTCCCAAGCTGTTTTTTCCGTCGCTCGACCCGACTGCTGCGCTGCTCGCGTCGCTGGCGAGCTTCTGGGCTGGATTGGCGGCCCGCCCGCTCGGCGCGGTGATCTGCGGGATGCTCGGTGACCGTTGGGGACGCCGCAAACTGATGCTGATCACCGTATCGGTGATGGGCGCGTCGTCGTTCCTGATGGGCTTGCTGCCCACTTACCACCAGGTTGGCATCCTCGCGCCGACACTGCTGGTGTCGCTGCGCATCATTCAAGGTTTCGCGCTTGGCGGCGAATCGACGGGCGCGCAATTGATGGCGGTGGAGCATGCCTCTGCCAACCGACGCGGCTGGTATTCAGGTCTGCTTGGCATTTGTTCGCCACTCAGCCAGATTCTCGCCAACTTTTCGCTCTTTACGCTGGCCGCGTTGCTTTCATCGGACGACTTCGATACCTGGGGCTGGCGAGTGCCGTTTCTCGCGAGCTTCGTTCTGGTGCTGCTCGGCATCTACATCCGCAGGAAGGTGAGCGAGACACCGGCGTTCGAGGTGCTCAAGAGGACTGGCGCATCCACACGCGCCGCCAATCCGCTCGGCACGGTCTTCAAATATCACTGGCGCACCGCGCTGCGCCTGACGCTGTTCTTCTGCGGCCCGGCCGCGCTGTTTTATCTGATCGTGGTCTTCTCGCTCAGCTACCTGACGAAACACCTCGGCGTGCCTAAGCAGACCGGTTTCATGCTGTTGATGGTGGCGAATGTCTGCGCCATCGTGGGCGCGCTGGCGGGCGGCTATCTGAGCGATCGGATCGGACGCAAACGTGCGCTGATGATCGGTTCGGCCTGCACGCTGATCTGCTGCCTGATTTACTTTCCAATCCTCAACCACAACTCGATCGCGATGACGATGGCAGTCATGGGCGCGTTCCTCGGCTTTACACAGTTCCAGAGCGGCATCCAGCCAGTCTGGTTCGCCGAGTCATTCCCGACCGAGGCGCGCTACACAGGGTCCGCACTGTCGTATTCGGGAGCCAACCTGCTCACCGGCGGCCCGATGCCTATCGTCGCCGTGGCGCTGCTCAATGCCTTTCACGGTTCCCCGTGGGCCATCGTAGCGGTCTGCGGCTCGCTGAACCTGATCTCCTTCCTGATGATCGCAATGTCCCGGGAAACCAAGGACACGGTCCTCGAACGCTCTTCTGCACACTGACACCATGACGCGCAAACTCTACATCCTCAATGGTTCCAACCTGAACATGCTGGGCGCGAGGGAGCCTCATCTTTATGGCAGCACTACGCTGAAGGACATCGAACAGAATTGCCTCACGCTGGCCGACGCGCTCAAGTTCGACTGCGTATTTCGTCAAACGAACAGCGAAAGCGAGTTGATCGACTGGATTCAGGAAGCATTCCTGCAGGACGCCGCGCTGATCATCAATCCGGCCGGCTTTTCATTCGGTCGGATTCCGGTGCTCGACGCAGTCAAGCTCATCCGCCGGCCAGTCGTGGAATTGCATATCACCAATATTCACCAACGCTCGGAAGAATATCGTCACTCGACGATTTCGGTGGCGGCCACCGCGGTAATTTGCGGGGCAGGAGCGAACGGATACTTGCTCGCGATCCGTGCGATTGACGATCTGTGGGGCAAACAGGCTTGAACCGACTCTTCGATGTATGAAGCACGCGGGCGCCTGGATGGAGCCCGCGTCCGTCGGCATGCGCGACATCGTCATCTGTCCCGACTTGCAACATCCGGCAACACCGGTGGTAACATTTGTTGTCACCCACTGCCAGAGCGACGCATGCCAGACAGTTTCGACCAGCTCGCCGCGCTGATCCGCGCGCGTTTCTCCGATTTGAGCCCGCAGTTCCAGACCGGCGCTGCCTTCCTGCTCGACCATCCCGACGAAGTGGCCGTTTCGTCGATGCGCAAAGTGGCCGAGCGCGCCCGCGTGCAGCCTGCTTCGCTCGTGCGGCTTTCCCAGCAACTGGGCTTTCCGGGCTGGAACGAGCTGCGGGACCTGTTCGTCGCGCGCGTGCGCACGCGGCCGGAGCCGCTTTCCTCGCGGGCCCGCTCGCTCGTGGCGGGCAATGCGAAGGACGGCCTCGCGCGCGACCTGCTCGTGGCACAACAGCACAATCTGGAGGCGAGCGCCGCGCACAATACCCGCTCGATGGTCGAGGCGGCGCGCGTGTTGCGTCGCGCGAAGCATGTGCACGTGGCGGGCTTTCGCTCGTGCTATGCAGTGGCGTTCGGGCTCGTCTACGGATACCGCCTGTTCCGGCCTTCGGTTTCCTTGCTGGGCGGCGAGGCGGGGACGCTGGAGATGCAGTTGCTCGGCATCGGGCGCGACAGCGCAACGATTGTTGTCAGCTTCGCACCGTATTCGGTCGAGGCGGTGCGCGTGGCCGAGGCCGCGCTCGCCAAAGGCAGTCGCCTGATCGCGATTACCGACAGCGCCGTCTCGCCCATTGCGCTGAACGCCGACAAGGCGCTGATCTTCACGCACGAAAGCCCATCGTTTTTCCCTTCGCTCGTCGCTGCGACGGCCCTGGCCGAGTCGCTCGTCGCCCATCTGCTGGCGCTCGAAGGCTCGGGCGCGATCGCGCAGCTCGAACAGGCCGAGCGTTCCTTGAACGCACGCGGCGCTTACGTGCCCTGAGCGCCACCCCCGGCATTTCCGCGCCATTTCGCGCCTGTTTTCCCGCAGCCGGATGTCGTTGTGAGCAGGCATCCGGCTTTGCTTTGCTCGTTTCCATCGCATTTGTTGTGATCGATTTTTAATTTGACAACATATGTTGCGGTGACGTATAAAGCGCACTATAGGAAGAGGTAGACCCATACCGGTAGCAAAAGCGAGAAACAGATGCAGGAACTCAAGACTATCCGCGTGGCCGGTTCGCCTGAGGCGATCGGCCGGCAGCTCGGCGCACACGTGAAGCCGACCTTTGCGGATTACATGGCGCAAAGCAGCGCCTGGCGGGCGGTGAGCCGCTGGCGCGGCAGTGCGTTTGCGCAGCAGTTGCGCGCCGCAGCCGCACAGTATTTTCCGACCTATGTCGCGGAAATCGACGCAATGGCGCAGGCGCTGGACTGGTCCGCGGAAGACCTGTTCCTCTGGAATTGCCGCGGTGAACTGATCCACCACGCACCGGACGGCTGCACGACGCTCGCGGTGCGCACGCCGGGTGTGGGCCTGATCGCGCACAACGAAGACGGCGACCCCTGGCTGCATGGCCACTGCAGCGTGGTCGAGGTCGAACCCGACGGAAAGCCCGGTTTCCTCAGCTTCTACTATCCGGGCTCGCTGCCGGGGCATACCTTCGCAGCTACGCGTGCGGGACTTGCGCAAGCGATCAACAACGTGCGCATCCGCGAGCCGCGCGTGGGTGTGCCGCGCATGATCCTGGCGCGCGCCGTGCTCGATTGCGCGACGCTGGAAGAAGCCCTCGCGCTGCTGCGCGACACGCCGCGCGCGAGCGGCTTCCACCACACGATCGGCGGGACCGACGAGGCGGGCGAGGTGCGTGTGGTTAGCGTCGAAGCCACTGCGCAGCGCGCTTCGGCGCGCGAAGTGAGCGCGCCCTCGGGACACGCGAATCACCTCATTCACTCGGGCTGCGAGCGTGAGGCGCAGATCGTCACCGACTCGTCGCGCGATCGCCAGACCCGTCTCGCCGAGCTGTTGCCCGCGCTTGGCGCGCAGCCCGACGGCGCGGCTTTCGTGCAGGTGCTGCAGGATCGCGCGGGCGCCGGCCTGCCGATCTTCCGCGACGATCCGCACGACCCCGACGACGAGAACACGCTCGCCACCGCCTGCATGCGCGTCGAGCCGCGCGGCGTGGCGTTCGACGTCTGGCAGGGCGGCGAGCGCGTGCTTGGCCGCTTTATCGATTCGAACGCGCGCGATGCAGACGGCGCGAACCGCTAAATATTCACGGACTTCATCGAGGACACATATGACCAAGGTGTTTCACCGGATGCCGAAGCAAAGCTTGCCCGTCGCGGTGGCAGGCGAAGGCATCGAAATCGTCGATTCCACCGGCAAGCGCTACATCGACGCAAGCGGCGGCGCCGCGGTTTCATGCCTCGGCCACAGCAACCAGCGCGTGATCGACGCGATCAAGCGTCAGGCGCAGCAACTGCCGTACGCGCACACCTCCTTCTTCACGACCGAGGTCTCGGAGCAACTCGCCGATCACCTCATCGCCGCGGCGCCCAAGGGGCTCGACCATGTGTACTTCGTGTCGGGCGGTTCGGAGGCGATCGAGGCCGCGCTCAAACTCGCGCGCCAGTACTTCGTGGAGAAGGGCGAGCTTGCGCGCCGCCACTTCATCGCGCGCCGGCAGAGCTATCACGGCAACACGCTCGGGGCGCTCGCGATCGGCGGCAATGCGTGGCGCCGCGAGCCGTTCCTGCCCATCCTGATCGAATCGCATCACGTGAGCCCTTGCTTTGCGTACCGAGAGCGCCACGAAGGCGAGACCGACGAGGCCTATGCGCAGCGCCTCGCCGATGAACTCGAGCAGAAGATTCTCGAACTCGGTTCCGAAACGGTTGCGGCCTTCGTCGCGGAAACCGTGGTGGGCGCAACGGCCGGCGCGGTGCCGCCCGTGCGCGACTACTTCCGCAAGATCCGCGCGGTGTGCGACCGTTACGGCGTGCTGCTGATCCTCGACGAGATCATGTCGGGTATGGGCCGCACCGGCCATCTGTTCGCCTGCGAAGAGGACGGCGTTGCGCCGGACCTGCTGACGATCGCGAAGGGCCTGGGCGCAGGCTACCAGCCGATCGGCGCGACGCTCGTGAGCCAGCGCATCTACGAGACGATCGTGGGCGGCAGCGGCTACTTCCAGCACGGCCACACGTATATCGGCCACGCCACGGCCTGCGCGGCGGCGCTCGAAGTGCAGCGCGTGATCGCCGAGGAGAAGCTGCTCGACAACGTGCTCGCCCGCGGCGAACAATTGCGTGCGCGTCTGCGCGAGCGTTATGCGGACCATCCGTACGTGGGCGATGTGCGCGGCCGCGGCCTGTTCGTCGGTGTCGAGCTGGTGAAGGACCGCGCCACGAAGGCCACCTTCGACCCGGCGCTCAAGCTGCACGCGGCGATCAAGCGCGAGGCGTTCGCGCGCGGCCTGATGGTCTATCCGATGGGCGGCACCGTGGACGGCCGCAACGGCGATCATGTGCTGCTCGCGCCGCCTTTCATCTGCACGGAGCAGAACATCGACTCGATCGTCGAGCGGCTTGCCGCGGCCGTCGACGGTGCGCTCGACGTAACGGGCGTGGCGCGCCCGGCGTAAGCTTCGCTGTATGGAGTTGAAGTGCAACTAACTGTCCGCCGCTAGCGGCGGCCGAGATCGCGGCGACCGCAATCGGTCGCGCGCGCCGGTCATAACCTCCAACGGAGTCCATTGATGACGCAAAACCCGACCTCGCGGCTTCCCGCTTTCGACGCTGCCCAGGCGACGCCGGAGCAGAAGGCGGTGCTGGACGAGATCCTTTCCGGTCCGCGCGGCAACCTCAACGGTCCGTTCCTCGGCTGGATCCACAGCCCGGAACTGGCGCAGCATGCGCAGCGCCTTGGGGCGTTCTGTCGTTACCAGACAGGCCTGTCGCTGCGCCTCTCAGAACTGGCGATTCTCGTCACGGCCGCGCGCTGGCAGGCGCAGGCAGAGTGGTACATCCATTATCCCATCGCCCTGAAGGCGGGCGTGCCCGAGGTGCTGGCCGAGCAGATCCGCACGGGCGTCGCGCCCCGGTTCGACGAGCCCGACGACGCGCTGATCTACGCGTTCACGACCGAGCTGTACGACGCGAAGCGTGTGTCCGACGCGACCTACGCGCGTGCCGTCGAGCGCTTTGGCTACGAAACCACGATCAACCTGGTCGGGCTGCTTGGCTACTACGCGCTCGTCGCAATGACGCTCAATGTCTTCGCCATGCGCGCGGAAGGCCAGACGACCTTGCCGTTTGCCGAATAAGCGGACTGACCGCGTCCTGCGCGCGCAGCCCCATCCGGCTTTGCCGGATGGGGCATTTTTTTGCACCGCACTGCAATTCCATTTAAGTGACAACCGTATTTCAACCGCAGAATTTTGTGGGCATCGGTAAAACATGAGGATTTCCCCCCAGGAGAACAGTTCAAGTGCGGCGTGGGCGAATTAATCGAACGGACGGTTTATCCGCGTAGAAATCGTTTCCATTCGCTCTGGCAGGGCTTCCGGTTTTTGGACGAAATCGTTAATGCAGTTGCCGTGTGCCATGTTTATTGCCGCTGCATTGCGGGATTTTCCGGTTGTGGATTGGAAATAATATGACTGTTTCGGGGGAAACCTTGCCCGGTAGCTTTTTCCAGCCATGTACGGCTTTCCGCGTAAATTGTGCGGGAAGGGATTAAACGGGGGTTTCGGCGTGCGTCGAATAACAGGGTTTTCAGCAGGTTTAATGGAAACCACTTGCACGCATTAATTCGAGTTGTTAGTCTTGCCAAACTTATTAATGACCGTCCCATTCTGATTATCGAAAGGGCGGGCGGGAGCCAGGGGCTAACCCGCCCGGGTTTTTTCTCTGTGCGACTTTTTTAACGGGGCACATCATGCTTGATACGACCATCGACGTAGCCGAAAAGCCGCTCGCTGCCATGGCCGGAATTGGCGACGTTGTCACCCTGAAATCGGGCGGTCCGCGCATGACCGTCATGTATGCCGGCCCGGTAGGCTTTGCCAGCGGTCACTGGCTGATCTGCCAGTGGTTCGACGAGCAAGGCGAACTGCGCCAGGACATGTTCGCTCAGGACATGGTGCAGATCGAACCGCGCTCGATTCCCGCGGCGTTCGTCAAGATGCGCAGCCCGGCTGGCGGAAGGGCCATCGGCAGGGTCTGAGGCGTAGACCCACGCAGACTGCACACGCGCCACAGGCGCGTCAAATACGATGAAGTAGCGGCCGGGCCGGATGCGCCCGGCCGTTTGCTTTAGCGCTGGCCTTCGGCGGCGATACGCACGGCGAGTCCGGCCAGCACCGTACCCATGAGCCAGCGTTGAAGCTTGAGCCAGCCCGGCCGGTCGCCGAGAAACGCTGCAATCGTGCCCGCCGTCATCGCCACGGCGGCATTCACGCTGATCGAAAGCGCGATCTGCACGCTGCCGAGCACGATGGACTGCGCGAGCACGCTCCCGTGATGTGGGTCGATGAACTGCGGCAGCAGCGACAAATACAGAATGGCAATTTTCGGATTCAGCAGGTTCGTGACGAACCCCATCAGAAAGAGCTTGCGCGGGCGGTCGGCGGGCAACTCGCGCACCTGGAACGGCGAGCGGCCGCCGGGCTTGAGCGCCTGCCACGCGAGCCAGAACAGATAGAGCGCGCCGCCCAGGCGCAGCGCGTCGTAGGCGAACGGCACGGCCATGAGCAACGCGGTAATGCCGAAGGCGGCGCACAGCATGTAGAACACGAAGCCGAGCGCGACCCCGCCCAGGGAGATCAGGCCCGCCTTGTGCCCCTGGCAGATCGAGCGCGAGATCAGGTAGATCATGTTGGGTCCGGGCGTGAGCGCCATGCCGAGTGCGACGGCGGCAAAGGCGAGCAGCGGGGCGGCGTGTGGCATGACGAGGCTCCGTGTTGATGTTTGCTTGGGTTGCTGATGGGTGTGAAGGCGACTCGAGCGATGGGCACAACGCTGAGCGCTTCAGCCAGATATAGAACGATCAAAACGATCAAAACGGCGCGGCCAACGCAGCTTGATTCCCGGTGATTATTTCATGCGACGGCAGCGCTTGCGCGCCATGGCCTGAAACGTTGGCCAAACGGATAAGCCGCGACGGCCTCAATGCGGCGAGCGCTTGCTCTCAGTGGCGCGGCTTTCGCGCGCCTGGACCCGGTCGTCGAGCCGGCGCGAGAAGAGCAGCATCCCCAGCCGGCGGCTGCGAATCCTGGTCTGGCCGCCGAGATCCTTCGGCGGATTCGGTTGCAGCGCCCAGAAGAGCGCCAGCAGCCAGCCGAGCAGTGTCCAGCCGAGCACGGCATTGAAGACTGCGATGACCAGCAGGTCGTGACGCTGACGCCTGTCGGCGATCAGCGCTGGGAGAAAGTAGAGCGCGACCACCGCTGCGAGAACGATGATCTCGAAGACGGAACGGCTCACCATATTTCCATTCTCCAGAAAAAAGGGCGGAATATGCCCGAAGGATCATTGTCGCGCGGATTGGCCCTGAGCGCACGCCATGCCCTGGCCGGACGGCCATCACCGGGCGCGAGGGGTGTCGGCCGGTGGGGGTTCGGGTCTATCATCGGGTTTTTCATCGCTGGGAACCCACACCATGATCTCCGACCCGTCCGAGGCCACCCGTCAACTCGACCACGACGAACTGCGCGCCTTCGTCGAACGCAAATGGCATGACGAGATCGTGCCCGCGTTGACCGACTACATCGCGGTGCCGGCCAAGAGCCCGGCATTCGATCCGCAGTGGGCCCAGCACGGCTATCTCGAGCGCGTCGTGCAGGAGGCCGCGAAGTGGGCGGAACAGCAGCCGGTGCGCGGCCTGAAGCTGGAGATCGTGCGGCTGCCCAATCGCACGCCGGTGATTTTCTTCGAAGCGCCCGCCACGCGCTCGGGAAGCAGCGAGACGGTCGTGCTCTACGGCCACCTCGACAAGCAGCCGGAATTCGCGGGCTGGCGCAACGACCTCGGCCCCTGGACGCCGAAGCTCGAAGACGGACGCCTCTACGGGCGCGGCGGCGCGGACGACGGCTACGCGATCTACGCGAGCGTCACGGCGCTCGCCGCGCTCGACGCGCAGGGCAGCGAGCGTCCGCGTTGCGTGGGTCTCATCGAAACCTGCGAGGAGTCGGGCAGCTACGACCTGCTGCCTTATGTCGACGCGCTGCGCGAGCGGCTCGGTAAGGTCGGTCTCGTCGTGTGTCTCGATTCGGGCGCGGGCAACTATGACCAGCTCTGGCTCACCACGTCGCTGCGCGGTCTCGTGGCGGGCGACCTCGAAGTCGAAGTGCTCGAGGAGGGCATTCACTCGGGCTCTTACGGCGGCATTGCGCCGTCCAGTTTCCGCGTGATGCGGCAGCTCTTCGAGCGTCTCGAAGACGCCGCGAGCGGCACGCTGCTGCCCAAGGGTTTCCATTGCGCGATCCCCGCGCAGCGCTTGAGCGAAGCCGAGGCCACGGCGAAGATCCTTGGTGAAAGCGTCTGGAAGACCATGCCTTGGGCGTGCGGCCAGGACGGCCGGCGCGTGCTGCCCACCACCACGGACCCGCAGCAGGCGCTGCTCGACTCCACGTGGCGGCCTTCGCTTTCGGTCACGGGAGCGGCGGGCCTGCCCGCACTCGCCGACGCCGGCAACGTGCTGCGGCCGCGGACGGCGTTCAAGCTCTCGCTGCGCCTGCCGCCGCTAGTCGAGGCTTCGAAGGCCGTAGCCGAACTGAAGGCGCTGCTCGAACTCGATCCGCCGTATAACGCCAAGGTCACCTTCAGGCCGGACGCGGGCGCGGCCAACGGCTGGAGCGCGCCGGAACTCGCTCCGTGGCTCTCGGAAGCGCTCAACGCCGCCTCGCGCACGCATTTCGGCGCGGACTGCGCGTATCTCGGCCAGGGCGGCACGATCCCGCTCATGAACGTGCTGCAGGCAGGGTTTCCCAAGTCGCAGTTCATGGTGTGCGGCGTGCTCGGCCCGAAGTCCAACGCGCACGGGCCGAACGAGTTCCTCCATGTGCCCTACGCGAAGAAGCTCACGGCCACGGTGGCCGAAGTGATCGCCGCCGCGCCTTGAATTGCCCTTGAGCGGCTAGTGGCGGGGAGGGGAAGGCGCGCCGTCTGCAGGCGGCGCGTCCTGTGCAGCGTGCCCGTCACCATGGCATGAGCAGCTTTCGTCGTCGACGGGCTGTTCGAGACTCTTCATGATCCCGCACTCCGCGCTGCTGCTCTGATTGGCATGGCAGCTCTCGCGCAGCGTGCGCAATTGCTGCTCGAGTACGCGCATCGCTTCGATCTGCTGATGGATGCGCTCGATCTGGCTGTCGATCAATTCGTTGACTTCGTCGCAGGGTTGGCTCGGGTCGGCCTGGAAGCGGCGCAGCATGCGAATGTCCGTGAGCCCGATGCCGAGTGACCTGCAATGACGGATGAAGTTGAGCTGCGCGGCATGCACGGCCGTGTAGCTGCGGTAACCGTTGGTTTCGCGCGCGGGCTCGTCCAGCAGGCCTTCGCGCTCGTAAAAGCGCACCGTTTCGACGTCGCAGTGCGCGCAGCGCGCCAGTTCACCAATTCGCATGGTCGCGGCTCTCCCAAATCACTTGACCCTGTAGCGGCTACAGGCTGTTCAATGATTGTGTCACTTTTGGGAGAAACCGGCTATGAACCAGAGCTACGTGTCGCGGCTCGGCATTGCGCAACGCCTTCGCGCGCGTGATGAGGAACGGACGGTGGGCGGCGCTCACGGGTCTGGCGGCGTGGGCGGCGCGTGCGGCGGCCACGGGCATAGGCACGACCAGGATCAAGGACAAGACCATGATCGTGCCCATGGTCACGAGCACGCCCACGACCAAGGCCATGCGCACGGCCACGACAACGATCAGGGGCGCGGTCACGGCCACAACCATGACCACGACAACGAGCACGGCCACGGACAAACCGAGCCGAACAGCCACGCGCACGCCCATAGCTGCTGTCACGGCGACACTGCGCACAGCACGCCGCCGCAAAGTCAGCGCAACACGGCTCCGGCGCCCGAAGGCACGCGCCGCGCTCGCTGGCGCATCCAAAACATGGATTGCCCGACCGAAGAGCGCCTGATCCGCAACCGGCTCGAGTCCCTGCCGGGCGTCGTGCGCCTCGATTTCGACCTGCTCGCGCGCGAGCTGACTGTCCATCATCGGCTCGACGATACACAGCCGGTCGTCGCCGCGCTGCGCGCACTCGACATGGCGCCGCGTGAGTTGGATGAAAGCGCGTCCGCGCAAGACGCCCCGCCTGCGCCGGTCGGTCTCGTACTGCGCCAGAAGCTGCTGCTGGCGGTGAGCGGCGTGGCAGCCGCAGGCGCCGAGGTGCTCGCCTGGCGCACCGGCCGGGAAACCAGCCTGCTCGTACTCGCTTGCGCAGCCATCTCGATCGTGTGCGCGGGTCTGCCCACGCTGCGCAAGGGCTGGATCGCGCTGCGCAACTTCACAATCAACATTTATTTTCTGATGTCGCTGGCGTTGATCGGCGCCATTGCAATCGGCAAGTGGCCGGAAGCGGCGATGGTGGTGTTCCTGTTCGCCCTTGCGGAGGAAATCGAGGCGCTGTCGCTCGAACGCGCCCGTCAGGCCATCCGTGCGCTGACCGTGCTCGCGCCTGAGACCGCCGAAGTCTGGCAACCCAGCGAGGGCGCATCCGGGCAAGGCGAATGGTGCGAGTGCGCGGTGGGCGATGTGGCTGTCGGCAGCCGTGTTCGTGTACGTACAGGCGAGCGCGTGCCGCTCGACGCGCGCGTGATCGCCGGCCGAGCCGCGCTCGATCAGGCACCGATCACGGGCGAAAGCCTGCCTGTCGACAAGGAAACCGGCGCGGTGCTTTACGCGGGCAGCATCGTCGTCGATGGTGTGGTCGAAGCGCTCGTCACCGCGCCCGCGAAGGACAGCACGCTCGCTCGCATCGCCGCGGCGGTGCAGGAGGCGCAGGCGCAGCGCGCGCCCACGCAGCGCTTCGTCGACCAGTTCGCGCGCTACTACACGCCGGCCGTGGTCGTACTTGCCGTGGTGCTGGCGCTGGCCGGGCCGCTCGTCTTCGGCGGCGCGTGGAGTGCATGGCTCTACAAGGCGCTCGTTCTGCTCGTGATCGCCTGCCCGTGCGCGCTCGTCGTTTCGACGCCGGTGACGGTCGTGAGCGGCCTCGCCGCCGCCGCGCGCCACGGCATGCTCGTGAAGGGCGGCGTGTGGCTCGAACGCGGCCGGCTGCTCAAGGCCGTCGCGCTCGACAAGACCGGCACGCTCACACGCGGCGAACCTGTCCTGACCGATGCGCTCAAGGCGCCGATGCGAGCGCTGGTCGGCGCTGGTGCGTCCAGCGAACCGCCGCTTTCGACAGAACACGCACTGCGCATTGCCGCGAGCCTGGACGATGCGAGCACGCACCCCGTCGCTCGCGCGGTGGTCGAAGGCTGGCGGGCGCGTCAGCCGGAGGCACGCCTGCTCGCCGTCGATCAGTTCGCGGTGCTGAACGGTCGCGGCGTGCAAGGCCGCGTCGACGGCACGCTCTGGCGCCTCGGCAATCACCGTCTGGTGGAGGAGCTCGGTTTGTGCTCGCCCGAACTCGAAGCGCAGCTGGCCGCGCTGGAACTAGCGGGCAAGACGGCGATCGTGCTGTGCGCGCCGCAGGAGGCCGTCGCCGTGTTCGCCGTGGCCGACGCGCTGCGTACGGAAAGCGCACCGGCCGTGCGCGCCTTGCGCGCGCTCGGCGTGACGCCCGTCATGCTGACCGGCGACAACGCGTCGACCGCGCGGGCGATCGCCGATCAACTCGGCATCGACGACGCGCGCGGCGATCTGCTGCCGCAGGACAAGCAGGACGCGATCGCCGCGCTCTCGAAGCAGTACGGGATGGCGGCAATGGTCGGCGATGGCGTGAACGACGCGCCCGCGCTCGCACGCGCCGACATCGGCTTCGCGATGGGCGCGGCGGGCACCGCGACCGCGCTCGAAACCGCCGACGTCGCGATCATGGACGACGATCCGCGCAAAATCGCCGCGTTCATCGGCCTCTCGCGCAAGACCGCGAGCGTGCTCAAGCAAAACATCGCGCTTGCGCTCGGCATCAAGGCCGTGTTTCTCGTGCTCGCGATGGCGGGCGAGGCCACGCTCTGGATGGCCGTGTTCGCCGACGTGGGCGCGAGTCTGCTCGTCGTGGCGAACGGTCTGCGCGTGCGCCGGCATTTCGACGGCACGCGCAACGTGTTGAAGCCTTCCGCGCAGGCAAAGCAACGCAACTAACAGCCAGTCCCGCCCGCACGCGCCCAGCGCGCCTCACCAGGGCTTCGCGAGGCGGGCGCGGAGTTCGGCGCGGGTGCTTTCGTCGAACTCGCCGAGAAAGCCGAAGCGGCCGGCAATCAGGGTGGCGGCCGGCACGCCGTCGCGGAACACGATACGGTTGCCGGCGAGCGCGGGCACCTTCTCGCCCGGCAGCAGCGTGCCGAGAAGATTGAGCGGATCGGCGGCGCTCACGCAGACGAGCGCGCCGCCTCCGCCTTGCGCTGCTGCACGCCGCCGCACGTCGCGCAGGAGCGCCACGGCTTCGGGCAGCGCGAACTGTTCGCCCGAAATCCCGGTGACGAAGCGTCCACCTCGTACCTCGCCGCGCGCCTCCAGGCGATGCAGCACGCGCAGCAGATCGCGCCACGGCGGCAGCCACGCCGCCTCGCGTCCGAGCAGGTGCCAGCTGACCACGCCGTAACGGCGCAGCAGCACGTTGGCGACGTGCTCCAGCAGATCCGGGTCGGCGGGCGACCGGCGCGCGGTGCTGGCGGTCGTTTGCCTTGCACGCGCAAGCGCCTGCGAACGCAGGCCCGCTGCTGCGCTCGAAATCGGTCCAGTCGGTCCAGTCGGTTCCGTCGCGACAAGCGCGGCTTCATCGTCCAGATCCGCAACCGGAGTGCTCGACGCATCGGCCAACGCAACACGCCGCAGCGTCGCCCAGCGCCCCGCGTCGGCCATGCCGCCCGCGAGCGGCCCGAAGCCGCGCGGCCGGCGTCTGCCGTGATGCGCGCTGCGCTGCGCCGCCGGCTTCACGAGCGCGCGCAGCCCGGCAAAGCTGTCTGCGTTGACGAGGCCTGCCGCCACCAGCTCGCCGAGCGCGTTCTCCAGTTCGACGCCGAGCAGGTGCGCATCGGCGGCCAGTTCGTCGAAGAACATCGCGCCGTGCCGTATCAGCGCCTCGTACACGCGCTGCGCGCGCGCCGATAGTCCCGCGGTGTCGATCGTTTCGACGAGCGCCATCCAGCGCGCCAGCTCACGGCGCGTAAGCAGCACGACCGGTGTGCTGCGTACCGTCGAAGCGGCGACCGCGCGCGCGGGCAGCCGCGCCCAGGCGAGGCGCCCGGAGCGGCACAGCTCGTCGAGCAGCATGGGCGTGTAATCGTCGATGCGCGCCGGCAGGATCTCGTCCTCCCACGCGAGCGCCGAGGCTTCCCAGCCTTCGAGCTGGTCGAGTACGGCGGCCAGCGCGTCGCGGCCAGAGCCGCGCGAGCCGGGGGCCACGCGTTGCCATTCGAACAGGAAGCGCATGAAGTCGTGACGCTCGACCGGCTCGATTTCGCGCCGCAGCTTGCGCACCGTGTAGCGGTGGATACGCGCGAGCAGATGGCGTTCGCACCATTCCTCCTGGCCGCCGCCCATCGCTTGCGGCGTGAAGCGTCCGCGCATCACGGTGCCTTCGGTTTCGAGGCGCGTGAGCGCGAGCGCCGCCACGCTCGCCTCCAGCGCGAGCGGCCGCGCCACCTGCGCGATCGTGAGCGGTCCGAAGCCCGACAGCCGTGCGCGCACGATCTCGACGAGCGCCGCGTCTTCGGTCCACGTATCCGCGTATTCAGGCGGCGGCGTGAGCGGCGGCTCGCACTGCGCCTGGGGATAGATGGCCTGCACACACGCAAGCCGCTCGATGCCCACCCACAGCGCGTCGTGATCCGAGACCGGTAGCCGCGTTGCGCGGCCCGCCGCCGCCAGATCGGCGAGCCATGCGAGCCACTGCGGCGCCTGCTGCGCCTCGCTTTCGGCGAGAACGCCGAGGCTCGTGAGGGCGTCGTGCATTTCGTCGGCGTCTCGCACTTGCGGCCAGGCTTCTTCGCGCACGCTCGCAATCGCTTCGGGGTCGAGCGCGCCGAGATCGTCGGTGGATTCTGGGTCGCTCCACCGGCGCGACAGCACGGCCTGAGTACGCCGCTCTTCGATCGGGGCGTCGTCGAGGAACGCATAGGGGCGCGCGGTGAGGATTTCGGCCGCGAGCGGCGAGGGCGCGGGCAGTTCGCGCACCACGAGCTTCAGGTCGCCCGCCTCGATGCGCCGCAGCAGCGCGATCCATGCTTCGGTATCCATAGCATCATGGAGGCAGTCGTCGAGCGTCTGGTCGACGAGCGGATGGCGCGGCACTTCACGCTCGCCTGCGATGTTTTCGACGCACGCCACCTGGTCGGGAAACACGGCCGCGAGCAGGTCTTCGCTGCGCATGCGCTGGATCTGCGGCGGCGTCTTGCGTCCGCTGGTCTGACGCGGCAGCGCGAGCGACGTGGTCGCATTCCAGCGCCAGCGCACGCCGAACAGCGGCGCCTCGAGCAGCGCCTGCACGAGCAGATGTTCCGCGGAATTCGAATGGAGATAGCGCCATACCTCGTCCAGCGCGAAGCTGTGCGCACCGGTGAGCGAGAGGATGATGGCGTCCTCGGTCGCGGCGGCCTGCAGCTCGAAGTTGAACTGGCGGCAAAAACGCTTGCGCAGCGCGAGACCCCACGCGCGGTTCAGGCGGCTGCCGAACGGCGTGTGGATCACGAGCTGTGTGCCGCCCGCCTCGTCGAAGAAGCGCTCCATGACGAGCGTGTCCTGGGTGGGCAACACCGTGAGCGCGGCGCGGGCGCGCGCGAGATATTCGACGATCTGGCGCGCGGCGGCATCGTCGATCTCGAGCGATGCGGCGAGCGCCGCCGTGGCGCGATCGACCACGGCGGGCGACGCGGCGTCATCCGTCGCGGCAGCGCTCGCGCTCGCATCGATCAGCGCGGCTTCCACCTGCTTGCGCAGCCGCGAAATCGCGAACGAAAGCTCGTCGCTGCGACCTGGCGCCTCGCCTAGCCAGAACGGAATGCTGGGCGGCTGCCCGCGGGCGTCTTCCACGCGCACGCGGCCCGCCTCGATGCGCAGGATCCGGTACGACGCGTTGCCGAGCTGGAACACGTCGCCCGCGAGGCTTTCGACGGCGAAGTCCTCGTTGACGGTGCCGATCTGCACGCCCTGCGGTTCGAGCAGCACCGAGTAGTCGGCGTTGTCGGGACTCGTGCCGCCCGACGTGAGCGCGACGAGCCGCGCACCGCGCCGCGCACGCAGTGTGTGGCTCACCACGTCGCGATGCAGGTAGGCGGCGCGCGGCCCGTGGCGGCTCGTGTAACCTTCGGCGAGCATGCGCAGCACGGCGTCGAACTGCGCGCGCTCGAGCGCCGCCCATGGCGTGGCGCGCCGCACGAGCGCATAGAGTGCGTCTTCTTCCCAGGCCTCGCAGGCCACTTCGGCGACGATCTGCTGCGCGAGCACATCGAGCGGCGCTTGCGGCAGCGCGAGGCGGTCGAGTTCGCCGCGCCTCACGCTATCCAGCAGCGCCGCACATTCGATCAGGTCGTCGCGCGACGTGGGGAAGATCCGTCCCTTCGGCACGCCGCCGACCTGGTGGCCCGAGCGCCCGACGCGCTGCAGGAAGCCCGCGATCGAGCGCGGCGAGCCGATCTGGCACACGAGATCGACGTCGCCGATATCGATGCCCAGTTCGAGCGACGCCGTCGCCACAAGCACGCGCAGATCGCCGCTCTTGAGCCGCTGCTCGGCGAGAAACCGATGCTCGCGCGCGAGGCTGCCGTGGTGCGCGGCCACGGCTTCGGCGCCCAGACGGTCGGTGAGATGGCGCGCCACGCGCTCGGCCATGCGGCGCGTGTTGACGAAGACGAGCGTCGTGCGGTGCATGGCGACGAGTTCGGCCATGCGGTCGTACACGCGCTCCCACACGTCGTTTGCCATCACGGCTTCGAGCGGCACGGGTGGCATTTCTATCGCAAGATCGCGTTTGCGCGTATGGCCCACATCGACGATCTCGCACGCGGGCGGGTTTGCGTTCGGATCTTGCGCCGCGTCGCCCCTGCCCACCAGAAAGCGCGCGACGGTTTCGATCGGCTTTTGCGTGGCCGACAGCCCGATGCGCAGCAGACGCGCGCCGCACAACGCATCGAGCCGCTCGAGGCTCAGCGCGAGATGGCAGCCGCGCTTGTTGCCCGCGAGCGCGTGAATCTCGTCGACAATCACGCTGCGCGCGCTCGCCAGCATGCGGCGGCCCGATTCGGAGCCGAGCAGCACGTAGAGCGATTCGGGCGTCGTGACGAGGATGTGCGGCGCGCGTTTTCTGAGCGCCGCGCGCTCGGGCTGCGGCGTATCGCCGGTGCGCACCGCGGTACGGATGTCGACCGGGGGCAAGCCAAGCCGCGCGAGTTCCTCGCCGATACCTTCGAGCGGCCGTTCCAGATTGAGCCGGATGTCGTTGGAGAGCGCCTTGAGCGGCGAGACGTAAACGACAAGCGTCGTGTCGGGCAGTGCGCCACCGTTCGCGAGGCCATCGCGCACGAGTTCGTCGAGCGCGGCGAGAAAGGCGGTGAGCGTCTTGCCCGAGCCGGTCGGGGCGGCCACCAGCGTCGCGCGCCGGCTCGCAATTAACGGCCATGCGGCGCGTTGCGCGGCAGTGGGCGCGTCGAAGCTGCGCCGGAACCAGCCGGCCACAGCCGGATGAAAGCGCGCGAGCACGTCGCTTTGCTCGCCGTCTTGACTGGCGGCG
Source organism: Paraburkholderia sp. BR10936 (assembly GCF_040965735.1). NCBI lineage: Bacteria > Pseudomonadati > Pseudomonadota > Betaproteobacteria > Burkholderiales > Burkholderiaceae > Paraburkholderia > Paraburkholderia sp. BR10936. Next base: position 188,084 of record NZ_JBFRCM010000011.1, read on the forward strand.
GCTGCCGGGGCGTGCGGATCGGATACGGGCGAAGGCGTTGTCATGCGGGCGATGTGCGGCAAAAAAAGCGGCAGAGGCGGCGGCATTGCACGTCTGCCAGTCTCGCAGCTTTCGTGCGCGTCTGCCTGGCGCGGGGCGATGCGGCTGCTGGCGTTGCAGGGTGCAGGCAGGAATGTACGGCCGCCTTGCTGCGTTTCAAGCCGTGACGGCCATCCGGCAGGCGCGGCCCGAACGCAGTATCCTCGCCGCGTTGGACTTTCCCTCGAACCCACGACGGAGTCACACCATGCGTTACAACCCCTTGGGCCGCACCGGCCTGTTCGTTTCGGAACTCTGCCTCGGCACGATGACCTTCGGCGGCGGCACCGGCATCTGGAACCAGATCGGCGATCTCCAGCAGTCCGACGCCGAACGGCTCGTTGGCCGCGCGCTGGACGCGGGCGTCAATTTCATCGATACCGCCGACGTCTACTCGCAAGGCGTTTCCGAGCAGATCACCGGCCAGGCGCTCAAGAACCTCAAGATCCCGCGCGAGCAGGTGGTGATCGCGACCAAGGTGTTCGGCGAAATGGGCTCGTCGCCGAACGAGCGCGGCGCCACGCGCTATCACATCATGGACGGCGTGAAGGCGAGCCTGAAGCGACTGCAGCTCGACCACATCGACCTGTATCAGATTCACGCCTTCGACCCCGTCACCCCGATCGAGGAAACGGTGCGCGCGCTCGATACGCTCGTGCAGCAGGGGCACGTGCGCTACGCCGGCGTTTCGAACTGGGCCGCCTGGCAGATCGTGAAGGCGCTGGGCATTGCGCAGCGCGAAGGGCTCGCGCGCTTCGAGTCGCTGCAGGCTTACTACACGATCGCAGGGCGCGATCTCGAACGCGAGCTCGTGCCGATGCTGGAGAGCGAGGGGCTCGGACTGATGGTCTGGAGTCCGCTCGCGGGCGGGCTCCTGAGCGGCAAGTATGGGCGCGACCAGCAAGGCGAGGCGGGCAGCCGCCGCACGACCTTCGATTTTCCGCCGGTGAACCGCGAGCGCGCATGGGACTGCGTGGACGCGATGCGGCCTATCGCGCAGGCCAAAGGCGTGTCGGTCGCGCAGATCGCGCTTGCGTGGCTGCTGCATCAGAAGGCGGTGACATCGGTGATCATCGGCGCGAAACGCGTGGACCAGCTCGACGACAACATCGCGGCCACGAAAGTGAAGCTCAGTGTCGAAGAGCTGGGCGTGCTGGGCGAGGCGAGCGGACTGCCCGCCGAGTATCCGGGCTGGATGCTCGCGCGTCAGGGCGAGCAGCGGCGCGCGCAGCTGCGGCAATCGCGGCAGGAAGAGGAATGACGCGGGAATGACGCGGGAACGAAGCTGGAATGAAAAGCGCCGGCGGTGGAAGCCGCCGGCGCGGTCTGGCCTGAAACTGGGTCGATCCGGTTGCCCGGACGATCGGTCAGCTCGCCGCCGAGACCTTCAGATGGTTCTTCACCGAGGTCACGCCTGAGACGCCTTCCACGACCTGCCTGGCGTTATCGCGGTCTTCGGCGCTCGGCACGGTGCCCGTGAGCGAGACCACACCCTTACGCGTCTTCACGTGGATGTGCTCGGACTTCACGTTCTTCGCGCCGAGCAGTTCGGCCTTGACCTTGGTCGTGATGGTTGCATCGTCGACGTGCTGGCCCATGGACTCCGAACTGGCCGCGGGTGCGGAGCTGTTCGTCGTGGTCTGCGCACCGGCGAGAAGTGCGAACGTCATGCAAGCGGCGCCAGCCGCGGTCTTGAGGATCAGGATGCGCTTCATGGCTACTCCCTTTCTGGTTGTGGTCGCAGCTTCCCTCCGCAAGGTGCGTGCCTCGCCGCGTCGGTGCTCGCTGCGCACGCCGTTGAAAGCCTGCTGGAAGCCGTCTACGCAGCCCACTATGCGGGATTGCGGCCGATTCACGCGACCCGGTTTCCCCGACCGGCGCGCGCACAAATTTTTCCGCACCGTTGTAAAAATCTCCACGGTGGGGTCGGGAAAAAGGCTCGCGTCGTAGGCGTTGCAAGTGCCGATCCCGTTTCAAAACAGTGCGTTGTAAAAACTGGCATGGCTGTTGCATGAGCGGTGTTACCACTCAATTCAACAAAACGGGATTGCCATGCCTTCCATCGCGTTACACGCGCGCCAGCATCTGGCGCTCACGCCGCGTCTTCAGCAGGCGGTGAGGCTGCTGCAACTGTCATCGCTCGAATTCCAGCAGGAGCTGCGCGAGGCGCTCGACACCAATCCGTTCCTCGAATATGTCCCGCCCGCCTCGGAGACCGGCGAGGCTGCCGAAGCGGCCGACGGCGCAGCGGGCATCGGCTCCGCGGCGGCGCCCGCGGCAGAAGTTCCCGCCATGGCGACCGAAGGCGCCGGCGAGTCCGGCCTCGATGCCGGCATGGCGCAGGAAGCGTCCCCCTACGCAGAGACGTCGTACGCCGAGGCCAGCTACAGCGACGAAGGCTCGGGCTACACCGCCGAGATGCCAACGCCCGGCGCGTTGCGCACGTCGAGCTATCGCGGCGGCGAGGATGGCGATTCCGAGGCCTCCGACTGGGTGCGCGTGCCGGTTACGCTGCGCGAGCAGTTGCATGAGGCGCTGCGCCTCTCGCCGCTCGACGACCTTGACCGGATCGCAACGCAGATCGTGATCGAGGCACTCGACGACGACGGCTACCTGCGTCAGGACCTCGCCGATCTCGCCGATGTGGAGGGCGCGGGCGACGCGCTCGACGAGGACCGTCTGCGCGTGGCGCTGCGGGTGGTGCAGACGCTCGATCGCCCCGGCATCGGTGCGCGCTCGCTCTCCGAATGCCTCGTGCTTCAGCTCGAGGCGATGCCGCATGACACCCCGCATCGCGAACTGGCCTTGCAGATCGTCTCGCAGCATCTCGAACGCCTCGCGCGCCGCGAGCACGGGGAGCTGCAGCGCCAGCTCGGCTGCGACGCCGCTTCGCTGCAGGCCGCGAGTGCGCTCGTGCGCCGCCTCGATCCGAAACCGGGCAACCACTATGGCCGTGCGGACGGCGGCTACGTCATTCCTGACGTGATCGTGCGCCAGGTGCGCGGCAAGTGGGTGGTGAGCGTGAACCCGGCCATCGAGCCGCGGGCGCGCATCCACAAGCTCTATGCGGAAATGTTCGCGCGCTCGGATCAGACGAGCCGCTCGCCGCTCGCTCAGCAGCTGCAGGAAGCGCGCTGGCTGATCCGCAACGCGCACAAGCGCTGCGAGACAATCCTGCGCGTGGGCGAGTGCATCGTCGCGCGTCAGAAGGCGTTCTTCCAGTACGGCGAAATCGCGCTGCGGCCTATGCTGCTGCGCGACGTCGCCGACGAATTAGGTCTGCACGAGTCGACCGTCTCGCGCGCCACGGGCAACAAGTACATGGCCACGCCGCGCGGCATCTTCGAGTTCAAGCGCTTCTTCCCGCGCGAGCTGGAGACGCGCACGGGTGGCACGTGCTCGGCGGCTGCGGTGCGCGCGCTCATCAAGGAAATGATCGACGCCGAAGATCCGCGCGACCCGCTTTCCGACGTCATCCTCACGCAGGAACTCGAAAAGCAGGGCGTGCAGGTGGCGCGCCGCACGGTCACGAAGTATCGGCAGATGATGAAGCTGCCAGCGGCTGAGATGCGCCGGCAGATTTGAGGCATGCGGTTTCTTCCGCGTGCCAGAAGACGGGGGGAGGTCAGCGGCGCGTGACCGGCGTAACGACACGTGTGGTAGCGCGTGGACCGCATGTGACGTTACGCGCGCCGCGATCGGCTATTTGTGGCGCACCCAGCGCGGGGCGAAGCGCCGCGCGCGTCAGCCGGAAGTGCCTGGCGCAATGCCGAGCCATCGCGCCACACGTCCTAGCGTGAGGCCGTTGCAGAGCAGATTCAGCAGGACGAAGGCAGCGGCCATCGCGGCCGCGAACGCGCGCGTGTCGGGCGAAAGCGCGTCGTTGCGCGCGACGCAAATCGCGAGCGTGAGCGTGACGGGCCCGCGCACGCCGCCCCATGCGATCAGCCATTGATGCGCGCGCGGCAACGGCTTGCAGATGCCAAAGCGGCTCAGCAGCGGCACGAAGATCGTGAGGATGCCGAATCGGCTCAGCGTGGCGGCCACCAGCGCCAGCCCGAGCGGGAGGGCGTCGCGCAGATGCAGCGTGTGCACCAGACCGGGCACGTGCGCTGACGCGAGCAGAAAGACAGCGGCGGAGGCGATGCCAGCCTGGTACGCCCAAAGCTGGCGAAACAGCCCTTGGCTCGCGGCGCGCGGGCGTGTCCGCATGAGCTGGCTGGCCGCGAGACCCGCGCACACCACTGCGGCCACGCCGGAAACGTGAAGCCCGTGTTCCGCGGTCGGATAGAGCAGCGTGGGCAGCGCGAGCGACAGCGCGTACTCGGAAAAAGGCAGGCGGCGCAGCGCGCTCGACGTCGCCACGAAAAGCGCTCCCGCGAGCGCCCCAAACGCGCAGCCGCCGACGAGCGAAACGAGGAACGATGCGAGCGGATAGCCGTGGTTGTGCGCAGCGGTCGGCGCCAGCACCAGTGCACTCGTGAGGAGCGTGGAGATGGTGATAGCGGCGGCATCGTTGAGCAGGCTTTCGCCCTCGATCAGCCGGATCAGGCGTTCGGGCGCGCCGCTATTGCGAAAGAGCGCGATCACGGTGGAAGGATCCGTCGTGCTGACGATCGCGCCGAGCAGCAGGCAGACGATCAGGCTCTCGCCGCTGCTGATCCACGTGGCGAGGCCAACGCCTGCCGCAGCGGCCACCACCGCGCCGATCGCGAGCAGAAGGATGGGCGCGAGATCGGCGAGAAGACCGCGCGTATCGACCTGCAACGCCGCTTCGAAGAGGATGGGCGGCAGAAATATCCAGAGATACGCCTCGGGCGGAAGCGATGTCGTGAGCAAGGGTACGACAGTCGAAGCGGTGAAGGCTGGGGCGAACTGTTGCAAGGCGAGGTAGCCCGCGCCGAGCAGCACGCCGGCGCTGGTCAGGCCGAACGAATCGGAGAGACGAAAACGCTGTGCAGCGGCGTGGCAGAGCGCAATGATGAGTAGCAGGATACCGGCGCGGATTGTGAATTCGATTGCAGTTTGCAAAGGCAGGACACTCCGTGGTGCGGTTGGGCGCCGGGAGCGGCAGTGCCCGCAACGCATCGATTCAGTATCTCGCTGCGTTGCAACTTTGCATGTTGACCCATATCAACTCGCTGCTGACCAGGTCATGACGGCGGCATTACGGTCTTTTACGTGTCAGATTAGATTCGCCGTGCGCGGCTAGCTCGCACCGACGCGCTCGATCAGCGCCACCGCTGCCGCCGGGTTGCGCTCCTTGAAGCCGCTGATGACGTATAGATACACGTCGCGGCCGGCCTTCGCGGCGAGCGGCTTCGCGTAGGTGGCGAGGTCGTCGGGTGTTTCGCCGCGCGACCAGGCGAGCGCGCGCTTCGCCCAGAGGTCGAGATCGGCGGGAGCATAGCCCAGCGGGTGATCCTGCGCGGTTCCCATGATGCGGGCATAGACGAACGGCGCGCTCGTATCGCCGATCAGCGGATAGTCCGAATCGCCGCTGATGACGATCGCCGCCTTGTGCTTGCGCGCGAGTGCGACGAATTCCGGCGTGCAAAAACTCTCGTCGCGCACTTCGAGCGCGTGGCGCAGCGGGCGGCCTTCGGCCTCGTCCGGCAGCAGTTCGAGAAATCGTGCGTAGTCCTCGGGATCGAAGCGCTTGCCCGGCGTGATCTGCCAGTTGATCGGCCCGAGTTTGTCGCGCAGGTTCAGCACGCCGCCGCTCAGGAAGCGCTCGATCGTGGCCCCGGCTTCGGCCAGCACACGGCGATTCATCGCGAAGCGCGGGGCTTTCAGCGAAAACACGAAGTCTTCCGGAGTTTCATCGTGCCAGCGCGTGAAGCTTTCGGGGCGCTGCGCGCCGTAATACGTGCTGTTGATTTCCAGCGTCGAGAGATGACGGCTCGCATATTCCAGCTCGCGGCGCTGCGCAAGGCCGTCGGGATAGAACGTGCCACGCCACGGGGCATAGATCCAGCCGCCCACGCCGACGCGAATCCGGCCGTGCCGGGCTTTTGAAGTGGATGAAGGCGCCATTGGAAATCCGTCAGCGAAGCCGGGATGGCGCAGTGTAGCGCAGCACTGGCCGCGGCCGCTGGTTAGCGTGCCGATCTGAACCGCCGAGTTCATCCCGATTTTTAGGCATAGTCCGATATTTTCCTGTCCGCTGTGAGGCTACTTTAGTCCAGTTGTGTCAGATAACTTCACAGGGGCCATCAGATGTCTTCCCGTATATCTCCGGAACTTACCGATGTGCAGTGGCGCAGCATCGCGCCCATGTTTCACGAAATCCGTGTTGAAGGTCGCCGCCGCGGGCGCCCGGCGCACAATCCTCGTCGCGTTTTCGCGGGAATTCTTTGGGTACTGGCCACCGGCTCGGTCTGGTCGAAGCTGCCCGAGCAGTATCCCGATTTCCGCACCTGCCATCGCCGCTTCAAGCTGTGGTTCGACGCCGGTCTCGTGCATCACGCCATGGAGCGTCTGCACGGCGAGGAAGGCCTCGCCCTGTGCGCGGCCATGGCCGCACGCATGCAGCCGTGGCGCTCGCCGGCCGGCCGCAAGCCGCGCTTTCCGGTGGCGTCCTCGCTGCGCTGGCCACTCTCGCGGCCTTTCGTGGAGCGATGAGCGGGCAGCGCGCAGGTCTTCTGCGGCGGATCATCGGTCCGCCGCAGCATCAAATTCCCCCATCCTCCGCTCGCATGCGTGCGAGCAGCGGCGCCCACCAGGACTCGCGCGAGAATGCCGCGATTTCCACGTCGGTATTGAGATCAACGGTGCGCTGCCGTTCGCGCGCATCGAGTGCGTCCGCTTGCGCCAATTGTGCGGCGAGCACGTCGGCGCCGGCGTCGGAAGCGTCGCGCGGCCCATGCGCGCGTGCGTTCACACGCTCGGCGAGCCGCGCTTGCGGCGCGTGGAAGTTCAGGATCAGCATTGGCCGGTTCAGCTCACGCGCGAGCGCTGCAAAACGTGCGCGATGAGTTGCCTTGAGAAACGTCGCATCGACTAGCGCCGTGTATCCCGCGTTCAGCACGTCGCGCACATGGGCGACGAGGCGCTCGTAAAGCGCATCGAGCGCGGCATGCGTGTAGGCGCTTGCCGGCAGCGCCTCGAGCGAGGGCGGGGCGAAGGGTTCGAGCCGCTTGCGTTCGAGATCGCTCGACACACGGATCGCCCCGCTCAATTCGGCGAGCGCGCGGCTCGCGACCGACTTTCCCGACCCCGAAAAGCCGTGGCAGAGCAGAAGCCAGGGTGCGGGCTCGCGCATGGCGCGCGCTTCGCTGGCCGCGAGCGCCAGGTAGCGCGAGGCGACGCCTGCGCGCGCTTGCGCATCGGACCGCGCGGGCGATCCCGCCTTGAGCATCGCTACCAATGCCCGTACCAGCGCGCGATAAACGATATGGAGCCGCAACGCCGCGAGCCCCGCGAAATCGCCTGTCGCTTCGAGGTAGCGATTGAGCAGACGGTGGGCATAGGCGGAGCGGCCATGCGCGCGCAGATCCATCAGCAGGAACGCAAGATCGCAGGTCACGTCGATCCAGCGCAGTTCGTCGCTGAACTCGATGCAATCGAACATCAGCGCGTGCCGCCCGTACCGCACGATGTTGTCGAGATGCAGATCGCCGTGGCAGGCGCGCACGAATCCATTCGTGCGGCGGCCGTCCAGGTGCTGCGCGAGACGTGCGAGTTCGCTTTCGCACGTCTCGCGCAACCCGGCGCGTGTCACTGCATGCGCGGTGCGCGGATCCGCTTCGAGGGGCGCGAGCGCCGCGAGCACCTGTTCGCGCAGCAGTGCTGCGGAGCCGAGGCGCGCTGCGGGCGCCATCGGCCCGCGTCCGGCCCGGTGCGCATGCCGATGGCTCGCGGCGAGGCTGGTTGCGGCTGCATCGATATCGTCCGTGCCCAGTTCACCGTGCGCGAGCAGGTTCGAAAACAGCAGGCGCTGATCGAAGCGGCGCATACGTACCGCATAGTCGATGATCTTTACGTTGCCGCGCCCGCCGCGTCTGGACCTGAGCCTGCAACGCCGACCGTCAAAAAATAGCTCGCCTGTGTCGCGATAAATCGGTCCGGCGAAGGGCGCATTCAGACGAATCTCAGCTTCGCAGCAGCGGAGCCGGGCATCGAGCCGCACAAAATTGACGAAGCCGAAATCGACGGGCTTCATGATCTTGTACGCGTACCGCCCGGCGAGATAGACCACGGAAATATGCGTTTCGATGCGCACGATGCGCCCGGCCGGGTGCGCATACGTGGAGGCGCGCGAGAGCGCGGCGTCCACGAGGCGGCTGTGGCGCCGCGCTACGCGCTGGCGATTGGGGACATGGCGTGAGATAGGCGTGTCGGACATCGGCGTGGCTGTCGTGGGAAAAGAGGGCAACGGGGCGACAAGCGTCGGAACCAGCATAGCGCGAGCCAGCTTGGGAAGGCCGTTGCGCGGCATGTCAATGCCTTGGTTGAAACGGTCTGCATGGGCATCGGCGTCTTGTACCTTTTGTGCAATCGGGGGAGGCTGCGCGATACTGTCTAGTTCAACCCAACGGAATTCCGGATACATGGCGCATTTCGACGTATTCAACGGCGACGCAGACGGCATCTGCGCGCTGCATCAACTGCGGCTCGCAAGGCCGCGCGAGGCGACGCTCATCACCGGCGCGAAGCGCGACATCGCACTCGTCGAGCGCGTGCCCGCGAAGTCGGGCGACTCGCTAACGGTTCTCGACATTTCGTTCGATGTGAATCGCAAGGCGCTCACCGCGCTACTTGCGAAGGACGTGATGATCGAATATTTCGATCATCACCACGCGGGCGACCTGCCTGTGAACAGGAATCTCGTCGCGCATATCGACACGACGGCGCAGGTCTGCACGAGCGTGCTCGTGGACCGCCATCTCGCCGGCCGCTACCGGCCGTGGGCGATCGCGGCGGCCTGGGGCGACAACCTGCCCGACACGGCGCAGGCGCTTGCCCAGCAGGCCGGGCTCGATGCCGGGCAGGCCGTGCAGCTGCGCGAGCTTGGCGAGTCGATCAACTACAACGCTTACGGCGACTGCGTCGAAGATCTCATGATCGCGCCGCTCGATCTGTACGCGGCGCTGAAGCCTTATGCCGATCCGTTCGATTTCATCGCCTCGGAGCCCATCGTCGGACAGCTCGCCCGTTGCCGTCACGGCGATCTCGAATTGGCCCAGGCCATCGCGCCGCTCGTCGCGCTCCAGTACGGCAGCGTTTGCGTGTTGCCCGACGAGCCGTGGGCGCGCCGCGTGCGCGGCGTGTTCGCCAATGTGCTCGCGAACGAGGAGCCCTCGCGCGCGCACGCGGTGCTGAGCGTGAACGCGGACGGCAACTATGCGGTGAGCGTGCGCGCGCCGCTCACGGAACCGCGCGGCGCGGATGAACTCTGCCGCGCGTTCCCCGGCGGAAACGGCCGGGTCGGCGCGGCAGGCATCGATTGTCTCGAATCGAACCGGCTCGACGCCTTTGTCACCGCGTTCGCGCGCGTGTTCGGGCGCACGAAGCCGGCTTCGGCCTGAGCGGCGCAAGGCGCAACTAAGCCGTGTCACCTGAGCCCTGCGCGGCGCGCGCCGCCGGCCAGCGCCAGTCGCGGATTTCGGGCATGTCGTCGCCGTACTCGTCCACGTAGCGGCGGTGCGCGGCCAGCTTGTCATGCAGTGTCTGGCGCAGATGCGCCGCGCGTTGCGCGAGGCCGTCCACGCGGTCGATCACGGCTTCGCACAGGTGGTAGCGGTCGAGCCGGTTGAGCACCGTCATGTCGAATGGCGTGGTCGTCGTGCCTTCCTCGATGAAGCCGTGCACGTGAATGTTCGCGTGATTGGCGCGCCGGTACGTGAGCTTGTGGATCAGCGTCGGATAGCTATGGTGCGCGAAGATCACGGGCCTGTCGGTCGTGAACAGCGCGTTGAAATCGGCGTCGGGCAGACCGTGCGGGTGACGGTCGGCGGGTTGGAGCGTCATCAGGTCCACCACGTTCACCACGCGGATCTTCAGGTCGGGCAGGCAGGTGCGCAGCAGATCCACGGCGGCTAGCGTCTCCATGGTCGGCACGTCGCCGGCGCAGGCCATCACGACGTCGGGTTCGCCGTCGTCGTCGTTGCTCGCCCATTGCCAGATGCCAATGCCGTCCGCGCAGTGGCGAATGGCTGCGTCCATGTCGAGCCATTGCGCCTGCGGCTGCTTGCCCGCCACGATGATATTGATACGGTTCCAGGTGCGCAGCACATGGTCCGTCACGGCGAGCAGCGTATTGGCGTCGGGCGGCAGATACACGCGCACCGTGTCCGCCTTCTTGTTCACCGCATAATCGATGAAGCCCGGGTCCTGATGGCTGAATCCGTTATGGTCCTGGCGCCACACGTGCGAGGTGAGCAGATAGTTGAGCGAGGGCAGTGGCCGCCGCCACGGAATCTCGCGGATCACCTGCAGCCACTTCGCATGCTGGTTGAACATCGAATCGATGATGTGGATGAACGCCTCGTAGCACGACATGAAACCGTGGCGGCCCGTGAGCAGATAGCCTTCCAGCCAGCCCTGGCAGGTGTGCTCGGAGAGGATTTCCATCACGCGGCCGTTGGTGGCGAGCTGGACGTCGTCGGGCGTGACCTCCGCGAGCCAGGTGCGCGACGTCACGTCAAATACGTCGCCCCAGCGGTTCGACGCAGTTTCGTCGGGCCCGAAGATGCGGAAGTTGCGCGTGGCGTCGTTCACGCGCATCACTTCGCACAGGAACGCGCCCATCACGCGCGTGGCTTCGGCGTCCACCTGGCCCGGTGCGGGCACAGCCACGGCGTGGTGCTCGAAGGGTGGCACGCGCAGTTCGCGCACGCGGCCGCCGCCGTTCGAACGCGGGTTCGCGCTCATGCGCTTTTCGCCTTGCGGCGCGAGCGCGGCGATGTCGGGCACGAGGCGGCCTTGCGCGTCGAACAGTTCCTCGGGCTTGTAGCTGCGCATCCAGCCTTCCAGCAGCGCGAGGTGCCCCGGCTTCGAAATTTTGGCGAGCGGCACCTGGTGCGAGCGCCACGAGCCTTCGGTTTTCTGGCCATCCACGGTCTTCGGGCCCGTCCAGCCCTTGGGCGTGCGCATGACGATCATCGGCCAGCGCGGGCGAACATAGCCGGGCGGCAGGTTGCCGTGTTCGTCCGCGAGTTCGCGCGCAGTCTTCTGGATGCGGGCGATTTCGTCGAATGCCGTGTCGAGCGCGGCGGCCATCAAGCGATGCGCCACGTCCGGTTCCTCGGCCTCCACGAAGATCGGCTCGTGGCCATAACCCTTCATCAGCGAGGCGAGTTCGTCGTCGCCTATGCGCGCGAGCACGGTCGGTCCCGCGATCTTGTAGCCGTTCAGATGGAGGATGGGCAGCACCGCGCCGTCGGTGGCGGGATTGAGAAACTTGTTCGAGTGCCAGGCGGTGGCGAGCGGGCCCGTTTCGGCTTCGCCGTCGCCCACCACGCAGGCGACGACCAGATCCGGGTTGTCGAACACCGCGCCGTAGGCGTGCGAGAGCGCGTAGCCGAGTTCGCCGCCTTCGTGGATCGATCCCGGCGTTTGCGGCGCGACATGGCTCGGAATGCCGCCCGGAAAGCTGAACTGCTTGAAGAGCACGGCCATGCCTTCGACATCCAGCGGCACGTTCGGCCAGGTCTCGCTGTAGGTGCCTTCGAGCCAGGTGTTCGCGACGACGGCGGGGCCGCCGTGGCCCGGCCCCGCGAGAAACAGCACGTCGAGATCGCGCGCGTTGATGATGCGATTCAGGTGCGTGTAGAGGAAGTTCAGGCCCGGCGTCGTGCCCCAGTGGCCGAGCAGGCGCGGCTTCACGTGCGCGAGTTGCAGCGGCTCGCGCAAGAGCGGATTGGCGAGCAGATAGATCTGGCCAACCGAGAGGTAGTTGGCCGCGCGCCACCAGGCGTCCATGCGGCGCAGCAGGTCGTCGGAGAGCGGCGGGTAGGCAGGGGTGTCGGTGGCGTTCATGCGGGGCTCCGGTTGCGCGGCGGCGGAAGGCGGACCGAGGCGGACTGCGTGCGCGGCGCGGCGGCGTGCGTGGCGCGAGCCGGCGGCCCGCACGGCGGACGGACTCCGCGCGCCAGGCCGGCCTGCGGCCCTCGTGGTCCTGTGGGATTCGTCTTATGGTGCCACGATCGCGCGGCGCGCCACGCGTGGATGTCCTGTGGCGGCGAGTCGCATCGGGGTAGCTGCGCCGCAGCGCGCAATGCACGACAGCGCGCGGTCCGATTGCATAACATGGTTTTATGGTGATCGATGCGGCGCGTCTGCCGCGTTCTGGCGAGGAGGATAGCGATGCGGGCAATGCTGTTCGACGGCGAGAATCCGCGGCTGCGCGAAGCCGATCTACCCGACCCGGCACCGGGCGCGGGCGAACTGCTGATCGACGTGCATGCGTGCGGCGTATGCCGCACCGACCTGCACGTCGTGGACGGCGATCTCGCTCACCCGAAAAGACCGCTCATTCCCGGTCACGAGATCGTCGGCACGGTCGCGGCGCTCGGGGCCGGCGTGACGGGTTTCGCGCCCGGCGACCGCGTGGGCGTGCCGTGGCTCGGCCGCACCTGCGGCCATTGCCGTTTCTGCGCCGACGGGCGCGAGAACCTCTGCGACGCACCCGGCTTCACCGGCTACACGATCGACGGCGGCTACGCCACGCGCACCGTCGCCGACGCCCGCTATAGCTTTCATCTGCCGCGCCAGTACAGCGACCTCGAGGCCGCGCCGCTCCTCTGCGCGGGACTCATCGGCTATCGCTCGCTCGCGCTGGCGGGCGATGCACGGCGCATCGGCATCTACGGCTTCGGCGCCGCGGCGCATATCGTCGCGCAGGTCGCGCGCCACCAGGGGCGCACCGTCTACGCGTTCACGCGTCCGGGCGATGTCGCAGCGCAGCAGTTCGGGCGGCGCCTCGGAGCGACGTGGGCCGGCGGCAGCGACGAGCGCGCGCCCGAGGAACTCGACGCGGCACTGCTGTTCGCGCCGGTCGGCGCGCTCGTGCCCGCTGCGCTGCGGGCGCTGACGAAGGGCGGCACGGTCGTGTGCGGCGGCATCCACATGAGCGACATTCCCTCGTTTCCTTACGCATGGCTGTGGGAAGAGCGGCGCATCGTTTCGGTGGCGAATCTCACGCGCGAGGACGGTGCGACGTTCATGGCGATCGCTGCGCGGCACAAGCTCGAAATCGAAATCACGCCGTACCCGCTCGCGCGCGCGAACGAGGCGCTGGCCGATTTGCGCGAGGGACGGCTCACGGGCGCGGCGGTGTTGACGATGCGCTGAGCCGGTCAGGTGGATCACGATGGTGACGCAGTAGAGACAACGGGTCGCACTGGCCGGGGCGCGCATCCGTACCTGAATGCGCTACAACGATCTTTATCTAGATAGCGCGCCGGGAGCCGGTGCGCAACATGGGCGACGCCCGGGAGGTCCATGATGTACAAGCAGATTCTGGTAGCTGTCGATGGCAGCCGCAGCGGCCGGCGCGCGCTCGAGGAGGCCGTGAAGGTCGCGAAAGCGACTGGCGCCGCCGTTCAGGCGCTGTATGTCGTGCGGCATCCGGCGCGGCTCGTGGACGTCAGTACGGGCTTCGCCGAGGAACAGGCGCGCCACTCGGCGGAAAACGACGCGGCAACGGCGGCGCTCGAAGAGGCGAAACTGGTGTTCGCGCAGGCTCAGGTGCCGGGCTCCACGCGCGCGGCCGACGCAAGCGGCGAGGAGATCGCCGCAGTGATCTCGCGCATCGCCGCCGAGGACGGCGCGGACCTCGTCGTGATGGGTACGCGTGGCTTGTCGGGCATGAAGCGCCTGTTGCTCGGCAGCGTGGCCGAGTCGTTCCTGCGCATGGCGGACCGGCCGGTGATGCTGGTGCGCGACGAAGAGCTGCCGGCCAACTGACCGGTGTGCCCGGTTCCACCGGCCGGTTCGGGTCGAGGGCGCGATCGGCCGGGCAGCGTTCCCGCCCTTACAGTCCGTCGCGAAATACCCGCGATGACAAGCCTGGTGTTGACTCGCTGCGCATCAGGTATCTCGAAATGTGACGTCGATCAAGCGACAAATCGCCCATTCGTCGCGCGGGACGCCGTCTTCCTGCCTATGATGTTGGCTTGAGTCGGCCGTCTTGCGAACATACGGCACTCCGAAGCATCCCGTTCCCCATCGTCGCGCGTGAAGCGCTTTCATTTCGCTCGCCGCAGCCCGCGTCCCGTCGCGGTCCACCGCGGTCTCTTTGGCAGCAAACGCATCCGGCCGCGCCGGGCGAAAGCTACATAAGGAGGAGATTGACCATGGCAACCGCTTCCCATCCCTCATTCGACGCCGCCTCGCCCGGCAACGCGATGGGCGTCTCATTCGACACGTACCGTGCCAACACGTCGGCCGCGTTGCGCCTGCTCGTCGGGCAGCAGCAATGGCGCGAGCAGTTGCTGAAGCTGGAGCAGCGCCGCATCGCGCGCGACCGCGAGGCGGTCGAGGGCCTGCTCGAATCGCTGCGCACCGCGCGCGACTGGACCGATTTCGCGGTCGCCACGCAATCGGTCTGGCGCGACTATCTCGGCGCGAGCACCACGCTCTGGCAAGAGGGCGTCGCGGCGGCGATGCAGAGCGCGAGCACGTGGTCCGACAGTGCGCGCGACTTCACGCAGCAGTGGCAGGAGGCCTGTGCGGGCGCGCAAGCCAGCGCAGCCAAGGTGCCGGGTGCGCTGCCGATGCGCGAGTGGATGAACGCCTTCGAGCGCGCAATGAGCAGCGCCGCCAATGGTGCAGTGCATCCGGGCAAGGCGGCGGGCGCAGGCCGTGCGCAGGGCGCCAGCGCGGGCGGAGGCCAGCATGGCCACTAAGCGCGTTGCTTTCGTCACGGGCGGCATGGGCGGACTCGGCGAGGCGATCAGCCGGCGCCTGCACGATGCGGGCATGACCGTCGCCGTCTCTTGCTCGGCGGCGAACACGCGCGCCGATGCCTGGATTGCCGCCGAACGCGCGGCGGGCCGTGAATTCGGCTGCCACCAGATGAACGTCGCCGACTACGAGGCCTGCGAGCGCGCGGCGCAGCAAGCGCTCGACGATCTCGGCCAGGTGGACGTGCTCATCAACAATGCGGGCATTACGTGCGACCGCAGCTTCGTGAAGATGTCGAAATCCGATTGGGACTCCGTGCTGCGCACCGATCTCGACGCGCTCTTCAACGTGACGAAGCCGTTCCTGCCCGGCATGATCGAGCGCGGCTTCGGGCGCATCATCAATATCGGCTCGGTCAACGGCTCGCGCGGCGCTTTTGGGCAGACCAACTATTCGGCGGCGAAAGCGGGCATGCATGGCTTCACGAAGGCGCTCGCACTGGAAGTGGCGAAGAAAGGCGTGACGGTGAACACCGTGTCGCCGGGCTACCTCGCCACGCAAATGGTGGAAGCCGTACCGAAAGATGTGCTGGATGCGCGCATCCTCCCGCAGATTCCAGTAGGCCGTCTCGGGCAACCGAACGAGGTCGCGGCACTCGTGGCGTTCCTCTGTTCGGACGATGCGGCGTTCATCACCGGCGCCGATATCGCGATCAACGGCGGCATGCACATGCAATGACGCGCCGCGCGGCGACACAAAAATTTCGCGCGCGGCAAAAAACGGGTCTTGCAAACGCGCGAGGCGCCTTCATGTTGGAACGGTAAGCGGCAGCGACCGCGCCGCGCGAGCGGCGCGCTTCGTTGCAGGCGATTCCCGGACGTCGGCCGCAGAGGTGTCATGCGCCTGTGCGAGTTGATGGGGGAACTTAGGAATCCGACGCAACGCCGTCGTTGTGTGGACACGAAAAACGTTCTGCCCATGGAGGCATCAATGAGCACTATCTCGCGTTACGATCCGTTTTCGATGGAAGGTGTGCCCGATCTGTTTCACGGGCTGTTCCGGCCGTTGCGTGCTACGAGCGGCGCGGAAGGGCAAGCGGCCAGTATCCGGATCGACGTGACGGAAGACGAGGCTGGTTTCACGGTGAAGGCTGAAATGCCCGGCGTCGACCGGAAAGACATCGACGTGAAAATCGATGGCAATCTCGTTTCGATTGCCGCGAAAGTCGAGCGCGGCAGCGAACTGAAGGAAGGTGAGCGCGTGGTGCGTCGCGAGCGTTATGCGGGCAGCGTGAGCCGCGCGTTCACGCTCGCAGCGGAAATCGACGATGCAAAGGCGGCCGCGCAATACAAGGATGGCGTGCTGACGCTGACGCTACCGAAGCGGGCCGCAAGCGCCAGTAAGCGCCTCGAAATCAACTAAGGGCGAGAGGCTGTAAGCGGGCGGCGCGCAGACTGCATATCGTGCAGCTGCGCGCCGCTTTCTTGCTTCAGACACCGGCGCGTAACACAGCGAAACATGGCTGTAGCGAAACTGTACGATTGACTCGCTATGCTGGGGTGACTCAAGCCCACGGCCCTTCGGTCGATTGCTTTTTCGGGCATGTGGCTGGAATCGGCGCTTGCGCCTCGACTCCGGCCAACAACTGGAGAGACCTGATGCTCAGTCACCACGAACTAGCGACCCTGCTGCTGATCCGTGATGCGGACGCGCCGATTCAAATGATCGATTCCGATTTCCTTGCGCTGCAGCGCTATCGTCTCGTCGAAATGGACGAGGCGGGCGGCGACCCCACGCTGCGCCTCACCACCCGCGGTCGCGAACTGCTGCGGCGACTCACCCACGACGAGGGCGGCGAGCCCACTACTTGAGCGGCCGCCGCGAGCGGCTCTTGCGTAGCAAGGCGTGTCAAGAGCGTTTCATCGAGCGCTACGCCCGTTACAACCGTGTAATACGTCGCGGAACGCTCTGCGATACAGTGCTGGCTTTTGATTCCCACCACGCTGTTTTCATACGCAAGAGCCGACTCATGAACGCCGTTACCAAGCCCGCTGTCCGCCTGTTTGCCCTGATTTCCTGCGCGGCGCTTTTCGCGCCGCTCGCTGCTGTCGCCCAACCGTATCACCACGAGGTATGTCACGTCGAGCACGTCCACCATCACGCTGAGCGCGTCTGTCATCACGTACGCTGATATTGTACCGCTTGCAAAGCTGAATGCAGGAAGACGCCGCACTTTTTGTGCGGCGTTTCTTTTTTATTCATGTAATTAGGATGGCAAAATAAATATCGGAAATTTGTGCTACGTCATGTCGTAATTAATTGAACGAGTGGGTTTGCGCAAAATATGCCGCGTCGCGGTATGCTCCGCGTTCCGTTGCATACGTTTTCCTTGCAGCGAGTCACGTCATCCCAACCGCAAGGCAAAACGCACGCAATGAAAAGCATCACGTCGCTAGCCGCAGCCGGTGTTGTCGGCAGCGCGCTCGCCTTGGCTTCGGGGTCGGTTTGCGCGCAGGAATTCGCGCTCTACACAGGGCCGCTCAAAAGCGGCGCCGATCATACCTATTCGTGGCAAATGGATTACACGGAGGGTTTCGGCCAGTATTTTGCCGGCAGCATTGCCTGGCTCAACGAAGGCCATATTCCGGATCATCACCGCGACGGCCAGGCCATCCAGGTGTGGGCGCGTTTGCCGCTCGCGCAGCGCCGCTTCGTATTCGCGCTGGGTGTCGGGCCGTATCGCTATTTCGATACCGAGGCCGCGTCACAAGGCCAGGGCTGGTCCGATACGCACGGCTGGGGCGTGCTCTACAGTGCACGCGCCACGTGGTACTCCACGCATCGCTGGACAGCGAACCTGCAGCTCAACCGCGTGCAAGTGTCGCGCGGGCCATCGACGACATCGCTCATGCTGGGCGTGGGCTATCAGCTCGACGCGCCCGGCACGCCAGGGCCGCGCGATTTCGCGCTGCCGCGCACGCAGAAAGTGACGAACAACGAGATCACGCTGATGGCGGGCGAGACGATCCTCAACAGCCTCGAATCGCAGACATCTGCGGCCGAGGCAATCGAGTACCGGCGCGGCATTAATTCCTTTCTCGACGCCACAGTGGGATATCTGCACGAGGGCAATGGCATCTCGGCGCGGCGCGATGGCGCGACGGCGCAAATCTGGCTCACGCGCGCGTTCTTCGACGAGCGTCTCACGCTCGGGTTCGGCGCTGGCCTCTACGCGGCGATCCATCACGGCGAGCATCCCGACGAGCGCGATACCGGCGACGGGATTCTCTCGGGGCTCGTCTCCGTTTCGGCTTCCTATCGCTTGACGCAGCACTGGGCGGCGCGCGTCACCTGGAACCGCGTGGTCACGCGCTATAGCCGCGATACGGACGTGATCCTGGGCGGTATCGGCTACCGGTTCTGAGGGATGGTGAAGTAGCCAGCGCGGGCACGCCTTGCGTCGGCATGGACTTGCCCGCTAGTCGCGACGTTAGCTACCCTGAGGCGGACGGCCACCGCCGCCGCCAGGTCCGCCACCGCCTCCCGGTCCGCCACCACCACCACCACCGCCGCCACCAGGCCCGCCACCACCGCCACCTCCCTGCGGTCGATTATTCCCGCCGCCGGACGGCCGCCCACCGCCTTGCCCCTGAGGCCGGCCGCCGCCCTGGCCGGGCGGACGGGCATTCCCTTGACCAGGCGGACGGGCATTTCCTTGTCCCGGCGGCCGCGCGTGCCCTTGTCCGGGCGGCCGCGCGTTGTTATTGCCGGGGCCCGCGCCGGGTGGCCGGTTTCCCTGTCCCGCGTTGTTGTTGGGCGGCCGATTCCCGCCGCCCTGGTTGGGCGGCCGTGTGCCGCCCGGCGGACGACCGACGGGCGGACGCGGCCGCACGGGCGGCGGCGGCAGAGGTCGTGGCCCTGGATGGCGCGCCCAGCGCGATTGATTGGAGTACCACGGCCGGTCGCGGTAGTGCATGCCCCAGTACGCGCCGAGCGAGAACGTCACGATAGGCAGACCGATGCGCGGGCCATAGTTCATCACCGGCACGCGTTGTCCTTGCCACGGATAGCTGATGAAGGTGCCGTAGACCCAGCCTCGCAGGCCCGGAAAACCAATGTCGCACCAGCTAAAGCCCGCGACGCAGCCCCATACCGTCACTGCCACGCCACCCGGAATCTGCGCGACGATCGGAAAGTCGGCTGCGGGTCCTGCGTAGATGTTGACGGTCTGATTCGTGAATGCCTGCGACTGGGCGTGCGCGGGCGGAGTAGCCACGAATAAGCCGGCTAGCGCGGCGAGCACGACACCGAGAAACTGCTTGCGCATTGCTGCCTCCCGCTGGGTGGAATCACCCGGACATTTATTGAGATAGCAACCATAACGGTAGCAGATAAGGCTTTTAGGGCGCGTCGAGGCATGTAACGGCTTATTTCGTGCGGGTGCGCGCGCACCGGTCAGGCGCAGCGTTCAGCACGCATTCGGCCAATTGCCGGCGTGGCGCACGCAGTATGCCGCGCTGTGCAAAAATCGCGGCCTCGGTTCGCAAAGAAGAAAACAGGCGGCCGATTCCGTATCAGCAGACGAGGAGCAGACCACCGTGATTCAGCGTATTTCCCACTTCTTTACCGGCGTAGTGCATCGGATCCTGCCGGACCCGCTCATCTTCGCCATTCTCCTCACCGTCGTGACCTTCGTGCTGGCGTTCGCGCTCACGCCGCAGCCGCCTGAAGCGCTCGTCTTGATGTGGGGTTCGGGCTTCTGGAACCTGCTCGCGTTCGCGATGCAGATGGTCCTGATTCTCGTCACCGGCCACGCGCTTGCCAGCTCCGGCCCGGTCAAGCGCATGCTGGTCGCGCTGGCGAGTTGCGCGCGCACGCCGGGCCAGGGCGTGATGCTGGTGGCATTCGTGGGCGCGATTGCCTGCGCGATCAACTGGGGCTTCGGCCTCGTGCTCGGCGCGATGTTCTCGCGCGAAGTGGCCCGGCGAGTGCGCGGCGCGGACTACCGGCTGCTCGTCGCCGCCGCGTACATGGGCTTTCTCACGTGGCACGGCGGCCTTTCCGGCTCGGTGCCGCTCGTCGCGGCCACGAAGGGCAATCCCATGGAAAAGGCCGTCGGCCTGATTCCGGTCTCGCAGACCATCTTCACGGGCTATAACGCGTTCATCACGCTCGGACTGATCGTGCTGCTGCCGATTCTCGTGCGTCTCATGATGCCGAAGCCCGAAGATGTCGTCTCGGTCGACCCCGCGCTGCTCGAAGACCCGCCGAGCGTCGAGCGCAAGCTCGGCCCGGATGCGACCTTCGCCGGGCGCATCGAGGAAAGCCGCGCGCTCGCGCTGCTGGTGGCGGCACTGTGCTTCGTGTTCCTCGGCTTCCGCTTTCACACGAAGGGCTTCGCGCTCGACATCGACACCGTGAACCTCGTGTTTCTCGCGGCGGGCCTCGTGCTGCACAAAACGCCGATGGCCTACGCGCGCGCCGTGGCCGGCGCCGCGAAGGGCGCCTCGGGGATCATG
The DNA here is from genome assembly GCF_040965735.1 of Paraburkholderia sp. BR10936. NCBI lineage: Bacteria > Pseudomonadati > Pseudomonadota > Betaproteobacteria > Burkholderiales > Burkholderiaceae > Paraburkholderia > Paraburkholderia sp. BR10936. The sequence goes on from NZ_JBFRCM010000011.1 coordinate 208,531, forward strand.
ATCCAGTTCCCGTTCTACGCGGGCATTCAGGCGCTCATGGACCACTCGGGTCTCGCGGGCGTCATCACGAAGTGGTTCGTCGATATCGCGAACGTGCACACGTTCCCGCTGCTCGTGTTTCTAAGCTCGGCGGTGATCAACTTCGCGGTGCCTTCGGGCGGCGGCCACTGGGTCGTGCAGGGGCCGTTCGTGATGCCGGCGGCGCAGGCGCTGGGCGCGGACCTCGGCAAGTCGGCGATGGCGATCGCTTACGGCGAGGCATGGACCAACATGGCGCAGCCTTTCTGGGCGCTGCCCGCGCTCGCGATCGCCGGCCTCGGCGTGCGTGACATCATGGGTTACTGCGTGACCACGTTGCTGTTCTCGGGCGTCGTATTCGTCGCGGGGATGTATCTCTTCTGAGCGTGAAACGGGCGGGGCGCGAGCCCCGTCCGGTCATTTGTGCCCGGTGGCGTGCTTCGCCAGAAAGTCGCGCAGCACGATTGCGTGATTGCGCTGCGTGTCGTGGGAGCCATAGAGCAGGGTGATGTGCCCGTTCCCGGCCGCTTCGGCGAGCGGCCGCCAGGCGTCCGGATTGGCGTTCAGCTCGGCCAGATAGCGCTTCCTGAATTCGGTCCACTGCTCCGGGTCCTTGTGGAACCATTGGCGCAGTTCGGTGCTCGGCGCCACCTCCTTGAGCCACTCCACGTTCGCGAGCTTTTCCTTGCTCAGGCCGCGCGGCCACAGCCGATCCACCAGATAGCAGTGGTGTCCCTGCTCGGGCAGCGGTTCGTAGACACGCTGGATATCGATTGCCGGGTTCGTCATCGTCGGCTCCTTTTTAGTGGTGTGCGCGTGGCGGCCTTCAGGTGCCAGCAATGCTTTTACGCGCGCCTGCAGCGCGGGCAGGACGTCGAGTTCGAACCACGGGTGGCGCTTGAACCACGCCTGATTGCGTGGCGACGGATGCGGCAGCGGCACGAAATTGGGTGCATAGTCGCGCCAGGCCGCCACCGTCTCGGTGAGCGAGCCGCGGCGCTCGCTGCCGAGAAAATAGCGCTGGGCATACTGGCCGACGAGCAGGGTCAGGCGCACGCCGCGCAACTGCTCGATGAGCCGCGCGTGCCACAGTGGGGCGCATTCCGGGCGCGGCGGGTTGTCTCCGCCGCCGCCGCGGCCGGGGTAGCAAAAGCCCATCGGCACGAGCGCGACCTGGGCGGCGTCGTAGAACGTTTCGCTGTCGATGCCGAGCCACGCGCGCAGCCGTTTACCGCTCGCGTCGTCCCACGGCACGCCCGAGGCGTGGACCTTCGCGCCCGGCGCCTGGCCGACGATCAGCAGGCTTGCCGTATCGCTTGCCTGCAGCACAGGGCGCGGCCCGAGCGGCAGCGCGTCGGCGCAGGCATGGCAGGCGCGGATTTCGGCGAGCAGCGCGGGAAGCGGGCCCGATAGCGAAACCGGCCCGCGAAGCGGATGGGCATTCGACACGGCAAGGCAGGAAGGCGTGGCGGGAGATCCAGTCTACCAAACGCCCTGGTGCGCCGCTGCGACCGGCCCGCCGCGCGCTGATCGCAGCGCGACTCCAGCGCGTTCGAGCCAGATTGCGCGCTGCGTCATTCTCGTGCGGCCATTTACGCTTTTCCTGTAATCTCGCCCGTGGTCTGTCTGGAACGGAGCCGCAATGCCTGCCGAAGCCGAGACGTCAACCCGCACGACTCGCACCGAGCCCTTGCTCGTCGATCTCGCACTGCAAGGCGGCGGCTCCCATGGCGCATACACATGGGGTGTGCTGGACCGCCTGCTCGAAGAGTCGTGGCTGCAGATCGAAGGCATTTCGGGCACCTCGGCGGGCGCGATGAACGCCGCCGTGCTCGCGAGCGGCCATGCGTTGGGCGGCGCGGCCGGCGCGCGCGAGGCGCTCGAACGCTTTTGGCGCCGCGTGGCCGACGCCGCACGCTTCAGCCCGTTCCGGCGCGGCCCCGTCGACATCCTGCTCGGGCGCTGGACGCTCGATCATTCACCCGTGTTCGTCGCGCTCGACATGATGGCGCGCGTCGTCTCTCCGTATGACCTGAATCCGGGGCGCGTGAACCCGTTGCGCACGATCCTCGCCGACACCATCGACTTCGACGCGTTGCGCCGCTCGCGCATCAAGCTCTTCGTCACGGCCACGCGCGTTTCCAACGGGCAGGCGCGCGTGTTCCGCAATGCCGATGTCACGCCCGACGCGCTGCTCGCCTCGGCCTGTCTGCCTACGCTCTTTCAGGCCGTCGAGATAGACGGTGAGGCCTACTGGGACGGCGGTTACGCGGGCAATCCGACGATTACGCCGCTGATTCGCGAGACCGATTCGATCGACACGATCCTCGTGCAGGTGAACCCCGTGGAGCGCGCGGGCACGCCGCGCTCGGCGCGCGACATCATCAACCGCGTGAACGAGATCGCGTTCAACTCGCCGCTAATCAAGGAGCTGCGCATGATGGCGCTGCTGCACAAGGTCGCCGACGCAGGCAGCGAGGAGGGCCGCCGCTGGGCGCATATGCGCCTGCATCGCGTGCATAGCGCGAAGCTCGTCACGCTGGGCGCGTCGTCGAAGCTCAACGCAGAGTGGTCGTTCATCACGATGCTGCGCGACGAAGGCCGCCACACCGCCGATGAATTCCTGGCGCAACACGGTGCGCAGCTCGGCGTGGCATCCACGTTCAATTTCGAAGCGCTGCTCGAAGGGGTGCTGCAATGAGCGCGGGCACGCTCGTTATCGGCCTCGGGGGCATGCTCGCGAGTCTCGCGCTGCTGATCTGGCTCGCGTATCGCGGCTGGAGCGTGCTGCTGCTCGCGCCGCTGTGCGCCATGCTGGCCGCGCTCATTTCCGGCGAGCCGGTGCTCGCGCATTGGACGCAAACATTCATGTCGAGCACGGGCCGTTTTCTCGCCCAGTTCTTTCCGCTCTTCCTGCTCGGCTCGCTGTTCGGCAAGCTGATGGAAGACAGCGGCTCGGTGGACGCCGTGGCGCGCCTCATGATCGACAGGTTAGGCACGCGTCACGCACTCGTGGCCGTGGTGCTGGGCGGCGCGCTCGTCACCTATGGCGGCGTGAGCCTGTTCGTCGCGTTCTTCGTGCTCGCCCCCATGGCGCAGGCGCTGTTTCGCTCCGCCGATATCCCGCGCCGCCTGATGCCCGCTGCGATCATGCTCGGCACGGCGACCTTCACGATGTCGGCGCTGCCCGGCACGCCCGCGCTGCAAAACGCCATTCCGATGCCGTTCTTCGGCACGACGCCGTTCGCGGCGCCGGGCCTTGGCGTGATCGCGAGCCTCGTGATGGCGGGCTTCGGCCTCTGGTGGCTCGGGCGCGCGGCGGCGGCGGCGCTGCGCAACGGCGAGGGCTTTGTCGAGCCCGACAACGGCGGCGCCGATGACGAAGAGCGCGGCAAGTCCTCGCTCGTGCGCGAGCGCGCGAGTCTCGCCCAAGCCTTCGATCCCGCCGAGATCGGCGGCGCGGCTGTACCGGACCATGCGGGGCCGCCGTCGCCCTTCGTTGCGCTCGCGCCGCTCGTGGTCGTCGTGGGGATGAACTTCGTGATGAACGTCGTGGTGTTCCCGCGCATCGACGCCTCGTATCTCGCCGAACCGCGCTGGGGTTCGACCACGCTTTCGGCGGTGGCGGGCGTGTGGGGTGTCTCGGTCGCGCTCGCGCTCGGCATCATCGTGCTGGTGGCGCTCAATCGCGGGCGGCTCGGCGCGCTACGCGAGAGCGTCGATGCGGGCGCCAACGCGTCGGTGTTGCCGGTGCTGAGCGTGGGCAGCCTCGTGGGCTACGGCGCCGTGATTGCCGCATTGCCCGCGTTCGAGGCCGTGCGCGACTGGGTGCTCGGCATCGGCGGCGGCCCGCTCGTCTCGCTTGCCGTGGCCACGAACCTGCTCGCCGGGCTCACGGGCTCGGCCTCGGGCGGGTTGACCATCGCGCTCGACGCGCTCGGTGGCACCTACATGCAGCTCGCTGCCCAGCATGGCATCGATCCCGCTTTGCTGCACCGCGTCGCCGTGATGTCGTCGGGCACGCTCGACAGCCTGCCGCACAACGGCGCCGTCGTCACGCTGCTGGCCGTGTGCGGCTCGACGCATCGCGAAAGCTACCGCGACCTCGTGGTGGTGAGCATCGTCGGCGCGCTCATCGCGCTCGCCGTCGTGATCGTGCTCGGTTCGCTGTTCGGCAGTTTCTGACTGGCGTTCCTGCGCGAAACACGCTGCGGGGCAGCGATCCGCCAACGCGCGTAGACTCTCGCGAAGCGGCGGCCCTTCGCAAGGAGGCTTCATGAAATTGCTTGCTGTCCACCCGAGCGGACTGATGTACACGCGCGTGTTCCTGCGGCTCGAGCCGCTGGGTCTCGAATCCGTAGCCGGTACGGCGCGCGAGGCGGGCCATGACGTGCGCCTGCTCGATCTGCAGGTCGAGACACACCGCGACCTCATGCGCATGGTGCGTGACTGGCAGCCCGAGGCGCTCTGCTTCTCGGGCAACTATCTGGCCAACATTCCCGAGATCATCGATCTCTCGAAGGCCGTGAAGGCCGCGCTTCCCTCGTGTTTCGTCTTCGTCGGGGGCCACAGCGTGTCGTTCACCGCACACGATCTGCTGCGCCATGCCGAAGGCGCGATCGATTGCGTGCTGCGCGGCGAGGGTGAAGCTTCGGTGAACGAACTGCTCGAAGCGGTGTCGCGCCGCGCCGACCTGCTCGAGGTGCCCGGCGTCCTCACGAGCCACGGATCGGGTCCGCCGCCAGGCTTCGTCGAGAATCTCGATCCGGTGCGGCCCGCGCGCGACCTGCTACGCCATCGCCGCAAGTATTTCATCGGCACGCTCGATCCCTGCGCCTCCATCGAGTTCGCGCGTGGCTGCCCGTGGGACTGCACGTTCTGCAGCGCATGGACGTTCTACGGACGCAGCTACCGCACGCGCAGCCCCGAAGTCGTCGTGGACGAACTGGCGGCGTTGCGCGAGCCGGGCGTATTCATCGTGGACGACGTGGCGTTCGTGCATGCCGAACACGGCATGGCGATCGGCGAGGCGATCAAGCGACGCGGCATCGACAAGCGCTACTACCTGGAAACGCGTGGCGACGTGCTTCTGCGCAACAAGGACGTGTTCCGTCTGTGGCAGTCCATTGGCCTGAAGTACATGTTCCTCGGTCTGGAGGCGATCGACGAGGCGGGGCTCAAGGCGTTTCGCAAACGGATCAGCCTTGACAAGAATTTCGAGGCGCTCGAATTCGCGCGTTCGTTGGGGATTACCGTCGCGATCAACCTGATTGCCGATCCGGACTGGGACCGCGAACGCTTCGAGACGATCCGCCAGTGGTGCCTGGAGATTCCCGAGATCGTCAATATCAGCGTGAATACGCCATATCCGGGCACGGAGAACTGGCAGCGCGAGGCGCGGCGCCTCACGAGCCTCGACTATCGCCTTTATGACATCCAGCACGCCGTCGTGCCGACGCAGCTTCCGCTGCCCGAGTTCTACGCGGAACTCGTGCGCACGCAGCAGGTGCTCAATCGCAAGCACATGGGCTGGACCGCGCTGCGCGGCGCGGCGGGGCAGGCCACGCATCTGCTATTGCACGGCCAGACCAATTTCGTGCGCATGCTGTGGCGTTTCAACTCGGTGTTCGATCCGCGCCTGCAAATGGCCGACCACGCGCGCGAAGTCCACTACGAGATGACGCCGCCCCCCGGCATGAGCGGCGCGCCGCAGGTCGATATGAAGACCGTCTACATTCATGGCCCCTCCGGCCGCAAGGGCCGCAAGATCGACGACGCCACGGAGAAGTTCGTCGACGAGACACGCATGGGGCTAGGCTGATTGTTCGGCCGGCGCCGTCTTGACGCACACCGGTTGCGCGCGCGTCCTGCCGTCGAGGTTGGGCGCTCGCGGCGCCGAATAGCCCGCTGAGCACAACGTCGGCCGTCTCTACGATGCGAAGCCTGCGCTGAAGTCGTTTTACGAAACGCTCGATCCATGCAACTGCTTCAATCCCGGCATCGGCCATACATCGAAGTTCGCGCGATATCGTGAGCCGCAGGCGCAGCGCGAACCGCTAGTCCAGTAAACAAAAAGACGGCGGCGGTATCGAACCGTCGCCGTAAAGGGCACGTACCCTTGCGCTGCGCAGCGCGCTTCCTCCGTATCAGCTCTTCGTCGTCGTTGCCATCCAGCCGTTCTGCGTGCTGATCTGCGTGATTTCCTTCGCAATCGAGCGGGCCAGCTTGCCGGCATCCGACGAGAGCGTGTCGCGCTTCGCCTCCGAGGCGCCGTGCAGACCGCCGCCCACCACCGCGGCCGTCGCCACATGGCCAGCCGCCGCGCCCACGCCCGCCGTCTCGGCCATGCCAGGCATATGGCCGCTATCCGCCTTCGTCTGGAAGCTCAGGAGCGGTTGCGGTTCGCCGCCGTTGGCGGGCTGGAACAGCACCGCGATCGTCGCGCCCACTTCGCTCTTGCCCGCGCCGAGACCAATCAGCATGCGGCGGCGGCTGCTGCCCGCGTCCATCGTGTCGATGCGGCCTTCCACGATCAACGCGTTGTGGCCAGCGGGTGCGGGACCGTCCATGCGCACGGCGGGCAGGCCCATTTTCTGAAGTTCGCTCACGAGCTGATCGGCGAGATGCTCGCGCGTTTGCAGCGCGGCCTGCTGTTGCTGCTGCGCCGACGACTCGCCGCTCGTCATCGTCTTGAGCTTGTGCAGCATGCCGGTGCTGTCGAGCTTCACCTGGTCGGCGGCGGCGTCGAACGTATAGACGTAGACGACGTCGGCGTGCAGTTGCGGGAGCGGGCCGTTCGTCTGCACGACCGGCGCGGCCGACGCGCAGCCGCTCGCGAACAGCGCGCCGGCGAGGAACGTGGTGCCCGCGATGCGCTTGGCCTTGTTGACGAGGAAGTTGATGATCGTTTGCATGTCGATGTCCTTTTACCTGAAAGAGTGTCTCGTTTCTGCCGATACTCGCAATTTATTCAGGATGGCGAACTATCGACCAGGGTGCTTCGGCGTCTGGGCTTCGGTTTGTTCTGCTCCGTTGCTCAGGCTCAGGCGCAAGTATGGGGGGAAGGGCGCACGAAATCCACGCGCAAATTATGTCGAGTCATGTCATGGGCGCGGGGCCGGCGGCGCGCCGTTCCGACTCGACGAGGGACGGTTCAGCGGCAGGCGCACGACGGCTTCGAGGCCGCCGCCTTCGCGGTCGCGGAAGGTGAGCGAGCCGCCGTGCAGCCGCGCGATCCGCTCGACGATGGCAAGCCCGAGGCCCGATCCGCCCGAATGCGTACGGGCGTTCGCGCCGCGGCTGAAGGGCGATTTGAGGCGCTCCAGTTCCTCGGCGCGGATGCCGTTGCCACGGTCGGCAACGATCACGCAGGCGGTGTCGTCGTCGCGCCACGTGCGAATCGTCAGACCTGTGCGGCCATAGTTCACGGCGTTCTGCATGAGATTCATCAGCAGACGCATAACCGCGATGGGCCGGAACGCGAAAACCGGCAATTCACCCTCGTCGAAATCGAATTCATGCCCGAGCCCCGCGAAGTCGGCAACGAGTTGGCCCGCGAGCGCGTTGAGGTCGCCTGGTTGCGGCGCTTCGCGCTCGCCGCTGCCTGCGTAGTCCATGAACTGCTGGAGGATCGTGTCGATCTGGTCCAGATAGCTCTCGGACGAGGCCACGAGCGCGTCGTTGCTGCCGCGCGGCAGCGCCATCGCAATCGCAAGGCGCAGTTTCGTGAGTGGCGTGCGGATGTCGTGCGAGACGCCGGCCAGCATCAGCGCACGCGTGGCCTCAGCCTGCTTCAGCGCTTCGGTCATCTGGTTGAAGGCGCGGCTCACCTGGGCGATTTCGGTCGGGCCGTTGGTCGGCAGTGGCGGCGGCGTTTCGCCTGCGCTCACGCGCCGCGCCGCGCGCGCGAGTTTGCGCAGCGGGCGGTTGATGTGGCGCTGCAACAGGTAGCCGGTGAGCGCGGCGAGCAGCGCGAGCGCGGCGGAGAGGATCAACGCCGTAGTGATGCCGCTCGCTCGCGCGTCGGCGGTCACCGGCAGGGCGATCCAGACCGGTTCGCCCGCTGCGTGAAGGCGGATCCACAGGCGCTCCTGCGCGGCTTCGCCAGCCTCGGCGGGTGCGGTCTCGTCGTGACTCGCGTCCCAGCGCACCAGCAACTCGGGCGGCAGATGGCTTTGCAGCGCTTCGACGAACACGTCGCGCTGCCAGGTGCGGAAAAAGTCGACGAGACTCGGCTGCGCCTCGCTCGACGCTTGTGGCGGCGCCGCACGGCGCGCATCGAACCGCGCGGCCGCCGCGCGCCCTTCGTCGGGTGGCATGGACGCGAGCGTGGTGTCGAGCAGCTTGACGTAATCGGCGAAGATGATCGAGGCGCGTTCGATGCGTGGGCGCTGCACGAAGTGCAGCAGGACGACGAGCGAGCAGATCTGCGAGAGCGCGACGAGCGCCACCAGCAGCGCGATGTTGCGCGAGAGCAGCGAGCGCGGCAGCCGCAAGCGCATTACGATTCGACGCCGGCCACCAGCATGTAGCCGATGCCCCAGACGGTCTTGATGAAGCGCGGCTTGGCGGGATCGTCCTCGACGATCTGGCGCAGGCGCAGGATCTGCACGTCCACGCTGCGGTCGAGCGCGCTGTGGTCGCGTCCGCGCGCGCGGGCGAGCAGGTTCTCGCGGCTCACAGCGCGATTCGGCGACGAGCCGAGCGCGTGAAGCAGCAGCATCTGCGCCGAGTGGACTTCGATGGGCGTGCCGTCGCGGTAGAGCGTTTGTTTGCCAACGTCGAACTGAAAGTCGCCGAAGCGCAGCATTTGCGAGGTGACCGTGGGCTCGCCCGAGGCCATCTTCTGGCGACGCAACAGGGCGCGAATGCGCGCGACCAGTTCGTCGGGGAGAAACGGCTTGGCGAGATAGTCGTCGGCGCCGGTTTCGAGGCCGATCACCTTGTCGGCGGCATCGCCTTTCGCGGTGAGCATGAGGATCGGCAGCGTCTGGCCTTCGGCGCGCAGGCGTCGGCATACGGTGAGGCCGTCTTCGGGCTCCATCATGAGATCGAGCACCAGCAGGTCGTAGGGCTCACGCTGGAGCAGGCGGTCGAGGCGCTTGCCGTCGGCGACGGCGCGTACCTCGAAACCCTGGCTCGTGAGAAAGCGCTGCAGCATGTTGCGCAGTTCGGCTTCGTCGTCGAGCACGATGATCCTGTTTGCCTGCTCCATGTGACGCCTCCGGCGTTCATCGGGCTGCTGCGCGCGCTCGCATGAAGTCCTCGATCTGCGCGAGGGTGACGAAGCCGGCTTTTTGCGTGTCGATTTCGTCGAAGTGCTGCGCGACCTTCGGCATACCCGCCTGCGCCTGCTCGCGCGTGAGCTTGCCGTCGTGCGTCGTGTTCGCGGCGGCGAAACGCCCTTGCAGCTGCGCGATCATGCGTTCGACGCGCGCGCTGTCGCCTGAGCCGCCTGGCAAGGCCTGAGCCGATGCCGGCACGCAAACCGCTGCTGAAACGATACACAAAACGAGGGCAGCGATCATCTTCTTCATGGTGTTCTCCGTGAGGTGGCCGACGTAGCTCGCCGGCCGGTTGATCAAGCGAATGAGGCGGGCGGCTGCGGGTCATGCGAATCCGCAGCCGCCGGTGATGGTTCAGGCCCAGTGAGCAGGGACCCACACGCGGCCGACCCAGTGGCCGGGAATCCACACGGCGGGGCGCGGGGCGATGTACACGGCGCGCGGCAGCGGCTGGCCCACATAGACGACCTTGGGTGCCGGCGGCGCCACGTAGACGACCTTCGGTGCGGGAGGCGCGACATAGACGGTCTTCGGTGCAGGAGTCGCGACATAAACCGTCTGCGGTGCAGGTGCGGGCGCGACGACGACCGTCTTGGGGGCGGGCGGCGGCGGGGCGACATACACCGTGGTGCTGGGCGGCGGCGGCGTGACGACGACCGGCGCGGGCACGGGGACCGGGGCGCCGACGACGGCGACCGTCGTGCCCGAGGTCGTTACCGTGCCGGTGGTCACGGTGCCGCCATGGACAACGGTCGTGCCGCCGCCCGTGGTCACCACGCCGGTTCCGACGCCCGTGGCGCTGCCCGAGTGGTAGACGCTGCCGCCCTGCGTGCCGGTGACGGTGCCCGAGCGATTGCACGTGTTGCCCGCGCAGCTCGTGGACGCCGAGTGCCCGTAGGTGTTGCCGTTGCCCGTCGTGACCGTGCCCGTCGACGAGTACTGGCCCGGCGCCGTGCGCGTCACGCTGCCCGCGGTGCTCGCGCTGCGGCCATCCGAGCCGTTGAGCGAGCCGGTGTGCGAGCAGGTGCCGCCCGCGCAACTCGTATCGCCCGAATGCTGGACCGAGCGGCCGTTCGGACCGTAGGCCGTGCCGCTGTTGCTGAACTGGCCCGGCGCGGTGCGGGTGACGGAGCCGCTGTTGGTGGCGACGCCGCCCCAGGGACCGGCCACGCCGCCCGCATGCGAGCAGGTGCCGCCGCTGCAGGAACCGTAGTGCGCGCCGTTGTACGTGCCGTGCGGCGTGTATGCCGTGCCGTGGCCGGACCAGCCGGCGAAAGCGGGGGCGCTGGCGAAGCCGATGAGCGCGGCGACGACGAGGGGGAGCGTTTTCATCAGAGGTCCTTGCGGTTCGTTTCGGGAGGCACGCTGCGGCGTGTCAGCGGAACGAACTATAGGGCTGGGCCCGGCGCAAGTCGCGTCGTAAACCATGTCACGGTGTTACACGGCGCGAGGCCGCTGGCGCGAACTCCCCGCGCACGCGGCGCGGCGGGCGTATCGACGGTGTTTCGCGCGTGTGGCGCGTGACATATCCCGACATACTTTGCGCGTGGTTTTTCCCGTTGGGCGCCACTACAGTGCCCTTCATCCGACGCAACGCCGCGACTCCTGCGTGCAACACGCGTCTTTCTTCACCGCGCAAGACGCGCTCAATGCACACGATCCATCATGCTCACTACAGGAAAACTCGCGTTCTATGTCACGCTGTTCGTCGTTGCCGTCTCGCTGATCGAGGCGTGCGTGCTCACGTTCAGGAAGCGCCGCGAAGCGGCGGGAGAGGCCGCATTCGATTGGTCTGAGGTTGGGCTTTCGCTCGCCGACCTCGCGGGCCGCAAGCTCCTCGCGTTCCTGCCGCTTTCTCTCGCCGCGCCGATCCTGGATTTCGCGTGGGAGCATCGGCTCTTCACACTGAATATCGACACGGTTGCGCTCGTGCTGCTGGTCTTCATCGGTCAGGAGTTCTGCTATTACTGGTATCACCGCGCTTCGCACCGCATTCGCTTCTTCTGGGCCACGCATGCCGTGCACCATTCGCCGAACCAGTTGACGCTTTCGTCTGCCTACCGGCTGGGCTGGACCGGCAAGCTGACCGGCCCGGCCATGTTCTTCGGTCCGCTCGTGTGGCTCGGCGTGCGGCCCGAAGTCGTGCTCGCCATCCTCTCGCTCAATCTGCTCTATCAGTTCTGGCTGCACAACACGTGGATTCCGAAACTCGGCTGGCTCGAGTACGTGTTCAACACGCCGTCCAACCACCGCGTGCACCACGCTTCGAACGTCGACTATCTCGATGCCAACTATGGCGGAGTCCTGATCATTTTCGACCGCCTGTTCGGTACCTACGTGCCGGAACGTGCCGAAGAGCCTTGCCGCTACGGGCTCGTGACGCCCGTGCGCTCGCGCAATCCGTTCGTCGTCGAACTGGAACACTGGGAGACGCTCGAACGCGACGTCGTGATGGCGAAGGACATCTGGACCGCCGTGCGCTATGTTTTCCTGCCGCCGGGCTGGCGCGCGGACGGCGGCGGCGACACCACGGAGAACCTGCGCAAGCAGCACGCGCTCGCCACGGTACGCGCGGAGGTTTCACGCGGACGCCCGCGCGCCGGTTGATGGAAGGCCGCGGCTCGCGTAACGTGGCGCCAGCGGCGCCCGCATCGATCGCGGGCCGCATCGAATTCAGGTTAGCAAAGGAATAAGAGCATGGAAAATGGTTTGAACGGCAAAGTGGTCGCGGTGACGGGCGGCTTCGGCAGCCTGGGTCTGGCGACGGCGCAATTGCTGGCCGAACGCGGCGCCCGCGTGGCGCTGATCGGCCGCGGCGCGGCCCCCGAAGCGGCGGCGCTGCCCGCCGCGCTCGCGAACGCGCTGCGCATGGGCGGCGTCGATCTCGTCGACGCGAAGGCGGCCCAGACTGCCTTCGGCGCATTGCAGGAGAGACTCGGCGGGCTCGACGCGCTCGTCAACGTGGCGGGCGCGTTCCGGTGGGAAACTATCGGCGACGGCGACACGCGCACGTGGGATTTGATGTTCGATTTGAACGTGAAGACGGCGCTCAATGCCTCGAAGGCCGCGCTGCCTCATCTCGTGAAGAGCGGCGCGGGGCGTGTGGTCAACATCGGCGCGGGCGCGGGACTCAAGGCGGGGCTCGGCATGGGCGCGTATTCGGCGTCGAAGGCGGCCGTGGCGCGCTTGACGGAAGCGCTCGCGGAAGAGCTGAAGGACAAGGGTGTGACGGTGAACGCGATCTTGCCGAGCATCATCGACACGCCGCAGAACCGCGCCGACATGCCGGACGCCGATTTCACGCGCTGGGTGCAGCCGCGCGAGATCGCTACGGTGATCGCGTTCTTGCTGAGCGAGGACGCGCAGGCGATTACGGGAGCGCTGATTCCGGTGAACGGGCGCGTATAAGCGCGGCGCCGCGCTGACACGCACGGTATACGGACCGCTTCAACAGAGTGGTCCCGCTGTGGTCGCGCTGTGACGGGTTAGTGGCCGTGGCCGCCGCCGGCCCCCCTGCCACCGCCGCCGCCTTGCCACGTGCCGCCACCGCCTCCATGCCAGCCGCCGCCATGTCCACCGCCACCGTGCCAGCCGCCGCCATGGCCACCGCCGTGCCAGCCGTGGTGATAGCAGCATCCGCCGCCACCGCCCCAAATTGCGATGCCGCCATAGCCGCCGCCGAAATAGCCGGGGTAGTAGTCGTAACCGTAGGCGTACGGATAGCCCGAGTCGTACGGGTAGCCGTAGTCATAGCCGTAGTACCCGGGGTACCCGGGATAGGGCGCGACCGCGCAGCCCGCAAGCACCGCGGCCGCGCCGAGCGCTGAAATTCGCCGCAACACGATAATCTCCGCATATCTACGTTTGAAACCATTTGGCGCAGCCAGGTTCAGACGTATTTGTGTCCGCAGATTACCGCAGGGCCGCCGCGGCCGCCGACGCCGGCACGACGGCAGCTTCTAGGCGCGTCGGAAGGCTGCGCGGTCGAACAGCCAGACCGCCACGAGCGTCGCGCCCATCAGCGGAAACACGATGCCGAGCAGCACGAGACCGGTCTTCCAGGCGCGCAGCGGGGGCGCGGCGCGCTCGCGTGAGGGCGCCGCCAACATCGATGCGCCCTTCGCGCGGGCGGGGCGGCGTAGCCACCACATCACGAAGCCCGTCACCGCGAGCGCGCCGAGGCCCAGCGAAATCGCCGCGCAGATCAACTGGTTGGCGAGGCCAAAGTAGCGGCCCATGTGCAGCGACGTGCCATATGAAATGGCCTGCGAAACTGCGCCGTAATCGTCATAGCGAATGTCCTTGAGCACGGTGCCGCTGTATTGGTCGATATACACGGTGCGTTCCGCTTTCGGATCGGGCGGAAAGTACGAGACCGTGTAGACGCCATCGGGCGTGGCGGGCAGCACGATGTCGTAACCGTCGCGCAAGCCGAGATCGCGCATCTGGGCGACGACCTGGGCGAGCGTCCAGTGTCGCGATGCGCCGAACGCGTCGGGCGAGTGCGGCACGGGAACCGCGCCGACGGCCCAGGGCACGAGCGGCAGCGGCATGTCGTCCGTCACCATGCCTGGCATCGACGCCATATCGTGCCCCGCGTGCTCTCCGCTGTGTTCTTGTCGATCGGCGTGGCTTGCGGGAGGATTCGCCGCTGCGCCGCTAGCTGCTGCCGGCGCACCCGGCAAGGCCGACTTCAGCGCGAGACCGCCGCCCCACGCGCCGCGCGGCGCGCCGAGGCTCGCGCGCGTGGCGAGCGCCTTGAACTGCTTGCCCCACGAGCCGGTCCACGGCAAGCCGCTCAACACGAACGCGAGCGCGCCCACGGCGAGCCAGATGCCGACGCTCGCGTGCACGCTCTTCCAGAACGGCCGCCCGCGCGCGGCGAAGCGAGGCAGCAGCGCGGCGCGCCACGACGCACCCGGGCGCGGCCACCAGAGCGCAATGCCGGTGGCGATCATCACCAGCGTCCAGCAGGCGGCCAGTTCCATCAGCAGCTCGCCGGGCTTGCCGAGCAAGAGCTTGCGATGCAGCATGCGGTCGACCTGCATGAAGCGGCGATCGACGTCGAGCGTGCCGAGCACCGCGCCATCATAGGGATTCACGTAGACGCTCTCTTTGGTCCCGCCGGGCAGCGCGAAAACGAATTCGGCGCTGCGTGCGGGATTCGACTCGACGTGCGCGCGCAGCGCCCGCGCGTCGGGCGGCAGCGCGGCTCGCGCGCGGGCCAGCAGCGTATCCACGGGCAGGCGCGGTGTCGCCGGCGGCGCGACCACCAGCCGATGCGGGTAAAGCAGCGGTTCGATCTGCGGCTGGAAACAGTAGATCGTGCCCGTAATGGCGAGCACGAGCAGCAAGGGCATGACGAAGAGGCCGGCGTAAAAATGCCAGCGCCACAGCGTGCGGTAGCCGGACTGCGCCGCGTGGGCAGGCGGTGCGCTGACCGGGTCGGATATCGTGGACATCGGGGACTCCCTGTCGAGCCGGCACGGCTCGAATGCATGGATGATTCAAACGAAAACGAGCCGCTCAAATGCCGAGCTTCGCTTCGAGGTAGTAGGTACGGCCGGGATACGGGTGATAGACGAAGTAGCGCGCGTCGAACAGGTTGTCGATGCCCACGCCTATCTCGCTCTTCTTCGTCGGCCGGAAGGTGTACTTCACGTCGGCGACCGTGTAGGTGCTCGTGCCGCCGAATACGTTCGGGTTCGTGTCCGTATTCGTGAGCGTGTTGTACTGGCGCCCCGAGTAGCGCGCGGCGAGCGTGAGCGCGGAGCGCGCGTCGAACCGGTAGGTCGCGACGAGATTCGCGCGCCACAGCGGAATGCGATAGAAGTACTTGCCGACGCTCGCCGGATTCTGCGCGTTCTCCAGGATCTTCGACTGCGTATAGGCCACGCTCGCCGCGAGATCGAGCCCGCGCACGATGACGTCTTCTCCCTGATAGCTCGTTTCCACGCCGCGCGAGCGCACCTTGCCGATGTTCTGGAAGTTCGTGACGTTCGGAATGACCGTCGTATCGGTCTGGCTAAAGATCGTGTTCTTTACGTCGTCCTGAAAGAGCGTCAGGCGGAACAGGCCGTTCCAGTGCGCCCATTCGGCGCTCAGTTCCTTCGAGAGATCGTCCTCGGGGCGCAGGTTCGGATTGTTGTTGACGATGGACGAGCCGTTCACCTGCCCCTGGAACAACTCGCTCACAGTCGGGAAGCGGTAGGCGCGCGCAATCGATGCACGCAGCGTGAGGTCGTCGGTCACGTCGAACGAGAGCGAAGCTTTCGGCGACAAGTGATGGTCGCCCGCGTTCGCATAAGGCACGTTCACACTGCCGAGCGCCTGATAGCCGTCGAAGGCGCGCCAGTTCTCGTAGCGCACGCCGTACACGAGCTTCCAGCGTGGCAGGAAGCGCCAGGCGTCCTGTGCATAGAGCGCCTGCATTTCGGTCTTGCCCGCGAAGGCGTTGGCGAAACTGTTCGCACCGCCGTCGCGCCACGCGAGCGTGTTGTACGTGCGGTTGTCGAGCGCGTAATCGTCGTAGTGATAGCCGAAGGTGAGCCAGTGGGCGGCGAGTCCGGCGTCGGGTGTGGCCGGCGTCCACGTCGTCTTGAGGTCGAGCGTCTTCCAGCCGGTGCCGTCGCCGAGCGTCATGACGCCGGGGCCGTTGCCGGGTCCGCCGGCATTCGCCGTGCGCCCCACGCTGTTGCTTACGTCGTAGTACGAAGCAACGGCTTCCGCATTCCAGCCGGTGGCCTGATGCGTGCGCAGTGTGGCACCGTAGAGCCAGTTTTCGCTCCAGCCCCGGCTCGGCGCGAACGCGGCGGCGGGAATGGTGTACTCGTAGCCATTGATCGATACCTTGCCGCTGTACACGGGGTTGCCGTTCGCATCGTAAAGGAAGGTCGAGGTGGCGTTGTTATAGGTCTGATGCCAGTAGCCGAGCGTCACGCCGCCTTGCACGGTGGGCGTGAAGTCGTACTGCATGCGCAGCTTGAACTGGTCCTGCACCGTGTGCTGCATGCCTTCGCCGTTCACGCCGAGCACGACCGTGGGCGTGTTGGTCTGGTTGTTGTAGAAGTACGCGCCACGCACGGGCACGTCGCCCGGTTGCGCGGGCTTCGTCGACTGCGCAAGCGTGGCGAACTGCAGGGGCTGGCTCGTGTTCTCCAGGTGGTTCACGCCAAGCAGATACGAGAACTTGCCGATGCGGTCGCCGATCGAAGCGCTCATCTCGCTGCCGTTGAAGTTCTGGTTTACGCCGAAGAGGCTGAAATGCTGGGTGAACGCCTTTACGTCCGCGGTCGCTTCGAACGCCTTCGGCATGCGCGTGGTGATGAGCACAGTGGCGCCGAGCGAGTTGCCGGGATAGAGCGCGGAATACGGCCCGTAGATCACATCCACTTGCTGGATCTGGTCGGGGAACACCATCGACCAGCGTGGCGGAAAACTGTAACTGTTGCCGAGCAGGTTCGAGAGCAGCAGGCCGTCGGCATAGACGAGACCGCGCGCGCTTTGCGTATTGCTCGTGCCGCGCACGGCGATGATCGAGTTCAGATCGCCCACGTAGCGCTTGCGTACGGCGAGATTGGGCAGGTACTTGAGCACGTCCTCCGTGTTGACGACGTTCCAGTTCGCGAACTGCGCGGGCGTGACGGTTTCCACCGTCGCGGGCAGGTTGGGGTCGACGGCGGGCGCCGCGGCGCTGCCACCGGAGGCGCTGACCGTGACGGTGGGCAGCGTGGTGGCCGAGGCGGCATCGGCGGCTTGCGCCTCGGCAGCATGGGCTGCATGAAAGACGATGGGTGCAACGAGAGGCAGCGGCAAGACGCGCGGCAGCATGGCGAGCGCGAGGCGCCCGGCATGCCGCAGCGCGCGCGGCGTTGCGCGTTCGCGCGAGCGAACGCCAGCGCCACGCGTGGTGAGCGTGGACATGAAATGCTTTCCTGGAAACGGGAATCGAGCAGTCGCGCGTGTCGTGCGTGCTCGTTGGGCACGCGATCAGATCGCGGTCGACCGGCCGGTAAAGGCGTAACTCAGGAAAGGACGGGTGGGGCGCGCGGCCTGCCCGAAGGGAAGGCGCCTAAGGGGAGGTCGTGGGTGACGGGCGGCGCGATCGTCTCGCGGGCGAGCACGAGGGCGGCAAGCGGAGCGGGCGTGGCGACCGAAGCCATCGCCACATGATGCTCGAGCAGATGGCAGTAGCCGCAAGCGCCGAATGCGTCGTCGTGCGAAAGATGCGGCGCGCTACCGGACTGCACCGGCTGCACGGCCGAGCAGAGCGTGGCGTCCGGCTCATGCGCGTGCTGCGCGGCGACGAGCTGGCTCACGAGCGGCGCAAGCACGATGAGCCACATGGCGACGAGGCCAAGCCATGCGGTCAGCAGTGAATGCTTGCGTGAATTCATGAGAATGAGAATGATTGCGCGGCGGAGTCTAACACGGCCTTTCGCGTTTGCGCACGCGCGCCCGCGGCCCTGAGGATGGCAATAAGCGCGGTGAGATGTCGCGTCCGTCGACGCCGTTGCGTGGCATCGAAACGCCCGCGGCTGGGGATTTCCTTACCTCTTCGCGCGAACTCGATGCCCGCTGCATGGTCCTATACCCCCAAGGATGAGCGGTCATGGCCGCCGCGGGCGGCCGGTGCCCACGCGCCGGATTGCGGGTTTGCCCCGGCGACGGCCATGCGCGCTATCCTGTAGCGCTTTGCGCACGGCCCGGATGTCCACGATCGGGCCGGCGCGGGCACCCGAAGCCCCATTTGCACAGGAAAACCACGCAATGCGCCGACGTCAATTTCTTCTCAGCTCCAGCGCCGCTCTCGCCGCCAGCGGCCTCGCGCTTGCCGGCTGCACGACCACGCCGCTCGGCACGCAGAACAGCGCCTCGCAAAACACGGCGAAGCGCAATTCGATCGACGCAGGCGTCGACGCCACGCTCTCGCGCCTCTTCAGCACGGTGAGCGGGTCGCAGGAGCTGGTCTCGAAGGCGAGCGGCGTGCTCGTCTTTCCGCAGGTGCTTTCGGCAGGTTTCTGGATCGGCGGTCAGTACGGGACCGGCGCGCTGCGCGTGGATGGCCGCACGACGGGCTACTACAGCACCATTGCGGGCTCGTTCGGCCTGCAGATCGGCGCGCAGTCCAAAGCCATCATCTTTGCGTTCATGAACCCGGTCGCGCTCAACGATTTCACGAGCAGCCAGGGGTGGTCGGCAGGCGCAGACGCCACGGTTGCGCTCGTCACGGTGGGCGCGAACGGCAATGTCGATACCTCGACCGCGACGAGCCCCGTGGAAGCGTTCGTGCTGACCAACGCGGGCCTCATGGCCGGGGTGTCGCTGGAAGGCGTGAAGGTGTCGCGGCTCGTCATTTGACGCTGCCGCGCGCAGTGACGAGTTGGCATGAAAGGAGACACACGCATGGCGATGCCCACGTACCGCCGCAAACACAAGATTCACTTCTCGGAGTGCGATCCCGCCGGGATCGTGTTCTATCCGCAGTATTTCGTCCTCTTCAACGATCTCGTCGAATCGTGGATCGACGAGTTGTTGCCGCAGGAGGGCTATCACGGCGTGATAGGCGCTCGCCGCGTGGGCATGCCGACCGTGCGGCTCGAAGTGGATTTCAAGGCGGTCAGCAAGATGGGCGACGAGGTCTGGCTCTCGCTCGACGTCGAGCGCCTGGGCGGCGCGTCGCTCACGCTCGCGTGGGCCTGCACGGGCGTGGACGGCGTGCTGCGCATGGCGGCACGCCAGACCATCGTGACCACCTCGCTCGACACTCACAAGTCGATTGGCATTCCTGATGACATTCGCGATGCGATCGCGCGGGCGATGACGGCCGCCGCGCGCGATTGATCATTGGACCACGTTCAGGCGGCAGCGCCGAGTGCCGCTTGCAACGTGACAAACGTTTTTTCGTCGGTGCGTTCGAAATGCAGCGGCGTGACCGAAACGCGGCCGGAGTTCACCACGGCCGTTTCGCTGTCGGGCCCGTTTTCGCGCGGGCCGCGATTGAAGCGCAGCCAGTGGTAGTCCATGCCACGCGGGTCGATCTGCGGCACGACGTCGATGCCCTGCACGAGCCCGACGCCCTGGCGCGTGACCGTGAGCGGGCCTGCGGCGCTGGCGTCGATATCGGGAAAATTCACGTTCAGGCAGACCGGCGCGTCATGCGCGACGGCGGCGAGGCGGCGAATCACGTCCGGCGCGAGCGCGCGGGCGGTGTCCCAGCGCACCCGCTCGCGGTCGCGGAAGGTCTGGCTCAAGGCGATGGACGGCAGGCCGAGCAACAGGCCCGTCATGGCTGCGCCCACCGTGCCCGAGAACATCGTCTCCACGCCGAGGTTGCCGCCGCGGTTGATGCCCGAGAGCACGAGCGAAGGGCGCACGTCGCCCATCAGCTGGCGCACCGCCATCACCACGCAATCGCCGGGCGTGCCGAGCACCCCGAAGCGCCGCGCGCCGCGCCGGCTCACGCGCAGCGGCGTATGCAGGCTGATCGAGTGCGAGGTGCCGCTCTGGTCGTGCTCGGGAGCGACGACCCAGACTTCGTGCGCGAGGTCGGCGGCCACGGCTTCGAGTACGGCGAGGCCGGGCGCATCGATGCCGTCGTCGTTGGTGAGGAGCACGCAGGGCAGTTTCGTATCGGTTGCGGTCATGGCTGGCTCTTCTTCGTGGCAAGGTCGGGGGAAAGGGGCATTATTCCAGAGTGCGTTCCGTGCTGCCGTGCGGGACTTTTGAAACGGATTCGTAGCCTATCCGATATAGACTAGCGCGTCGGCGCCATGAGGCGCGCCCTGCATCGAGGAGAAGTACGTGAAGCCGCAAGCCCTGCCGGACCTGGCCCGCATCCTGTTCGTTGTTGCCATACTCTGCGCGCTGACGATCGGCAGCCTCTATGTCATGCGCCCGTTCCTCCCGGGGCTGATCTGGGCCACGACCATCGTCGTCGCGACCTGGCCCGCCATGAAAGCCATCGAGAGGCGCTGCGGCAACCGCCGCTGGCTCGCCACGCTCGTCATGCTGCTGATCCTTCTGGTCGTGATCGTGCTGCCGCTCTATGAAGCCATCTCGACGCTCGCGGTGCACGGCGGCGAGATCATGGAGCTGATCCGCAAATTGCCCGACTATGCGTTGACCGCGCCGCCGCAGTGGGTCAGCGACATTCCCGTGGTTGGCTCGCGCATTGCCGCCAAGTGGCAGGAGTTTTCGGACGCCGGCCCCGGCGGTCTGCTCGCGCAGCTCGAACCGTACGTTTCGATCGCGGCGCACTGGTTGATCGGCCACGCCGCTTCGGTGGGCGTGTTCGTCATGCACATGTTCATCACCGTCATCATCACGGGCATTCTGTACAGCAACGGCGAGCAGGCCGCCGACTATGTCACGCGCTTCGCCATTCGCGTGGCTCCCGCTTATGGCGAGCAGGCCGTCAAGCTCGCGGGCGCTTCTGTCCGCGCAGTGGCGCTCGGCATCGTCGTGACGGCGGTCCTGCAGTCGGCGCTGGGCGGCATCGGTCTGTGGGTGGCGGGTGTGCCGGGCGCGGGCGTGCTCACGGCCGTGATGCTCATGCTGTGTCTCGCGCAGATCGGCCCGACGTTGCCGCTACTCGGCGGCGTGATCTGGCTGTTCGTGCACGACGCGCATGTCACGGCGATCCTGCTCGCGGTGTGGTCGGTGATGGTCGCCATGCTCGACAACCTCGTGCGTCCGGTGCTGATCCGGCGCGGCGTCAATCTGCCGATGCTGCTCATTCTCTCCGGCGTGCTCGGCGGCCTGTTCGCCTTCGGCATCGTCGGGCTCTTCATCGGGCCGGTGATCCTCGCCGTTTCGTCCACCTTGCTGAGCGCCTGGATACGCGACCCGGCGGCGCAAGCCCACGGGGCGTCCAGTTCGGCCGCCCATCAGGACGTTTGACGCCGCGCACCCAACACCATCGATTAGCAAACGTCTCCTCTTGCCGACGCGCAGTTCGATTCGACGTTACGATGACGTCTGAACTTCGCTTCGGCATTCGTTAGAGCATTTATGCGGCGCTCGCGTGGGCATGCCTCGTGCCGTTCCTGGTCGCGGGCAGCGCACCGCGCGCACCGCGCATCGCTTCCAAGGAGACGAAATGGCTCAGTTCAACTGCGATATCTGCGGCGTGCGCCCCGCGACGGTGCGGGTCGCCGTGTTGCAGGACGGCAGGCGGCGCTTTCTCGATGTCTGCGACTATCACTACGCGCAACTCACGCGGCATCAACGGACCTTGAGCCCGCTGGAGGCGCTGTTTCGCGCCTCGCAGCAGGGTGACGGCACGGACGATGCGGGCGGCCCGGCGGCTGAACCTACGCCACAGGCCATGGAAGCGGGCGACGGCGCCATCGTCGAACGCTATTTCAGCGACGTGGCGCGTGAATTGCTCCAGCGCGCGGCGGAGCGGGCGGTGCAGTTCGGGCGGCGCGAAGTCGACACCGAGCATCTGCTTTACGAACTCGCGGGCAACGACGCGGGCGCGGCGATCCTCAAGCGCCTCGGCATTCAGCCCGACGATGTGCGCGCGTTCATCGACGCCAACGCGCAAAAGCGCGAAGGCGCGCCCGCGCGGGAGGACGGCCGTATCGGCGTCTCCCCGCGCCTGAAGGGCGCGCTCGACCGTGCGTTTCTCGTCTCGCGCGAACTGGGTCACAGCTACGTCGCGCCCGAGCATCTGCTCTTCGGGCTCACGCAGGTGCCGGAAAGTTTTGCGGGCCATCTGCTGGGCCGCTACGGCGTCACGCCCCAGAAGGTGTTGCAGCGGCTCGTGGAGGCCCAGGGCGACAAACGCGAGCGACCCGCCGCGAAGGGGCCGAGCGCGACGCCGCAGCTCGACCAATACAGCCGCGATCTCACCGCGCTCGCGAGCGAGGGCAAGCTCGACCCCGTGATCGGCCGTTCGAGCGAGATCGAGACCGTGGTGGAAGTGCTCGCGCGCCGGCGCAAGAACAATCCGGTGCTGATCGGCGAACCGGGGGTGGGGAAGACCGCGATCGCCGAAGGCCTCGCGCAACGCATGCTCAACGGCGACGTGCCCGAATCGCTGCGCGGGCGGCGCCTCGTCGAGCTGAACGTCAACGGGCTGATCGCGGGCGCGAAGTATCGCGGCGAATTCGAAGAGCGCGTGAAAGGCGTGATGGAGGAAATCTCGGCGCAGCGCGAAAGCCTCGTGCTCTTCATCGACGAAGTGCACATGATCGTCGGCGCGGGCCAGGGCGGCGGCGAGGGCGGGCTCGACATCGCCAATGTCTTCAAGCCCGCGATGGCGCGCGGCGAACTGAACCTGATCGGCGCCACGACGCTCTCCGAGTACCAGAAGTACATCGAGAAGGACGCGGCGCTCGAGCGGCGCTTTCAGCCCGTGTTCGTCTCCGAGCCCAGCGTCGATCAGACGATCAACATCCTGCGCGGCTTGCGCGACAAGCTCGAGGTGCATCACCACGTCACCATTCGCGACGACGCGCTGGTTTCGGCGGCCGAGCTCTCGGACCGCTACGTGATGGGGCGCTTCCTGCCCGACAAGGCGATCGATCTCGTCGACCAGGCGGCGGCACGCGTGCATCTTTCGGCCACCTCGCGACCTGCGGCGATCCTCGAACTCGAGGCGGAGCTGGCGCAATTGCGGCGCGAGCAGGACTACGCGGCGACGCGCAAAAATTTCGAGCGCGCCCATACGCTGGACGAGCCGATCGCCGACAAGGAAAAGGCGCTCACGCAGGCCACCAACGACTGGAAAGGTCAGCTCGGCACCGTGACCTCGGACGTGACGAGCGAAGACGTCGCGGAGATCGTCTCGAAGCTCACGGGCGTGCCGGTCACGCAATTGACCGCCGAGGAGCGCACGCGGCTGCTCGAAATGGAAGCGCGGCTGCATGAGCGTGTGATCGGGCAGGAACAGGCCATCGTCGCGGTCAGCGACGCGGTGCGCCGTTCGCGCGCCGGGCTGCGGCGCGGCCGGCGGCCCACGGCAGTCTTCCTGTTCCTCGGGCCGACCGGCGTGGGCAAGACGGAGCTTGCGAAGGCGCTGGCCGAAGTGGTGTTCGGCGACGAAGACGCCATCGTGCGCATCGACATGAGCGAGTACATGGAGCGCCACGCGGTGTCGCGGCTGATCGGCTCGCCGCCGGGTTACGTCGGCTATGACGAAGGCGGCCAGTTGACCGAGAAGGTGCGCCGCCGACCCTATTGCGTGATCCTGCTCGACGAAATCGAGAAAGCACACGCCGACGTCTACAACGTGCTGCTGCAGGTGTTCGACGACGGCCGGCTTACCGACGGCAAGGGGCGCGTGGTCGACTTCAGCAATACGGTCGTGATCGCGACGAGCAATCTCGGCTCCGACCTGGTCTCCGGGCAAAAGCGCTCGGGGCCGGGGTTTTTGTCGAGCGCAGAAGGGTCGATGCAAGGCGCGGTGATGGGCGAGTTGCGCCAGCATTTCCGGCCCGAGTTCCTGAATCGCATCGACGAGATCATCATGTTCCAGCCGCTCACGAGCGACGAGCTGCGCTCGATCGTGCGGCTGCAGCTCGAACAGGTCCGGCGGATGGCACACAGCCAGGACATCGACCTGACGTTCGACGACAGCGTGATCGATTACCTCGCGGCGGAGGGATATCGGCCGGAATTCGGCGCGCGCGAGTTGAAGCGCAAGATGCAGCAGGCGGTGGAGAACGAGCTGGCGAAGGAAATGCTCAAGGGCGGCGTGAAAGAGGGCGCCAAAGTCATATGCCGTTACGACGCGGCGGGCAAACGCATGGCATTCGCGTTGCAGGGGGCGGCCGCAAGCTGATGCAGTTGGCCGGGCGGCGTTGCCCGTGCTCGCGCGCCTAACGCACCAGCTTCGGGCGCGAGACGGGTTTGACGCCCGGACGTTCGACGGCCCGCCGGATCCTGGCGAGCAGGTCGCCCTCGTGGAATCGCCGGTCCTGCGCAAAACGCTCGGCGACCGTGAGATAGGCGCCGTGCAGGCGGCTCATGATTTCCTCGCCTTCGGACTGCCGCAGGCCGAGGCGCCGGGCGAAGGCATGGAGTTCCGCCGGCAGCGGGAACGTCTTGCTCCGGTTGAGGCTGAGCGCCATACGCCCATCGAGATCCGGATAGATGTCCGTGCAGACCACGTCGAACACCGGAGCGAGCCGGCGCGGTCCGGTCGGATCGATATAAAGGATTCCCAGGTTCTTCATGTGGGCGTCGCCGTCGCGCAACAGGCACGAGAGGGCGATGCGCTCGAACAGGCGGCGTTTCTGCGCCGGGTCCGATCGTGTATAGATGTCCACGGCCTTGGCGATCATCTCGTAGCTGCCCTCGTATTTCGCCTTGCCGGTGAGCACGCTCATGTCTTCGAATCCGATGGGCGTGCCGTCCGCCTCGCGGTCGAAGCGTGACATGACGAAGAGTTTGCCGTCTTCGGAAAGCCAGAAGTCGGGGACTTCGAGCGCGGCCTCTTTCGCCACCGACATGCAGAAGTATTCGTTGCGCGCGAGCCCGGGGAAGTCGTCGCCTTCGGCCTTCACGATCACCGTGCGCAGGGGCAGCGCCGTGTGTTCGGCGGGGCGCGGGGCGTTTTCTGCGGCGAGCGGGACGACCGCCTTCGGCTGCACGCCGGAGATGCCCGAGCCGAGTGCATAGCGGTCGATCAGGCGCTCGAACAGCCGGCCCGACGGCGAGGAAAGCAATTCGTCCAGACGTTCGCCGTCGCTCTGCGGCACCCGCTCTCCCGGCACGGAATAGGTGAGCCGCCCGATTTGATTGGTGCCGGCGAGAAAGAGCAGAAACATGTCGCTCGGCGCACCGTAACGCGCGAGCCGTTCCTCGATGACGAAACGCAGGTAGCCCTCGGGCCGGTTCATCGCGAAGATGCCCATCAGGTCGCCGCTCGCGTAACTCTGGCGCCGCACGGGCATGGTGAGTGATACGGCGGCCATGTCGGGCGCGTCGCCGTAATTGAAGACGAAGCGGCTCTCGCGCGCCAGCAGACCGCTCGGTCCCTGCGGCGTATGGACTTCCAGGTTGCGGATTTCGCGCAGGAGCCGCTCGAGGTCGAATGAGGCGCCGGCAGTCATTCGTCGTCCCTGAATATGTCGTTCAGGTCCTCGAGGATGACGGTATCCATGGGGCGAAGCACGACTTCATAGCCGAGCGCGTTCACGAGCCGGCAGAGTTCGCGTACGCCGACGTTGCCTGCGTGTTCGGCGTTCGTGACGGTGCGACGGGCGACGCCGGCCTGCTCCGCCAAGGCCTGTTGGGTCAGCTTGCGCTCGCGGCGCGTCGCGCGCAGGCCTTCTGCCAGGCGCTCGGCGTTGGAAATCGAGAGGTTCGCGGGATTTTTGCGCATCATAGTGCGCATTATAGGTCGTTATCCAGCAGCTTGCGCAGAATTCTGCGCATCCAATCAATCGGGATTCGTGGCGGAAAATGCGCGCAATTTTGCGCAAGATGGTGGATAAAACGCCGATATGCGCAATATCGTGCGCATATCGGCGTTTCAGGGGTCAATGCGTGTTCGTTGAAGATTCAACAGTTTGCGTTGTATTTTTCCGCTAGGGGCCGCTTCACATCGACCGCAGCGCCGAGCGCTTGAGCTTGCCGGTCTCGGTGCGCGGCAATGCGTCGATAAAGGCGATCAGGCGCGGATATTTGTACGCCGCCACCGCGTTCTTCACGAAGTTCTGCAACTCGGCGACCAGGGCGTCGCCGGCGCTGAAGCCCGGGCGCAAGACGACGAACGCCTTCACCACCTGGCCACGCACTTCGTCGGGCACGCCCGTTACGCCGCACTCGGCCACGGCGGGGTGCTGCATGAGCACCGTCTCGACTTCGGGACCCGCGATGTTGTAGCCCGACGAAACGATCATGTCGTCGGAGCGGGCCTGGTAGAACACATAGCCGTCGGCGTCGATGGATACGGCGTCGCCGGGCAGATTCCAGCCGCCGCGCACGAACACGGCCTGGCGTTCGTCGGCGAGATAGCGGCAGCCGGTCGGGCCGCGCACGGCCAGATTGCCCGTCACGCCGGGCGCCACCGGCTGCAGGTCATTGTCCAGCGCCTGCACGACGTAGCCCGGCACCGCGCGGCCGATCGAGCCGGGGCGCACATCGGCGCCGGCGGACGACACGAAAATATGAATCAGTTCCGTGCCGCCAATGCCGTCGATCATCTCGATGCCCGTCGCGTCGCGCCATAGATCGCGCGTGGCCTGCGGCAGCGCTTCTCCGGCGGACACCGTCTTGCGCAGGCTGGCCAGGTCGTACTGCGTGACGAGCGCCGCCATCTGCCGGTAGAACGTGGGCGCGGTGAAGACGATCGTCGCGTGAAAACGCTGGATCGTGTCGAGCAGCAGCGCCGGCGTGAGCTTTTCGATCAGCACCGTCGACGCGCCGACGCGCAGCGGAAAACACAGCAGCCCGCCCAGCCCGAATGTGAACGCGAGCGGCGGCGTGCCGCAGAACACGTCCTCGGCCGTGGGCTTCAGAATGTGGCGCGGGAACAGGTCGCACATGGCGATCACGTCGCGGTGAAAGTGCATGCAGCCCTTGGGCATGCCCGTCGTACCGCTCGTGAAGGCAATCAGGCAGACGTCGTCGCTGGCCGTGTCGCAGGCCGTGAAGTCGGCGGGCTTGTCTGCCGCGAGCGCTTCCAGCGTGCCCGGCGCGGTGTCGTGAAAGTAGCAGACCTGCTTGATGCTTTCGCAAAAGAACTCGTCGGCGGAGTCCATGCAGCGCGCGAGCTCTTCAGTGAGCCGCACGTCGCACAGCGCCGCGCAAACCTGCGCCTTGTCTGCGATCTGCTTGAGTTCCTTTGCACGCAAGAGCGGCATGGTGGGAATCACCACGAGCCCCGCCTTGAGCGACGCGAGAAACGCCACCGCCATTTGCAATGTGTTCGGCCCGCGTAACAGGACGCGGTTGCCCGGCTTCAGTCCCATGTCTTCCACCAGCACGCGGGCGCTGCGATTGACGAGCGCGAGCAGTTCGGCGTACGTGGTGGCTTGTGGCTTGCCATCGATATCCGACCAGATGGCCGGGCGTTCGCCGTGTCCCGCCTCGATCGCGCGGTCAAGCAACTCGACCGCGCAATTCATGCGCGCAGGGTAGGCAACATCGGGATTGTCGAGCAGCATGTCGGGCCACTGCGACTCGGGCGGCAGATGATCGCGTGCGAACGTATCGACATGGGCGGTGGGTTGCATGGCGTCTCCGGCTGTCTGTATGAGCTGATCGTGCTGTTGCGCGGGCGCCGGTCTACTGGCGCGAGAGACGCGCGTCGTCGGGAATCACGGCCGTCGCTTCGATTTCCACTTTGGCGTCGTCTTCCATGAGGGCCACCACCTGCACCGCGCTCATGGCGATGTCGTAGTCGCCGATCAGCTCGCGAAACGCAGCGCCAATTTCCTTCAGCGATGCCAGGTACTCCTTCTTGTCGGTGACGTACCAGGTCATGCGCACGAGGTGCTCGGGCTTGCCGCCCGCGGTTTCGAGAACGGCAACGATATTGCGTAGCGCCTGCACGGCCTGGGCGCCGAATTCGCGGCTCGTGAAGCGCGCGTTCTCGTCCCAGCCGATCTGGCCGGCGATATAGACCTGCGTGCCGGCAGCGGCGACGCCGTTGGCATAACCGCGTGGCTTGACCCAGCCTGCGGGAAGAAGGGCTCGTTTCATGTTTCGTCCGGTTCCGTAGTGAAGCGTCGCGCAGCAGGCGCTTACGCGGCGTTGTATGCCTTGAGCAAGTCACGCCCGACAATGAGCTGCTGCACCTCGGTCGCGCCTTCGTAAATGCGCAGCGAGCGAATCTCGCGGTAGAGCGACTCGACGATGTTGCCGCTTTGCACGCCCATGCCGCCCCAAAGCTGCACGGCCGCATCGATCACCTGCTGCGCGCCTTCGCTTGCATGCCACTTCGCCATGGCGGCTTCGCGCGTCACGCTTTCGCCCTGGTCGCGCAGCCACGCCGCGCGATAGACGAGCAGGGCGCTGCTGTCGATGGTGAGCGCCATCTGCGCGAGTTTTGCCTGGGTCAGCTGAAAATCGCCGAGCGTCTGGCCGAACATCTTGCGCGAAGCGGCGCGCGCGAGCCCTTCGGCCATCGCGCGGCGTGCGAAGCCGAGCGAAGCCGCGGCGACCGAGGTGCGGAAAATATCGAGTGTGCGCATGGCGATCTTGAAGCCTTCCCCCGGCGCGCCGAGCATCTGGCTGCGCTTCACGCGCGCGCCGGTAAAGCGCAGGCGCGCGAGCGGATGCGGCGCGATCACGTCGATGCGTTCGGCGATTTCGAGCCCCGGTGTGTCGGCATCGACCACGAACGCGCTGATGCCGCGCGAGCCCGGCGCCTCGCCGCTGCGGGCGAATACCACGTAGAAGTCGGCGATGCCGCCGTTCGAGATCCATGTTTTTTCGCCGTCGAGCACGTAGTCGTCGCCCTCGGCGCGTGCGGCGAGCGCCATCGCGGCGACGTCGGAGCCTGCTTCGGGCTCGGAGAGCGCAAACGCGGCGATCGCCTCGCCGCGCGCGACGCGTGGCAGATAGCGCGACTTTTGCGCTTCGTTGCCAGCCAGCGAGATCGCGCCGGAACCGAGGCCCTGCATGGCGAGCGCGAAGTCGGCGAGACCCGAGTGTTTCGCGAGCGTTTCGCGCAGCAGGCAGACGGCGCGCGTGTCGATCGTGTCGCCATGGCCGCCATAAGCGGTGCCGCCCACGCCGTAGCGTAGCCAGCCGGCTTCGCCCAGCTTGCGCACGAGCGCGCGGCAGGTCGCATCGACGTCGTCGTGCGGCACGTGCACGAGATGCTCACGCGCCCATGCTTCGATTCCCGCGCCGAGCGCGCGATGGCGATCTTCGAAGAACGGCCACGCGAGTGCGTCGTGGAGATTCGTTTCAACGGCAGCGTTCAATTCAATCCCCTTCGAAAACCGGGCGCGTTTTGGCCGCGAACGCCTCATAGGCGCGGCCGAAATCGCGCGTGGCCATGCAGATCGCCTGCGCCTGCGCTTCGGACTCGATGGCCTCGTCGATGCTCATGGTCCATTCCTGATGCAGCATCGTCTTGGTGATGCCGTGCGCAAAGGTCGGACCGGAGGCGAGATCGGCGGCGAGTTTCTGTGCATCGGCGAGCAGCATTTCGGGCTCGCAAATGCGGTTGTAGAAGCCCCATGCGTGGCCTTCTTCTCCGCTCGCGGAGCGGCCCGTATAAAGCAGCTCGGCCGCGCGGCCCTGACCGATGATGCGTGGCAGGATCGCGCACGCGCCCATGTCGCAGCCCGCGAGCCCCACGCGCGTGAAAAGGAACGCGAGCTTGCTGCGCGCGGTGGCGTAGCGCATGTCGGAGGCCATGGCGAGAATCGCGCCCGCTCCGGCGCAGACGCCGTCCACGGCGGCGATGATCGGCTGCGGGCAGTGGCGCATGGCTTTCACGAGGTCGCCGGTCATGCGCGTGAACATCAGCAGTTCGGGCATCGGCAGATCGATGAGCGGCGCGATGATGTCGTGAACGTCGCCGCCCGAGCAGAAGTTTTCGCCCGCGCCATGCAGCACGATGGCCTTCACGTCCGTCGCATAGGCGAGCTGGCGAAACAGATCGCGTAGTTCCGCATACGATTCGAACGTGAGCGGATTCTTGCGTTCGGGGCGGTTCAGCGTGATGCTTGCGACGCGGCCTTGAACCGACCAGCCGAAATGTTGCGCCTCATAACCGGCAAGCGTGACGCGGTTGCCCGCGAAGAGCGCTTCGGCGCTGGAACGTGTCGTCAAGATATGTCTCCCGGATCTTTGCAATTTCAGTGTGATCAGCTTTCGAGCCCGTTGCGCAGATGCTGTTTGAGCTTGCCGAGCCGCTCGTGCATCTTCGACTTCTCGTCGAGCGAGAGGCCGCCGAACAGTTCCACCACCCATTGCTCGTGCGCGGCCGCCATGCGGTCGAACAGGGCGCGGCCCTCGGGCGTGAGGCGCACCACGAAGGCGCGCCGGTCGTCGGGGGCGACGTCGCGCACGACGAGGCCTTCCTTTTCGAGCTGATCGGTAATGCCCGTGACGTTGCCGCCCGTCACCATCAGGCGGCGCGAGAGTTCCGTCATGCGCAGACCTTCGGGGTGGCGCTCGAGCTGCGCCATCAGGTCGAAGCGCGGCAGCGTCGTGTCGAACTCGACGCGCAGGCGGCGGCGCAATTCGGCCTGCACGAGGTTCGTCGTGGTGAGCAGGCGCAGCCACAGGCGCAGGCCCATGTGGCTGTCGGCGCCCGTGCTCATTTCCATGTCGACGACATTCTCCGCCGGCTTTTCGACGCCCTTGCGCGGCGCTTTCGTTGCGGCCTTCGCGGTGGCGTTCTTGCGCGTGGATGCGGGCGATGTCATGTGATTTCTCCACCGGAAACGGATAGGGACTGGCCCGTGATCGCGGACGATCCAGGCGCGCAAAGCCACAGCACGGCGTTGGCGACTTCTTCCGGCGTGACGAAACGCTTCTGCGGGTTGTGGCGCACGAGAATGCTGCGCGCCTCGGCTTCGCTGCGCGAAGTCTTGCGCGTGATCTGCTCGAGCGACGCCTGCAGCAGTTCCGTTTCCGTATAGCCGGGGCACACGGCGTTCACGGTTACGCCCTGGGTGGCCACTTCGAGCGCAAGCGCGCGCGTCAAGCCGATCACGCCATGTTTCGAGGCGCAATAGGCGGCGACATACGGATAGCCGACCTGGCCCGCCGTGCTCGCGACATTGACGATGCGTCCGGCCTTGCGCGCGAGCATGCCGGGCAGCACCGCGCGCGTGCACAGAAACGCGCCCGTGAGATTCACGTCGAGCATGCGCTTCCACAGCGCGAGGTCGGTTTGCGTGAACGGCGCGGCCTGAGCCTGGCCCGCGTTGTTCACGAGGATATCGACGGCGCCGAGCGATTGCGCCGCATGCACGAACGCGGCGTTTACGGCGTCTTCGTCGGTGATATCGACGCTCACGCAAGCCACGTTCTCGCCGCCGCCGAGCGCGGCACGCTGGGCGTCGAGCCGCGTGGCGTCACGGCCCATCAGTGTGACGCGCGCACCGGCATGCAGGAGCGCGGCGGCAGTCGCCGCGCCGATGCCGCTGCCGCCGCCGGTCACGACGGCATGACGATCGTTCAGGATTGCCTGGTTCATGCTCACACGGTTCCTTCGGCGCGTTGCGCACGCTCGATCGGCGACAGGCCGGCCGCGGCTGCCGCTGCGGCGCGTTCGCGCTCGATGTTGCGTTCGAGTTGGGTCTTGGCCGCCATGTACTGGTTCGGCCACTTGATGTCGAGATAGCCGATGCGCGCCGCTTCAGTGAGCGTCCACGAGGGGTTGGCCAGGTGCGGCCGCGCCACGGCGCACAGGTCGGCGCGACCGGCAGCGATGATGCCGTTCACGTGATCCGCTTCGGAAATCGCCCCGACGGCGATCGTCGCGATGCCCGCTTCGTTGCGGATGCGGTCGGCGAAAGGCGTCTGGAACATGCGGCCGAAGACGGGTTTTTCTTCCTTGCTCACCTGGCCCGACGAAACGTCGATCATGTCCGCGCCTGCCGCCTTGAACGCGCGCGCGATTTCGATGGCGTCGTCGGGGGTGTTGCCGCCTTCCACCCAGTCGTGTGCCGAGACGCGTACTGAAATGGGCTTGTTTTCCGGCCAGACCGCGCGCATCGCCTTGAAAACCTCGAGCGGATAACGCAGCCGGTTTTCGATCGATCCGCCGAACTCGTCGGTGCGCTGGTTCGTGAGCGGCGAGAGGAAGCTGGAAAGCAGATAGCCGTGCGCGCAGTGCAATTCGAGCCAGTCGAAGCCCGCTTCGTCTGCCATTTGCGTGGCTTGGACGAATTGCGCCTCGATGTCGCGCAGTTCCTGGGTGCTCGCTTCATGCGACCACTGGCTCACACCGCGCAGATATTGCTGCGGCGAAGCGGAGACGAGCGGCCAGTTGCCGTCGTCGAGCGGCTGGTCGATGCCTTCCCATGCCACGCGCGTCGAGCCCTTGGCGCCGGAATGGCCGAGCTGCATGCCGATTTTCGCGTCCGAGTTCGCATGCACGAAATCGACGATGCGCTTCCACGCCTGCAGATGCTCGGGCGCATACATGCCGGGGCACGCGGGCGTGATGCGGGCCTCGGGGGAGACGCAGGTCATTTCGGTCATCACGAGCGCGGCGCCGCCCATGGCGCGCGCGCCCAGATGCATGAGGTGATAGTCGCCGGCCACGCCGTCATGGGCGGAGTACTGCGCCATCGGCGAGACGATCACGCGGTTTTTCAACGTCACGCCACGCACCGTATAAGGCGTGAACATGGGCGGCACGGCGCGCGGCTCGCCACCCGCGCGTTGCGCGAGCCACGTTTCGAAGCCGGACAGATAATGCGCGTCGCGCTCGCGCAGATTCTCGTGCGAGATGCGCTGCGAGCGCGTGAGCAGCGAATAGGCGAACTGCTCCGGATCGAACTTCGCGTAGCGGTCCACGTGCTCGAACCACTCCGTGGAATTGCGCGCGGCGTTCTGAATGCGCAGGACGTCCACGCTACGCACGTTCGTGTAGTGCGTGAGCGCCGCGCGCAGATCGCCGGGATGCGCTTGCATGCTGTTGGCGAGTTCGATCGCGTCTTCGAGCGCGAGCTTCGTGCCTGAGCCGATCGAGAAGTGCGCGGTGTGCGCCGCGTCGCCCATCAGCACGACAGGCGTTTGCTTACCGTCGGCCGCGGTTTTCCAGTGCACCCATTCGCGATTGACCACGCGTGGAAAGCGGATCCATTGCGACGAGCCGCGCATGTGCGACGCGTTCGAGCGCAGCGCGTGGCCGTCGAGATAACGCGCGAACAGCTTCTCGCAGAACGCGATGCTGTCTTCCTTGCTCATGGTGTCGAGGCCGGCTGCGCGCCACACCTGATCGGGCGTTTCGACGATGAACGTCGACGTGTTGTCGTCGAAGCGGTAGGCGTGCGCCTGGAACCAGCCCCATTCGGTTTCTTCGAACGCGAACGTGAACGCGTCGAAGAGTTTCGATGTGCCGAGCCAGACGAAGCGGCAGTTGCGCAAATCGATATCCGGCTGATACGTGGCGGCGTACTTCTGGCGCGTGGCGCTGTTCAGGCCGTCGCTCGCAATGATGAGGTCCGCGTGGGCGACGTCGTCGTCGGTGATCTGCGATTCGAACACGAGCTTCACGCCGAGCGCCTCGCAGCGCGCCTGCAAAATGTTGAGCAGACGCTTGCGGCCAATGCCGCAGAAGCCATGGCCCGACGAGCGGATTGCGCTGCCGCGAAAGTGAATCTTGATGTCGTCCCAATGATTGAAGGCGTCGAGAATTTCGTCCGCGCTTTCGGGGTCGGCCGCGCGCAGGTTGCCCAGCGTCTGGTCCGAGAACACGACGCCCCAGCCGAACGTGTCGTACGGACGGTTCCGTTCGATTACGGCGATTTCGTAGTCGGGGTGACGGCGCTTCATCAAAAGGCCGAAATAGAGGCCTGCGGGCCCGCCACCCATGCAAACAATGCGCATGCTCGCTCCTTCGTTCAGTCTGCAAGGTCAATGTAGGTTCAGTTACTTTAGGTGTCAAGTAATTTGCGAGCGAGGGCGGGATGACCCTGGGCGCGGCGGCGAAACATCTGAATATTTGTGGAACCCTTGGTGCGGCGCGGCGTCAACTCGCCAATGACGCAAGCAAAGGGAACACGCAGGCTTTCGTGCGCCTTTCCACGAGACGCGACGGCCCAAATGCCGCGACGGTGCAGACGCCGGGACGCCATAGGATGTGGCACCAGAAACGGGCGGACGCCGATTCCGTGTGCATGGCGCGCACCGTCCGGGGCTGCGCGCGCGACTGCGTGCAACCGTGAAGCGGGCGAAATGCTTACCATGGGTTACGCAGGCCCATTGCGCGTGGAGCTGGCATTAAAGTCGCTTGGTGAGGCGGCGCTCCGGCGCAGCCTTTTACGGAACCCTTTCATGCGTTGCGCGTGTGGCCATGAATCGATCAGGCATCCTTACAAAAATAGCCGTAAAGCTGACAGCTTCATCGAATCGAAGTCGCGCACCCCTTCAATCGTAATCTTCGACACGAACGGGAGTCGTCACCCATGAGTCAGACAGCGAAGCGATCGATCGAAATCGACTTTTTCCGGGGTTTCGCTTTGATTTCCATCGCGCTCGATCACATTCCTTCCAGCGTGCTTTCGCATGCGATGCTGCACAACTTCGCGTTCTGCGACTCCGCGGAAGTGTTCGTGTTCGTGAGCGGCTATGTATGCGCGGCGAGTTGGCTCGCCATTGCCGGACGCAAGGGCGAGGGCGCGGCCAACCGGCGCTTCTGGCGTCGCGGGCGCGAGATCTACGCCGCCTACCTGTGCACCGCTGCGCTCATGCTGCTGTCGGGCGCCGCCGCGGTAACGATGCGGGTGGATTCGCCGCTGGTCGCAGAGTCGGGTTATCTGCGCTTCGCCGCGCAGCCGTTCACGATGCTCGCCAATATCGCGGTGTTTCGCGACCAGCCGTATCTGGCCGGCGTCTTGCCCATGTACATCGTGCTCGTGATGCTCCTGCCATTCGTGATGCCGCTTGCGCGCCGCTCGCCCGATCTCGTGCTCGTGGGCAGCTTCGTGCTGTGGTTTGGCGGGTGCTGGCTCGTGGGGTATTTGCCTACCGCGCCCGGCGCCATCTGGCCGTTCAACCCGTTTGCCTGGCAGGCCATGTTCATGCTGGGGCTGCTGTGCCGCATCTATCCGGTGTCGCGTGCGTTCCAGGTCTCCTGGACGGGCCGCGCGTTGACAGCGTTCGCGCTGGTGCTCGTCGCCACGTTCGCGTTCATCCAGTTGTTCGCCGATCTGGACCCTCAGCCTGGCTACATGAAGCAGAATCTCGCGAGCGTGCGCATCGTGAACTTCGCCGCCGTGGCGTGGCTCGCCGCGCAGGCGGTGCGCAAGGGCTGGATAGCGTGGCTTGCGCAGCGGCTGCCGGCCGTCGTCACCGTGGGGCAGCAGGGCCTCGTCTGTTTCGTGGGGGGCGCGGTGGCTTCGAACGTCATCGACACGCTGCTGCGTGCAACGCATGTCACCGCTTCGTTGCCCGCACGGCTCGCGGGCGACGTGCTCGCGGTCGGCGCATTGCTCGCGCTCGCGGGTGGCATGCGGCGCCTGAAAGCGGTACGGCCGCGCGTCGCGCTTACGTGAAGCGCGACGGCAACGATTCAACGCACGACGCGCTCACGCCTTGCCAGGTTCGCGCACATCAGTGACGGGCAACGAGCCGAAGGCATCGCTCAACGCATAGTCGATCAATTGTTGCGCGGCCGCTTCGGGCGTGGACAGCAAACCGTTCTGCTTGAGCTGTTCGAAGCGCTCGCGCATCGGGAACTGGTCGACGCTCGTCGCGCGGATCATCTTTTGCATGCCGGTATCGATCACGCCAGGTGCGATGCTGCAAATGCGCAGGCCGGCCGGCGCATCGAGGGCGACGGCGCGCGCGTGGTGGTCGAGCGCGGCCTTGGTCGCGCAATACACGCTCCAGCCCGCATACGCGTTGCGCGCGGCGCCGCTCGAAATATGCACGATGCGTCGTGATGCGCTCGCGCCGGGCGCAGACGTGGCGGCGAGCGCATTCGCGAGCATCAACGGCGCTGCCACGTTGAGCGTCACGGCGCGTGCGATGGCGAGCGGGTCCTGCGCGCCGAGCGGGCCAATCGGCTCGACGCTGCCCGCGTTGTTGAAGAGCAGCACGCACTGCGCGCCGAGCGTGAACGCATCGAGCGTGTCGCCCGCCAGCCAGCGTTCGAGTGCGGCGGGATCGGCGAGGTCCACGACGGCCTCGGCGAACCGTTCCGGATGGCGGGAAGCCAGTTCCGCATGCGCGCCACGGCCGAGGCCGAGCACCTCGATGTCCCGTTGCAGCAGCGATTGCGCGAGCGCCGCACCCAATCCGCGCGTATGGCCGGTCACGATGGCGCGAATGGTGGAACGGGGGGCGGATGTCGAAATCGTCATGGTGTCGTGATGATAAAGGGATGCGATCCTTGCTTGCGCAAGGTGTCGATGCATGAAATCGAGGGATTTTGCCGCGCGCCGCGTGCAGTCGCGGTGTGGCGCGGCACACGACGGCGGACGCGAAACGGGGCGCAACAAACGATTGCCCGGTTGGATCGGCCGTGTTTTCGGTATCATAGCGTCCGGTTCCATATGGAAGAGATCTGGACGTGAAAGCCGCATCGCAACAACGCCGTACCCTGAGCTTCAAGGAAGGTCTTCTTGAGATCAAGAAGAGCATGGGGGGCGGCTCAGGCCAGCCAGCCGAAGAACAGGCGCAAAAATCGCAAGGCAAGCCCGCTCACAAGGGCGCGAAGGGCCATGGCGGCTCGCACGCCCCGAAGGGCCCGCGTGCGCCGAGAGAGGGTTCGGCGGCTGCTGGCGCAGCCGGCGGCAAGGACGAGCGTGCGCGCTCGCGCCATGGCCGGCCTCAGGGCGCGCGAGCGCAGGAGCAGAATCAAGGTGAGCAGGGGCAGCGCGCGCAGCAGCCGCGCCGGCCGCAGCAGCCGAAGCCGGCCCGTGGACCTGAGGCGGCCGAGCGTTCCGGGCAGCAGCAACGCCGCCGTCCGGCGCGTCCCCAGCAGCCGCCGGCCGCGAATCTGAGCGAGGCCGAAAAGGCGCGCATCGAGCGCAATCGCCAGTTGAACACGGTCTGGAATGTGTTCGCGAAGCACTATCCGGCTTTCCGCGACCGTTTGCCGCTCAAGATCGGCGTGGCCGAGGACCTCGTCGCGCGTCACCCCGAGTACGAGCGCACGATGATCGTCGCCGTGCTCAAGCGCCATGTGAACCATCCGCGCTATCACGAGCGCGTGGCCGCAGGCGGCTCGCGCTACGAACTCGACGGCACGGCTTCGGAAGGTCCGGGCATCGACCCGTCGCACGTCGGCCGCGCAAATGCGGCGCTGGCGCGTCAGAAGGCCAAGGCCGAGGCGCAAGCCAAGACGCGCGAAGAGGGCAACGCCCAGCCGGAGGTCAAGACAGAGGCCAAGGCCGAGGCGAAGACCGAACCCGCGCCCCAGCTCGAAGCCCAGAGCGTAGAGCCGCAAGCGCCGTCCAGCGCGCCGGAAGCCGCGGTACAGCAACCGGAAAACGGCGAGACGCCCGCAAGCGGCGCCTAAGCCCGCGCGCCGGAAGTTCCCTCGTCGAAACGCCCCTCTCGCGGCACCGCCGCGCGAGGGACGTTCGCACGTCTGGCGAGGCGCTGCCGATCGATGCGCGCGCAACCTTCGGCGCGCACGTCGGCCTTCGTATCGGGAACTCGGGTGCTTTCGATGCGCATCGCATGGCCGCCGATCGCACGCGAGGCAGCCTGAGCGAAGCAGGTAGCAGTGTTAGCGCGCGCTGGCCGAAGCGGTGCCTTGCGCGGCAGCCTGCGCGGAGGCCGCCGATGTCGCGGAGGGCGCAGCGGCAGGGCCGGATGCGCCGATCGCGGCCGTTGCCGCCGCAGCCGCAAAGGCGGAAGCCGCCGATGCCGCCAGCCCGACGCTCGCCCGCGCATCGCTCGCGGCAGGCGTGCTAGCGGTGTCGAGCACCCGGCTGAACTCCACGGCGCGCGTGCGGATCTTTTCCGCATAGGCCTTCGAGCCGCCATAGTTCTTCATCGCGGCATTGAGGTCGCCGCCGGCCGCGCGCTGGTAGCCATAGAGGATCGACGAGCCCACGTCGATGTTGACCTCGGGGTCGGTGAGATCCTTGTTGTGCAGGAGATTGCGATGCGCCGACGGCACGACCTGCATGAGTCCGGTCGCGCCATTCGCGCCGTGCGCCTTCTCGCGAAAGCGCGACTCGATCGAGATGATGGCGAGCAGCACCGCGGGCGGCAGCGAATATTTCTCGGCGGCGCCCGTGACGGCTTGCGAGATTTGCGCCGCTTTCCCTTTCGCGATACCGAACTTTTGCGTGAGGTATTTCGAAACCGCGCCGGACATGGCGCTGGAGCTTGCGGGAGCAACCTCGCTCGCAGCCGATGCGCTGACGACGTCGCTAGCGGGCGCCTGCTGCTGCGCCTGCGCGGCCGCGGTCTGCACGAGGCCCGGCAACAGGACGAGCAGGCAGAGGAACTGCCTCATGGCCGGTGCATAGGAGAAAAAGAAGGCGCAAGTATAACCGGCCCCGATTAATGAGGCCGGCTGCGTGTCATCCCGTTTTCACATCCCTGACCGGTGTCGTGCCGGGCGCGGCGCCCGGCACCGCTTGAGGCCGAGTTCAGGCCGGATTCAGTCCTTCCGCACCGAAGCCTTCCAGATTTCGTCGATGCTCGCGGCGAGCGCGGCATCGAACTCGGCATCGCTCATCGACTTCGTGAGGTCGTTGATCAGCGCGCGCGAAAAGCTTGCAATCATGCGATGGTTTTTGGCGAGACGCTCGCACGCGTCAGTACGCGAGTAGCCGCCCGAGAGCGCCACCACGCGCACCACGCGCGGATGTTCGATGAGCGGCAGGTAGAAGTCGGGCGTATCGGGAATCGTGAGCTTGATCATCACGTTCTGCGAGGCGGGCAGCGCGTCGAGCCCTTTGAGCAGTTCGTCGCGCAACAGCTTCTCGGCCTTGGCCTTGTCGGGGGCCTTGATGGAGACTTCGGGCTCGAGGATGGGCACGAGTCCGTGCGCCGAAATCTGCGCGCCGACTGCGAACTGCTGCGCGGCGATGGAAGCGATGCCGGAAGGCGAAGCGTGCTCGATCACCGAGCGCATCTTGGTGCCGAAAATGCCGGCCGTCACCGCACGTTCGAGCAGGGCGTCGAGGCCCGGAATCGGCTTCATGAGGCGCACGCCGTCGGACTCGGCCTCCAGCCCCTTGTCGACCTTGAGGAAGGGCACGACGCGGCGTTCGTTCCAGAGGAAGTCGGGCACCGGCTTGCCTTGCGCCTGGCCGTCCATGGTCGCCTCGAACAGGATCGCGCCGATTACCTTCTCGCCCGTGAATGCGGGGGCGCTGACGATGCGCACCCGCATTTCGTGGATGAGGCGAAACATTTCGGCGTCGCCGCTATACGCGCTTTCGGGGATGCCGTACTGGCGCAGCGCGCCAGGCGTCGAACCGCCGCTCTGATCCAGCGCGGCGATGAAGCCCGGTTTGTCGCGCATCTGCGCCAGCATTTGCTCGTTTGCCATCGTCGTATCTCCCGTATTTGGGGCGCCCTTGCGGGCGCGGTTACTCGAATCGGGTCGCCGCCTGCTGCGACGAGTGTACTTGCGCCGCTGCGCCGCGTCTTTGCCATTATGTGGGCATGGCCGCGCAGCCGCGCTGAAGCAGGGGAAACGATACACCGCAGCAATTACGGTGCCAGGGAAGATCGCGGCAAGCGCCGTCACACGATGACTTGCGCCTGCGCGCTGCGGTCGTTCGCGAGCAGCGCCGAGAGCTTGCGCAGCGCGGCCTGCAATTGTTCGCGCCCGCCCGTCGCGCCCAGAGAAATGCGGATCGCGTTCGCGGTCTCCGGGCCTTGCTGGAAAGCCGTGGAGGGCGCCACGGCGAGGCCTTCGGTGCTCGCGGCCGCGGCCAGCTCGCGCGCCTGCCAGTAGCGCGGCAGCGTGTACCAGAGATGAATGCCCGCGCCCGCCGACGATCCCAGCGTATGCGCCGCGATGCGCTGGCGCTCGCGCGCTTCGGCCTTCACGTCCGCGAAGATCTGCTCGGCCACGCCTTCCTCGATCCAGTGTGTGGCGAGCGCGTTGGTGAGCGGCGCGGCCATCAGCGAGAACGTGCGCAGCGCGGTCACGAGGCGGGTGCGCGCGTCTTCGTCGGGCAGCGCGAGATAAGCCGTGCGCAGGCCGGGCGAGAGCGTCTTGGAAAGCGTCGCGAGATAGCAGACCTGAGCGGGCGCGAGCCGGGCAAATGGCGCTGGCGCATCGGGCGCGAAACGCCAGTAAGGATCGTCTTCGACGATCAACGCGCCGCAGCGCTGCGCCACCCGCAGGATTTCCAGGCGGCGTGTCTCCGGCATGGTCGCCGTCGTCGGGTTCTGCAACGTGGGGTTCACGTAGATGAAACGCGCCGCGTGCTTGCGGCAAGCCGCTTCGAGCGCGTCGGGGCGCATGCCGTGGTCATCCACGGCAACGGGTGCGATGCGGCGGCCCAGTTGCGCCGCCGCGTGCGGCAGACCCGGATAGAGCAGCGGCTCGGCGAGGATGACCTCGCCCGGCTGCGTGAGCGCAAGGATCAGCGCGGCCAGCGCCGCCTGCGCGCCGGGACAGACCACCACGCGATCGGGCGCGACGTGGCCGAGCACGGGCTGCAGCCACTTCGCGCCCGCCTGCCAGTCGGCGCGGCCGCCGCCGCCCATGTGGTAAGTCATGAGCAGATCGGCGTCGCTGCGCACCAGCACGCGCGCCATGCCTTCGCGCAGCAGCGCGTTCATGTCGAGGTCGGCGGGCGCAGGCGGGATGTTCATGCTGAGGTCCACGCGTTGGAGCAGCTCGGCGCGCGGCGCGGCGATGAACGTGCCTAGCGGCCCGCGCGCCTCGATCAGGCCGCGCCGCCGGGCTTCGTTGAAGCCGCGCGTGACGGTGGTCAGATCGACCGCAAGCAGGGTGGCGAGACTGCGCTGCGCGGGCACGCGCTCGCCGGGGCGCAGCGTGCCGTGCGCCACCGCGGCTTCGATGAAATCGGCGAGCCGCAGGTAGCGCGGGCCGTTGCCGGACTGCATCGCCGTGGCCCATGCATTGATATCTCCGGCGCTTTCAGCAGGTTGGTCGTGTGTCATTCTGTCGCGGATGTATGCGTCATGTCTTACTCTAGCATGCGTGCATGAAGCGCGTAAATCCATACATATAGGCTATGTATGGCTTCTGCGGCGGCCCTCCAAGGCCGCTCGTGCGGCAGCAGAGTGAGCACGTATGGATGGGTTTGCGCGAACGTCAACCTTGGAACCAGACATGCGCAATCCAGACCCTCGCTCGGGGCGGGCCGCTACCGCCGGCCCGCCTTCTTCATCACGTCCACTCCTCATCCCCCGCTTTCTGCGGCGCGCCGCTCTCGGCGCGGCGGGCATCCCGCTCGTGCTGCTCAGCGGCTGCAACATGGCGCTGCTCGCCCCGAAGGGCGACATCGGCGTGCAGGAAAAGAATCTGATCCTGATCGCGCTCGGCTTGATGCTGCTCGTCGTGATCCCCGTGATCGTGCTCACGTTATGGTTCGCGTGGCGCTATCGCGCCTCCAACCCGAACGCGACTTACGCGCCGCGCTGGTCGCATTCCACGGTCATCGAAGTGGTGGTGTGGACGATTCCCTGCGTGATCGTGCTCACGCTCGCCGTGCTGATCTGGCGCACGACGCATTCACTCGACCCGTATCGCCCGATCGAATCGCAGACGAAACCCGTGCGCGTGGACGTGGTTGCGCTCAACTGGAAGTGGCTCTTCATCTATCCGGATTACGGCGTGGCCTCTGTGAACCAGCTGGCGATTCCCGTGGATACGCCCGTCGAGTTCAACCTCACCGCCGAGTCGCTGATGAATTCGTTCTTCATCCCGCAGCTGGGCAGTCAGGTGTATGCGATGCCGGCCATGCAGACGAAGCTGCATCTCATCGCGAACGAGCCCGGCATCTATGCGGGCCGGTCGGCGGCATTCAGCGGCCCGGGCTTCTCCGACATGCATTTCGAAACGCTGGCCAAGAGCCGCGCCGACTTCGACGCCTGGATTGCGCAGGCGAAGGCGTCGCCCACGATGCTGAGCCGGGCGGCCTACGAACAGCTCGCGTTGCCCGGCGAAAAGACCCCAGTGACGCTCTATTCGAACGTCGCGCCGGGCCTGTTCGACGGCGTGGTCGGCAAATACATGCGGGACGTGCACGGCAACCCGATTTGCGGCACGGTCCCCGCGGTCCCGGGCACGGCCCCCAGCGCAGTCCCTGGCACAGGCGCCCCGGCGCTCACGCTCAACCGTAGCGCCATTCTGGCAGCGGAGTAATCACACCATGTTCGGAAAACTCACGCTCGACGCCGTTCCCTGGCACGAGCCGATCATCATGGGCACGGGCGCCGTCGTGGCGCTCGGCGGCCTCGCCTTGCTCGCCGCGATCACGATCGCGGGCAAGTGGGGCTATTTATGGCGCGAGTGGATCACGTCGGTCGATCACAAGCGCATCGGTGTCATGTACATCATTCTCGCGGTCGTCATGCTGCTGCGCGGTTTCGCCGATGCGATCATGATGCGCGCGCAACAGGCGCTCGCGTATGGCGACGCCGCGGGCTATCTGCCGCCGCATCACTACGACCAGATCTTCACGGCGCACGGCGTCATCATGATCTTCTTCGTGGCGACGCCGCTCATTCTCGGCCTGATGAACGTGGTCGTGCCGCTGCAGATCGGCGCGCGCGACGTGGCCTATCCGTTTGTCAACTCGCTCTCCTTCTGGCTTTCGGTCGTGGGCGCGGTGCTCGTGATGGTCTCCATGTTCGTGGGCGATTTCGCGGCCACGGGCTGGGTGGCGTATCCGCCGCTATCGGAGCTTGGCTATAGCCCGACAGTCGGTATGGACTACTACATATGG
The DNA here is from genome assembly GCF_040965735.1 of Paraburkholderia sp. BR10936. Classification (NCBI taxonomy): domain Bacteria; kingdom Pseudomonadati; phylum Pseudomonadota; class Betaproteobacteria; order Burkholderiales; family Burkholderiaceae; genus Paraburkholderia; species Paraburkholderia sp. BR10936. The sequence continues at coordinate 251,330 of NZ_JBFRCM010000011.1, forward strand.
TCGCTGCAGCTATCGGGTCTCGGCACGACGCTCTCGGGCATCAACTTCATCGTCACGATCCTGCGTATGCGCGCGCCGGGCATGAAGATGATGCAGATGCCGGTGTTCGTGTGGACGGCGTTCATCACCAACATCCTGATCGTCGCGGTGTTCCCGGTGCTCACCGCCACGCTCGCGCTGCTCACGATGGACCGCTACTTCGACATGCACTTCTTCACGAACGAGCTGGGCGGCAACGCGATGATGTACATCAACCTGATCTGGGTCTGGGGTCACCCGGAGGTCTACATCCTCATCCTGCCTGCGTTCGGTGCGTACTCGGAAATCATCGCGACGTTCTCGGGCAAGCCGCTGTTCGGCTACAAGTCGATGGTCTACGCCACGTCGTCGATCGGCATCCTCTCGTTCTTCGTGTGGCTGCACCACTTCTTCACGATGGGCTCGGGCGCGAACGTCAATGCGTTCTTCGGCATCATGACCACGGTCATTTCGATCCCGACCGGCGTGAAGCTCTTCAACTGGCTCTTCACGATGTATCGCGGGCGCATCCGCTATCACAGCGCCACGCTCTGGACCATCGGCTTCATGGTGACGTTCGCCGTGGGCGGCATGACCGGCGTGCTGCTGGCCGTGCCGGGGGCGGACTTCGTGCTGCACAACTCGCTCTTTCTCGTTGCGCACTTCCATAACGTGATCATCGGCGGGGTGGTGTTCGGCTGTCTGGCGGGCGTGAGCTTCTGGTTCCCCAAGGTGTTCGGCTTCACGCTCAACGAGTTCTGGGGCAAGGTGTCGTTCTGGTGCTGGCTGATTGGCTACTGGCTCGCGTTCACGCCGCTCTATATCCTCGGCTTCGAAGGCATGACCCGCCGCATGAATCACTATGAGGTGGCCGAGTGGCACCCGTGGCTCGTGGTGGCGCTCGTGGGCGCGGTGTTCGTGGGCCTCGGCATTCTCTCGTTCATCGTGCAGATCGTGGTGAGCCTGCGCGATCGCGAGGCCAACCGCGACGTGACCGGCGACCCGTGGGATGGCCGCAGCCTCGAGTGGTCGACCGCTTCGCCTGCGCCGTTCTACAACTTCGCCGTGCTGCCGGAGATCACTTCGATGGAGCAGCACTGGGACAACAAGGAAGCGGGCCGCGCCTACGTGCAGCCGGCGAAGTACGAGGACATTCATATGCCGCGCAACACCGGCGCGGGCTTCATCATCGCCGCGTTCAGCCTGCTGTTCGGCTTTGCGATCGTGTGGCACATGTGGCTGTTCGCGGCGGCGGGACTCATCGGCATGATCGCCACGTTCATCGCGCGCACCTACAACCAGGACGTGGATTACTGGGTCCCCGCCGCCGAGGTCGAGCGCATCGAGAACGCGCGCTTCAGGCAACTCGGCATCCAGCGTTTCGATCAATCCGAGCACATCGAGGAGATGGCATAAACCATGGCTCACGCTGCTACTACTCACGCCCATGGTCATGCCCATGGTCATGATCACGACGACAGCACCAGAACCACGCTGGGCTTCTGGATCTACCTGATGAGCGACTGCCTCATCTTCGCGACGCTCTTCGCCACGTTCGGCGTGCTCGCGAATGCGACGGCAGGCGGTCCGGGCGCGAAGGAACTATTCGAACTGCCTTACGTGCTCGGTGAAACGCTGCTGCTGCTTGCGAGCAGCGTCACCTTCGGCATGGCCATGCTGAATCTCTACGCGCAGCGGCGCGGACAGGTGAACGTGTGGCTCGCCGTCACGTTCCTGTTCGGGGCGGGCTTCGTCGCGATGGAGGTGAACGAGTTCGCCAAGCTCATCGCCGATGGGGCGGGGCCCGGCACGAGCGCCTACCTTTCGGCGTACTTCACACTGGTCGGCACGCACGGGCTGCACGTCACGGCGGGTCTGTTGTGGATCGCGATCATGATGCACCAGACCTTCAAGTTCGGTCTGACCGGCACGGTCCGCCGCCGCCTCGCCTGCCTGAGCCTCTTTTGGCACTTTCTCGATCTCGTGTGGATCTGTGTATTTACGTTTGTTTACCTGCGAGGTTTCCTGTGAGCCAGTCCCATGCCACCCACCACGCCGTGCATGACGCGTCGCACGGCAGTTTCAAGGGCTACATGATCGGCACGGTGCTCTCGCTCGTGCTGACGCTCGCGTCGTTCGGCGTGGTGATGTTTCGAGTCGTTTCGCCGGCCTTCGGGCTTGCGGCCATCGTCGTGCTCTGCATCGCGCAGCTCGTCGTGCAACTCGTGTATTTCCTGCATATCGGCGCATCGCGCAGCCAGCGCGCCAACACGGGCATCTTCATCTGCACGGCGTTCCTGATCGCGGTGATCGTCGGGCTTTCGCTGTGGGTCATGCACAACGCAAACGTCAACATGATGCCCACGCAGATCTCGATCGACCGCGCCATGGCGCACGACTGACGTGTGACGTTGCGTCCCCGAATACGGGCGCCGGAACCGCGGGCACGGTGCATGCGCTATGTGAAGCGTCGCGACACACCGTCGCTTTTACGTGGAGTGTGACCATGAACAAGGACCAGGTGAAGGGCACGGCTGAAAAGATGAAGGGCAAGGTCAATGAGGCCGTAGGCCGCGCAACCGACAACCCGGCGCGCGAAGTGAAGGGGGACCTCCAGCAGGGAGCTGGCCAGGCACGCAAGAACGTTGGTGACATGAAGGAGGCCGCAAAGGACGTGGAGAAGGACACGAAGCGCCATCACTGATAAACGATCGCTAACCCACCGCGCCGCCGCCTCGAAAGGGGCGGCGGCGTCATGCTGTCCGCGCGTGGCGCGTTCGGCGCTCAGGCCGGCGAGATCCACAATCAAGGAATCAGCCCTTTCGCACGGCCGATGGCGACTGCCTGGGTACGATTGCCCGCGCCGAGCTTGGCGTTGATCTTTCGAAGATGCGACTTCACCGTCAGCTCGGAGACGAACAGCTTCTCCGCGATCACGCGGTTGCGGTGGCCGGCCGAAAGCATCCTTAGCACGTCCAGTTCGCGCGCCGTGAGCGCGTCGGCGGGAGAGTCCGCGGCGTAGGGCGAAAGATCGGCGGCACCCGTTGAGTCCGCCATGCGCGCGCGGGCGGGCGCCACGCCGTCCAGCAACTGCGCGACGAACGCGGGCACCACGCTCTCGCACGCGCTGCTCAGGCGCAACGTTTCGACGCGCATCGCGCGAGGCATGCTCGTGAGCGCATGCTGCACGGTCGGCGGGATCTTGCTGTGCGCCTCGTTTGCATTGTGGCCGCCGCTCGTGAAGGTTCGCTTTGGTAGGCGTGGCGTGCGCATTCGCCACTCAGGCGTTTACGTTCGGGCCGCAACTCGTCGCCGAAGTCGTACCGGGCGCGAACCGAGCGGCCATGCTCTCGAGCGTTCACGCGCTCGCCACGACGGCCGGCTTGTTCGCGCCGGCGCTCATGGGCCATCTCGTCGATTCGACGGCAGGCCCACGCGGCTACGAAGCGGGTTTCGGCGCGATGGGCGCGCTACTCGCCGTAGCGGGCGTGGCGGGCTTTCTGTGGCTGCAGCCCACAAAGGAGGGCCGCGGGGCGCGCTGACATCCGCGTGCCCGATTCGACCGAAAGATTATCTCGGCCGGGTTCCTGGTAATTCGCAGTGCAATCCATTCCTCCAACGAGCGGATACCGACAATAGAAGAGGAGACATGCATGCGTTTGAAGCTGATTAGCCAGGGTGTGATGGGCGCGACGTTCGCAATGGCCGCGAGCGCCGCTTGCGCCCAGACGAGCGTGACGCTCTACGGCGTGGCCGACACGTTTTTCCAGTACCTGAACAACGGCGGCTGCAGGCGAACTATTCGTATGCGAGGCCGAAAATGCCACCGTCGCATTCACTCGCTGCTGCGCTCGGCACCGCGAATGCGTATAACGTCACGGAGGTTGGCGCGACGATTCAGGCCACCTCGTTCGACGCGATCCAGATCGCCGGTATTCAGCGCAACATTCACGGCGTTAGCGACGAGACGCTGGGTGTGGAGCTTGGCTACGATCATCAGATATCGAAGCGCACGAGCCTTTACGCGCGTGCGGGTTATCTGAAGAACCACGGCCAGGCGATGATGAGCTGGCCCGGCATTTCCGTCACGACCCCGCATTCTTCGCAAACGCTTGCCGTGCCTGGCATCTCGCATCTTTTCTGAATCACATTACTACGGAGTGCAAATAAATAGCGGCGCGGCATGACAGCCTCGTCGCTTTCGATCTGCCTTCATTTTGCCATGTGCAACAGGAGGATAGCGGCACGGCGAAAAGCCCTCAGAACAGGTATGCTGCAGGCATCCCGTGTGTTCCGCGCGGGGCACGAACGTGGAGCTCCCGATGTCTGCCAATCCTGCCAGTGTGTCCTCTGGACTGCGCGAAGTCTGGTTGATCCGTCATGGTGAAACGGAATGGAGCCTCTCCGGGCAGCACACCGGCCGCACCGATATCGCGCTCACCGGTCACGGACGCGAGCAGGCGCGCTCGCTGGCGCCGTCGCTCGCCGCACAGCACTTCGACGCGGTGCTTTGCAGCCCGATGGCGCGGGCCATCGAGACCTGCCAGCTCGCGGGCCTCGGCGACCAGATGACGATTTCGGCCGACTTGCACGAGTGGGACTATGGGATTTACGAAGGCCTCAAGACAGCGGATATCCGCAAGACCGAACCCGACTGGAGCGTGTGGCATTCGCCCATCGCGCATGGCGAGGATCTCGCGCGGGTTCAGGCGCGGGCGGCGTCGGTAATCGAGGGCCTGCTGGCCATGCGGGGCCGCGTGGCACTCTTTTCACACGCGCATTTCCTGCGCGCGTTGGGGGGCTGCTGGGCTTCCGGTTCGGCGGCGCTCGGCGAGCATCTGTATCTCGACACGGCTTCGGTGAGCATTCTCGGCTTCGACCACGAAAGCCGCGCCATCCGCCGCTGGAATGCGCTCGGCGAGCGCAGGGCGTTGATGTAAAGAATTCCTGACGCGCGCGCTCGCTCAGCGCAAGGAGCACGACAGCCAGTGCGCGATGCGCACGCCGTCCAGACGAGAACCCTCGGGCGTGGCGCTCCCTAGCATTGTGACGATCACCGGCCGCCGGCCGTGCACCATCACGCGCATCACCATGTTGTGGCCGGACTCGTTGATGAAGCCGGTTTTCTGCACGCTCGCGCGCACCTGCCCGTAGCGCACCAGCCGATTGGTGTTCACATACTGCAACTGCCCGTGGCCCGTGGCCACGCGTTCCTGATGATCGATCGAATAGCGGCGAATGAGCGGGTAGCCATCGGCTGCGCGCACGAGGCTCGCCAGTTCGCGCGCGGTTGAAACGTTCTGCGGCGAGAGCCCCGTCGCATTGACGAAATGCGTGTGCTTCATGCCGAGGCGCTGCGCTTTCGCGTTCATTGCCGCGATAAACGCAGGCTGGCCGCCTGGATAATCGCGGCTGAGCGCCGAAGCCGCACGGTTTTCCGAGGACATCAGCGCAACGTGCAGCATATTCGCGCGCGTGAGCGACGCGCCCACGCCGAGGCGCGAATGCGTGAATTTGAGCGTGTCGAGATCGGCGGTCGTGACTGAGAGCCGCTGTTGCAGGGGCGCATGCGCACTATCGAGCCAGACGATGGCCATCATGAGCTTCGACACCGATGCGATGGGCGCCACCGTGTCGGCATGGCGCGCGTAGAGCGGCGTGTGGGTGTTTTCGTCCACAACGTAGACGGCATGCGAAAAGAGCTGCTTGCGCGACGCCGGCGTAAAGCCGCAGCGGGCGAGCAGGCGAGGAGCGTGCGCGTTTTTGGCGCTCGCGTGCACGGCGTGTTGCGGCGCGGGCGGCGGCCCATGTCTGGGCTTCGCGCGTTTGGTGCGGCGCTTCGGCCCGGAGAGTTTGGTGGAGGGCGCATCGGCGGGCATCGAACGATGTGCGGGCTTCGTCTTGTGCGCGACTCTCTTCTTCTTCGTGGCCGTTGCGTGGTGGGTTCTTTCGGCCGCGCTGCGATGAGCGGCGGCATGGGCGCTGGCTGGAACCGCGCCGGCCGCGAGGGCCGCGACAATCAGGGCGAGCAGGCTGTGCAGCAATCGAAGTCGGGAAGCGAAAGGCATCGACGGATGGGCTTGAACGTTGGGTCTGCGCTGTGCGCGTCGAGATTTTGGCGGCATTGTTCGAGCGGGATCGACCGATGAAGTTCCATTCCGGTTCCATAATCGTCATTCAGTGGGATCATCGTCGTATTGAACGGGCGGCGAGCGGGTCCGTATACTCCGTCATGCCAAGGGGGAACAGGGATGCTCAATCAACTCTCCGACACCTTCCTGCTCGTCTTCGCGGGACTCTTTCCCGTGATCAATCCGCCCGCGGCGGGGTTCATCGTGCTGAGCATGCTGCCGCATGCGACGGCCGGCGAACGCGCATTTCTCGCGCGGATCATTGCCATCAACAGCCTGTTCATTCTGCTCGGGGCGCTGCTCATGGGCGCCTATGTGCTCTCGTTCTTCGGCATATCGATACCCGTGTTGCGGGTTGCGGGCGGGCTGGTCATCGCATTTGCCGGCTGGAATCTGCTGCACAAATCGCCCGCTGGCTCCGAGGCGGCACAATCGCAGGCGCCCACTGCTTCGGCGCGCCAGGCGACGCTGCGCGCCATGGCGTTTTATCCGCTCACGCTGCCGGTCACTGTCGGACCGGGGTCGATTGCGGTCGCGATTGCGCTTGGTACGGGTCGGCCCCGCGGTCACGTGCAACTCGTCAATGTCGTCGGCGTGCTGCTCGCCCTGGTCGTTCTTTGCGGCTGCATCTATCTGTGTGTGCGCTTCGCGGGGCATGTCGGCAAGCGGCTCGGACCGGTCGGGACCGAAGTGCTCATGCGCTTGCTTGCGTTTGTGCTGCTGTGCATCGGCCTGCAGATCTTGTGGCTCGGGATCGAGGATCTGCTCGAGTCGGTGCCGCTTTCGGTGAGCGTCAAATAGCGCAGCGCGCCCACACTTCTCGTCGTGTTGCGCCGCATGAAAGGGAAAACCACGAGCCCATAACATCAGACGTCTGATGTAGATTGGAGCCCAATGTCGCCAACCCACGCAATCTTGCGGAAGCCATGCGCCTGAGCGTCGATCAGTCGATGTGCGAGCGAATCCAGGATTCGCTGCTGGAAATGATCCGCGAGCGCTCGCTCAAGCCGGGCGATCAAATCCCACCGGAGCCCGAACTTTGCGAGCTGTTGGGCGTGGGCCGCTCGAGCCTGCGGGAGGCGGTCGCGCAGATGATTTCCCACGGTCTGCTCACCCGCGTGCACGGCAAGGGGACCTTCGTCAGACAAATCACGCTCAAGCTGCAAGGCGGTCTGGATGATCTGATGTCTGTGACGGACATGATACGCAGTGTCGGTGCGGTGCCTTCCACGAGCCGTCTGCAGGTGAGGACGATCGCGGCTTCCGGCAGCCTCGCGCAAAAGCTCGGCATCGCCGAAGGCGATCCCTGCATGCGCTTCGAGCGCGTGCGGCGCGCCGACGATGCAATCGCCGCTTACTGCATCGACATCGTGCCCAAGGCGCTGCTCGAAGGGCAGGAGCTGGGCGAGTCGCTGTTCGGCACGCTGGAGCGCGCGGGCGTTCGGCTCTCCCACACCCATAGTTCGATCCAGCCGACCGTTCTCACCCCGCGGGATTTGCCGGAATTGCAGGAGAACATCGGCATGTTCCTGCTGATCGACGAAGTGGATTTCGACGAGACCGGCCGCGCGGTCTGCTACAGCAACGACTACTACAACGCCAGCATTTTCAAGTTCGATCTCGTGCGCAAGCGACGTTAGGCGGGCCAGCGGCCCATTTCCGGACAGGAAGAACGTATGCACTTCGAAGCTTTCAGCTCTGCCGAATTGACCGAGTATCTGCTGGGCATTCCGGCCGTTTGTGCAAGGCTTGGCGACGACAGGGAATTGCAGGTCGTCGAAGTGGGCGATGGCAATCTGAACTACGTCTACTTCGTGAGCAGCACGCGCGACCCGCGCTTGAGCGTCGTGGTGAAGCAGGCGCCGCCGTACCTGCGGCTGGTTGGCGAAGCGTGGCCCTTGCCGCGCGAGCGCATGGAGCGCGAAGTGGCGGCGTTGCGCCGCTTCGGCGCGTTGTGCCCCGAGCACGTGCCGAGCGTCTTTCACGCGGATAGCGAGAAGTTCCTGATGGTGATGCAGCGGCTCGATTCGCATCGCGTGCTGCGCGGGGGGCTGATAGACGGCATCGTATATCCGCGGCTCGCCGATCACATTTCCACGTTTCTGGCCCGCACGCTCTTTCACGGGTCCGATCTCTATCTGGCGCCGGGTGCCAAGAAAGCGGCCGTCGGCGGCGACATCAACACGGAATTGTGCAAGATCACCGAGGAACTCGTCTTCACGTTTCCGTTCGAAGATCATCCCTCGAATGTCTACAGCCCCGCGCTGCCGGTTGCTGCAATCGAACGGCTGCGCACGCACGAGCCGCTGAGGCTCGCGGCAGGCGAGATGAAGTGGGCCTTTATGAACCATGCGGAAACGCTCGTGCACGGCGACCTGCATACCGGCTCGATCATGGCGAACGAGCATGAGACGTATGTGATCGATCCCGAGTTCGCGTTCTATGGGCCGATGGGCTTCGACACGGGCGCGTTCATTGCGAACCTGCTGCTCGCGTATTACGCGCGCGACTGGCACGACCGCGAGACGGGGCGCGACCCGGCCGCCTACCAGGGCTGGCTGCTCGAACAGGTCGAGGCTGTGTGGAACGCCTTCGCGAAGAAGTTCGCGCAGATCTGGCGGCTGCACGAGCGCGAGACCGGCCACGCGTACATTGGCGGGCCGGCGGGCACGCGTGCGGCGGAGGCCTTCCGCGACGATTTCATCAAACGCCTCTTCGCCGATACGCTCGGCTTTGCGGGCTGCAAGATGATCCGCCGCATCGTCGGCATGGCGAAGGTGGCGGAAATTACGAGTATCGAGGACGATACGGTGCGCGCGCGCGTGGAAGTGCGCTGTCTGAAGCTCGCCGAAGCGCTGCTGGTCGGGCGGCGCGAGCTGGCGTCGATCGAGGCGGTTACCGCGCTGGCCGCTCAGGTGCTCATCGAACCGGCGTAATCGAACACAGGCTGCCGTATGAGCGGCAGAGCCCGGACAACCGGCATCGACGGAGAACGTATGACGTTGCAGGCGCAACAATCGAGTCTTCCGCCCACCATCGAGTGGCGCGACGGCACCCTTTATCTGCTCGACCAGACGCGTTTGCCGCGCGAATGTGTGGTCGAAGCCGTGGGCAGTGTCGAGGCGGTCTGGCGCGCGATACACGAGCTGCGCGTTCGCGGCGCGCCTGCGATCGGTGTGGCGGCCGCCTATGGCCTGTGTGTGGCGATGCGGCACGAGCCAACCGATCCGCGCGATACGTTCCTCGCGCGTCTCGAAGCGCACGCCGCGTTTCTGGACAGCGCGCGGCCCACTGCTGTGAATTTGCGCTGGGCGCTGGAGCGGATGCTCTCGCGCGCACGCGCCGAGTCCAGTGCGACGGGCGCCGCGCTTTATGAAGCGCTCGTTGCCGAGGCTAAGCGCATTCATCAAGAAGATATCGAATTGTGCGCGCGGATCGGCGAAGCCGGACGTGCGCTCATCGCACCCGGCAGCGGCGTGCTCACGCACTGCAATGCCGGTGCACTGGCCACGGCGGGTATCGGCACGGCGACTGCGCCCCTCTATTGCGCGCACCGCGACGGCGTCGCGTTTCGCGTCTACGCAGACGAGACGCGGCCGCTCCTGCAAGGCGCGCGGCTCACCGCTTACGAACTGCAGCAAGCGGGGCTCGACGTCACGCTGATCACCGACAGTATGGCGCCGACCCTGATGGCCCAGGGGCTCATCGATCTCGTGATCGTCGGCACCGATCGCGTGGCCGCGAACGGCGACGTCGCGAACAAGATCGGCACGCTCGGCGTGGCGATCGCGGCGAAGCATTTCGGCATTCCGTTTTATGTGGCGTGTCCTTCGTCCACGCTGGATCTGCGCACCTCCAGCGGCGCGGACATCGTGATCGAGGAGCGCGGAGCGGCGGAAGTGACGCATCTCGCGGGACAGCGCACCGCGCCTGAAGGCATTCAGGTGCGCAACCCCGCGTTCGATGTCACGCCCCATACACTCGTGACCGGCATCGTGACGGAGCGCGGCATCGTGCGCGCGCCGTTCGAGGAGAGCCTTGCCGCACTCTTCGCTAACGGAGCCGCGGCGTGAGCGGCGCGAGCGAAGGGCGTCGTGCGGGCGAAACGGCGGAACGTGCGCGCGATGTGCGGGCGGAAACCGAAATGCGCCAGCAGATCGTCGATACCGCGCGCGAAATGGAGAGTCTCGGCATCAATCAGGGCACCTCGGGCAACGTGAGCGCGCGCTGGCATGACGGACTTCTGGTTACCCCGAGCGGCGTGCCGAGCGCCGCGCTCACGCGCGAGCGCATCGTCTGGATGCCGCTCGACGTGCGCGACGACGATCCGCTCTTTGAAGCGCAACGCCCTTCGTCGGAGTGGCGTTTTCATCGCGACATCTTGCGCGCGCGCGCCGACGTGAACGCCGTGGTCCATACGCATTCACAAGCCGCGACGGCGCTCGCAATTCACAGTCGCGGCATACCCGCGCATCACTACATGGTGGCCGCGGCGGGCGGCAATTCGATTCGCTGCGCGCCGTACGCGACTTTCGGCAGCCAGGCGCTCTCCGATCACGCGCTCGAAGCGCTGCACGAGCGGCTCGCGTGCCTGCTCGCGCATCACGGCGTCATCGCGCTCGGGCGCGATCTCGCACGGGCGTTGTGGCTGGCGAACGAAGTGGAGGTGCTCGCAAAGCAATATTTGCTGGCCTGCCAACTCGGCGAGCCGCCGCTGCTTTCCGACGCGCAAATGGAGGAAGTCATCGAGAAGTTCAAGGGCTACGGCCCGCGCAAGTAATACGCGCTCGCGCGCGTCCAGGCAGTCGTTGCATTGCAAAACACACGCGGTACAAACGATTACGCAGTCGGTTGGCGGTTCGCAGGTCAGTCAAAAACCAGCAGATCAAAGACAGGAGACGGTGATGGCGTGGAGTTCAGCAGGGTTCGACAGTTGGGTGGCGCGCAGCGCGCGCATGGGAGCTACGGCCGGCGTGACGATGTTCGCCGCGGCGGCAATGCTGGCAGGCTGCTCGAAGAGCGAGTCGCCTTCGACCAGCGCGGCTGCGTCCGACGCCGCCGCTGCGAGTGCACCGGCGCAGGCCGCTGCCGCGGCGCCGGCAGTCACGAAGATCAAGGTAGGCTTTTCGATCGCCACGCTCAATAACGCGTTCTTCGTCGGCTTGAAGAATGGTGTGGAGCGCGGCGCGGATAAGCAGGGCTTCGATCTCGTGCAAACGAACGCGAACGGCGACGCGCAGCAGCAGGTCAACGACACGCTCAATCTGCTGAGTCAGGGCGTGCAGGCGATCGTGCTCAACCCGATCGATTCGAAGGCGATCATCCCGGCGGTCGAGAAGGCCAATTCGATGAACGTCCCGGTGTTCATGCTCGACCGCGGCTCGGACGGCGGCAAGGTGACCTCGTTCGTTGCTTCGGATAACGTAGCGCTCGGCGCCACCGGCGCAAAGTGGATCGCCGACCAGTTGAGCAAGCGTTATGGCTCGCCCAAGGGCAACGTGGTCGATCTGATCGGCCTCATCGGCACCACGGCGGCGACCGATCGGGAGAAGGGCTTCTCGGAAGAGATCGCGAAGTATCCCGACATCAAGGTCGTCGCGCGTCAGGAAGGTGGCTTCGACCAGGAGAAGTCGCTCAACGCGATGACGAGCATTCTCCAGAAGTACCCGCAGATCGATGCGGTATTCGGCGCCAACGACGACAACACCGTGGGCGCGGAAAAAGCCATCGACAATGCGGGCCGCTACAAGCCGCTCGGCGACCCCGGCCACATCATGGTGATCGGCGCGGACGGCACGGCGCAGGCGCTGTCTGCGATCCGTGCGGGCAAGCAGGACGCGACGATCTCGCAGAACCCGATCGGCATGTCCGCCAAGGCGATGACGTTCATTACCGACTACGAGGCGAAGAAGGACGTGCCCTCGAATTACGCGTGGCCGACCTATCTGATCGACAAGTCGAATATCGATTCGGACGGCGTGAAGCAATACGGTCTGTGGGCGCTCGAAGTCAAGCAGTAACGGGCGGTCTTAAGCGCCGGCCGCGCGTGACGCGTGCGCCGGCGCCAGGGATGAACGGATGAAACGCGAATCAGGTTCGGCAATGGACGTATCGCAGCAGGCGAACAACAGCGCGGGCGGCAGCACAGACGCGCCGCCGCTGTTGCGCATGAACGGCATCGTGAAGAGCTTTCCCGGCGTGAAGGCGCTGCGAGGCGTGAGCCTCGAGCTGCATGCGGGGCACGTGATGGCGATCGTCGGCGAGAATGGCGCGGGCAAGTCGTCGCTCATCAAGACGCTCTCCGGGGCTTACGAGCCGGACGAAGGCACGATCGAGATCGACGGCGTACGACTCGCGCGCGGCACCCAGGCCGCAATCGACGCGGGCGTGGCCGTGATCTATCAGGAGCTTTCGCTCGTCAACGACATGACGGTGGCCGAAAACCTCTTTCTTGGCCGCATGCCGCGGCGCTATGGCCTCGTCGATCATCGCAGCGCCAACGCCATGGCGCGCGAGGCGCTGTCCCAGGTCGGACTGGAAGGCGTGCCACCCGCCATGCGCCTCGGTGATCTGCCGCTCAACAAGCGCCAACTCGTGGAGGTCGCCAAGGCGCTCGCGCGCGACGCCCGCATTCTCGTGATGGACGAGCCCACGGCCGCGCTCCAGCATCACGACATCGAGCATCTCTACGCCGTCGTGCGGCGACTGCGGGCGGCGGGCATGGGCATCATCTTCATTTCGCACCATCTCGAAGAAGTGTTCGAACTGGCCGATTCGGCCGTGGTGATGCGCGACGGCGCGACGGTCGGCGCGCGGCCCATGCCGGAGTGGAACGAACCGGCGCTCGTTCAGGCAATGGTCGCGCGCAATCTCGACTCGTTCTATCCGTGGGAGGCGCGGCCCTATGGCGACGTCGTGCTGGAAGCGCACAACGTGGCGAGCGAGCCCGTGCTGCGCGACGCGAGTTTCAGCATTCGCGCGGGCGAGATCGTGGGCATCGGTGGCATTGCGGGCGCGGGGCGCACCGAGCTTTTGAAGACGCTTTGCGGCGCGCTCCCGCTTACCCGTGGCGAACTGCGGCTGCGCGGGCGCAGGCTCGCGCTGCGCTCGCCCGCGCAAGGCATGCGCGCGGGCATTGTCTACACCGCCGAGGACCGCAAGCTCGAAGGGCTCGTGCTCGACGCGAGCATCGAAGAAAACGTCGCGCTTTCGAGCCTGCGGGCGCTGGTGCGCGGCGGCTTCGTGAGCGCGGCGAGAAAGCGCCGCCTCGCGCGCGAGGCGGTCGAGCGCTTCGCGGTGCGCGCGCCTTCGGTCACGTCGCTCACCGGCAACCTTTCGGGCGGCAATCAGCAGAAGGTGATTCTCGGGCGCGCGAGCGCGACGTCGCCGGCTGTGATCCTGCTCGACGAGCCCACGCGCGGCATCGACGTCGGCGCGAAGACCGAGATCTATGCACATATCGTCGCGATGGCGCGCGCGGGCGCGGCCGTCGTGCTCGTGAGCTCCGAACTGCCCGAACTGCTCGGCATGTCGGACCGCGTGCTCGTGATGTATCGCGGCAGCATCGTCGGCGAAGTCGCGCGTGAGCACGCGAGCTCGGAGACGATCATTCAATGGGCTACCACCGGAGTTGCAGCATGACGTCCACCACGGTTCGACCGCGTGAAGAAACCCCAACCCTGCAACAGCGCGTGCTGCGCCAGCTGCGCAGCGGCCTCGGGCCGCTCATTGCGGCGCTCGTGCTGATCTGTATCGCGCTCTCGCTGGCGTCGCCCGAATTTCTCACCACGAGCACGCTCACCAACATCATGGTGCAGGTGTCCGTGGTCGGCATCGCGGCCGTGGGCGGCACGTTTGTGATCATCACCTCGGGCATCGACCTTTCCGTGGGCTCGCTCGTCGCGCTGAGCGGCATGGTGGCCGCGACTGTCATGGCCGGCGCGAGCCCGGACGCGGTCGGGCTCGGCGTAGCAGGGCTCGTGATCGCGCTCGTCACCGGCGCGGCGGTGGGCGCGCTCAACGGCTTTGGCATTGCGTGGCTGCGGCTCGTGCCGTTCATCGTCACGCTCGCGATGATGGCAATGGGGCGCGGCCTTACGCTCGCGATTTCGGACGGGCGCACGAAATTCGACTTCCCCGCCGTGTTTACCGCGTTCGGCGCGAAGACGTTTGCGGGCCTGCCCGCGCCGATGCTCGTGATGCTGGCCGTATTCGTCATTGGCCACGTGTTGCTGCGCAAGACCGAATTCGGCCACCAGGTGTTCGCCGTGGGGGGCAACAAGGAAGCGGCGCGGCTCGCGGGCATTCCGGTGAGCCGCGTGATCTTTCTTACCTACATGTTAGCGGGCGTGACCGCTGCCATCGCGGGCATCGTCCTCGCGGGGCGGCTCAATTCGGCGTTGCCGTCGGCGGCCAACGGGCTCGAGCTGCAGGTGATCGCAGGCGTCGTGATCGGCGGCACCTCGCTCGCGGGCGGGCGCGGCTCGATCGTCGGCACGTTCATTGGCGTGGTGCTGATCGGCGTGATCAATGTCGGGCTCTCGCTGCTCGGCGTCAATCCGTTCTGGACGCAGTTCATCCAGGGCGGCGTGATTCTCGCGGCCGTCTTGCTCGACGCGCTGAGCCAACGGCGCAAGCTTTGAACGGAGAAGTCAACGTGAGCGGTGGTGCGAACGCCACCCATTACTGGAGACGCGACACGTGAAAAAGATCATTAATCATCCTGATCAATTTGTCGACGAGATGATCGACGCCTTGCTGCTCGCCCATCCGGGCTGGCTCAAGCCGGTCACGGCCGACCGCCGCGCGCTCGTGCGTGCCGACGCGCCGAACGCGGGCAAGGTCGGCATCGTGACGGGCGGCGGCTCCGGGCACCTGCCGGGCTTTCTCGGCTACGTGGGCAAGGGGCTCGCGAGCGGCGTGGCAGTGGGCAACGTGTTTTCGTCGCCATCGTCGGAGCAGATCTACGAGGCCACCAAGGCGGTGCACGGCGGCGCGGGCGTGCTCTACCTGTACGGCAACTACGGCGGCGACGTCCTCAACTTCGATCTCGCCGCGGACCTGGCCGACGCGGACGGCATCGAGACGCGCACCGTGCTCGTTGCCGACGATGTCGCTTCCGCGCCGCCCGAGCGGGCTTCTGATCGCCGCGGTGTAGCGGGCATGGTGTTCGGCTTCAAGTGCGCGGGCGCGGCGGCCGAACGCGGCGACACGCTCGACGAAGTCGCGCGCATTGCCGCGAAGGCGAACGGCGCGACGCGCACGATGGGCGTGGGCCTTTCGCCGACGATCCTGCCGGCGGCAGGCAAGCCCACGTTCACGCTGCCCGATGGCGAAATGGAGATCGGCATCGGCATTCATGGCGAGCCGGGCACGCACCGCGGCAAACTGGAGAGCGCGGATGCCATCGCCGAACGGCTTGCGGGCGCGATAATCGGCGACTTGCAGGCCAAGGCGGGGGCGAGCGTGGCGCTGCTCGTCAACGGGCTCGGCGCGACGCCGCTCGAAGAACTGTATCTGCTGTACCGGCGCGCCGCGCAGGCCGTTGCCGCCGCCGGGCTGCGCGTGGCGCGTGCTTATGTAGGCGAGTACGTGACGAGCCTCGAAATGGCGGGCGCCTCGATCTCCGTGATGCAACTCGACGAGGAACTCGACACGCTGCTCGATGCGCCGGTGCGCTCGCCGTTCTGGCGCGAAGGCTGGCGCGTGGACGAGGGAGGTGCGCGATGAGTCTTTCGGTCAGCGAAGTCCGGGCGCGGCTCATCGATGCGTTGAACGCGATGCCCGCCAGCGCGGAGGAACTGCGCGAACTCGACGCCGCGCTCGGCGACGGCGACCTGGGCGTCACCGTGAAGGCGGGCTCGCTCGCGGCAGCCGATGCCATTGCGAAGCTGCCGCCCGACGCTGCGCTGGGCGACGTGCTGATCGCCACGGGCAAGGCGTTTTCGACGGCGAACCCTTCGACGTTCGGCGCGCTCGTGGGCGGCGGGCTGCTCGCTGCGGCGAAGACCGTGACGGGCAGCCATGCAGCGGGCCGGCCCGAAGCGCTCGCGATGGGTCGCGCGGTGGCCGCGCGCATAGCCGAGCGGGGCAAGTCGCAGCTCGGCGACAAGACGGTGCTCGATGCACTCGTGCCGAGTCTCGATACGCTAGAAGCGTTCGAATTGGGCGCCGACGAGCGCACGCTCCTCGACGCGATGATCGACACGGCGGAGCGACAGGTGCTCGCCACGGCCGCGTTGCAGTCGAAGAAGGGACGCGCGGCGTGGGTGCAGGAACGCAGTATCGGTCACGCCGATCCCGGCGCAACGGCCTGGCTCAGGTTTCTTCAAGCCTGGCGAGGGTGAGCTTCGCCATCAACGAACAAGCATCTCGGCCACGCCGGCCGCCGCCAAAAACACGACGACAACGAGCGGCGGCACCTTCCAGCGCGTGAGCAAAAAGAAACCGATGACCGCGACCGCAAAGTCGACCCGTGACTGGACGGCGCTCGTCCACACCGGCGAATAGAGCGCCATGGCGAGCAGCCCGACCACGGCTGCATTCACGCCCGCCAGCATGGCCGCCATGGAGGGATGGGCGCGAAGCGCTTGCCAATAAGGCAGCGCGGCGAGCACGAGAAGCAGGCCTGGTAAAAAGATGCCTGCTAGTGCCACGAAGGCGCCGAGCGCATGACTGGATGGGCCGCTCATGATCCATCCAAGGAAAGCCGCGAACGTGAAGAGCGGACCGGGCACCGCTTGGGCGGCTCCATAGCCGGCAAGAAAGTCGTTCGGCGAGACCCATCCCGTCGCCACGGTCTCACGCTGCAGCAACGGCAGCACCACGTGACCGCCGCCGAACACGAGGGCGCCCGAGCGGTAGAAGGCGTCGAACACGCGGACAGTATGCGTCGTGTCGAATGCGGCAAGCGCCGGAAGCCCGAAAAGCAGGGCGCAAAAGAGGACGAGCGCGACCAGACCGGCGGTACGCGACACGCGAAACTCCTGCGTGTGCTGACGCGTGCCGGCGATGGTTTCCGAAGTCGTGGATCGGCACAGCACGATACCGAGCGCCGCGCCGAGCACGATGACGATCAACTGTGCATACGCCGTCGTCATGACAGCGAGAAGCACGACCGCAATGAGTGCAATGCCGGCGCGGCGGTGGTCGGGGCACAGGCGGCGCGCCATGTCCCATACGGCTTGCGCGACGACGGCAACGGCGACGAGTTTCAGTCCGTGAATCAGCCCGTTCCCCACGGGGCCGCCGAGTTCAGGCGCGACGATGGCAAAGGCGATCAGGAGTGCAACGGATGGCAACGTGAAGCCGCACCAGGCTGCCAGGCCGCCTCGCCAGCCGGCGCGCAGCAGACCGATCGAAAATCCGGTCTGACTACTGGCGGGACCGGGGAGAAACTGGCAGAGACCGAGCAGATCCGTGAAGGTTGCGTCGTCGAGCCAGCGACGCCGCTCGACGAACTCGCGACGGAAGTAGCCGATATGGGCGATGGGACCGCCAAAGGACGTCAGGCCCAGCTTCAGAAAGACTCGCAGGACTTCAAGCGCGGAGCCTGCACGGGCCGGCTCTGACGTCGACATATCTGTTTCCATGGAACTCAGTCGTAACGAATACAAACATAGATCGATTTTGCGGCGATCATACCCGATCCGCTGGCACGATCGCAGGCCGGAACTTTCACAGCGCTGATCCGGTGGTTCGCAAACAACACACGCCAATGGACGGTTTAAAGCGTCATTCCTCTGCGTAAATCGAGCCGGTAAAACGCTGAATTCTTCTCGTCGATGCTCTCGTTCGTGCGCTGCGCGCGTCAGCTGTCTATGCTCGTTGTAATAGTGCCGACACAGCGCCCCGGAGGGAGTCATGCAAGCAGATCCGAAAGTCATCGAATATCTCAATGCGGAACTGAAGAACGAGCTGACGGCGATCAATCAGTACTTTTTGCACGCACGACTTTACGGACACTGGGGTCTCGCAGGACTCGGCAAACACGAATACGACGAGTCGATCGAGGAGATGAAGCATGCGGACAAACTGATCGAGCGGATACTCATGCTCGATGGCCTGCCCAATCTGCAGGACCTTGGCAAACTCCTGATCGGCGAGGACGTTCGCGAAGTGCTCGAGTGCGATCTCACGCTCGAACGCACTGCGCAGGCACAGTGCAAGGAAGCCATTGCTTACTGCGAATCCGTTCGGGACTTTGTCTCAAGGGAGATTTTCGTCGAGATCCTGGACGACACCGAGGATCACATCGACTGGCTGGAAATCCAGCTCGGGTTGATCGACAAGATCGGCCTGGAAAACTATCAGCAATCGGCGATGGGCTCGGCTAGCTGATAGGCGATCCGGCGTGGAGCATGCCGGGAAAAAGCGTGGATGCCGCTTACGGGGCACCCACGCACCTCTGCTTCAGGAAACCAGTGGTCGACTGTACTTCGTGAGGGGCATCGAGTCGTTGCCACCTGCGTCGCTCGTTGCCGTGACGCTCTTGCCCGTCGAATCGATCAGCGTGACGTTCGCACCTGCTAGCGCGTCGCCGACTGCTACGGTGCCGCCGATGCTCGAAGGAGTGGCCGTCGAGGTGGACGTTGTCGACTCGCTGCTGCCACCGACCCCGCACGCCGCGAGAGTTCTCCTGGAAAAACGAGCACCTGGAATGCCGGCAGCCGGACGGCAAGAAGAATGGCGCGTGCAGCGTCAATACCCAAACCCTGGAAAACGTCTTAAGGATAAATGTTTCGGCAATTGCATCGGGCAATAATGAAAGATTTGTGTAATGAAATCGATGGCAAGTCTATGACAGCTGTGTTGCTGGAAACGTTTTCGGACTCCCAGGACGCGCCCGTAAGGACCGTGCAGCGATGTAATAAAAATCTCGCCGGCAGATGAACAATTTGTATGAAGAAATAAATAATGCCGCCGATAACCCAGATATGTCCCGTGCTGCTTCCGGTGTTCGTGTGGCAGTGCACCGGTGTCAGGCGTCACGGACGCCAGGCGTTTGCGCTTGTTCGTTGAGTCGAAACACCGTTGCCGGACTTTTCGACGTTGATACCGCGTCGAGCTGGGCACGAACTCGCTTAAGCATTCTGGTTCTTTCATTCTCACCAAAGTGAATCATGAATTTCAGCAACATGAAGCTCGGCACCAAACTGATCAGCGCTTTCATCCTGGTTTCGGCGATCAGCGCTGCGGTTAGCGGGATCGGTCTGCGCAACATGGCGCAAATCAGCGCAAATGCAGACAAGACGTATCGAGAGGATCTTGTTGGACTGAACCTGATCCAGCAGGCTAACGCGGACGTACTGCGAGTCGGAACTTATCTGCGCAATGCGGTTCTGGCCACAACGGCCGGGCAGCGGGCTGGCTCGCTGGACCAGGCCGACAAGGCACTGGCCCAGGCGCGTGATCACCTGAACCAGGCAGAACCGCTCGTCTATACCGACAAGGGGAAGGCGACCTTCGGCGAGCTTGATCAGGGCTGGCAGGACTACATCCAGGCCTTCAACGAAATGAAAGGCAAGATCAATTCTGCCGCGTTACAGGACCGGGATGGCTTGACTGAATACATGCTGGGTGAGTACCACAACAAGGGTTTCAGGACGCTCGTCCTGATGGGCAATCTGGTTACCCTGAAACAGGGCGACGCGCAAAGGACGGCGGAATCCAACGACGCCGTGTACGGCGAAGGCCGCAATCTGATGCTTGTCCTCGTGGCGATGTCCGTCTCGATCGGCCTCGGTATCGGCATCTGGATGATGCGTAGCGTCACCCGGCAACTGGGTACCGAGCCTGCAACCGCCGCCGCCGTGGCCAGAAGCGTGGCCGCGGGTGACCTGAACGTGAGCATCGACCTGCGCGCCGGCGACACAAACAGCCTCATGGCATCGCTGAAGTCCATGTGCGAGGCCCTGATGCGGGTCGTGTCGGAGGTGCGTGAAAACGCTGAAGGTGTCGCGACTGCGAGCGCGCAGATCGCACAAGGCAATCTCGAGCTGTCGAGCCGCACCGAAGAACAGGCCGCGTCGCTCGAAGAAACCGCGTCGAGCATGGAGCAACTGACCGCGGCGGTCCGCCACAACACGGACAATGCAACGCAGGCTGCCACGCTCGCGGGTACAGCCTCGGGTGTGGCGCAGCGCGGCGGCGAGATCGTTGGTCGCGTCGTCGAGACGATGCGCGACATCTCCACGAGTTCGACGCGAATGTCCGAGATTATCGGTGTCATCGAGGGCATCGCCTTTCAGACCAACATCCTCGCACTGAATGCAGCAGTCGAGGCGGCGCGCGCTGGAGAGCAAGGGCGCGGCTTCGCCGTCGTAGCGGGCGAGGTTCGCACGCTCGCGCAGCGCAGTGCGACTGCTGCGAAGGAAATCAAGGAACTGATTTCCGACTCTGTTCACCGGGTGGAAGCAGGCTCGAGGCTCGTCGAAGAAGCAGGCGGCGCAATCAAGGAAGTCGTGCAATCGGTGAAGCGCGTGACGGACGTCGTGGGCGAAATCTCGTCGGCATCGAGCGAGCAAAGCACCGGTATCGAGCAGGTGAATCAGGCGGTCAACCAGATGGACCAGGTCACGCAGCAGAACGCCGCGCTCGTCGAGGAGGCTTCGGCAGCCGCGCAGACGATGGCGCAGCAGGCGGAGAGCCTACGCAAAGCGGTGGCCTTTTTCAGGTTCAATGGCAACGAATCGACTTCATCTCCGGCGACGAAGCTGCAGAAGGCCTCGCAAACCGTCTCCCGGAACCGCCTCACGTCCTCTCCGGCAACAACGAGAAAGGTCGCCGTGGTGGCTGAGCCGTCCGGGGGCGGGAGCAAAGTTCTGGCTGCCACCGCTGCCGGCACATCGGACTGGCAGACATTCTGAACCGGGCTGCGAGGTTTGGGCGGCGATTCAGAACAGAGCGCAGGCCGGTCGAGTGGACGCAGAGCCACGATGACGCTCGCCGTATGTTGCCGCAGCCGGCGACGAGGAACTCCCGGATGGAGACACGCGGGCCGCGTTACGAGCGGGCCCGTTGAAGTAGCGCGAGACACGACTGCAGCGCCATGTGCAGTGTGTCAAAGGCCATCTTGCTGTCTCCAGGCATCGGTTGTCGCCGGCTTCGGTGCATTTCAAATCCGCAAGGCCGTGCATTACCCCGGGATGGAGAGCGGCAGGATCCGAATGTTGATTTCTGTCCGGATCGCAATCAAAGACCATGAGATCTTCCGCTTCCCCCAACGTATCGAAGGTAGTTGTGAAGTCGCTCGAGTCCGCGGGAATAGACCACGTGTTTCTGGTCCCCGGAAAGCTGATTTACCCGCTTCTGGCTGCGATTGATGATTCACCATCCATTCGCGGCATCGTTGGCGCTCATGAGACGGGCAGCGCTTTCATGGCCGATGGCTATGCGCGCGCTAGCCGCAAATTCGGCGTTTGCGCAGGAATTTCCGGTCCCGGTACCATGAACTTCGTGCCAGGCATGGCAGCCGCGCAGGCAGACCGGATTCCGATGCTCTATATTGCGGGAGCGATTTCGTCGACAGCGGAGGGTAAAGGGGCGTTCCAGGATGCGACATCAGGTGGCATCTATGAAAGTGGCGTGGTCAGAGGTCTGATGACGGACGTGGTCGAACTGAAGAACAAGGATAATGTTCAGGCGGAGCTACGTCGTGCGACGGACGGGCTGAACTGGATGCGTCGGGCGCGGTCATTCATCAGTATCCCTGTTGACGTTCAAAAGCAGGACGTCCCTCCCGGTCCGCAGGTAGGACGGCGACCCTACGCCCAGCACGAGTTCAATCTGGGTGAAGCGCCCCCTGACCGTACCGCGCTGGATGCCCTGTGCCGCCTCTATCTGCTCCAGTCGAAGAAAGTCGCGTTTCTGATTGGTAGTCGCGGGAATGACGCGGAAACTGCAAGGGCGCTTCTTGAGGTTGCCGAGAAATTTCACGTTCCGGTCGCGACGACGCTGGCAGGCAAGGGTGCCTTTCCCGAGGGACACGAACTCGCGCTGGGCATCTACGGGTTCTCAAGCCATTCGCGCGCCGCACGTGTGATCAATTCGGACGAGCTTGACGCGCTCGTTGTATTTGGCAGCGATCTGAACCAGCGCGACAGCATGAACTGGAGCAGGAAGCTGACCGAGGGGAAGGATCTGCTTGTCTTCGATGATGGCTTTGATCAGCCGCCGATGGGGCACATTGCCCAGCGCAGCATTTTCTCGGGAATCGGGGCTAGCTTCCGGTTGCTTGCCCGGATCAACACGGGCGCCAGCGACGATTTCCAGAAAGTGCTCGAAAGAAGGAGGGCATGGATCGCCGGGGTCAGCCAGACTCCCCTGTACGACGGCCAATTCGAGGATTTTTCCGCGCAGCAGACCTCCAGCGGTAATGAATCGCTTTATCCTGGCGCCGTCATCAAGCGC
This sequence comes from Paraburkholderia sp. BR10936, assembly GCF_040965735.1. Classification (NCBI taxonomy): domain Bacteria; kingdom Pseudomonadati; phylum Pseudomonadota; class Betaproteobacteria; order Burkholderiales; family Burkholderiaceae; genus Paraburkholderia; species Paraburkholderia sp. BR10936. Next base: position 273,889 of record NZ_JBFRCM010000011.1, read on the forward strand.
CTGTGCAAACTGTTGCCCAGCAACAGCAACGTCGTGGTGGACTCCGGTGCCCATCGTATATTCATGGCCCACTACTGGCTGTCGTCGGGTATGGGCAACTACTTTTCGTCCAACGCTCTCGCGCCGATGGGCTGGGCTATTGCAGCCGGAATTGGCGTCAAGCTTGCGTCCCCCGAACGCCCTTGCGTCGTAGTCACAGGCGACGGATGCATGATGATGCACGGAACGGAGATTCAGACGGCAGCTCGCTACGGCGTCAAAGTGATCTACGTCGTCCTGAACAACTCTGCGCACGGTGCAATTCACATCGATGCGATGAGGGGCGGTCTGATTTCCGAGCAGTTCACCAGACTGCCCCGTCATAGCTGGACCGCGTTTGCATCGTCGTTTGGTGTGGCGGCACGCGTGGTTAGCGGAATCGACGAGCTGGACGATGTTCTTGGTGAAGCAAGTCGATATGACGGCCCGTTCCTGATTGAAGTCATGACAGGGGTCTTTCCCGCGCCGAACCGGTACTATTCGGAAGCGGGGGCCTGTTCCTGAACAACTTCAACTGGGCGAACAACAACGAGTCGGCCATCGGCGCATCATCCAACTATTGCATCGCGCGGCCATGGCGAAGGAGCGCCTTGAGGCGGGGGCACTCGTTATGCCGTTCAGCGAGGTTGTGCAAAATGGACTGGGCTATTTCCTCGTCTATCCCTCGCAACGCGCCGCTCAGGCCAGGATTCGCGCACTCGCCGACGTCTTGACCCGGCTCGCGCAGGAAGACCCGACTAAGCCGGCCCAATAAGCGGCTGTCAGGTCGCTTACTTCGGCTGAACGTGGATTCATTTCGCTTTGCCAAATGCGTCCGCGATTTGCCGCGCGCGCTTGACCTCGTCGCTGTGCAGATAGATCGAGGTCGTCGAAACGGAAGCATGCCGCAGGTTGTCGCGCACCGTGGTGAGTTCGGCGCCGCGCCCGAGCGCGTGGGTGGCGTGCGTGTGGCGCATCCAGTGCGGACTCGCGCGGCGCAGCTTTTCCGCGAGCGGCGCATGATCGGCCTCGATGGCTTTGGCGGCCAGCAGGAAGAAGCGCCGCAGCACCCCCCACAAACGCACGCTGCTGATCGCGGCGTCGCTGTCGGCCTCGAGACTGCCGATGACCGGCGTCGCCGGATTCCAGCGCACGGACACGACCGGCAGGTCACGTTCGGCCAGATAGTGCGCGAGCGCCTCCCACGCGAGCGGCGGCAAGGCGACGCGCGCAAGCTTGTTTCCCTTGCCCGTCACGCGCAGCCAGTGATCGCCGCGTGCATCTGTTTCGACGTGGCCGAGCGTGGCTCCAACCAGTTCGCTCGCGCGCAGGCCGGTCGCGTAGCCGAAATCGAGCAGGAAGCGCAGCCGCTGAGCCGCCGGCGCTGACCAGCCGTACGACCACTCGAGGCCGTCTGCGATCGTGCGCACGAGCGCCCATTCCCCTTCGCTGAATGCGTGCGATGTATCGAGTGCTTGCGCGCCGCTCGCGCCGCGCACTTTCACGCCGGAAAACGGATTGGCGAGCACGTAGCGCTGCTCGATGAGCCAGCGGAACAGCGCGCCGAGGATCGATAGCGCATGCGCGACCGAGCGCGCCGAGAGGCTGCCGTTGAACGGCCGCCAGTCCGGCGACGTGCGTGCCCGCACGGGGCCGACCCAGCGTCCGCGTGGAGAGGGATGGCGCAGGAACGCGCGGTAGGCGATGGCGTCTTCGGTCGAGAGCGACGAGAGCGCGCGGCCCCGCTCGACGATCGCCCAGAGGATCAGCCGTTCGGCTTCCTTCCGGTAGGTACGCTGCGTGGCGGGCGACTCGTGCAGCGCGAGCCAGGTCTGGATCGCTTCATAGTCGTTCGACGCGTCCAGCGTGCAGGTCGCGCGGGGGGCACGGAAGGTGCCTTCGGAGCCGTCGACTTCGTGCGGCAGTTTAAGAGACTCCCACGGTGCGATGTCGCCGCGCTGGCTCGCCACGATGAGCGCGCGCGCCTTTTCCGTGAGTGCTGGCCAGGCCGCAAAGAACGCCTCGATCGCGCGGGCGCTCGCCACACCGAGTCCCGGCACGGCTTTCCACCACTGGCGGCGGCGCGGGATACGCACGGTGAGGTCGGCGAGCGTGGTGATGCCGTGCGCGTACAGCACCCGCACGGCGCGCGGCGTGAACCACTGCGCGATGTCGTCAGCAATCTGGGGTTCGGGCGGGCGGGCGTTGCGCAGGCTGTCGATTGCCTGCGCGACAGCCTTGGCGTGCCGCTCGCGTTCCTCCACGGGATGTTCGAACAGCGCCACCAGATCGTCGCGATGCGCCTCGCGCGCGAGGGCGACGAGCCTGCGCCGGATGCGTCCGAGCACGCCACGCGCCGATTTCCCGTCGCCGAGCGCCGAGGGGAGATAACGCTCGACGGCGGGCCGCACGGCGAGGCCTGCATACCACGCGCGCAGCACGGCGAGTTCGTCGGCGTCGGGGAATCCGGGCGGCTCGGTGGAAGCGGGTGCGGCAAGGGGTGTGTGACGCGTTTTCATCTGACGAAGTTTAGCGTAGAAATAAGCCTCTAGTGATAAGAAGGATTATCTTTCTAGTTGCATATACTCTGTCTGACCATCTTCATGTTTCTTTCACGCTGGCCAGGCCGGCATAAGTGTGGCGACGCTCGTTGCCGGCACGCCGTTCACGGCGGGCGATATCCAGGCGGCGGCATTGTCCGAATCGCAGCGCAATGCGCTGACTCCCGATCAGATCATCGAAATGATGAAAGCCGGCAACGAGCGGTTTCGTACCGGCAAAATGAAAAAGCAGGACTGCCTCGCGCAGAAGAGGGCGAGCGCCAGCGGCCAGTATCCTGCAGCAATCGTCCTCAGTTGTATCGACTCGCGCGCGCCGGCCGAGATCATTCTGGATATGGGAATTGCTGTCGCGCGATCGAATATTCAAGGTGCGATAGCCGCTATCCGCCGCGGGAGTCCGATCCTCTCCGATCTGGAAAACAAAGGAAACGCGAAGATGGTGGGCTCACTACGGCCGTAACCATCGCAAGCCAATCGGTACAGCGAGAACCTTCCTGTAAAGCGCGATCAACGCGCCGGTCGCCGCCACGCCCGCGAGGCGCCAGAACGGGCTGCCGATCATGCAGGCCAGCCACGCGACGATCGCCGCGCCGATCATGTCGAATGGCCAGTGCACGCCGACGAAGATGCGAGCCCAGGCAACAGCGATATCGACGAACAAGGCAAGCAAGCCGATTCCCCGCTTCCCGCCGTACAGGAAGGTGAACGAGACTGCGCAAAGCAGCGTCACATGATCGCTAGGAAACGAAGAATCGGGCGCATGGGCGAGAAACGTATAGCCCGTTGCGCTGACGAAAGGACGGGGGTGATACCACGCCAGACCGATCAACTGGTTGATGCCGAGAGCCAGCAAGCCGGCAAAGCAGGCGCGCACCGCCAACGCGCGGCGTTCGTCCGAGCCTGTCAGCCATAGCGCCACCAGCATGGCCGGGACCAGCAGGATCGCATAGTCCGCGATCAGCGTGCCCGCGGTAATGAGCCAATGCGGCGTCGCGGGTGTGGCATTGAGTGCGATAAAAAACGTTCGGTTCAGTGTTTCGACTGCGTCCATGGGGGCCCTCTGTTTTCACCCCCGTTCTTGCGTTAACACTTGAAGGGGGTTCCGGTTGTCAAAGGCGATTCTACGCATCGGCCCCTTAACAAAACCTTAACAGGGGTGACCGCGTTCCACGGTCCGGCCGCCGTGGACGGCATGACATGGCCAGTTTTGTCAGTATGTCGGCCGGTTTGATCAGTCTGTCAGGCGCCGGTTGGCGCTAGGATTGCCACGGCGTGCCTTGGGTACTTCCTGAACAGGTCGGGACCAGAGGTAGATACAGGCTGCGTCGGCGCTTCACAGGCGACAGACAGATAACTGAGGAATCCATATGAATAGGGAAGTCGTGGTGGTGGGCGGTGTGCGGACCGCGATCGGCAAATTCGGCGGCAGCCTGAAAGACGTGCCGCCAACCGAACTCGGTTCAATCGTCGTGCGCGAACTGCTCGCACGAAGCCGCGTCGAGGCAAAGGACGTGGGGCATGTGGTGTTCGGCAACGTGATCGCCACCGAGCCGCGGGACTTCTACCTGTCTCGCGTCGCCGCGATCAATGCCGGCATTCCCGAATCGACGCCTGCGTTCAACGTCAACCGGCTGTGTGGTTCCGGCCTGCAGGCGATCGTTTCCGCCGCGCAGACCATTCTGCTCGGCGATGCTGACGTGGCGATCGGCGCTGGCGCCGAGAACATGAGCCGCGCGCCGTACATCACGACCGAGGCGCGCTTCGGCGCACGTATGGGCGACGCACGCCTCATCGACATGATGCTGGGCGCGCTCAATGATCCTTTTCACACCGTGCCGATGGGCGTGACCGCCGAGAATGTCGCTGGCCGTTACGGCATCACGCGCGAGCAACAGGACAATCTTGCGCTCGAGTCGCATCGCCGCGCAGCGCGAGCGATCGCCGAGGGCCGCTTCGCCAGCCAGATCGTGCCGGTCAAGCGCACGGTGAAAGGGCGCGAGACCGTCTTCGACACCGACGAACATTTGCGCCACGACGCCACGATCGACGACTTCGCGAAGCTCAAGCCCGTATTCGCGAAGGAGAACGGTACGGTCACGGCGGGCAACGCCTCCGGCATCAACGACGCAGGCGCAGCCATGCTGCTGATGTCGCGCGAAGCGGCCGAGGCGCGCGGCCTCGCGCCGATGGCAAAACTCGTGGCATATGCACATGCGGGCGTCGATCCGCTTTACATGGGCATCGGGCCGGTGCCGGCTACGCGTCTTGCGTTGCAGCGCGCGGGGCTGTCCGTCGCGGACCTCGATGTGATCGAATCGAACGAGGCCTTTGCCGCCCAGGCATGCGCGGTCACGCAGGAGCTGGGTCTGGACCCGGAAAAGGTGAACCCCAATGGCTCGGGTATTTCGCTCGGCCATCCCATTGGCGCGACCGGCGCACTGATCGCCGTGAAGGCGCTGCACGAACTCAAGCGCATTGGTGGCCGCTACGCGCTCGTCACGATGTGCATTGGCGGCGGGCAGGGGATCGCCGCCATTTTCGAAAACGTCCAGTGAGTTGAGTGCGCCTTCGGGCGCGCCAAATAAAGCCATGCAAATCGAAACATTGGGAATCGTGGGCGCCGGGACGATGGGTTCCGGCATCGCGCAGGTCGCCGCGCTCGCTGGCGTGCGCGTGATTGTGGTCGACGTCAGCGAAGCCGCGCTCGACAAAGGTCTTACCGCGCTGAAGGGAAGCCTCGATCGGCTCATCGCGAAAGACAAGCTGGACGCGGCGGCGAGCGAGGCCGCGCTTGCCCGCATCGAGACGTGCACCGATTATCAGCGCCTCGGTGCTGCGGGGCTGATTATCGAAGCCGCCACCGAAAACCTCGAACTGAAGCTGCGCATTTTGAAGCAGATTGAAGCAGTCGCGCGCCCCGACGCCATTCTGGCTTCCAATACGTCTTCAATCTCGATCACCACGCTTGGCGCCGCGCTTGCCGACCCGTCGCGCCTCGTCGGCATGCACTTCTTCAATCCGGTGCCGTTGATGCCGCTCGTCGAGATCATCCGGGGCCTCGAAACCGGTAGCGCCGCAGCGGAGGCGGTCCACGAGTTGACGGTGCGGCTCGGCAAGTCGCCGATCAGCGTGCGCAATTCGCCGGGCTTCGTGGTCAACCGCATTCTCGTGCCGATGATCAACGAGGCTTTCTTCCTGCTCGCCGAAGGCGTCGCGCCAGCCGAGGATATCGATACCGGCATGCGTCTCGGAGCGAATCAGCCGATCGGGCCGCTGGCGCTCGCCGATCTCGTTGGACTCGATGTGGTGCTTTCGGTCATGGACGTTTTTTACCATGACTTCGGCGATTCGAAGTACCGCGCGTGCCCGCTGCTTCGTGAACTGGTGGCCGCAGGACGTCTGGGTCGGAAGACTGGGCGCGGGGTCTATCGTTACGGCTAGAAAGATTGGGCGGAGGTCCGCGGGCGGTAAGCCCGCGGTCGTTGAAGGTGATCGGTGAGATGGGATGGGATGCAACGAGTTTTGTCGTTTGCGAACATTATAATGTCCCGGCCAGATACAGATATCCGATCTCCGGCTCAATAGATGGAATGGTCGCCTCCCGCCTTAATGGGCCGTCCAGCGCCGCAGTCTCGCGTCCTGAACATGCGACATTGCTGGTTCGGCAGTCCAGCCGCCAAGGAGAACCAGATGGAACCCACGACCATTGCCATCGACCTGGCCAAGCGCGTTTTCCAGATTCATTACGTCGAGACCGAGACCGGCGCAATCCGCAGCAAGGTACTCAAACGCGCCCAGCTCGTGCCGTTCTTCGCCAACCGGCCTGCGAGCCGTGTCGTCATGGAGGCCTGCGGCAGCGCCCATCACTGGGCACGGGTGCTCGCGCGGCTTGGGCACGACGTCCGGCTCATCGCAGCCCAGTTCGTACGGCCATTCGTGAAGTCAAACAAGAACGACGCGGCCGACGCTGCGGCGATCTGGGAAGCTGCCCAGCGTCCCGGCATGCGGTTCGTGGCCGTCAAGACCGAAGACCAGCAGGCCATGCTGGCGATGCACCGGATACGCCAGCAACTGGTCCGGATCCGCGTCATGCAGGTCAACCAGCTTCGAGGGCTGCTCTACGAATTCGGTATCGTGCTGCCGCAAGGTCGCCGGGCATCGATCGAGGCCGCCAAAGTCGCGCTGGCGTCACTGGCCGAGCAGCTGCCAGCCATGCTCGCAGACAGCCTGCAGGACCAGTTCTCGCGGCTTCGCGCACTCGACGATCAGATCGCACGGATCGAGCAGCGCATTCTCGATTGGCGCCGCAATGATGATGCATGCAAACGCATCTCGGAGATTCCTGGCGTGGGCGTGCTCACGGCAACCGCTGCGGTATCGGTCATCGGACAGGCACAGACGTTTCGCTCCGGACGGGAATTTGCCGCCTATCTGGGGCTCGTACCGCGACAGAACAGCTCCGGCGGCAAGGTGAAGCTCGGCAGCATCAGCAAGCGTGGCGACGTGTATCTGCGAACGCTGCTGATCCACGGTGCGCGATCGGTCATCGTAAGCGCAAGGCACTTGCCGGAGCGCTTGCGCCAGATGCTGTCCCGTCGTCCAACGAACGTCGTAGCTGTTGCACTCGCCAACAAGATGGCGCGAACAATCTGGGCGCTCCTCGCGTACGGCCGAACGTATGAAGCAGCTCAAGCGCAGTGACCACGCTTCAAAGGCAGTAACCCCATTCACGGTTGCACAGGTGTACTGAGTGATGGCAAGACAGGTTGGACCGCGCAAAGGCAAGCCTGAGACATTTCTCGGACCTCGAGTCCGCTAATTAGATTAGGACCTTTGCGGCGAAATCCATCGGGGCCGGCGGGCATGCCCGCGATCGAGTCCGGATATAAGTCCGCAACCACCCTCCTCGCCACGCACAATCACCTTGCAAATGGGAGGCGACCATATAAGAAATGTCCGGTTTTAGAGAGATTTTCTTCTGTCTTTCCCGGGTTCGATCTCCACTTAGTGTTGAAGGATAGCGTCTGAAGCAGCAGGGCGCTTACGTCCATTCAGCGGGCCCTGGCCGGCCGCCGGCCAGGTTTTGACTCTGGTTTTGAGGGCTGCACCAGCTTCACGATCACCGCTTCCATGTCCCCTGCGTGAACTCGCGTGGCTTCTTCGTTCCCGGCACGCGTTCGGCCCGGCGCACCTCGATGCCGCGATTCGGGGTGCCCTCAAGAAACGTACTTTTTCGTACGTTAAGACGCCCCGGTCGATTTCCTGACGCGCAGCGTTCGGAATCGCCCCTTGGCGACGCGCTTATTGGCATGCCATACATAGTCGCCGGTCGGGTCGATGTGCTTCCAGCCGAGCGGGGCGACGTGCGAGATCAGGCTTTCGTCGATTTCGCGCTGCTGCCGTAGGGCTGGGCCAGGAACGGATCGTCGCCCGCGTCTTTCGCTGCGATCAATGCTGCGCCGACCTTCGCGTAGAGACGCACCTTGTCATTGACCGCTTTGCCCTCGGCCGCCAAACGCTTCTCGTACTTGTGCTTGGCTTTGGTGAAGAACGAGCCGATCAGTCGATCGTGGAGATTCAGAATTTCATCCGTCAGTGTCGCGGTCGTGTCGAGCAGGATCGCAATCAAGGTGGCGTGACGCCGGTCGGTTTCATATTCCTCAATCTGATAGACGGCGGTCTGTCCGCCTTCACGCGCCAGACGCAGTAGCCGGTCTGATGGACGTTGCGGCCGATGTCCGGCGGCAAGTCGAGTGCGCGGATCGCCTGCAAACGATCGATATGGGCCAGAACGGCCTTTGCGCGCGGCTCCCCCGGTGATTGCCTCAGCCAGGCCAGCTTGCTGATGGGCCGACCAGTCCACGGCAGCAGAAGCTGATCGGGTTCTGTCGCAATAAGGAAGATGGCCGGCGAGTGTGCTGAAATACAGAGGATTGCTTATGCAGAGAGAGAATAGAATTGCTGCGCGGGAGTGAGTGCCTTACGGCCGTCGTTCATCTGACCCCGTCGGGCTCGCAGCAGAAAATCGACGGTGTTGCCTGCCTTATCGACAGCCCGGTAAAGATACTGCCACTCACCCCTGATTCGAATGTAGGTCTCGTCCATCCTCCAGCTCTTGCCGACCGCCCGTTTGCACCGTCGAAACGCCTTCTCCAGGACCGGCAAGAGTTTGAGCGCCCAACGATGAATCGTCGAGTGATCGATCACAATCCCGCGCTCGGCCATCATCTGTTCGAGATGACGCAGGCTCAGCGGATATGCCACGTACCACCGAACGCAGAGTAACGTCACGTCCAGCGGATAATGCAACTGTTTGAGAACTTTTGCTACCGCGGGACTCAGCTCCCGGTTCATCGATCACGCCACGCATTCAGGGCCCGTCGGCATAGCAGATCTCCTTATTGCGACAGATCCAGATAGATTGCCAAGAAGCTATGCGGATGGAGATCGTTCAGCAAGTCGCGAGTCTTCAGTGAAACGCCGCGGACCATCAAAGGTTGGCGACGTACCAGCGCTTCCATTCGTTCTTCAACAAGAGCGGACATAATGAAATGGCCAGCCCGATCCCACCGACAGTTCTACGATAGCTAGTTCGTTGGCGTGCGTTCGATGCCTGGCAATCCGTACGATTGGTACATGCTGGCTGAAGCACTGGAGAAGGCGGCAATCCTGTGCGACGCCACGCCAGAAGTCGCCTTCGTCGACCGCGGCTACAAGGTTGTCGCCATCGACGGCGTGAAGATCTACCACCGGGTATCACACGCGGACTACGCGCAATGATCAGACGGCGCAGCGCGATCGAGCCAGCTATCGGCCACATGAAGACCGATGGGAAGCTCGACCGGAACCGGCTAAAGGGGGCGCTCGGCGATGCGATGCACGCCGTGCTGTGCGGCGCAGGTCACAACCTGCGCATGATCAGGAACCTGCGGCTTCTTTGTGCCTTAATTCTCGCTGCCTTGTTCAACTGTTTCATTGCCGCCGACTTCCCCGCGTGACGCCGACGGCACGAGAAACGAATTGTTCAGGGACAACTATCGAGTCAATGACTGATGCAAAAATTATAGATGCTTGATATTCTTTTGATGCGTCAAAGCTAAATTCCGCATGGTCGGCAACCTAAAAGTAGTAAAGCATCGAAAATGGGCTATTAGAAAAGGGGGAAATCATCGGTGGACGAAGCCGAGAGGGCAAACAATTGCCACCGAGTTTCTATTGGCCTGAAAAGCTACCCGGCAGTGGCTTACGAGCGAAAGCGCGAGCGACGTGCGTGATGCATGTCTACGAATCCGGTCGCACCGAATACGGCCGTCCGCGTCCTCCATATCTTGCAGTCTGGGTTTTCCTGTGACATGAAGAACCGCCTGGAACAAAGAATAAAGAAATGCCTACGCTGAAAACCGCATGATCTGCAGCGCACCGCAGCGTAATTGCTTTTCCTTCCTACAGGAGCCTTTATGCATCGACGCTTGATTGCTGCACTGCTTCTCGCCTGTGCCGGCACGGCGGCCCACGCGAAAGACAACATGGGATACGACTTCGACCGTGGCTATCCCACGCCGCAAACGTCGGAGCGCACGCGTGCCGACGAAGTGCTGCAAACGGCCGTCGTCACCTATCGCTTCTGGTATCCAACGGTATCGGTGGAAGGCATATTTAACGGCACTCGTACGGCTGGCATTCAGGATGGCAAGGAGTGGGGGATCGCGGCCGCGGGCCCAAGGCAAGTGGGCTTCACACTGAACTCGGATACCCCGTACGGCTCAGCGGTGCTGGACTTGTCACAGGGGCCGATCGAGATCGACTTGCCGCCTGGGCCGTACATTGGTCTTGTCAACGACCACAACCAGGGCTGGGTCAAGGACCTCGGCCTTCCTGGTCCTGACGCGGGCAAAGGCGGCAAGCACCTGATCCTGCCGCCGGGATGGAAGGGCACGGTACCCGACGGTTACTACGTTGCCCGTTCTCCGACGCTGAAGAATCTACTTGCTGTTCGCGCATTGCCGGTCGGCGGAGATATTCCGAAGGCAATGGATGCGCTGCGCGCCGTCAAGATCCGGCGCTGGTCCGAAGGCGGCGCCAGCAGCCCGGCGCTCGAGGCCGTGGACACCACGAAACGCGCGATGGACAGTTCGTCGCTTCGCTGGGAAGACAATATTCAGTTTTGGGAAGTCCTCGACAAGATCATTCAGGAAGAGCCGCAGAATCCTGCCTTACTGCCCATGTATGGACTGCTCGCCCAACTCGGCATCGAGAAGGGTAAGCCATTCAATCCCGACGACAAGCTGAAGGCCGTGCTTGTAAATGCCGCGGGCAAGGGACGCAGCCAGATGCTGGTATCCGCATTCGACAGCGACCGCCCTGACCGGAAAGCCTGGCCCGACCGGCAGTGGGAGTGGGTGGGGCTCGTGCCGGGCAGTGCCCAGTTCGAAACGCCTGGCGGGATCGACCTCGACGCTCGCGATCGTTGGTTTGCCCAGGCCATTGTTACCTCGCCCGCCATGTTCCGGCGCGACCCTGGGGCGGGCTCGCTCTACTGGCTTGGCGCTCGAGACGCTCAAGGCGCGTATCTCGATGGTGGCAAGAACTACACGCTGGTAATTCCGCAGCCTGTGCCGGACAAGCTCTTCTGGTCCGTAACCGCTTACGACGCCGCTACGCGCTCGCAGGTTCAGACCGACCAGGACAATGCCGCGTTGCGCTCGCTGCTCGAGCTGAAGGACGTGGATCAGAGCAAGCCAGTGACACTGTACTTCGGCCCGGCCGCGCCGAAGGGGCACGAGGACCACTGGATCAAGACTGTGCCAGGAAGAGGCTGGTTCGCCTATATCCGGATCTATGGTCCGGAGGCCGCCGCGTTCGAGAAGAGCTGGAAGCCCGGCGACTTCGTGCCAGCGAAATGAACAAGCCGGGCGACGGGGTTCTACCTTCGTGACTGATATCTCTCGTGGCAGCGCGTAGCGCGTCGCCAGGTAGTTTGTCGTAACTGGAGATCCAATGCTTCCTGCAATGACACGTTCGTTTTCCCTGTCCATCATCGCGGCCACGCTTGCCGCATGCACGAGCGCAGCACCGCCGGCAAGCTACACGATGACGACTCCGATCCCTGAGCAGATCATCACGCAAGCCACGGTCGACACGCGTATCGGCAAGCTCGAGTACTTCGACGGCGTACCCACGTCGAAAACCGCCGAGAAGGTGTACGACAACCTCGTGTTCATGCGTGGCGTCGAAGCGTTCCTGAACGGCATACCAGGCGCGTCGATGGTGGCAATCCGCCAGGCGTTGCGCGACGCGGGCGCGACCGGCAGTACTATCGGCGTATTCGCGTCGTTGATGGATTCGAAATCGATCTTTCTGACACCGAACTCGGAGACTGTCTACTTCTGGAACTGGATGGACCTGAAACACGGCCCGATGGTGGTCGAAACACCGCCCAACATCCTCGGCGTGGTCGATGATTTCTGGTTCCGCTACGTCACCGACATGGGCAACGCAGGCCCGGACAAGGGGCAAGGCGGCAAGTATCTGTTCGTGCCGCCGGACTATACGGGCAAGCTGCCGTCGAGCGGCTACTACATCGTGAAGTCGCCGACCTTCGGCAACCTGCTGTTCGGGCGCGCGTTCATGAGGAACGGCGACCCGAAACCAGGCGCGGCGAGCCTGAAGGCAGGGTTGCGTGTTTATCCGCTCGCGCAGGCCGCGAATCCGCCCGCCACGCGGTTCATCGACCTGTCGGGCAAGACCATGAACACGGTCCATGCGAACAACATCGAGTTCTACGATGAGATCAACCAGATCGTTCAGGAAGAGCCGGCCGGTGCCTATGGACCCGACATGACGGGACTGTTTGCCTCGATCGGCATGGTGAAGGGCAAGCCGTTTGCGCCCGACGCACACACGAAGGCCATCCTGACCGATGCCGTTGCAGTGGGCAATGCCACCGCCCGCACGATTGACTTCGCGAACCGCAATCCTGCCGCACTGATTTATCCAGACGGGCACTGGACAACGCCGTTCATCGGCGGCAGTTACGAATGGCTGAACCAGGGCGCGCGCAATTTTGACGCACGCACGATGTTTTTCTACGCCGCAACCATCGACACCCCCGCGATGGCGGTGGCCATGCCCGGCATCGGCTCGCAATACGCGGCGGCGAACGTCGACGCGGCCGGCAAGCCGTTCGACGGCGCGAAGCACTACGTGCTGCGCGTGCCGCCCAATGTGCCCGTGAAGGACTTCTGGTCGGTGGTGATCTACGACACGCAGACGCGCTCGATGCTGCAGACCGACCAGCGGTTTCCCAGCCTGTCGAGCGAAAAGCAGAGCCTGCAAAAGAACGCCGACGGTTCCGTCGATCTGTTTTTTGGTCCGAGTGCGCCGGTGGGCCACGAATCGAACTGGGTGCAGACGATTCCTGGCAAGTCGTGGTTCACGATCTTCCGCCTGTACGGGCCGCTGCAGCCGTGGTTCGACCGTAGCTGGCGCTTGCCCGACATTGCGCAGGCAAACACCTAGCCGCGGGAAGCCATTACACGATCACGTTGGATTCGAACAGGGCAACAACGATCAAAGTGCGTAGAACATCGACAAGCCTACTGGCCGCACTGACGTGCTTCGGCGCGCTGGGCGCTTCGTTTCATGCCGGCGCGACTGAAGGCGGTATCGGCCGCCCGATCACCGGCATGCAGATCGCACCCTATGCCGGGATCGTTCCGCCTACCTCGGACTGGATCGTCTCGCTCAACACGATCTACTACGAGGGCTCAGTGAGCGCGAGCAAAACGCTGCCGATCGCGGGGAAGGTGACGGCGGGGCTCGACTACACGATCTCATACACGCTGATCAACGCGGTGAAAACATGGGGCATCACCGCGGGCGGCTGGAACTTCGCGACGTCGTTCGGCGTGCCCGTGCAATATACGGACGTTTCCTCGTTCCATGGTCTTTTGCCGAACGACCACGGTAAGCAGTTTGCCGACGTGTTCTTTTCGCCTGTGGTGGCCGGCTACCACCTGACGAAACTCGATCACGTTGCGCTGAGCGTTCAAATCTACGCGCCCACGGGTGCCTACAGCCCTGACCGCCTCGCCAACGCCGGCCAGAACACCTGGACGTTCACGCCGACCATCGCATACACGCACCTCTTCCCGGCGGCGAACATCGAGTTCTCGCTCAACTACGGACTGGAGTTCTATACGCGGAACGGTGCCACGCAATATCACAACGCACCGGTCAGCGTGCTGGATGTCCTGGCACTCAAGCGTTTTGCGGGCGGCTGGGGTGTCGGCATCATCGGCGGTTACATCCAGCAGGTGGGCAACGATACGGGCGGAATCGCACAACTGACTGGCGGCGCGCAGGGGCACGCAGTGGGCATCGGGCCGATGGTGACGTGGACTGGCAAGATCGACAAGACGCCGGTTGCCGCGACGCTGCGTTGGGTAAACGAGTTCAACGTGAGCAATCGCCCGAAGGGCAATGCTGTCCAATTGACTGTCAACGCGACTTTTCAGTGAGACCGCCGGTGGCGGCGTAGGTAACATGCCGTCCGGTTTTGAGTGCAGATGTGCAGCCGAATGGTCTGGTGCGTAGACGCGAATCGCCGTCCGTTCTCGAAGGAGCAACGGCCGATCGTGGGTATTTTCACACTGTAGAGAGCCGCGACAGAAGACACGTGCCGTGCGGTGCCCGTCCAGGCTATGCTGTTTCGCGGCGCAGGGCTTGCCTGCGCCGACCGATTAGCCTGTCGCGTCCGCCATGAACCTACGCCAACTCGAACATGTGGTCGCCCTCGCGGAAGAGGGCAGTTTCGCCCGCGCCGCACAGCGCGTGCACCTAAGCCAACCCGCTCTCAGCCGTAGCATCCAGTCCATCGAGGAAGAGCTCGGCATGGCGCTCTTCGACCGCACCACCCGGGACGTGCAGATCACGTCCGCGGGCGAAACCGTGGTGCGCCGAGCGAAGAAAGTGCTGTTCGAGGCGCGCTGTCTGGTGCGCGACGTGGACTTGCTGCGCGACCACAGTATCGGCTCGGTGAGCTTCGGGGCAGGCCCGTATCCGGCGGCCATGCTGCTGCCCGCGGTGCTCGACAACCTCGCGCAGCAGCATCCGCAGATGCGTATCGACGCGCGCATCGACAACTGGAAAAATTCGCTCGAATCGCTCTACAGCGAGGAACTCGATTTTCTGATCGTGGATATTCGCGGCGCGCCGACCGTCAGCGAGGTCAATGTAATCCCGCTGCCCAGGCATCGCGCGGGCTGGTACGTACGTGAAGGCCACCCGCTCGCGCGCCTGGCCACTGTGGAGACCCACCAGCTGCAGGCATTTCCGGTTATCTCCGTGCCGCTGCCCGACGCAATGCGCGATGGGCTGCGCAAATGGCTGCGCTATGCGCCTGGCAACGAACTGGACTTCCATCTCGTCTGCAACGATGTGAATGTGCTGCAGGAGTACGCGCGCAAGACCGACGCACTGTTGTTGCTCACCACGCATGCGTTCCCGAATGCGTCGCGCATGGCGGACCTCGTGCCGCTCTCGCTGCCCTCGCGCAAGCCGCTCTGGCTCCAGTTCTGCATCATCCATCTGGCCGGACGCACGCTTTCGCCCGCAGCGGAACAGGCCATTCGCGTTGTTCAGGAGGTTGCGGCAGCGCACTACCCGTACGACAATTAATGCACTGATCGCATCGATACAATGCAAATTATGCAGTTGTATTATTTGTCTCTTCGTCGTTCAATCTCCCGAAACGGCAATTTTGGGCGACCGCTTCACGCCGGCGCGCAAAGGAATAGCCGCAAATGGAGACGCAATGACATCAGAGACACGTTACAGGCGTCAGCGATGGGTAATCGTCGTCGGCCTGTTTTTCTTCCTCGCCATCAACTTTGCGGATAAGGCCCTGATCGGTCTCGCCGCCGAACCGATCATGCGCGAGCTCGGGCTCACGCACACACAGTTCGGACGCATCGCGGCGAGCTTCTTCACGTTCTTCTCGATTTCCGCGCTGCTCGTCGGTCTGCTCGCTAACCGCGTGAAGGCGCGCTGGCTGCTGCTGGCGATGGCGCTCACGTGGTCGCTTTCGCAGGTGCCGCTGCTCGTATTCGCAACGCCGCTTACGCTGATTGTCTCGCGTGTGCTTCTGGGTGCGAGCGAGGGACCCGCGTATCCAGTGGCCGTGCATGCGCTCTACAAGTGGTTTCCCGACCACGAGCGCACGGTTCCATCGGCAGTACTTACGATCGGCGCATCCTTCGGCGCCGGCCTCATTGCGCCGGTTATCACTGCCGTGATCGTCCATTTCGGCTGGCACGCTGCGTTCGCCATGCTGGCCGTGGTTGGCGTGGTCTGGAGCATAGCCTGGTTGTGGATCGGCAAGGAGGGGGCACTCGATTCACACGCCGCGCAGGGGGGGCGGCCCGCGAACCCTGCCGATTCCCTGCGCGTGCATTCACCGGTGCCTGAGTTGCCGCAACGCATTCCGCTCGCCGCGTTGCTGCTCGCGCGAACCTGTATTGGCAGCGATCTCAGCGGCTTCGCCGCCTATGTGATCCTCACAATGTCGACGATCTGGCTGCCGAGCTATCTTGTGCGCGTGGCAGGTTATTCGCTCACGCAGGTCGGCTGGATCGTTGTGCTGCCCGCATTCGGCCAGATGGTGGCTTCGCCGCTGCTCAGCTGGTGGTCGCAGCGCCTGATGGCGCGCGGCGTGTCGAGCCGCCATGCGCGCGGCACGCTGGGCGCGGCGGCCGTGGTGGTATCTGGCGTGGCGCTCGCCCTCATGCCGCTGCTCCCGGCCGGGCTACTGCTCGTGTTCGCGGTGACGATCGCGTTCTCGCTCGCTTCGTTCACGTTCGTAACGGGCGTGACTCTCGCCGGCGAGATCGTGCCGCCGGCGCAGCGCGGCGGAGTGCTAGGCATCAACATCTGCATCACGACGCTCGCCGGACTCATCACGCCCGCCGTGATGGGCCAGGTGATCGACCATGCCGCAGTCCAGCTCGACGGGTATCGCACCGGCATGATGCTGGCCGGCGTGTTCTCGGTTGTGGCCGGCATTATCGCGGCCATCCTGATCGATCCGGCCTCCGACCGCCGCCGCTTCGCGGCGCGTGCGCTCGTAGCGCAGGATGCTTGTCTTGTCCCTCCGCTCGCACGGGGCGAGCAGTGAGCTGCCCGATCATCGCATAAAAAGGAATGCTAACGTCCATGCGGAATATCGATCTCACGCCACTGCTGCGTCCTGCCTCGATTGCCATAATCGGCGCTTCCGCCGATGCCGCCAAAGTCGGCGGCATGCCGCTGCGACTGCTGCGCGAACATGGCTATGCGGGCCGCATCTATGCGATCAACGGAAAGGCTGCCCAGGTACAGGGAATGACTGCCCATGCCACGCTCGACGCTGTGCCCGAGCCCGTCGATCTCGCGATCGTGGCCGTGCCCGCGCACGCCACACCCGACGTGATCGCGCAGCTCGTGCGCAATCGGGCGCGCTCCGCCGTGCTGTTCACGGCGGGCTTTGCGGAGATGGGCGAGGCCGGGCGCGCGGTGCAGCGCAATCTCGCGCGCATGGCCGCGCAGGGCGGTGTCACGCTGCTCGGCCCCAAGTGCCTCGGCTTGATGAACCTGCGCGAACGCGTCTACGCGACGTTCTCGCCCGTGGCACTAGCCGGTGCGCCGCCCGTGGGCGACGTGGCGCTGGTGAGCCAGAGCGGCGCGTTCGGCGCTTATGCGTTCGCGCTCGCCCGCGAAGCAGGGCTCGGCTTGAGCCACTGGATCACGACCGGCAACGAAGCCGGCGTGCAGGTCGCGGACGCCATTGCCTGGCTCGCCAACGATCCTGATACGACGGTCATCCTCGCGTATCTGGAGGGCTGCACGGACGGCCCCAGGCTGCGCCAGGCGCTTGCCGCCGCGCGCGCCGCCGGCAAGCCCGTGGTCATCACCAAGGTGGGCACCACGGCTACAGGCGCAAGGGCCGCGCAGTCGCACACAGCGAGTCTCACGGGCGAGGATGCCGTGTATCAGGCCGTATTCGATGAATACGGGGTGTTTCGCGCCGATACGCTCGACGGCTTCTTTCGCCTCGGCTATGCGCTTTCGAAAGGGCGCCGGCCGCAGTCGGCCGCCACGGCCATCGTTACCGTTTCGGGCGGCGTTGGCATCATGATGGCCGACCGCGCCGAAGCGCTCGGACTCGAACTGCCGCCGCTGCCCGAAGCATGCAGCGCACGCCTGCGCGAGCGCATTGCGTTTGCCTCCACGGCCAACCCTGTCGACGTGACGGGCCAGATCGTCTCGCAGGCCGACGTGCTGGCCGACACGCTCGTCGACGCCGTCACTTGCGGCGCCTATGGCAGCGTGGTGGCATTCGTCGCCGGCGGCGGCAATGCGCCGGCCGCGTGGGCCGCGATCGAGCAGGCCGTCGAGCGTGTCGCAACCAGCGGCGCAAACGTGCCACTCGTGCTCTCGGGTCTCGTCGACGATGTCAAGCGGCATTGGCTCGAAGCGCGTGGCGTGCTCGTCTTCCGCGAGCCGGTGCACGCAATGGAATCGGTGGCGGCGCTGTTGCGTGCGCGCGAGACGAATGCCTCGCTCGATGCAACAACGATTGATGGCGAGAGCGCACGCGTGGTCTTTCCCGCGAGCGTGCCGCCCGATGCCGCCGCTCTCGACGAAGCCGAAGCGATGGCACTGCTTGTCCGAGCTGGCGTGCCTGTCGCGCGGCATCGCGTGGCGCGCTGCGCGAGCGAGGCTGTCGACGCGGCACAGGAAGTGGGCTTTCCGGTCGCGCTCAAGCTGCGCTCGCGCCACGTGCTGCACAAGAGCGATATTGGCGGCGTGCGGCTCGACCTGCGCGATGCAGCGGCCGTGCGCCAGGGCTTCGACGCCATCGCAAGCGCTGCCGCGCAGGCAGACTTGCCGGGCGGATTCGAAGGCGTGGTGATCGCACGGATGGTAAAGGGGTGGGGCGAGATGATCGTGGGCGTGAAGCGCGATCCGGTGTTCGGCCCTGTCGCGATGACGGGCCTTGGCGGCACCGGCGTCGAGTTGTGCCGCAAGGTGGCCTTCGGCCTCGCGCCGCTCACTCGCGAACGGGCGCTCGCCATGCTCGAAGCGAGCGGCGTGGCCGCGCTCTTTCGCGGACACCGTGGCAACCCGGTCCTCTCGCTCGACGAAGCCGCCGCCACGCTGATGGCGCTGACCCGCGTGGGCGCGGCGATCGGCGACCGGCTGGAAACGCTCGAAATCAATCCGTTCATCGTGACGCCGCAAGGGCTCATCGCCGCCGACGCCGTTATTACGCTCGAACGCGACGCATAGTAACGTCGCTTCCGCATTCAGCTTGTCGCAATCCGTTACAGTGAGTATTACTATGTACAACCAAACAATGTCAGTCGTAGAACCAGAGGCAAACCAGCTGCGTGAGGACCCGGTTGTCACCCTGGTCCGCATGTGCGCCGGTCCGCTGGCCATTGCGCGTTATCCTGTCGTGGAAGTCGTGCGCACCTGTGCGCTGCATACGCTGCCGCACTCCACGAGCCCGCTGCGCCGTCCCTTCAATACGATTCATGCGAGCACGCACCGCTGGACGCACGAAGACCGCGATATCGTCACGCCGGCCAACGACTTTCTCTACCTGAACGCCTGGATCGACCTTTCCGGCGGGCCGGTGGTGCTCGACATTCCCGCAGTGGACGACGACCGCTACTACGTGGTCGAACTGCTCGACGCCTTCACGAACAACTTCGTGAACCTCAGCCCGCGCAACGCCGGCACGCGTGGCGGCCGCTTCGTACTGCACACGCCGGAGCAACATCCAACGAGCGACGGTAAGCCCGTGGCATGCCCCACGAAGCTCGTGTGGATGCTTGGCCGAGTGCTCGTGAAAGGCGACGACGATCTCGCGCAGGCGCAGCAGGCCGCCAGCGCCTTCCGTCTCGACGGCACGCGCGGTGCGGGCCCGGTTTGCGTGGGGCAATGGCACGACAGCGGCGACGCCGCGCTCGACTTCTTCCAGAACGTCTTTCAGTCATTCGCGGACCTGCCGCCGTGCAATGACGAAGCCGCGCTCGTGAGCGCGCTCGAACGCGTGGGCATTCGCGCGCCGGGCGAGCGCAGCATGGCTGCGCTGCCCGATTCCGTGCAGCAGGGCCTGCGCGAGGCTTACGCCGACGCGCAGCGCCTCATTGTCGCCTTCACGGCAAGCCGCACCCGGCGTAGCTGGACCTACAGCCTCGGCCTTGGCCGCTACGGCCACCGGCATCTGCTGCGCGCATGCATCGCCATGAAGGGACTGGGCGCGCTCGCGGCCGACGAAGCTGTCTACGCCACAGCCGACTTCGACGAAGCGGGTGAGAACCTCGACGGTGGCCGCCGCTACGAGCTTTATTTCCCGCCTGGCCAGTTGCCGCCGGTGGATGCGCTCTGGTCGCTCTCGCTCTATGGCGCGGACCGTTATTTCGCCGACAACCCCGTCCGCCGCTACGCCATTGGCGACCGCACGCACGGCCTGCAATACGACGAGCACGGGGGCCTGCGCATCGAGATCCAGCATGAGGCGCCGGCCTCGCAAACGAACTGGCTGCCTGCGCCAGCCGGCAGCTTCTATCTGATTCTGCGCTTCTACCATCCGCAGGCGTCGTTCCTCGAAGGACGCTATGTGATTCCGCCGGTGCGCGCCGTCGCCGCCTGAACCGCGCCGCGCCCCCACTTGTCACGCAGCGCGACCCTCAACCCGATCCAACCGTACAACCCATGACGTCTTCCATCGAATCGCCTGAAACGCCGGCCAACTCGGCCACCGGCACCGAGAACGCCGACTACGACCTCGCCGTCGAAGCCGTGCAGTTCGCGTTGCCGCTCTACGAAATGGCGCGCATGCGCTCGGCCACCTGTCCGCGAGTCGACCATGCTGGGCGCTACGCGGGTGATTCGCCCGAAACGCTCAAGCGCTGGGCCAACGAATGGTTCCATACGCGCGTGCTGCTCGGCCCGCAACACCGTCGCGTGGTCACGCCCAACAACGACACGCTCTATTCGAGCGCATGGTTCGACCTGAGCGACGGCCCGCTCGTGATCCGGGTGCCTGCCATGAACACGCGGTACTACGTGCTCGGCCTGCTCGACCTCTACACGAACCCGTTCGGCTATATCGGCACCCGCACCACTGGCAACGAGGCCGGCGCATTCTTCCTGCACGGGCCCGAGTGGCACGGCGAGGTACCCGCGGGCATGCGCGCAATGGCTTGTCCGACCGATACGGTATGGCTCATCGGCCGCATTCTCGTGGACGGGGAAGCCGATCTCGCAGCGGGCGTACACCTGCAGGACCAGTTGACGGTCGAGCCCGCGCCGGGCAGCGCGGCACAGATCCCCAAGCTGATCGACGCCGGCGTTCAGCCCACCGAAATGCTCGGCAACGCGGAGCGCTTCGCGCAAGTCGTCAACCGGCTGCTGGCCGACCACCCGCCGCCGCGCGAGGCGCAAGCGGTCGTGGCGCGCTTTGCTGCATGCGGCATTGGCGCGCCATGCATGGACAACGTGCTCGACCCGGCGCAGCGCGACGCGCTGGAACGCGCGCTCGCTCACGCTACGCACGAACTTGCCGGCGAGCCGCCGCTCGCGCTGGGCGGAGGGTGGGCGCTGCCAGTCGATGTGCGCGCAACCTTCGGCGAAAACTACCGCGAGCGTGCCCAGGTTGCGCTCTGCTATATCGGCGCGCTCGGTATCGAGGAAGCGATGTACATCACCGCCGATACCGACGCAGATGGCGCTACGCTCGACGGCAACGCCTCCTATGTCCTGCACTTCGCACCGAGCAACCTGCCGGCCGTCGACGCGTTCTGGTCACTCACCGCCTACGAAAAGGCGACGTATATGCTGGCCGAAAACGCCATCGGCCGTTACTCGCTCGGCGACCGCACGCGAGGCCTGGAGTACGACGCCGACGGCGGTCTGCGTATCGCCATTTCGGCGAACATGCCATCAGACCCGACGCTGCGACGCAACTGGCTGCCAGCACCGAACGACCGCTTCTATCTCGCGCTGCGACTGTATGTGCCGCGCGAGACCCACCTCGCGCGCACCTTCGTCTATCCGCCGATCGCGCGCCAGGCCGCCTGAGTGCAAGGGCCCGGAGTATGCGCTCCGGAAGCCGCAACCCGCATTGATATTCGATTTCACGATGCCCGCTGGTGCCGATCCGGCGGCTCATTTCCGCGAGTAATAATCAGGATAACGATATAAAATAGAGGCGCATCGAGTGAAAAACCGGCATCTCGCATTGAGCGCGCTCGCACTGGACTGGACGGCGACTCAGGCGCAAAGCAGCGTCACGCTGTACGGGCTGATCGACGTCGGTCTCACCTATGCGAGCAACACGCAAACGGCGGTGCACGCAAGCGTGCCATGAGCGACGGCAGCGCGAACGGCGTGGCGGGCAGCCGCTGGGGCGTGCGTGTGAGCGAAGATCTGGGCGACGGCCTCAAGGCGCTCTCCGTGCTGGAAAACGGATTCCGGGTCAACAACGGCATTCTGGGGCAGGGTGGCGCGATGTTCGGGCGTCAGGCATTCGTGGGCCTAACGAGTGCGAACGCGGGCAGCCTCACCTTCGGTCGCCAGTACGACACCTATACGGGTTTCGTGCAACCACTCACGGCCACGGGCCAATGGGCGGGCTACATCAACGCGCGCGATCCGAATGTCTCGCTCTACGGCAGCACGCCGAACAAGGGCCTCGCCACGGTCAACAACCTCGGATCGTTCGGCTCGGCTACCACGCCGCAGTCGTAACCGGTCGATGCGGCTATGTGTCGGCGAGCACCATGCAAATCGCGGGCGCGGCCATTCAATACGCGCTTCAGCCCTTCGGCCGCGGACAAGCAGATTGCACTACGCCTCGGCTTGCAGAAGCGCTTCTAGCGCGTTGCGACGACGTCTCCTTCGCCCGTCGTGAGGTACAGGTTGGGGGGCGCGGCTGAATATGACTGCGGTGAGCAGAGTAAACGGGAAAAAGCGTGGGAACGGTGCCTGACGGCAGCGGTTCCCGCGTCGCACAACTGTCCTCACATTGCAACCTAGAAGCGGTGCGTCATGCCGAGCGCGGCCATGTACTGTTTGGCGCCCGGTTCGGTCACGCTAACGCCGGGCCAACTCGTGGTCGCGCTGCCGTTGTTCTTGAAGTAGCCCGCGCGCACGTAGAAGCTCGTTCGCTTGGAGATCCAGTGATCGGCGCCAATCTGGAAGCCCGGCGTGTTGTCGTGCGCGCCGCGTACGTTTCGATAGAGCGCGGCGAGCTGGATTTCGTCGACGGAGGTGGCCTGAATCGTCGCGCCGACTTCAGCGATGCTCACCGAATGCGCCGTGCCGACCACGGCGGCAAGCGTGTGTGGCGCCGGATCGTTCGCACGCTGATACGAGTAGTTCGCCTGAAGATTGACGGGCCCGATACGGTAAGCAAGTGCGGCAATGAAATGCTCCGTGCCGAGTAGCGCGAGCGGGCCGGGGAGTGCCGCAATCGTTTCCGTACCCGGATGTTGGTACATGTATGCCAATCCGGCGTAAAGGCCTGCGCCGGTGTAGTTGAGTCCGACATTCAGCGCGTTGCCCGTGGTTGCCGGAACGGGCTGCGTGACCGTGGCGGCAAAGGCGTACATCGCATAGCCCTGCACGCCGTAAAGCCGGGGCGTTTGATAGAGGATCGAGTTGCTCAGGCGGCCGCTGTCGTACTGCGTGGAGAGCGTGTTGCGGTCTGGTGTGAGTACGAAGGCGGCGAACGGCGAGAGCGCCTCGTCGACCTTGAACGGATCGGTCGGGTAAACAACGCGGAAGCTCGCGTCATACTGCCGCCCGAATGTGAGCGTGCCATAGCGCTCGTCCTTGAGCCCTACCCACGACTGACGATAGAACAATGTGCTCGTATCCGCGAAAAGGCCGCCGTTGTTGATGTTGAAGCCTGACTCGACGGTGAACTGGGCCGTCAGACCGCCGCCAAGGTCTTCTACGCCCTTGAGGCCGAATAGCGAGCCGGTGGAGCCGCCGCTCTTCATGGCGAACGTATGGGTGCCGCCGTTGCCGAGATACTGCAGATAGGTATCGGCGACGCCGTACAACGTGACGCTCGAATCGGCTGCCGCTGCGCCGCCGGCGGAAAGCGCCAGTGCAATGCCGCACACTCCATGCACGCGAAAGCGCATGTATGTCTCCTCTAGTTATGTGAACGACGCTCAAAAATAGAATGAGCGTGCTAATTAGAGCGGCGCCGAAATTGGATGTCTATTGCATTGTTCTCATCGCACTATTGCGTGAAATGCATGAGTGCTGCTTCGTGAATGGGCTCGGGGTTTGGGGCTGACGACATGAAGAAGTCCAAGAATTCCGCCGCACCCCCGAATCAGACATTACAAAAAAGCTGTGACACATATGTCAAAGCCATTTTCAGATGTCGGGGTCCCGGCTAAATACAGATGTCGGGGCTGAGGTTGGTTCTGCGGTTGTTTTGCAGTCCTTTATATCTATCTGGAGGGGGTTTTTAGCACCGAGCCTCCCGGGTTGCGGTGGGTCCCCATTACCGCCGCATTCAAGTCCTCGAGTGTCACTTCGCGCTGCTTCCTCGCGCCAGGCAATGGTTTCGGTTTGCGTACCGCGGCGCCGCGATTGGTGCGGGATGGCGAGCCTGATACGCGACGGTTATCGCGTTGCGCCTGCAGCGCCTGGGCGACGCGCAGCGCATGGCCGAGCC